>JADLDI010000032.1 GCA_020846745.1 Bryobacterales bacterium | reverse complement strand
TTGCGAGACGAAACCCCCACAGCCTCCGCAAGTCGGCCGCAACACCCCCTGCCCCTGCGGCTCCGGCCAAAAGTACAAGCGCTGCTGCGGCGTCAACGCGCCCCCCATCCTCAACAACGCCGCGTAGTCGTCACCTTCTGTCTCCTGACTTCTTGCTTCTAACTCCTAAGTTATTTGAAATCAGCATACTGCGAAACGAATTCACCTACTCGGTGCACCTTCTGCGGAGATCTGGCAAATTCGCGAAGAGTCGGACCGCGCGGTTCGTGTGGCGCGCATCGCCGCCACCGCTGAGCAGGTGTTTGGCGACGTAGAGAAGTCGTGGCGATGGTTGCGCCGCCCGATGCGGCAGTTGGGCGGCAGGACACCCCTTGCGATGCTGGCCACCGATGTCGGCGCGCGCGTGGTGGAGGAGATGCTCGCGCGCATCGATTACGGGATGTTTGCTTGACCGTCTGGCGCATCAGCAACCATCGGACGCTAGACGGAGTTGGCGGATACCGGGCATCGGGACGCTGGCACACGCGCGGCCGGCCCGTTGTCTATTGCGCACCAAATCCCGCGACAGCGCTGGTTGAGGTGCTGGTGCATCTGGAGGTAGACGTTGAAGACCCGCCCGCCAACTTTCATTACCTGGAGATCGACGTCCCTGACAGCATTTCACGCGAGCCGGTTTCCACCGGCGACTTGGGACCGGGCTGGCGGCTCGACCTGGAGCGAACAAGAAAGGCAGGCGATCAGTGGCTCGCAGCCGGCCGGACCGCCCTATTGATCGTCCCGTCCGTGCTGGTTCCCGCCACCTGGAACTTACTGCTGAATCCTCTGCACCCGGACGCGGCACCAATGTTCGGTTCTCACCAACGACCCTGGCAATCGGTCACACTGGTAAAGGCGACAGAATGCGACAGTTGATTGTAAATGCCGACGACTTCGGGTTCACCCGCGATGTGAATGAGGGGATCATCGAAGCGCACCGGCAGGGGATTCTTACGGCCGCGACGATGATGGCGGTAGGTGGGGCGTTCCACCAGGCGCTTCTTCTCGCAAAGGACTTCCCTTCGCTGGATGTAGGAATTCATCTGGTGCTGGTTGGCGAGCGGGCGCTCAGCCGTCCGGCGAAAGCGTTGCCTGGTTCACCTTATCAATTGATCTGGGACAATTCGCTGGATATCGAGCGCGAGTTCGATTTACAGATCCGCCGCGTGCTGGACGCGGGCATTAAGCCGACGCACATCGACACGCACAAGCACACGCACGTGTTGCCCAAGGTGGCGCGAGCGGTGGTGAAGATGTCGAAGCAGTACGGCATCCCGTGGGTGAGGCGGCCGCTGCCTCATGCGGGCTATTGGTCGGTACGGATTTTGCAGGCGGGCGGGTGCCGCATGACCGATCATTTCACCGGATTCCGGCAGACCGGAAAGCTGGACACGCCGGAGTTGGTATCGATGATCAAGGCGCTGCCCGAGGGGTTGACAGAGCTGATGGTGCATCCCGGGTTTTGCCGCGATGAGCTATCGAAAGCAAAGACGCGATTGAAGCAGTCGCGTCAGACCGAATTGGAGGCGCTGATGTCGCCGGCGGTGAAGAAGGCGATTGAGGAAGCGGGCGTGGCGCTGACTTCCTACAAAGTTCTGACGAACGCCGCCAACACGCAGCAGACGAGCGCCTGAGCGCTTATCCTATAGGCTATGGCTCGCCTCTTTCTCCTGCTGCTTGCTACGCTAACGCTGATGCAAGCCGAAGTCTACGAACTACGCACATATACCACCCATCCGGGACGCTTGGATGTTTTGCACGCCCGGTTTAAGAATCACACCATCAAGCTGTTCGAAAAGCATGGCATGAAGAACATGATGTACTGGGTGCCCACGGATGACCCGAAGAAGTCGAACACACTGATCTATGTACTGAAGCATAAGAGCCGCGCGGCCGCGGACGCGTCGTGGAAGGCTTTCCGCGAAGATCCGGAATGGCTGAAGGTGAAGGGTGAGTCCGAAGCGAGTGGTCCGATCGTGCAGAAGGCGGAATCGGTGTTCATGGACGTGACGCCGTATTCGCCGATGAAGTAGGTGTTAGTGAGAAACCTCCTCCTTTTCTTGATAGCTACAGGTGCGTTTGCACAGCCGCTCGATTTGATTGTGCGCAACGCCCGCATTTGGACGGGCGACCAGCGGATACCCTGGGCCGATTCGATGGGCATTTCGCACGATTTGGTGGCACAGTTGAATGTTTCGCCAAGCGCAGCTGCACCGCAGGTGATCGATGCGAAAGGAAGGCTGATCGTCCCCGGCTTCACCGACTCGCACGTACACCTTATCAGTGGCGGATTCAGGCTAATGGGCGTGCAGTTACGCGACGCGAAGACGAAGAAGGAGTTTGTCGACCGCATCGCGCAGTTCGCTGCCAGGCTTCCCCCTGGAGCTTGGATCACCGGCGGCGACTGGGATCACGAGAACTGGGGCGGCGAACTACCCGCCCGCGAGTGGATCGACGCGGTCACCCCGAAGAATCCGGTTTGGGTATCGCGGCTCGACGGGCATATGGGCCTTGCCAATACGGCGGCGCTGAAAGCTGCCGGTGTTTCCGCGCGAACACGTGAAGTGCCCGGCGGAACTATCGTGAAGGACGCGAAAGGGGAACCAACCGGCGTCCTGAAAGACAATGCCATGGAATTCATCGCCGATCTGGCGCCTGCCCCGACTGAAGGCGAGCGCCGCAAGGCTATTGAACTGGCCATGCAGCATCTACTGTCGTTCGGCGTCACCACCGCGCATCACATGGGCTCGTACACCGATGTCCAAACCTTTCAGGGCTTCAGCGATCAATTGAAACTTCGCGTGTACGCCGCCGCGCAACTCGCTGAGCACCGCACATTGAACCAGATGATTTTGCGGGACAACGGCAATCTCGGCGACCGTTGGCTTCGGTGGGGGCTGCTCAAAGGCTTCGTCGATGGTTCACTCGGTTCGCACACCGCGGCGTTTGAACAACCGTACACGGACGCACCGAACGATCGCGGCCTGATTGTCACATTGCCGGAGCAGTTGTACGACCGTGCATCCGTGAGCTACATGTTGGGCCTTCATGTCGCCATTCACGCGATCGGCGACCGCGGGAACAGACTCGTCCTCGACACTTTAGAGCGGGTGGCGAAATTCGCCGGCCCCGGCGCGCAGCGCGCGCGCATCGAACACGCACAGCATCTGCGGCCCGAAGACATTCCGCGGTTCGCGCAATTGGGCGTGATTGCGTCGATGCAGCCCTACCACTTGGCCGATGACGGGCGATGGGCGGAGAAGCGGATCGGTCCCGAGCGGGCCAAGACGTCGTATGCCTTCCGCTCGCTGCTCGATGCGAAGGTGGTCCTGGCATTCGGGTCCGACTGGTCCGTGGCGCCTCCGAACGTCATGGAAGGAATCTGGGCGGCCGTCACACGCCAAACGCTCGACGGCAAGCATCCCAACGGCTGGGTGCCGGAGCAGAAGATCACAGTAGACGAGGCCTTACGGGCGTATACGTACGGCGGGGCATACGCAGCCTACGAAGAGAGCTATAAAGGCAAGCTGCTGCCGAAGTACCTGGCGGATTTCGTGGTGCTCGACCAGGATATTACCAAGATCGCGCCCGCGGAGATCCGGAATGTGAAGGTCGCGGAAACGTGGGTGGGTGGGAAGCTGGCTTACCGGGCAAAGTAAGGATTAACTTCGCAGGACGCTCACTGTCCGCTCTTCGCGATCTTCGCGGCCGCATCGCGGCCCATGCGGATGCAGTCGGGGATGCCGATGCCTTCGTAAGCGTTCCCCGCAAGATGCAGCCAGGGGTGGCGGGCGACACGGGTTTTGATCTCTTCGACCCGTTGAGCGTGACCAACGGTGTACTGGGCCATGGAGCGGGGCCAGCGGGAGACTCTGGTAAACGCCGGTTCCGCTTTGAAGCCCATGATGCGTTCGAGGTCGCGGCGGAGTTCGTCGACGTCCGCACCGTCTTGAGCAAAGCAGCGGAGGACGGCGTGGCTGTCGGGAACGCGGAATGGAAACTTGGTGCCGACCCAGGTGCAGGCGACCAAGGCGTTGCGTTCGCGTTTCGGCACCAGGAAACCAAAGCCATTGAGCGGATGGTGGAGGTTCTGGCGGCGATAGCCGAATGCGACCGTCATCGAGGAGGCGTACTCGACGCCTGCCAGGAGTTCGGCCAAGCGGGCGTCCACTCCGGATACCAGGCGCGCGGCTTCGTGGGCGGGGCAGGCCAGCACCACGTGCGAGGCATCGGCCCACTGGCCGTCCACTCGGATTCTGCCCCGCTCAACCGCCTCAACGTTGGCTGTACGGACCTGCTTTACGAATGGGCGGATGGCATCCACCAGTTGGCCCAAGCCGCCTTTGAGAGTTTTGAAGAGCGCACCACCACCAGGGCTGCCATTACTATTCGTCTGACGCCGAGCGGCCAAAACACCCCTCGTCAGGCTGCCGAAGCGCTGTTCCATTTCGGCGAAGCGGGGCAGGGTGCTCACGATGGAGAGGCGGCTTGGGTCGCCGCCGTATACTCCGGCCAGCAGAGGTTCCGCCAAGTAGTCGACCGCTTCCTGCCCGTAGTGTTCAGCGACGAAATCGGCGACGGAACGGTCGCGGCCTGCACCTTCGCCGGGCTTATGGAAGTACTCGAGCCCCATTTTGATCTTCGTGCCCCAGCCGAGCAGCGACGATACAGCGACCGGCATGATCTTGGTCGGCACCATCATCATCAGCCCGTCAGGAAGGGGAACGAGGCGGCCACCTTTCCAGATGTAGGTGACGCGCCGGTCGTCATTCGAAGCGATTACGTCAGTGTCGAGGCCGAGTTCGCGAATCAGATCCATCGCCCAAGGCTTGGCGGCGAGGAAACTGTCGGGCCCGCCCTCAATCACGCATCCTTCTACCACTTCTGTGGTAATGACGCCGCCGAGACGAGGCGCACGCTCGACGAGCGTAGCGGTGATGCCGGATCTTTCGAGGTAGTATGTGGCGCTTAGGCCAGAAATACCACCGCCGATGACAAACGGATTAGGGCCGGAACTCACGGACAAAATTGACTACGGCTTTGACGTGATCGACCGGGGTTTCCGGAAGGATGCCATGGCCGAGGTTGAAGATATGACCGGGGCGAGTGCCCGTACGCTTGAGAAGCTCGTGGACGCGTTGTTTCAGTTCGGGCAAGGGCGCGAACAGGACGGCCGGGTCGAGGTTGCCCTGGATAGCGGAGCGGTAGGAAATGTCCATCCAGGCGGTATCGATGTTAATGCGCCAGTCGACACCAAGGACGTCGCCCCCGGCGGCGTGGAGTTCGCGGAAGTAGCCGGAACAGCCGGTGCCAAAGTGGATAACAGGTACGCCGGAAGTGCGAATACGTTCGATCAAGGCGCGGGAATAGGGAGCGACGTAGCGGACGTAGTCGTCGGAACCGAGGGCGCCGACCCAGGAATCGAACACCTGGATAGCGCGAGCGCCGGAGGCGACCTGCAGCAGGGCATAGGGCCCGAGCACGTCGACGAGTTTGCCCATGAGGCGGCGCCAAAGGGTCTCGTCACGGTACATCATCTGCTTTGTTTTCAGAAAGGAACGCGACGGACCGCCCTCGATCATGTAGCTCGCCATGGTGAACGGGGCGCCCACGAAGCCGATGACGGGAACGCGCCCGGCGAGGGCCTTCACGGTCATCTGGATCGCCTCACCGACGTAACCGAGTTCGTCGGTGTTGGAGATCGACAGGGAGTCAATGTCGGAAGACGTGCGAACCGGGTTATCGATCACCGGACCTTCCCCGGCGACGAAATCAAGCTTCAGGCCCATTGGTTCGATAGGTAGCAGCAGATCCGCAAAGATGATGGCAGCGTCGACGTCGAGCGCCTCAACGGGTTGGAGCGTGACGGTGGCGGCGAGATCCGGGCGGCGGCAGATTTCGAGTATGTGGTGATGGGCACGGATTTCGCGGTACTGCTTCATATACCGACCGGCCTGGCGCATAAACCACACAGGACGAACGTCGGTGGGCCGGCGCCGGCAGGCGTCGAGGAAACGGCTGTTCATTGGAGCCACGCGCATGGGGTGTCTGGTTTATCCTCGCAGAAGAAAGCCTTAAAGTCTTTGGGCAAATGTGTGGACGCCCACTGGCGCCCCAGGATAAAGAGAGGCTTGGTCCACGCCTCGGTGTCGATCGTCCTGGGGGCTGTTACCGAAACCGACAGCATCCCAACAGCGGGATAGCCGGTCCGCGGATCGAAAATGTGACTGTAAGTCTTGCCACCCGAGACAAAGAACTTTTCGGACGTGCCGGAAGTCGACATCGAACGGTTGTTTAGCCGCAGTTCCGCTACATACTCATCGCGAATCTTCGGGTGCCGGATTTTCACTTTCCACCCGTTAGACTCGCCCGGAGGGCTGCCGATACCATAGATACTGCTACCCCCCGCCGAAACGAGAGCCGAATTGATGCCCTTTTTGCGCAAAATCTCTACTACGCGGTCTACGGCGTAACCTTTACCGATGCCGCCAGGATCAAGTTCCATACCCGACTTGGCAAAGCGGACAGTCTTGTTCTCACTGTTCAAACCGATGTTCTGATAACCGACCCTGGTGAGGGCACCGCGAATTTCGGCGCGATGAGGCAAATGCCCAGTGCCTTTATAGAAGCCCCAGACTTTCACAAGTGGTCCGACAGAGATGTCGAAAGCGCCTTCGGTTTGACGGCTGTAGTTGACGCAATCCGCCAACAGGTCGAACAATTCCGGGTCGACCCGGACGGCCTGCTCCGCCGCTTCCCGATTCATCTTGCTCCACTCGCTTCGCGATTTATAATTGCTCAGTAAATCGTCCAGGCGGCGAACCTCCTCAAAGGCTTCGTCCACCGCAGCTTCCAGGACCTTTCGATCGTGGTGATAAGCCACGATTGTGTAGGTGGAGCCCATCGCGTCGAGGCTCGATTCGATCCGGAGTGGTTCCCCGGCCTGCACAGCCCAAACGGTTAACCACAAAGGTAACACACACTTGCGCATGACTGTATCACTCCAGGTCATTTTTTTCGGTGCCTGGACGGGGTCGGCCCTTGCGAATGCGACGAAGGAGTGCGGATTCGCGGCCCCGGAGATTCGGCGCGAGATCGGAGTCGAAATAAAGGTCAGGCGTGCGGAAAAGGTCGATGCGCCCGGCAATCAGGTGTCTGACGTAACCCTTTGCATTCTCAATGGCTTCGAGCGAGGCTTCTTGCTGTTCCGGGTTTCCCTGAATGGCGAGGCGTACGTGCGCCTTCTTGAGGTCGGGTGAGATGAGGACTTCAGTAACTGCGACGGACCCAATCCGCGGATCGCTAAGTTCGTAATTCAAGATTTCTTCGAGTTCGTTGCGGAGGGATTCAGCAACACGCTCATTACGGCGGGTATCCACAGTGTCTGAGCTTATGATACCGCGCGGAGGACTGATTACTCCACCCACTCCAAAGTGGTGTTGATTAGCATCGACCCTACTTCTTTCACCGCGTCTCGCTCTACAGCCTGCAGAACCTGCTCCGCCAATTGCCGGCTGGACGAAACGGTTACCGCCGAGATAAGCGAACTTTGCCACAAGTCCTGGTAATCGATCTCGGCGATGGCGATATTGTGGTGATGCCGGAGACGCTCTTTGAGCGACTTCACCACGTGGCGTTTTTCTTTGAGAGAATGCGCATGCTCGATGCGCAACTCCATTGTGAGTACCCCGATTGCGGGCATCGGGCTAGACTAGAGCTTCGCTGGCAACCTTCTGAGTTGTAAAGACTTCGAAGACATCGCCGGACTTGATGTCGTTGTAGTTGGCCAGTGAAATACCGCATTCAAAGCCGGACTTCACTTCGCTGACATCGTCCTTGAAGCGCTTCAAACCGTCGATCTTGCCGGTATGGACCACGATGTTGTCGCGGAGCACCCGCACTTCGGAGCCACGGTTAATAACCCCGTCAAGAACGTAGCAACCCGCAACAGTGCCGACCTTCGTGATCCGGAATACATCCCGTACCTCGGCGCGGCCTTTGTAGACTTCCTTGAAGACGGGCTCAAGCATACCGATCATTGCCTGCTTCATCTCCTGAGTCAGCTCATAGATGATTGTGTGCAGACGTATGTCGACGTTCTCCTGCTCGGCAATCGCACTAGCGTTCCGCTCGGGGCGGACATTGAAGCCGATCACGATCGCATCGGAGGCAGACGCCAGCAAGACGTCGGTTTCGGTAATGGCGCCGACACCCGTATGGAGCACCTTGATGCGGACCTTGTCAGTGGAGAGCTTTTGCAGCATCTCGCTGAGCACCTCGGCGGAGCCGCCGACGTCAGCTTTGATGATCAGGTTCAGTTCCTTGGTCTCACCCTCACGCAACTGCTGGTGCAACGTTTCAAGCGTGAGGCGATTCGATTTGGCGAGCTGCGTTTCGCGCTGCTTCTGCTCGCGGAACATAACGATCTGCTTCGCCTTGGCGGTATCGGTGATCACCTGAAGGGTTTCACCCACCTCGGGAAGTGAGTCCAAACCGAGTACTTCTACAGGTGTAGAAGGTTCGGCGTCCTTGATCTGATCGCCACGGTCGCTAACAAGGGCGCGGACGCGGCTGAACACCGTACCGCAGATGAAGAAGTCGCCCACGCGTAGCGTGCCGTTGCGGACCAGGACAGTTGCGACCGGGCCGCGGCCCCGGTCGAGTTTCGCTTCGAGAACCGTACAGATCGCCGGCCGGGTGGGATTTGCCTTCAGGTTCTGCATGTCGGCCACCAGCAGGATCATCTCGAGAAGTAAGTCGAGATTCTGCTTAGCTTTAGCGGAGACGGGCACCATGACGGTGTCGCCGCCCCAGTCTTCGGCGAGGAGGCCGCGATCGGATAGCTGCTGCTTAATCCGGTCTGGCTGAGCGTCGGGCTTGTCGATCTTGTTGATCGCCACCACAATCGGGACCTTGGCCGCCCGAGCATGGTCAATCGCTTCGAGCGTCTGCGGCATCACGCCGTCGTCGGCGGCCACCACAAGGACAACGATATCGGTGACCTTGGCGCCGCGAGCACGCATGCGGGTGAACGCTTCGTGACCGGGAGTATCGATGAAGACAATGTTCCGGTCGTTGTGCCGGATCTGGTAGGCGCCGATGTGCTGGGTGATGCCGCCGGCTTCGTGTGCGGCAACTTCAGCCTGGCGGATAGAGTCGAGTAGCGACGTCTTACCGTGGTCGACGTGACCCATGACGGTGACAACAGGAGCGCGGGATAACAAATCTCCCGACTCTTCCGCCATTTCAACTTCCCAGCTCGACTCCTCCTCGAAACTCATCCGTGAGGAGGTGGCGCCGAAGGATTTGGCAATGTCCTCGGCCAGCTTCAGGTCGAGCGTCTGGTTGATGGTGGCGAAGATCTTGCGATCGACCAGTTTCTTGATGACCAGTGAAGATTTAAGTCCAAGCTTTTCAGCGAGTTCCTTGACGGTAATGCCTTCGCCAATGGTGATTTCCCGATTCGAGGCGACCACGGGTTCTTCCCGCTGGCGCCCCATCGGTTGGAGCTTACCTTCTTCAATCTCACGCTCACGAGCCGCTGCGCGAGCACCCGGTTTGGTGGGATGGCGGCGAGTGTCGGTGGGGGCTGGAGTCGGTTCCGGCGGTAGCGGCGTCGTGGGATGCATTCCCCGGCCACGCTGCGGACGGCCAAGCCCACCCGGACCACCGCCGGGTACCGGGACGCCGGGCATGCCTGGGCCGCGAACAATCGGTTGGCCCGGACGAATTGGTCCGCGATAAATCGGTTGACCAGGAACTGGCGCCTGCCGCGCCTGTGGCGCACCGGGCCGGGGAGCGGCCGGTTGACCCGGTGTGGCGGCACGGGTTTGCTGCTGCAGACGGGCGACCATTTCCGGGCGTGGTGGAACCACAGGTCGCGGTGGAGGCTGTCCTACTACGGTAGGACGAGAAGGCTGTTGCGGACCACCAGGCGCCACCACGGCCGGCGGTGGAGTCTTGGGAACCTGCGGGCGCGGCGGAGGGGGCGGCGGCATGCCGGGAGCAGGGGGACGAACCTCTTGCTGAGCCGGTCCGCCCGGCAACGGCTGCCGGGGACCCGAGAGAATTTGACCGGGCCGCGGACCTTGTGGGCGCGGCGCAGGAGGTGCGGGCGCCCCGGGCGCGGCGGCTTGTGGAGGCGGTGGCGGAACCGGGCGCGGTGGCCGCGGCCCCGGAGCATGAACTGCGGCAGGGGGGGCAGGCGAAGCCGGCATGGAAGGAGCGGCAGGACGGGGTAAAGGTGCGGCGACGCCTGGGGTCGGGCGCGCAGCCAACGGCGGGCGCAACGGCGCAACGCGCGGTTTCGGTTCTTCAGCCGGAGCGGCAGGCGCGGCGGGCGCAGCCGCTAATGGAGCCGCAGGAGCGGCCGGCGCCCCCGGTGCAGCAGGCATGGCCGGAGCAGGCGCCGCGACTGGACCCGGCGATGGGGGCATCGCTGGAGTTGCCGGTTCAGACTCGGGTGTTGCCTCCGCAACCGGTTCCGGCTCAGCAGGAGCGGCAAGGGGAGCAGGAGGTTCGGCTACTGGCGGAGCGGATTTTTCAGGTTCGGTCCGGGCGAGCGGCGGCATCAACGGGCGATGACCCGCGAGCGGCGGCATGATGGGCCGCGGCCGTTCGAGCGCAGGCGGAGCTTCCACCGTAGCGGTCGCACTCTGGACTTCAGCCGTCTGCTCAGCGCCGGTTGACGGCTGATAGGACGCAAACGCGTCGTGGTATGTAGTCACCGGGGGAAAGCCGAAGTGCTTGCGGATAGCGTTCGCCAAATCATCGTCCAGCGAGCTGGAATGCGTCTTCTTGTCCGATACTCCGAGTTCGGGCAACACGTCGATGATCCTACCGGGCTTCACCTCGAGTTCCCGTGCCAGCTCGTTGATTCGAATCTTACTCATAAATAACCGAACTTCTTGCTCCGCGAGCAGACGACTACCCTTCCGCTCCTTCCACCGGAGTCTCTATCCTACCAGATTCATTTTCCGTGGAAAGTTCATTGGATGCCGCTGGAACAGCGGCAAGATGCTCATCTTTAACGGCTTCCGTAGGGCCGCCGCCGGTGCCCTCTTCAGGCGCCGCATGCGCATGTCCATCCTGTTCACTTTCCTCAAATTGCGAGTAATAGTGATGAACGGCATTCTGAATCAGCTCAACCAGAACGGGCGTCATACCCGGCACTTGCTCAAGCTCTTCCGGTGTCATTTCGCCGAGACGTTCAACAGTGGTGACCCCGGCCTGAAATAGCGTGTCTAGTACACTGTCGTCCAACCCATAATCGCCGAGGACTGAGGCCGGCGCGCCGGGTACGACCAGCGCGGCCATAGCCGACTCCACTTCCTGGCGCTTCTCTTCTTCGCTCTTGATATCGATGCGCCAGCCGAGCAGTTTCGCTGCCAGACGAACGTTCTGGCCCTTCTTGCCGATAGCGAGCGACAACTGAGAATCTTCCACGATCACTTCCATGTGACGGTCCTGCGCCGAGACAATGGCTACGCGGGTGATCTTGGCCGGGCTGAGCGCATGGGTGGCAAAGGCCACCGCGTCTTCGGAGTATTCGATGATGTCGATCTTTTCTCCGCGCAATTCGCGAATGATCGATTGTACGCGCATGCCCTTCATGCCGACGCAGGCGCCGACACTGTCCACGTCGCGGTCGCGGCTCCACACCGCGATTTTTGTGCGCTCGCCGGCTTCGCGCGCGCACCCTTTAATTACGACGGTGTTGTCGTAGATTTCGGGTACTTCCTGCTCAAACAGGCGCACCACCAATTGTGCATCTCCGCGCGAAACAATAACGCCGGCGTTCTTTCCGGTCTTTTCCACGCTTTTGATTACGCAGCGGATGCGGTCGCCCACCGAAAACGATTCGAGCTTGGACTGTTCCTTCTTGGGGAGGCGCGCTTCAGTTTTGCCGAGGTCCACCACCATGTCTTGCGCTTCGATCCGCTTGACGGTGCAGTTGACAAGTTCGCCGACGCGGCCGGAAAACTCGGAGTAAATGGTTTCGCGCTCGGCCTCGCGAACCTTCTGCAGGATGACCTGCTTGGCGGTTTGCGCGGAGATGCGGCCGAGAGCGTCGGCATTGCGCGGAATACGGACGGTGCCGCCGATTTGCGCCTGCGGATCGATCCGCACGGCCTGGTCGAGCGTGAGTTCGTTCAAAGGATCGGCGACGCTTTCCGCTACGCGCTTCACCAGGAACAGTTGAATGCCGCCTTTGGAGTCAAAGTCCACGGCCATGTCCTCGTTCGTGCGGAAGTGTTTGCGTGCCGCTACCAGCAGCGCATCCTTCACCGCGTCGAGAATGACCTGCGGATCTATGCCCTTTTCCTTACCGAGAATTTCAATCGACTGATAGATGGATGGCAAGCGTCCGTTACCTCTTCAACAGCATTTTCTCCGGGATTACCACTCGAACTTCAGATTCGCGCGTTCCACCGTACTAAGGGGAAAGCCGATAGGATCGCGACCCTCAGGCGCCAACGTGATCACCGATCCATCGAAGGCGGCTAGTGTGCCGTCCCATACTTTTCGATTGTCGACCGGTTCCCGCAACACCACTTTGACCTTTTGTCCCACAAACCGTTCAAAATCTCGAGGCCGTGTCAGCTTGCGCTCTACCCCCGGCGAGCTGACTTCCAGCGTGTAGCTGCCGCCCGGCACCAAATCCTCTGTATCGAGGACAGTGCTGACGTACTGCGAAATCATCTCACAATCGGCATGCGTTACGCCGCCCGGCTTATCAATATAGATGCGCAGAAGCCGATTTCGCCCTGCGCCGAGCCATTGCACTTCGACAGCTTCGATGCTGTCGTGGCGGCCCGCGCGTTCGACAATTTCCGTGACTTTGTCCGTAAACGCGTTCGTCATCGACTCAAAACTGCGCCGCGCGCTGATTCGAAAAGCGCCGACCAATAAAAAAGTCGGCTTACGCCGACTCCTTCGTTCGCAACCTCTTTCAGTATACACCCCGGTTTCACGTTAGGCATCCAGGCTTGAACACCGGCCTGAATGCAGACCCCACTCAGAAGGGAACGAATGCACACGGATTCAACGTCAATTCCTCGCCACTCGCATTCCGCTCAGTCTTGTTTGCTCTCGAGTATCTTCCTTACACATTCAACGAGTGGCTGAATCTCCTCTCGCACGATCTCTCGCAGAATCTCGCCGGACACCCGATAGTATCCGTGAATCAGGATGTTGCGTACGTCGCCCATCTCACGCCATGGAATTTCCGGATGGGCCGCCCGGAAGTCCGCGTCCAGCTGCCGCGCTGCCTCACCCATGATCTCAAGATTGCGGCAAACAGCGTCATATACAACGGGAACACTGGGCCAAGTCTCCTCAATCCCAGCGGTGTAGTCGAGGATTCTCTCGCAGCATTCCCGGATGTGGATAAGATAGAGCCGCGAGTCCTTCAAACCCATGGCATCACAGGCTCACCGCTTCCCCAAGCACACGGTCCTTAATGTAAGGATGTATCGACCTGCTCTCCACAACATCGACGTTGGTGCCCAATAGCTCCCGCACATCTCCAAGAAATCCAGCCAAATCGAAGACGGTACGGCCTGAGTCCATATCGACGAGGAGATCGACATCGCTTCCCTCCCGGATGTGCCCCGTCGCGACTGATCCGAAGACCCGTACGTTCCGGCAGCCGTGCTGGCTTGCCAGTCGTAGAATCTCCGCCCGCTTCTCCTGCCGCAACGTTTCGAGCGTCAGCATTCTACCGTCCGTCACTTCTATTCTCCATCAGTCTGCCTGGTGTTACCATGAGAAACCGCAAGATGCGGCGACGTCATTTTCTCACCGTCACCTGCGGTGGACTCCTTATCTATTCCCTCACCGGCAGACCTCAACTGCTGAGAGCGCAGAACGGCGCCGTGCGCGTTCCGCTGCGATTCTTCACCGAACAGGAAGCTCAGATCGTCACGGCCGCGGTGGCGCGCATCTTTCCTTCCGATGAAAGCGGTCCCGGGGCGAAGGAAGCCGGTGTAGTCATCTATATTGACCGGCAACTGGGGTCAGCGTATGGAAAGGACAAATACCGCTATCGCGCCGAGCCTTTCGTTGATGGCCCGGCCGAACTTGGATATCAGGGGCCGCTCACTCCGCGTGAAATCTACCGCCAGGGCCTCTCCGAGTTACGCGGATTCGATGCCCTGCCGCCCGCGGAACAGGACGCACGCCTGCGCGTGATTGAGAAGACGGTCTTCTTCGAACTGCTGCGGCGGCATACGATCGAGGGTATGTTTTGCGACCCGATGCATGGCGGCAATGTCGACAAGATCGGGTGGCAGTTGATCGGCTTCCCGGGTCCGCACATGAGCTATCTGAACGACGTCGATGCGCATCATGGCCAAGCGTTCCGCCCCAGGCCGCTCAGCCTCGCCGAAGTGATGGGCCGGCGAGTCGCCCCGAGTGAAGATGAACCTGAGAACGGAGACGCGGCATGAAGCGTCTCCCGGAAGTCGATACGGTAATCGTGGGGGGCGGCTGGACGGGCCTGCTGATGGCCAAGGAACTGACAGCCGCGTCGCGACAGGTGGTCGTGCTCGAACGTGGACCCATGCGCAAAACGGCCGATTACGCCGACGACATGGACGAGCTCGATTTCGCCATTCGTGCCCGCATGATGCAGGATATCCGGCACGAAACCATCACCGTTCGGCATTCGACCAAAGACCGCGCGCTGCCGGTGCGGCAGTATGGATCGTTCCTGCCGGGTACAGGCGTCGGCGGCGGCGGCGAGCATTGGAGCGGCATCTCGTACCGATACATGCCGGAAGCGTTCCGGCTGCGCAGCCACTATCGCGAACGCTATGGAGAGAAAAGACTGCCCGAAGGCCACGCTCTCCAGGATTGGGGCATCACCTACCAGGAACTCGAGCCCTATTACTGGAAAGCCGAGCAAATGATGGGCCTGTCCGGCAAAGCCGGCAACCTGAATGGGAAAAAGATGGCGGGCGGAAACGTATTTGAAGGGCCGCGTTCGCACGAATACCCGACCCCGCCGATGAAGCGGCCGTATCTCGCCGAGATGTTCCGCCAGGCCACGGAGAAGATGGGCTATCATCCGCATCCGCTGCCCGCCGCCACGCTGTCCACCGCGCACAAGAATCCCGACGGCGTGATGCGCGCCGGGTGCGTCTACTGCGGTTATTGCGAGCGCTACGGTTGCATGATCGGCGCGAAGGCACAGCCGACGAATACGCTTCTGCCGGTGCTCGCCAAACGCAAGAACTTCACTGTTCGCACGGGTTGCTGGGTGCGGCGCGTGATTGTCGAAGGCGGCCTCGCGCGGGGGGTCGTCTATGTCGATTCAAAAGGCGAAGAGTTCCTGCAGCCCGCGAACACAGTAGTGCTCGCGTCGTGGTCGATCAACAACACGCGGTTGTTGCTGCTGTCCAAAGTCGGCGGACCGAACGTGGGCCGCAACCTGACGCACCAGGTCTCGCTGCCGGCCGCGATGTGCTTCTTCGAAAAGCCGCTCAACCGCTTCATGGGCGCAGGTTCGGCCGGCGTGGCAATCGCCGACTACGACGAAGACGTGATCGACCATTCCGATCTGCCGTTCCTCGGCGGCGGCATCATCTACACGGTCTGCTATGGCTTCCGGCCGATGGCGAATTTCGGAGTACTACCGGCGTCTGTCAAAGCCACCTGGGGCTCCGAATGGAAGAAGGCGGCGATGCACTGGTACGATCGAACCGGTCGCATCTCCTTTTACGGCGACCACTTCTCCTATCGCGCGAACGTGATGGACCTCGACCCTACCTATAAGGACCGTTACGGCGATCCGCTCATTCGCATGACAATCGACTGGACCGACAACGAGCGCCAAATGGCGCTATGGATGTCGAAGAAAGCCGTCGAGATCGCTCGGGTGATGGGCGCAAAAGAGATCACGGCGTTCCCCGGATACAAACGCTACGACGCGTCACGCTACCAGTCGACACACATCCAGGGCGGCGCGATCATGGGCACCTCGCCTGAGAACTCAGTGGTCAGTACACACATGCAGGTCTGGTCGGTCCCCAATCTATATGTGATCGGCGCTTCGGCGTGGCCGCAGAATCCTAGCGTGAACCCGACGTTGACCGCTTTGGCGCTGACGTACCGGTCGGCGGGGAAGATGACAATGAGAGCGTGATCCTTTCATCGGCGTCCTTGGAACTCGGCTGCTTTTCGCAGGCTTAGACTGGGAGTAGGTACATGACGATCACCATCGACCTTCAGCCCGAAGTCGAACGGACACTATCCAGGTTGGCCCGGGCTAACGGCGTGTCCGTTGCTGAGTACGCGCAACAGGTGCTTTCGCGCGAGGTTAGCGTGGCCGGCGCCTCAACTAGCGCGACCGGGCAAGTTCTCATTGAAGCTTTCATGCCATTTCGCGGCCTTGGCGATGATCTTGAGATTAGGCGCAATTCCTCGCCCAGCCGCCCGGTCGACTTTTGATGAGTCGCTTTCTTTTGGACACCAACGTCCTCTCGGAATTCGTCCGCACGCGACCGGAGCCGAAAGCTCTCGATTGGATTGCGGATCGGGAGTTAGAGTCTCTATTTGTAAGTGTCGTCAGTTTGGGCGAGCTTCGGAAAGGCATAACGATGATGGCTCCGAGCCGCCGGCGATTCGATTTGGAACGGTGGCTGGAGACGGCCCTGACAGTGCAGTTCACTGGTCGCATATTGCCCGTGACCAGATCCGTAGCGGAAACGTGGGGCCGTCTTGAAGCACATCGGCATCAAGTAGGAAGACCTTTGAGCGTGCCCGACGGACAAATTGCAGCAACAGCTATCGAAAGTGAGCTTTTACTCGTCACGCGCAATGTGTCCGACTTTGAAGGATTGGGCGTTGAGATCGTGAATCCCTGGGACTAAAGAGCGAGCGCCAAACCTCACCGCTTGTGGCGCTTTTTATAGAACGTATCCGGATCGCGAATGTAGCTCGTAATCACGATTACGAACAGCACCCCCAGAGTGACAAACGTGGCCACCGCGCCAGATACCAGAAAATCCGCGGGACGCAGCGGGGGCGGGATCGACTGCGTGAGCAGCAGGGCAGATACAGCGAACGACACCACCGCGACCGCTACCAACAACAGGACTCGACCGCGTGTCAGCAGACTCCAGCACCCTCTCTCATACCCAGATAGTACCAGGAGTCATGGTAGCTAATCGTACTTCTCGTAGATGATCTGCTTGCGGTCGAACCCGGCGGCCTTCAACCGTTGTCGAACGTCATCCACCATGGCCTTTAGACCGCAAACATAGACGTCCACATCGCGGCGCGCTTCGAGCGCCTCGTCGAGATGCGCCTGTACGTGGCCGGAGCGGCCTTTCCAATCAAGCGGCGGGCGCGACAAAGTCGGCCAGAAACTGAAGTTCTCGTGCTGCAGCGCCCACCGGTCAAAGTCGTCGCGATAGAGGATCGTCTCCGGGTACCGCACACCGAACAGCAGCCGCGCCTGCGATCTGCCACCGTTCGCGAGAAACTGCGCCAGCATCGATCGGAACGGCGCCACTCCGGTTCCGGTGGCGATCATCAACATGTCGCGATCGGGATGACGCATGGTGAACGTTCCGAATGGACCTTTTACGTCCACTTCGCCGCCCTCAGTCAGGTCGAACAGGAAGGGCGAGAAGACGCCATCCTGCACGCGGTTCAGACACAGGTCGAACTGATTGCCGGCGGGCACCGAAGCGATCGAATAGGCGCGTGTGATCGCCTTGCCTTTGATCTCGCGCGTCATCGAAACCCACTGTCCCGGTGTGAACGGAAAGCTCGCCGCCTCCGTCACTTCGAAGCTAAAGTGACGAACCTCAGGGGCAAGGTCGCGCCAGCCTACCAATCTCGCGATCACGATATAACCTCATTCGCACGGTCCAACAGAATCCGCGCAAGCGCCGGATGTCCGTCCAGCGGCGGGGTAATAGTGAATTTCACACCAGGATGGATGCCGGCGATCTCTTGCACGATTCGCGGCAGATCGCGCTTGAGATGCTTCCCCAGGGTAAGGAAGTAGGGGACCACTACGACGTGTTCCGCTCCGCGCTCCACCAGTATGCCCACCGCTCCGGCCAATGGCGGCTGTCCAAGTTCAAGAAAGGAAGGCTCCACCAACTCGAATCCCGACAATGCCTGAAATTGCCGCACTACCTCTCGGACCGCTTCGTTAGCGGACTCGACAGCCGACCCGTGCGCGAAGATCGCGACTCCCGTTCGCATCACGCTTGAATCAGACTGGATTCCTGCTCGGCCGGCGGAAAGCTTTGCGCTAGAAAGCTCAGGAATGCGCGCCCGCGCGGCTTGCCGTTGTTATGGCTGAACTCCACTCGTTGCAGGAACACGGTCACGCCCAGTACGTCCGCGTCGCGCAGCACGGTCATTCCGGTCACTTCGCGTGCACGGCGTTCGAACTCCTGCACCGCCCCTTGCAATCGCGCAACGATCGCATCGGCGTACGGGTTGGACGGATGTGTATCGTAGATGAGGCCCGACTCGCGGGTCTTGTAAGTGCGCGCCATCGCATCCAGCGCTTCCTTGATGTCGTTGTCCACGATCGACGGAGTCTCAAGCCAGGCTCCGAACATCGCCTGCGCCAGCATCGTGATCAACGGCGCGTGCTTCTCAACGAACTCTTCCTTGATCGGCAGGTCTCGATACGGAATCTGGTTTTCATCGATATCCGGCAGCTTCTCGTGTACCCGCGATTCCACCAGATACGGGCAGTCGAGCGGACAATCCACCGTGCGCTCGCGCTCGTTGCCGCAGCACTGCGGACAGATCTCTCCGTTCACTCCGGGACAATACCGGCGCGGTTTTCGCACTTCACACAACTTGCAGGCCATCGCAGTGAGGGGGAACCCCCTTAATCGTAACATCCGGGTGTGCTATCACTTCCCTAATGCGCCCCAACCTTGTCAAACTCGCCCTCAAAGAAGGAAAGGTCCAGTACGGAACCAACTTCGGCCAGATCCGTTCCCAGGAAGTCCTGAAAATGCTGGCTGCGGCGGGGTTCAATTGGGCCTTTATCGATACCGAGCACGGCGGTTTCGATCAGGAGACGATCCAGGACCTATGCCGCATCGCCGCCTACGTCAACTTCGCCCCTATCGTCCGCGTGGCTGACCTGCAGTATGCCCTCATCGCCCGCGCCCTCGACTGCGGCGCCGCCGGCGTCATCTTTCCGCGCGTCGAAGACCCGCAACTGCTAGAAAAAGCCATAAGCTGGACCAAGTTCCCGCCCGTCGGCGTCCGCGGCTTTGGCCTCATGCCGTTTCACTTCGATAACGAACCCGTCACCATGCCCCAAATGATCGAGCACGTCAACGAAAACACTATGGTCGTGCTGCAGATCGAAACCAAGAAGGCCGTCGACATCCGTGAGGAACTGCTGTCGGTGCCGGGCATCGACGCCGTCATGATCGGTCCGGCCGACCTCTCGATCTCGTTGGGCGTCCCCGGGGACTTCCAGCATCCCAAGGTGGTGGAGGCCATGGAAGCCATTCGCGATTCCTGCAACCGCCGCGGCATCGCCCCCGGCACGCAGACCCGGACACTCCCGCTGGCGAAGTTCTGGCGCGAACGCGGTATGCGCTTCCTCGGCTGCTCGAGCGATGTCGCCATGCTGTTCGATCGCGCCAAGGAGTTGATGACGGGACTCAAGGAACAGTAAACGGTATACTAAAAAGACCGTCCAAACTCCAATTAGGGGGAGTGGTGGAATGGCAGACACAGCAGACTCAAAATCTGCCGACCTCTCCGGTCGTGAGGGTTCAAGTCCCTCCTCCCCCACCAATCATTCATCCGGGTGCGTTCTGCACCTGCATTCGGGTGTGTTCTGCACCTGATACGACGCCCCGAAGCACCTTAACGAGTAATTGACTGCTGCGTCGGCGTCCACTCAAGCCATTGGTCGAGGAAGGCGAACGCCTCCGGTCCATCGATCTTGTGCGGACCTTCGAAGCGAGCGCAGGCCGCTTTTCGGCTAAGGTTGAGGCGTCGCCAATAGGCGAGGGCGCGGTCGATTTCCGCATCGGCGAGTTCGCGCGGTTCCACGATCACGCTATCGGTGGAGCCCATCTCGATCATAAATGCACGGGGTGCAACAAGGGACGCGAGGTCCGAGTGGTTGAACCGGTTGAGCATGCCGAAGTTGTACTGGTCGAAGACGTTGAAGTACAGGGGGTACGAGGTGCCGATGGTGAGGTCGGTTGTCTTCACTGCCCAGTCGTTGTAGTGGCCGCTCGTGATCACCACCTTGAAGCGCTGTTCACCGGGACCGGTCCAGAGCGCCGTGTACCCGCCGTAAGAAAGACCGTAAAACGCGAACCGGTCTTTATCAACATAGGGGAGGGTCGACAAGTAGTCGAGGATTCGGCCGAACTTGCGGACGTCCATGCCGGCGGGAATCATCCCAACCGGATGGCAGCGGCGGATCAGTTTGGTGCGTTCGACGTTGTCCTGCGTAGCGATCATCGGGGCGAAAACGACATAACCTCGGAGGGCCAGTTTCCATCCGAAACGGTTATAGACTGCGTCCACCTTTTCATCGGGCTTCACGCCCAGTGAATGCTCCGGCTTGCCTCCCAGACCGTGCTGCACCAGGACAACGGGGCGGCGCTCGCCTGGCTTGATCGTCTTGGGAACAAGCAAGATACCGTAAGCGTGAACGTTGTCATACACCTTCACGGACAGACGCCAGCCGCGGATCTCCGGCTCGTCGTAAACCAGTATGCTCTGTGCCGTGAGCGGCGCAACGGGAGCCGGATAGCGGCCGATCATGTCGAAGTAGGCTTCACGCTTCGGTCCGATCGACCGTTCGTATGCCTCGGGTGACGAGTAGTCGAGCTTCCAGACCGTGCCGCGTAAACGAGCCGCTTCGATCGCCCGGTTGCGATAGTAGGCCTGCCACTGGGTGAACTGGTGGTTGGCAATTCGGCTGAGCGCAATCGGGTCGATGGGCAGCGGCTTCACGGGGGAATTGGTCACTGCCGGCCGCGGCTTCAGGCGCGGGCCGATCAGTTCGCGAAGGTCGGCATTGCGGAAGTGCAGGCGCCAACTCCACAGCGTGCGATCCTCGGGCTGGTCCCATTCCTTGGTTTCGTCGTCCAGGTAGCGGTCGGAGGCGACGGATTCAAACTGCGGGTCCAAGATGCCGGCGAGCAACGCGGTCATGCCGCCTTGTCCTTCGCCCCAAACGGACACGCTTGCCACATCAGGCCACTGCGCCAGCCACTGGCGTGCCAGTATCACCTGCTGAACCTCGCTGCCGATGATGTGGCGGCCCGTCTGATACGCCAGCCGCATCAGCCACTGGCGATCTTCCAGCCAGGGCTGCGAGAAGGCGCGCCGCCCGGTGAACAGCGGCAGGTAGACCACCCGGCCGGACCGTGCCAGTTGCCAGCCGTATTGGTTCTGCGCATTATCCCTATCCGCATCGCCGATGGCAACCGTCGCCGGGCGTTTACCTTGAGAGGGGGCCGCGGGTTCGAGCAACACGCCCCACTGACGAACCAGAGAGCCCGACGATCCGGAGGTCGGCCCGATGCCGCCGATGCGCGAGATGGGCCACTCCACAAGCGTCACCTTGACGCCATCCGATTCGCCTTGCGGCCGCAGGTCGACTTTGCCGACGGTCAACTCGTCAATGGCCCCGATCAGTTCGCGTAGCTTAACGCGTGCGGTTTCCCCTTTCAGGGGGTTGTACGCGGTCTGGTGCTGCCGC
Source organism: Bryobacterales bacterium (assembly GCA_020846745.1). Taxonomy (GTDB): domain Bacteria; phylum Acidobacteriota; class Terriglobia; order Bryobacterales; family Bryobacteraceae; genus JADLDI01. The sequence continues at coordinate 347,500 of JADLDI010000032.1, read as the reverse complement.
TCGTAGAAGGCCCGCAGTTCGGCGTACTGCTCCGCGGCGATGTCGGCGGGAAAGTCCCAGCGGGTAGTTCCTGGCAGCGTCTCCTGCGGCCATAGGGTGGCGGAGGCCACCAAACCGATAAGCACGAGTTGCTCCGGCGATCTCATTTCGAGATAGTGTGTCACATGCGCTTGTGGATTGTGTTGCTGCCCGTGCTTGCACTCGCGGCTGATTCGTGGACCCAACCTTCGCTCCAGATCTATCGCACCGCAACACCCATCAAGGTGGACGGCGTGCTGGATGAGCCGGCGTGGATGGCGGCGCCTGTTGTGCGGCTCAGGGAGTTCCCGTGGTGGAAGTCCGGCGAGAAGGAACGGACCGTGGTGAAGCTGCTGTGGGATGACCAGAATCTATACCTGGCGCATATCGGCGAGGACGCTCACATTGCGGCGCGCCACGCGGACCGCGATGGCAAGATCCCCGAAGACGATTGCTTTGAACTCATGATTATGCCCGACCCCGCGAATCCGCAACGTTACTTCAACCTGGAGTGGAACGTGATTGGGGGGCTGGTGGATAACTTTCGTCCCAACGGTCCGAAGCAGCCGCGTGCGGCGCGGTGGGATGCCGAAGGCGTGCAGGTAAAGGGGACCTACCGCGGCACGCTGAACGACGACACCGATCGCGACCAGTACTGGGAGGTTGAAGTCGCGATCCCGTTCAGTAACTTCAAAGAGTTCGCACCGACGCCGCCGCAGACGGGGTCGTACTGGCTGGGCAACCTGAACCGGCACGGAGGCAAGACGAACGTGCAGTTCAGCCAATGGTCGGCAGGCGACACGCCTGTGCCGTCGTTCCACACGCCGCACCGGTTCGGCAAACTGATTTTCTCCGGGAAAGTGAGTCCGTTCGATGTTGAATAACTTGGTTCAGTTCGGCGATCCATTTCCGCTTCCAGCACCTCAACCGGGGCCGGACCCGCTTCCCGTGCCCGACCCGGTGCCGGTGCCCGATCCCCATCCGTTGCCGCGGCCCACACCCGATCCCGTAAAGGCGCCGTTCCGGCTGGCCGCCACCCTGATAATGCTGTCGTCTGCGATGTGGGCGCAGAACATGACGCCCCAACAGGCAGAAGCGTCGATGAAGCCCGCGCCGGGGTTTAAGGTGCAACTCGTCGCGGGTGAACCGCAGATACGTCAACCCATCCTGGTGAAGTTCGATGAACGCGGACGCTTGTGGGTCATCCAGTATCTGCAATATCCGAACCCGGCGGGGCTGAAGCGCGTCTCAGTGGACCGCTACTCCCGCACCACATACGACCGTGTTCCGGAGCCTCCGCCCAAGGGGCCGAAGGGCGCCGACCGCATCACGATTGTGGAAGACACCGACGGCGATGGGCGCGGCGACAAGTTCCATGACTTCATCTCCGGCCTGAATCTCGCCACGGGGCTGGCCATCGGACACGGCGGCGTCTTCGTCATGCAAGCGCCATATCTGCTGTTCTACCCGGACCGGAACCGCGACGACATACCGGATGGCGATCCGGAGGTGCTCCTGTCGGGCTTCGGAATGGAAGATGCCCAGGCCATGGCGAATCACCTGACGTGGGGCCCGGACGGGTGGCTGTATGGGCTGAACGGGTCCACGACAACCTGCCGCATCCGCGGCATCGAATTCCAGCAAGGCGTCTGGCGCTATCATCCCGTCACCAAAGAGTTCGAGCTATTTGCAGAAGGCGGCGGGAATATTTACGGGTTGGCGTTCGATGCCGTGGGTAACTTGTTCTATAGCTCAAACGGGGCGTCGCTGTTCTGGCATGCGGTGCAGGGGGCTTACTACCAGAAGTCGTTTGGTAAGCATGGTCCGCTCCATAACCCATACGCTTACGGCTATTTCCCGCATGTCAAGCACGACGGAGTGCCGGGGGGCCACGTCGTGTTGGGTGGGTTGATCTATTCGGGCGAGTCGTTTCCGGAGCGTTTTCGCGAGGCCTTCTTTGGTGGTAACTTCCTGGGCCGGTCCGCCGCGTGGTGGACGGTGAAGCCGCTGGGGTCGACCGTACAGGCGCACCTCGAAGGACTGCTGTTCGAAGCCGGCGATAAGTGGTTCTGCCCCACGGATCTGGCCCAGGCGCCCGACGGTTCCGTGTACGTCTGCGACTTCTCCGATGAGCGCACAGCGCATCCCGACCCCGATGCTCCGTGGGACCTGTCGAACGGCCGTGTCTACCGGGTTGCTTATGGCGATACGAAGCCGGCGCGGAACCTCGACCTGAAGAAGCTCTCGTCAGCGGATTTGGTGAAGCAACTCGCGCGGCGCGACCGTTGGTACGCCGACCAGGCTCGTGTCATTGTGGCGGAGCGGCGCGATCCGGCGACCTATGAGGAGTTACGGCGGATGGCGCTGCAGCCGATTGATTCCGCGGTTGCCTTGCAAGGGCTGTGGGGCCTGTATGTGTCGGGCGGCTTTGATGACGCGACGGCTAAGCAGTTGACCCGGCATCCTTCCGAACATGTCCGCGCCTGGACGGTCCGGCTGCTTGGTGATGCGAAGAAGGTGACGCCGGCAGTGTCGCGCGAACTCACGCGCCTGGCCGCCATTGATTCGAGCGTTGTGGTGCGGGCCCAACTGGCTGCGTCGGCACGGCGGTTGCCTGCGTCGGACGCCTTGGCAATCCTCAACGGGATTTGGCAGCAGGACCGCGACAATGCCGATCCACACGTGCCGATGCTCGCCTGGTGGGCGCTGGAGGCGCATGCTACCCAGTCGCGTGACGCTGCGCTAACCACCATCACCAAGCCGATGAAATCGGAACTGCGGCGCAATTCGGTGCGGCTGTTGGCCCGGCGGTATGCCGCTGAGGGCACGCCAATCGGCTACTCGTCGGTCGCGCACTTACTCGCAGAACCTGCCGATGACTTACTCACTGCCATCGACCAGGGCCTGGCCGAACGCGGCGGCACCGACGTTCCGCCGGACCCCGGCGTGTTCGGACGGTTTGCCCAGCAGAATACTTGGGGAGAGAAGACGCAGCGCCAGTTTGCTCCGGTCGACGGCAAGCTCCGCACCGAAATCGAGCGCCTGTGGCGGGAACGGCCGGATGATCCATTGCGCACCCGGCTCGCTTTGCGTGCGGCGATTCCCGGTGTTACCGAGTCCGTTATCGGTAAGCCTTCCGCACCTTTATTGGCGGCGCTCGCTGAAGCAGCCGGCCAGGTGGATACGTCGACCCTGGTCCGCTATCTGGACGACCCGAGCCTCGCTCAACCGGTCCTCGCGTTGGCCGGCCGGTTCCCGAGTCTGGCGATGACGGCAGCCCTGATCGAACGGTCTGCCACCATGCCGCGCGCTCTTGACGTGCTGGTGAGCCGCGCAGAGTCGGCACGGCAGTTACTCGCTACAGACAACCGCAAATTCCTAACTCCCGATCACCTGCGCCGAATCGCTCTCTTGAAGGACCAATCGCTCGATACCGAGGTGAGAAAGCATTGGGGCAACATACGCGCGGGTACGCCCGAAGAGAAACTGGCCACCGTTCGCCGGTTTACCAACGATCTTCGCGCCGGCGCCGGCGATCCGAAAAGCGGGCAGCGGCTCTTCTTTGAGCAATGCGGATCTTGCCACAAACTGTTCGGAGCCGGCGGCACACTGGGCATGGACCTGACTTCCGCCAACCGGAACGACCGCTACTATATGCTGACCCACATCGTCGACCCCTCGGTCTTCATCCGCAAGGAATACATGACAATGGAGCTGCGCACCAAAGACGGCCGGATCGTGACGGGATTGGTGGCCGAAGAAGACGCCGCGGCGATCACCGTCATGGACGCTTCCTATCGCAAGACGCGCATCGGCAAATCTGAACTTGCCTCATCGTCGGAATCCGGAACATCGCTGATGCCCGAAGGCATTCTGGAGAAGCTAACGCCGCAGCAACTGCGAGACTTATTCGCCTACTTGGAATCGCCCGCGCCAAAACAGTAGAGCGCGGCGGCGGTTCGAACGTACAGCCGGCCATTCTCGAGCGCCGGAGTTGCGTAGATATTCTCTTCCAGATCGTTGACGGTGAGCACTTCCCAGTCCTGGCCGGGCTTGATCACGCTCAGCTTGCCGGCTTCGCTCGCGACGTACAGCTTGCCGTCGCCCGCGACGGGCGACGAGTAATAGGCATCCATCGCGTTTGGGATGCGGGCGGTCTTTAGCGTCTTGCCGGTCGTCGCGTCAATGGAGGTGAGGATGCCACCGTCCTTGATGGTCCACAGCACGCCCGCGTACAGAAGCGGCGACGACACCTGTGGCACGAACCGCTCGTTGCGCCAGAGCACGGCCGCATCGGTGATGTCGCCGCGAGCGTTGGCCGGGGGCCGCACGGCCAGCGTAACGTTCCGGGCGGACCGGCGGGCCCGATAGAACGTCCACTCGCGTGAATCGAGCACGCCGTCGTTGTTCAGGTCGATCGCCCGCCAACTGCCGCCGTGCTTGAATCGTGTGGGGTTGATTTCTTCGGGCGCGACTTTCCCGTCGTTGTTGGCGTCGATCTCCGCCAGCACCTGATCGTAGGGCGGTAGTGGTTGACTCTCGCCGGCATCGGCGCCGGGGGCCCAACCGGTCGCGTAGAGCACACCGTTGTCGGCGATCGCGGTGGTCTTTATCTGCCACGAAAGGCCGCGAACGGTCCACAGTTCCTCGCCCTTCGCCACAGAGTAGGAGGCCAGCATGTACGAACCCGGCACGACGATCTGTTCCGGCCCGTTCTCCGGCCAAAACAATGTCGGAGTCGCGAACCCATGCACCACCGCTTCGCGCTTCGTCCGCCAGATCTCTTTGCCGGTCTCTTTGTTGACCGCGAGCAGAAAACTCTCCGTGTCCTGGTCGCAAGCGAGAATTACCCGGTCGCCGGCCGCTACCGGCGAGGCGGCCATGCCGTGGAGGTTGGAGAAAGGGCCGAGCGGAAGGCGCCACCGTTCTTTACCCTCAGCAGAATACGAGATGAGTCCGAAGTCGCCGAAGAAGACATAGACGTTTTGGCCGTCGGTCGCCGGCGTGGCCGAAGCGGGTGCGTTTAGCTTGTGCAGCGCTTCGGCACGCGGGCGCTTAACGGATTGCTGCCAGACCACCTTGCCGGTTGCTCTGTCTAAGGCATAGGTGACGAGGTCGTCGGCTTTGCTGCCGGTCAGATAGATACGGTTGCCGACCAGGATGGGCGACGAAGTGCCGCGCTCAACCGGTGTGCGCCACAGCACGCTCTTCTTCGGTCCGAACTCGACCGGCAGTCCGGTGACTGAAGCAACGCCCGCGCCATTGTCGCCGCGAAAGCCGCGCCAGTCGGCCAGACATACAGTTGTGGCGAACAGAATCAGGAGCCGGCCCTTCATTGGCCAGAGTGTATCAGGGATTAGCTGAGTTTCGGGTTGGGCGCCTTGAGCGCTACTTCGCCGCTCGTGACTGCTATTACGCTGAGAGGCACCCACGACTCCGCCTGTAGCCGTTGCTCCAACTCTTCACGGCACCCGGTGGACCGCAGTACGGCTCGAATGCGTTCGCTCGGGCCCTCGGGCGGTATTCCCCACAGCAAGGCACGCACGGTATTGACTGCTTCCCGAAAGTAGTAGTGAATCTCTTCGTCGGCCCGCCCGTCCCGCATGATCCCTCGCACCTGCTCGATGCCACCCTTCGAGAGTTCCATTGTCTTCCCCTCTTGTGTTGTGCGTTTCCGGCAGAAAGAATCTCCCGGAAACGCGCGCACCATCGGCGCTCATTTGCACTACCCGCGTGCATGCTAGTAATCAGAAGAAGGGTGTCGCCGGCATTTGCAGACTTTTCTAATACTTGGCGCGGGATATACGGGTGGCCGCGTCGCCAGACTTCTTGGGTCGGCGGGACATCCGGTCATCGCTACTCATCGGACCTCCCTAAGTGTGACGGACGCAGAAAGCGTTGAACGGCTTGCCGAACGCGTGCCCGAGGGGGTTCGCATCCTGCACTCGATTCCAGTGCTCAAAAATGGCCACAGCCACGAGGGGCCCACGCCGCTGCTGGCGCCGGTTCTGCGCAAAGCCAGAAGGATTGTTTACCTTTCGACGACAGGTGTTTACGGGGAACATCATTTCGTGGACGAATGGACTCCGGCCGCGCCCCGGACACCCCGTGAATTGCTACGTGTGGATGAGGAACTGGCGGTGGCTGGGCTTTGCTCAAATGTTCTGATCCTGCGCCCGGCAGCGATCTATGGACCGCGCCGCGGGGTGCATGTCTCGCTCCGGAACGGGTCGCATAAGGTGTGGGGCGACGGCTCGAACTACATTTCGCGCATCCACGTGGACGACTTGTCAGCCCTGTGCGTGGCGGCCTTGGAACAGGACCTGACGGGGGCGTTTCCGGTGGCGGACGAGCACCCCTGCACGTCGTGGGAAATCACCGAGTTCTGCGCCGCGCTCGTTGGTGTCGACCCGCCCGCGCCGTCGGGCATACTCCCCACGTCGGACACCCGGTCGGCGAATCGGCGGGTTGACGGGTCTGCCGTGCGCCAGGCGCTCCGGGTATCTCTGCGGTACCCCTCGTATCGGCAAGGCGTACCGGCGGCGATTGCGGAAGAAGAATCCTGCCTTAGCGCAGAATAGTGCGCTCAAGCCACTGGGCAATCAGCGGCGAGGCCTTGGACGGGTACCGGTGACCGCCCGGAAGCATGTGCAACTCGACGTCAGCCGAGCGGAACCGGAGGCGCCGCTCAAACCCGCGGGCCGTTTCTGCCGGATAGAACTCGTCCTGATCGCGGGCGATGTGCAGCAGTGCGGCGCTCACCTGGCTGTACTTCGGGTCTTCCCAGTCGCGCGGAACTCCGCCGCAGACGCCCACCACACCCGCGGCAACCTCGGGGTAGGTGGCCACAAGGCGGTAGTTGACGCTGACCGGTTGCGAGAACCCCACCAGGACCGTGCGCGTAGCGGGGATACCGTAGGTCTGCCGGCATTCGTCGATTACGCGGCGTACCATCTCGTGGTGTAGCCTGACGTTCGCCTCCCAGTGCGCCGCGGTTCCCCAGTTGTAGCCGATCTGGCTCTCTCCTGGAGTTCCCATATAGAACTGGTACGGCGCCTCGATGCTGGCCACCACGCCGAACGAGCCGAAGGCGGGACGTACGAGATCGAGCATGGTTGTGGCTTTCATGCCGTAACCGTGCAGGGCGACGGTCAGTATGGGGGTGCCGGGCATATCGTCTGGCTCCGCAATAAGGTATCGGCATTCGAGTTCTGTTTGAAACGTCCGGCGTTGGGGTTCGAGCAAGCTGTCTACTCCTGCTTTTCTGTTAGTATGATGGCCGAAGGCCTTAGGATGAAAGGCGATCGCCTCGCAATTAATAAACTCTACTGCGAGTGGGGCGAATTGCCGATATTAAGGGTGGATTGAAAAGCCATGGATATCGGGAAGCAACTCCTCAGTTTTAATCGTCATCTCGCCCTCGAGCGAATCGGGGGGGATGAGGAGTTGTTGAGGGAAATCGCAGGCATATATTTGTGCGAGTACGGGCCGCTTCTCGAAGACATCCGTACAGCGGTTTCGACTCGTAATTGCGATCAACTGATGCGGACGGCACATACGCTGAAAGGGTCGTTAGGCACCCTGGGCGCCGAAGCCGGCGCCAAACTCGCCTATGCCCTGGAAACACAGGGCCGGCAGCAGGAACTGCACGATGCGGAAAGTCTGCTGAGCGAACTCGAGGGCGAGCTAAACGTGCTTCGCAGCGAACTGGAAGCTGTGGTCGCCGGTTAAGTCAATCGCCGCTATAAGAGCAAGAGCTACGCAAGCAGCGGTTGAATTACCTTGCCGCCTATATCGGTCAGGCGGAAGTCTCTTCCCTGGAAGCGGTGTGTCAGCTTCAGGTGATCGATGCCGAGCAGATGCAGGATGGTCGCCTGCACATCGTGGACGTCGAGCTTATCCCCTACCGGTGAGAAACCGAATTCGTCGGTCTGGCCCACGGCGACACCCTTCTTAATACCGCCACCGGCCATCAGGATGGAATAGGCATCGATGTGGTGGTTGCGGCCCACCTTGCCCTCTTCGCGGGCCTCGCCCATCGGGGTGCGTCCGAATTCGCCACCCCAGATGACCAGCGTGCGGTCGAGCAGTCCCCGGCTCTTCAGATCTTTAACTAATGCGGCCGTCGGACGGTCCACTTCCTGGCAAACCTCATCGAGAGGCTTCGAGAGATCGGCGTGATGGTCCCAATCGGCGTGATAGAGCTGCACGAAGCGAACACCGCGTTCCACCAGGCGCCGGGCCAGCAGGCAGTTGTTCGCATACGACGCCTTACCCGGTTCCGCCCCATACATGTCCAGGGTCGCTTTGGTTTCCTTTGAGAAATCGATCAGCTCAGGACCGGAGGTTTGCATCCGGAACGCCATCTCATACTGCGAAATGCGCGTCTGGATCTCCGTGTCACCGGTCTGCTTCAGCAGCATGGCGTTCAACTCGTTAACCACCGAAATCGTTTGCTGCTGCTGCTCCGCCGTGACGCCGGCGGGATTCGACAAGTCCAGGATCGGATCTCCCGCCGACCGGAACGGCACACCCTGGTAGGCCGTCGGCAGGAAGCCGGAACTCCAAAGTGCGGCGCCGCCTCGGGGTCCCCGTGGACCCGACTGCAGCACGACGAAGCCGGGCAAATCCTTCGAATCGCTGCCAATGCCGTAGGCGACCCACGATCCCATCGACGGCCGGCCCGGCCGCACGGAACCCGTATTCGCAAAAAACTTTGCGGGACCGTGGTTGAAGTTCTCCGTCGAGAGGCCGTGAATCACCGCAAGCTCGTCGGCCACACTACCGACGTGTGGCAGCAAGTCGGAAAAATATAGGCCCGATTGCCCGTGCTGTTGGAACTTGCGCCGCGTCCCCAAAAGCTTGGGACGTTCCTTGGTGAACGTGTCCATGAACGCGAACCGCTTGCCGTTCAGGAACGAATCCGGGGTGGGCTTTTGGTCGTACTTCACCAGCTCCGGCTTGTAGTCGAACAGCTCTAACTGCGACGGCGCTCCGGCCATGAAGAGGTAAATGACATGGTCGATCTTGGCCGGATGATGCAGGCCTTTGGACGCGCCGGGAAGGTGGTTTGCCAGCAGTGATGCCAGCGCCATTTTGCCGACGCCAACGCCGCAATCCTTGAAGAAATGCCTGCGGGTACGAGTGAGCAGAAGCTTTTGTTCGAGTGTCATGGCCGGGTCAGAAACTCATCGAGGTTAATTAACACACGGGCCACAGCGGCCCATTCGTGTCCTTTGCGCGAATCGCGTTGGACGTTGAGGAAGCGTTTGAGACGGTCGGTTTCGTCGGCGCGCGGCGCGCGGTTGAGCGCCAGTTCATAGGCGACGCGCAGGCGCTCATCGTCGGACTGCGCCTGCCGCTCCACCTGCTTCGCCAACGCCTCGGCGAACTCGGTAGTCGATTCGTCGTTGAGCATGGTGAGCGCCTGCAGCGGCGTGTTCGAACGAATGCGGCGCGTGCAGGTGACGGATGCGTCGGGCGCGTCGAACACGATCAGGCTTGGGTGCGGGGCCGAGCGTTGAAAGAACGTGTACATGCCGCGGCGGAAACGGTCGGCGCCGGTGGAGGTTTTCCATTCGCGGCGGACTTGGGTCACCTGATAGACACCCGCCGGTTGCGGTGGATAGACGCTCGGCCCGCCGACTTTCGGCGCGAACAGCCCGCTCGCGATCAAAGCCGAGTCGCGAATAATCTCCGCATCCAGGCGCAGCCGGTTCTGGCGGGCGAGCAGACGATTCTCCGGGTCCACCGCGGCGGCGTCCGCCCGTGCGTTCGACGATTGCCGGTACGCGGCAGACGTCACGATCAGGCGGTGCAGCGCTTTTTGCTTCCATCCGCTGGCCATGAACTCGGTGGCCAGATAGTCCAGCAGTTCCGGATGAGTGGGACGGTCGCCGGTGGCGCCGAAATCGTTCTCCGTATCGACAATGCCTTTGCCGAAGTATTTCTGCCAGACACGATTTGCTGTCACGCGTGGCGTGAGCGGATTGTCGTCGGATACCAGCCACGCGGCAAAGTCGAGCCGGTCTGGTTTGGCTCCGCGAGCCTTCAGCGGCGGCAGCACTCCCGGCGTGCCGGGTTCGACATTCGCGCCCTTGCGCGTGAAGTCGCCTGAAAGATGAATGTAAGCCTGGCGCGGTCGGTCCCGCTCGCGCATGATCATGGTCGAAGTGATCTTCGGCTTGCGATTTTCAAGCGCCCGCAGGTTCGCTTCGCGCTCCTTCAGGCCCAGGTCGTCTTTGGCCGGATTGGTGGCCTTGTACGCCTCCAGTTCCTTCTCAAGCGCGTGGACCTGCGCCTTCCACGCGCCCAACTTAATCTTCTCTTCAGGCGTCGGCAGTTCCAGGAAGGGGCGGTTGAAATACTTGCGGTCGTCTTCCTTATCGATCTCGTCGACGTTATTGAGGAACGCGAAGATCTGATAGAACTCGCGCTGGCTCACCGGGTCGTACTTGTGGTCGTGACAGCGAGCACAGCCGAGCGTCAGGCCCATGAATGCGGCTCCGGTAGTGGATACACGATCGACCACCGCCTCTACGCGGTACTGTTCAAAGTCGATGCCGCCTTCATAGTTCGAAGGCGTATTTCGATGGAATCCGGTCGCTATCAACTGGTCCGTGGTCGGGTTCGGCAAGAGGTCGCCGGCGAACTGCTCGATCACGAACTGCTTGAACGGCATATCGGCATTGACGGCGTTGATCACCCAGTCGCGGTACTTCCAAATTTCGCGAGGAGCGTCGATGGTATAGCCGTCGGAGTCGGCATAGCGTGCAAGGTCCAGCCAGTGGCGGCCCCAACGTTCGCCGTAGTGGGGCGAGGCCAGCAGTTCCTCGACCTTGCGTTCGTAGGCGTCGGACCGGGTGTCGGCAAGGAAGCGGGCCACCTCTTCCTTCGCCGGAGGCAGGCCGGTGAGGTCCAGACTGACGCGGCGCAGCAGGCTTGCCTTATCGGCTTCAGGCGACGGCTTGAGCCCCTTTTGTTCCAGCTTCGCGACGATGAAATAGTCAATACCGTTGCGGGGCCAATCGGTCTGCTTAACCGCAGGCTGAGCGGGACGGCGGACGGGCTGAAACGCCCAGTGGTCCGCGCCTTTGCGCTTAGCCTTGAGCATGCGTTCGGGCATCGGAAAGCCGGCATTCACCCACTTCTCAATGGCGTCCGCCTGCTCGTCTGTCAGTTTTCCGCCGGGGGGCATCTTGACGTCGCCCGTGTGCCTAATCGCTTTGACGATCGCCTGCGGATCGGCTCCGCGGTTCCCGCCTTTCACGATCATTTCCCGGCTCTGCAGCGACAGCCCCGACGTCAGTTTCCCATCCGAATGGCAGGCCAAACACTTGGTGCGCAATACCGGCAGGACAGAAACTTCGAAGAACTTCTCGTCGACGCCTTGTCCAAAAAGAGACACGCCCAGCAGCGGGAGGATCCAGACTCGCATGGTTGTCCACTATTCTACGCCTGTTACAATCTCGATTCGGAGACGCCCTTTGCGCACTACCATCACCTTCCTTATTGCCGTTTGTTTGGCTTACGGACAGTCGAAAGCTCCCGCGAACGATACCATCAATCGCGACCAACTCCAAGCCGACTTATACTTTCTCGCTTCCGACGCCATGCGCGGCCGCCTCACCGGTACGGCCGAGGCGAACCTTTCCGCACGATGGGTGGAGAGCCGCTTTCAACGGCTGGGTCTGAAGGGTGCGGGACCCAAGGGCGAGTTCATCCAGACGTTCGGACTGACCAAGTCGTCGCTGCTTGCGAAGAACCGGCTTGCGCTTCTGAGCGGCGAACAGGTGACTGAGGCCAAACTGCTTGAGGACTTCTACCCTCTCTTCTTCAGCGGCCGCGGAACATCGAAGGGTAGCGTTGTGTTTCGCGGCTACGGCATCCACGCACCCAACCTCAATTGGAACGACTACGCCGGGCCGGTGCTCGCCGGCCACGTCGCACTTGTGCTTACCGGCGAACCGGGCGCGGACGATGCCAAGAGCATCTTCGATGGCGTGGTCACGTCCATCCACAGCGACTCCATGCGCAAGGCGCTCAACGCGCAGGATCACGGCGCATCGGCGGTAATCCTGGTCAATCCCGCGGGAGGCCGGTTTGCGCCGGCCGCGCGCGGCTATTGGCCCAAAAAGCCGCCTCACCTGGAACGCTATGCGCTGACGCCACTCGCCGACCGCTTGCGCATTCCCGTAATAGAAGTGTCCGCCGCAGTGGCGCAGACCTTATTAGGCGACCGGAAACTGGCAGACCTCGCCAAACAGGCCGAGCGATCGCCATCCGCGGCGCTCAACCTCAACCGTACGGTCGAAATACAAACCGATCTCGAACGCACCGTCATCGACGGACGCAACGTAGTGGCACTGATCGAAGGCTCCGATCCGCAACTGAAGAACGAAGCCGTTCTCGTCACCGCGCATTACGACCATAACGGCGCCACCGCCGAGCAGAGCTTCAATGGCGCCGACGACAACGGTTCCGGCACAGTAGCGCTGCTCGAGATCGCCGAAGCCTATGCCATCGCCGCACAGCAAGGCCGGCGCCCACGGCGCACGGTGATCTTCGGGTCGTGGGACGCGGAAGAACGTTGCTGCGGTCCGCTGCTGGGCGCAGCCGCGTGGACAGAATCACCCTGGTGGCCGCTCGACAAAACGGTGGCCGTGATCAATATGGACATGATCGGCCGCAGCGAAGAGGTCCCGCTCGGCGGCGGCGCCCGTTTCAACGGGCTCAAACGCCAAACCGCCGAATCGAACGCCAACGCGGTGAACCTCATCGGCTATTCGTACTCCGCGGACATGCGGGACGCCGCGGTGAAAGCGAACGAGTTCACGGGACTCACACTGCGCCAGCGATACGACAACAACAAGTCGAACTTGCTGCGCCGCAGCGACCACTGGATCTTCCTCAATCGCGGGATCCCGTCGCTGTTTTTCCATACAGGGCTGCACCCGGACTATCACACGATTTTCGACCGGCCGGAGCGGATTGAATATCCGAAACTGGAGCGTGTCGCGCGGCTGGTACATCAGTTGAGCTGGGGTCTGGCTGAGGCGGACAGCCGTCCGCGAATGCCGGCCAAGCGAGCGATTCCGGATCCGGATTGAGGGCTGGCGGACTCGCATTTGTCTCACAAATTGTTGAAACATAACGAGTTATAGAATATTTCAGATTTTCGCAGCCGAATCGTTGACACGGCGCAAACATGGATATATACTATCCGCATTGTCTTTGTTCTATGCTCGCTAAGACTTCTCTTACTGCCGTTCGCGCGTTGCTCGAACTCGGGCTACAGCGCCCGGGAACGTGCCTCTCGCCCCGGCGGTTGGCCGAGTCGCTGGGCGAGTCGCCCACCTACATGGCCAAGGTGGTTCGGCATATGGTGAAGGCAGGAATTCTCGAGGCCGAGAAGGGCGTGAAAGGCGGTGTGCGGTTGCTGCTGGCTCCGGAAGCGATTACTCTGCAGGCCGTGGTGGAGGCGTGTCATGGGGCGATCATCGGCAATTTCTGTAAATCCACCAGGCCTATGGCTGCGTCTTGCAGTTTCCATCGGGCAACTCTGGAACTGCACGTGGCGGTAACGGGTGTTTTGTCGCGCTGGACGCTGGCGGATCTGCTGAAGACGCCGGCGGCGGTCGACCATCCAGAGTATGGACCGCCTTGCCTGATGGCCCGCGGACACATGGTGTCGGTCGCTGATGCAATAGCCACTACGCTGATCGGGTTAGGGGGCGGCCAATGATTCCGTTGCAGGTGGAAGTTCCCGGTTCGGGGTACCACGCGAATCTGATCTCGTGCCAGGTGGCGTGTCCGGTACACACCGACGCCAGAGGGTATGTTCGAGCCATCGCGGAAGGGCGATTTGAAGACGCATACCTGATCGCTCGCGGGCCGAATCCGTTCGCGTCTATCTGCGGGCGAGTTTGCGGAGCGCCCTGTGAGGCGGCCTGCCGGCGGGGCAAGGTCCCGCGGGTGGACGATGATGGCGAGTTTGTCGCCCACGACCGTCCTATCTCGATCCGGGCGCTGAAGCGCTTTGCGTGTGAATTGCACGGGCCGGAGAAGCAGGGCGCGAAGACAATCCTGAACCAGGTGAAGAACTTCGCCGGCGTGGCAGCGAATGCCGAGGAGATGGCAGGTTTGCTCCGCTCGGCCGTCCAGGGGAACGTACGTTTGGGAAAAGGAGAAAACGTTGCGATTATCGGAGCCGGCCCGGCGGGGTTGTCGGCGGCGCACGATTTGGCGCTCTTGGGATTCCGTCCGACGGTGTTTGAAACCGAGCCGGTCGCCGCGGGGATGCTGGCGGTGGGTGTGCCTGCCTACCGCCTGCCCCGCGAAGTAATCCAAAAGGAAGTGGACGTCATCCGGGCATTGGGCGTCGAGATCCGGTGTGGGATCACGGTGGGCAAGGACATCTCGTTTGCGGAACTGCGACGGACGTTCGCCGCAGTCGTGCTGGCCGTAGGGGCGAAGGCGTCGCGCGGCTTGGGGCTACCGGGTGAGCAGGGTCCCGGCGTGTTCGGCGGGGTGGACCTGCTGCGGGCGGTGTCGCTTGGCCAACCGGTTGAAGCCGGCCGCAACGTGGTGGTGGTCGGGGGTGGCAACGTCGCGTATGACGTCGCTCGTAGCGTTTTACGCCAAATCGCTTATGACACAGCGCGAACGGCGGCCCGATTGGAAGGGACGCAGCGCGTGCGGCTGGTGTCGCTCGAGGGGCTGGAGGAAATGCCCGCCGATACGTTGGAGATCGTGGAAGGCGACGAAGAGGGTATTGAACGATTCAACGGCTGGGGTCCGCTGGCGATTGAGCGTGGTGAAGACGGCAAAGTGACCGGTGTCCGGTTCCGCCGCTGCCTGCGGGTTTACGACGAAAACCGCCGGTTCGCCCCGCTCTATGCGGACGACGAACAAATGACGCTCGATTGCGACGCGGTAATGCTCGCAGTAGGTCAGTCGCCCAAGCTGGACTTTCTCGCCGATGGGGGCCAGGATGTGGAGCAATTCCGGCCGGGTTGGCCCAAGGTGGATCCGAAATCGCTGCGGACGACGGCGAACGGCGTGTTCGTCGCGGGCGATCTCGCCCACGGCACGCGCCTGCTGATCGATGCTGTCGCGTCGGGGAAGGCTGCGGCCCGTTCGGTTTACGAACATCTAACTGGTTTGAAATTGGCCAGCGAAGCTGTAACGGCCCACATAACCCTCGACGGTTACCGGCGCGAGCGCGGCTACGAATCGATTCCGCGCGTGGCGGTACCGGTGGCGGAGCCCGAACAGCGGCTGGAGCATCCGGAGGCGCTGGTGGAGTTGGGATACACGCGCGAACAGGCGATGCGGGAAGCGTCGCGTTGTCTCGATTGCGGCGTGACACCCGTGTTCGATAGCGCGCGCTGTGTGCTGTGCGGCGGGTGCGCGGATGTATGCCCCACCGTGTGCCTGAAGCTGGTGCCGCTCGATCAAGTGGATGGGCCGGCGGAGGTCCGCGCCGCGATTGAAGAGATGATCGGTTCGGGAGAAGACCTGTCGGTTCATTCCGCAATTTTGAAGGACGAAGACCGGTGCATCCGCTGCGCGGCGTGCGCCATGCGCTGTCCGGTCGATGCGATCGCAATGGAACGAGTTACATACACCACAACCTGGAGCAACCAATGACAACGAAGGCGAGTACCCCCCGCTCGCGGCTGGACCCCGAGCCTGTTCCCCGGCGCGACTGGCTGGGCCTGAGTTCGCTTTGGGCGATGGGCAGCGCGCTGATGTTCGGACTGGTGGGAATGTTGCGGCTGCCCAAGGCCGCCGTACTGGCTTCGCCCTCGAAAAAGTTCCGGGTGGCGCTGCCGGAAACGCTGGCGGCCGGTGAGCCGTTCATCCCGCCCGGCCGGGCGGTGGCCGTCTTCCGCGATGCGGAGGGCGCCTACGCGGTGTCCATTGTGTGCACGCACTTGGGGTGCGTGGTCAAGCCGAACGCCGAAGGCTTCGAGTGCCCCTGTCACGGCTCACGTTTTGCATCGAATGGCGAGGTGAAGAAGGGGCCGGCGCCGCGCCCGTTGCCGTGGTTGAAGGTTAGTGTCGGCGGCGGCCTGATCACGATAGACGAAGGCGTCACCGTGCCGCCGGGAACGAAGGTGGCCTAATGACTCCCACATTAGACAAACAAGACGCCCTGCGCGCCTTCGTAGCCAATCTGAAAGCGGTGCCGCAGCGGTTGAAGGACACCGCATTCCGCGGCGGTCCCCCGGTAACGGACCGTACGCGCTCCACCTTCGTTTTCGGCAACGTTTTCCTGCACCTTCACTCGGTTCGCACGCACCGCTGGACGCTCCGTTGGACCACTACCATGGGCCTCGGCATCATGAGCGTCTCCGCCTTCGTGATCGCGTTTGTCACCGGCGTGATGCTGATGTTCTATTACAAGCCCTATCCTGACGTCGCCTACCAATCGATCAAAGACATTCATTTCGTGGTGCCCACCGGGCGTTTGATTCGCAACCTGCACCGCTGGTCGGCGAACCTGATGGTGGTGGCCGTCATCTTGCACATGGCGCGTGCGTTCTACACCGCGGCCTACCGGCGGCCCCGCGAATACAACTGGCTGATAGGCATCGCACTGCTGGTGATCACGCTCGGTTTGTCGTTCACCGGCTACTTGCTGCCGTGGGATCAGCTCGCCTATTGGGCGATCACCATCGGCGCGAACATCGCGCAGTCGCCGCGCGAAGTAACCGACGCATTGCGCATCACCGACTATTTCGATCCGGGCGGGTTCCAGCGCTTGTTGCTTCTGGGGTCGGACCAGGTGGGCGCGGAAGCGCTCATCCGCTTCTACCTGCTTCATGTCATGCTGCTGCCGCTCGCGATCGGCGCGCTGATGGGCGTGCATTTCTGGCGCATCCGTAAAGACGGCGGCATGGTGCGCCCCGCCGACGCCGACCGGCTGCTCGACGGCAAGAAAGGCAAAGAAGAAACCTATCCCGTCTTTACGGAAGCGCCCAAGAAAACCTATCACCTCGCCGCGATCGTCAAAGGACGCACCTCCGCGGTCGGCCGCGGTCCCGAAAACACCGTACCCTCCATGCCGCACCTGTTTTACGCCGAACTCGGTGTGCTGATGGTGACCCTGTTTGCGTGCGTGGCGCTGTCAATGTTTTCCGACGCGCCGCTGAAAGAACTCGCCAATCCCAGCGTGCCTGAAAACCCCGCGAAAGCGCCCTGGTACTTCCTCGGCCTGCAGGAAATGGTTTCGTTTTCCGCGTTCATGGGCGGCATCGGCATCCCCAGTATCGTCCTCATCGGACTGGCCCTGATCCCCTATCTCGACCGTGAAACCGAAGGCACGGGCAAATGGTTCGGCGGACCCGGCGGATGGCCGCTGGTTCGTCTGTCAGCCGTGATCGGCCTTTGCGTGCCCATCCTGATTGAGACTTTCGCCATCCGGTTCGGCTGGTTGCGTGAGTGGTTCCCATCAATTCCTCAACTGATCGTGACGGCAATTAACCCGGCCACCATCCTGACCGGCATCTATGCCGCGTACTCTGTCTGGTGCATCCGGCGGTTCCAATCGGTCCGCGCCGGAGCCTTGGGATTGTTCACCTGTTTCCTCTGCGGATTCCTGGTGCTGACAATCATCGGCACTTACTTCCGCGGACCGAATTGGGTGTTCTACTGGTCGCCGTCAGACTGGCCATCGCACTAACTGCCATGAAGAAGAACAAGTATCTGCTACTGATCTCGAGCGCGGCCGTACTGGTGCTGTTGGTGGCCGCGGCGGTCGACGAAAACTTTCTTAAGCAGTGGCGTCGCATCCAGGCGGAAGGGCGCGGCGAAGAGGGCGCCATTCCGGTGCAGTTGCGGCAGGTCGTCAACGTCAACCTCGGCGTGGCGGACCGGTGCGTGTCGTGCCACGTGGCGATGGGTCCGGGCGAACAGTCGGTCCGCGGACACGCGGTGCTGGCCGCGCACAAGCCCGTTGTTCACGACCCCGCCGAGTACGGCTGCACCGTCTGTCACGGAGGCCAGGGCCAGGCAACCGAGAAGGCGGACGCCCACGGCGACGTGCACTTCTGGCCTGAGCCCATGTTGGATAAGCAAATGTCGCAGGCTGGATGCGGTTCCTGCCATGCGCCGCTGGGCGTGCCCGAGCAGACGAGGTTAAAAGCCGCTTCGCTTGCGTTCGAGCGGCTCGATTGTTACGCCTGCCACCGTGTCGATGGCAAGGGCGGAACACTCCGTCCCGACCGTGGCGGCATGGAAGGTCCGGACCTGTCGCGCGTGGGCCTGGCCGGCTACGACACGGCTTGGCACGAGAAGCATCGCAAGAAGGCCGAAGCCGGACAGCCGGCGGCGTGGCAGGCGTTCCGCGACGTGTCCGCGAGCGACCAGGAACTGCTGCAACTGTTCCTGCGCACACGCGTCGCCGCTCCCCGGCTGGTCGCCGCCAAAAGCGCGTTTCACAGCGCCGGCTGCCTCGGCTGTCACAAGGTGAGCGGTGTCGGCGGCGACGACGGCCCGGACCTCACCCGCGCCGGTTTCAAAGACCCCGGACAGGTGAGTTTCGAGCACGTTCCCGGCAAAGGGAATATGCGCAATTGGATGGCGGAACACTTCCGCGCACCTGCTTCCGTCGTCGTCGGCTCGCAGATGCCGGCGTCCAACCTATCGGAACAAGAGATCGATCAGCTAACGTTTTACACGCTCTCTTTGCGGCGCAAGGAACTGCGCGACAACTACCTTCCGAAAGACCGTGTGCGGGCCGTGAAGTTCGGTGTCCGCGAGTTCGAAGCCGATGGCGCAACGCTCTATGGCGCCTTCTGCTCGGGTTGCCACGGGATGGACGGCAAGGGCCGGCGCCTGCCAGGGCTGGTATCGTTTCCGTCGATCGCGAACCCCGATTTTCTCGCCATCGCGCCTGAAGCTCTGCTCGCGCACACCGTCGAACACGGCCGCCCCGGCCGGCGCATGCCCGGCTGGCTGAAAACCGACGGCTTGCGGCCTGATGAGATCAAGGCCGTGGTGGCCTATGTGCGCGCGCTCGGTCAAGTGGAGCCCGAACCCGACAAGCGCCCGGCGCGATGGGTTGCCGCCGACGCCAAACAAGGTAAGCGCATCTTCGAATCCACCTGCGTCGGTTGCCATGGCCAGCAGGGTAAAGGCGGCGAAGGGCCGGCGCTCAACAACAAAGTGTTGTTGGGGGCGGCGACGGATACGTACCTGGTGGAAACGGTAAGCCGCGGCAGACGCGGCACCGCCATGGGAGCTTTCGTGGAACCGTCGCCCGTGCGGCGCACATTGACCCGCGCGGATATCGAGGCCGTAGTGGCCTATTTACGTTCACTCGAGGGAGGCAAATCATGAAGCAAGGCACAGACAACGGCGGCAACGGAAGACTCGACCGCCGCAATTTCCTGGAACTCGTAAGTGCCGCGGGATTTGGGGGTCTGGTTGCCTCCACGAAAGACGCCTGGGGGTTGGAAGCCGTCAAAAATCCATTGGCGACTTATCCGGACCGGGGGTGGGAGCGCGTCTATCGCGATCTGTGGAAATACGATTCCACTTACACGTTCACCTGCGCGCCCAACGATACGCATAACTGCATCCTCAACGCCTATGTGCGGAACGGCGTGGTAGTGCGCATCGGACCGTCGATGAAGTACGGCGAAGCCACCGATCTGCTTGGCAACAAGGTCTCTCACCGTTGGGACCCGCGCGTGTGCCAGAAGGGCCTGGCTCTTACACGGCGCTTCTACGGCGACCGCCGCGTGATGGGTTGCATGATCCGCAAGGGATTCAAAGCCTGGCACGATGCCGGATTTCCTCGCGAATCCAATGGCCTGCCCCCGCGCCAGTACTACGATCGCGGGCGCGACGAATGGCAGCGCATCACTCACGACGAAGGCGCGAAGATCGCCGCCGCCGTACTCAAAAACATTGCCGAGACCTATACGGGGGCGGAAGGCAAGCGCCGCCTGACCGAGCAGCATTACGACCCCGTTACCGTCGAAGCGACCGAGGGCGCCGGCGTACGCACCATGAAGTTCCGCGGCGGCATGCCGCTGTTGGGCATCACGCGCGTGTTCGGCATGTATCGCCTGGCGAACGCAATGGCCTTGCTCGACGCCAAAGTGCGCGGCGTTGGTCCCGACAAGGCGCTCGGCGCGAAAGGCTTCGATAATTACTCCTGGCACACCGACCTGCCGCCCGGCCATCCGATGGTGTCGGGACAGCAGACAGTCGAATTCGACCTCCACTCCGTCGAGCATTGCAAAACCCTGATCGTCTGGGGCATGAACTGGATTACCACCAAGATGCCCGACGCGCATTGGCTAACAGAAGCTCGGCTCAAGGGCGTGAAGGTAGTGGTGATCGCCTGCGAGTATTCGGCCACCGCCACCAAGGGCGATGACGTGATCGTGGTTCGCCCCGGAACCACGCCCGCGCTCGCGCTTGGCCTGTCGAATGTCATATTGCGCGAGAAACTTTACGACGCACAGTATGTCAACCAGTGGACCGACCTGCCGGTGCTGGTGCGCATGGACACGCTCAAGTACCTGAAGGCGCAAGACGTCTTTGGCGGCCAGGTTGCCGAACTGAAGCACACCACCGTCCTCGGAAAGAACGAGACGGAACCGCCGCCGATCAAACACTCGCAGACGATTGTGCCCGAAGCGCTGCGCATGGAATGGGGCGACTACGTCTGGTGGGACCGCAAAGCCAACGCCCCCAAACCCCTCACCCGCGACATGGTGGGCAAGAACTCTAATGTCGAGAATCCGCAGTTGGAAGATTCCGTCGAGGTCACGCTCGCCAACGGCAAGAAGGTCCGCTGCCGCCCCGCGTTCGACCTTATCAAGGAATACGCCGCCCACTTCGACCCCAAGACCACCGAAGAGATCACCTGGGCGCCGGCCGCCTCCGTTGAATCGCTGGCGCGCCAGATCGCCAAGGAGCCTGGCACGACATTGATCGCCATCGGCATGGGCCCCAACCAGTTCTTCAATAGCGACAACAAAGATCGCGACACGATGCTGCTTGCGGCGCTCACCGGCAACATCGGAAAGATCAGCGGCAACATCGGCTCCTACGCCGGCAACTACCGTACGGCTCTGTTTAACGGGTCGCCGCAGTGGATCAACGAAAATCCGTTCGACATCGAACTCGACCCGGAAAAACCCTCCCGCGTCAAGCAATACTGGAAGGCCGAATCGGCGCACTACTACAATCACGAAGATCACCCCCTGCGCGTCGGCAACAAACTCCTGACCGGTAAGACTCACATCCCGACGCCCACCAAATCGTTGTGGTTCGCGAATGCCAACTCGATTCTCGGCAACGTCAAGTGGCACTTCAACACCGTTGTGAACGTGCTGCCGCGAATCGAAATGGTTGCCGTCAACGAATGGTGGTGGAGTTCTTCCTGCGAATGGGCCGACATCGTCTTCGGGGTCGATGCCTGGTTTGAATTGAAGCACCCCGACATGACCGCCTCGGTCACCAATCCGTTCCTGGTCACCTTCCCGCGCACTCCGATGAAGCGCGCCTTCAACACCATCGGCGACATCGAGGTGCAGGCCCTGGTCAGTGAGAAAATGGCCGAACTCACCGGCGACAAGCGTTTCATCGACTACTGGAAATTCGTCCGCGAACATCGTACCGATATCCACCTGCAGCGGATCCTCAACGCCAGCACCAACACCAAGGGCTACAAGTTCACCGACCTCGAAGACAAAGCCAAGCGCGGCATCCCCGCCCTGCTGAACTCGCGCACGTCGCCCAAGGCCGTCGGCTACGACCAGGTGGCCGACTCCATGCCCTGGTACACCAAGAGCGGCCGCCTCGAGTTCTATCGCGAAGAGGACGAGTTCATCGCCGCCGGCGAGAACCTGCCCGTCCATCGCGAACCCGTCGATTCCACCTTCTATGAACCGAACGTGATCGTCTCCGCCAAGCACGAAGCGCTGCGGCCCGACGGTCCGGAGAAGTACGGCGTCAAGCGCGACGACCTGTCGTGCGAAACACGCTGCGGCCGCAACGTCGTCCTGAGCTGGGCGGAAACCAAGCAGACCAGGCATCCGCTGATGAAAGACGGGTTCAAGTTCATCTTCCACACGCCCAAGTACCGCCACGGTTCGCACACCACGCCCATCGACACCGACATGATTGCGGTCCTGTTCGGCCCCTTCGGCGACCTCTACCGCCAGGACAAGCGCAGCCCCTTCGTCACCGAAGGCTACGTCGACATCAATCCTAACGACGCCAAGGAACTCGGTGTGGAAGACGGCGATTATGTCTGGATCGACCCCGATCCCGAAGACCGTCCCTTCCGCGGCTGGCAAAAGGACAAGCGCAACATGGAGTTCGCCCGCCTGCTCTGCCGCGCCCGCTACTATCCCGGCACGCCCCGCGGCGTCACCCGTATGTGGTTCAACATGTACACCGCCACGCCTGGATCGGTAGAAGGCCAGAAAGCCCGCAAAGACGGTTTGGCGAAAAACCCGCGCAGCGGCTACCAGGCGATGTTCCGCTCCGGGTCGCATCAATCGGCCACGCGCGGTTGGCTTAAGCCTACCTGGATGACCGATTCGCTCATCCACAAGGCCATGTTCGGCCAAGGTTTGCGCAAAGGCTTTGAGCCCGACATCCATTGCCCCACCGGCGCTCCGCGCGAAGCGTTCGTCAAGATCTCGAAGGCCGAATCCGGCGGCCTCGAAGGCAAAGGACTCTGGCGCCCCGCCGCCATGGGCATCCGGCCCAAGTACGAATCCGCCGCTATGAAGCGCTATCTGGCGGGCGGATTTATCGAAAACAAAGAGGAGAAAGCCTAATGGCCCGCGTATATAACTGGCAACTGGGCCGGGAAATGTCCTACTGGTATCCCGAGGCCCGGCCCGAGCGGCAATTCGCCGCCGTCTTCGATACCAACAAATGCATCGCGTGCCAAACCTGTACGCTCGCCTGCAAAACTACCTGGACCTCCGGCAAAGGCCAGGAGTACATGCTCTGGAATAACGTGGAAACGAAGCCTTACGGCTCCTATCCGCTTGCCTACGACCTGAAACTGCTCGAAATGCTCGACGGCCAGAACTGGAACGGCAACCAGTACGCCGGCCAGACCATCTTCGAATCCGCACCCGCCGGCGAACGCGTGCTCGGCTGGCGCCCGGAACAGCGAGACTACGCCTACCCCAACGTCGGCGAGGACGATTGCGCCAACGAAGTGGATCACGGCGCTTTCCTATCGCTGCCCCACATGAATTGGTTCTTCTACCTGGCGCGCATCTGCAACCACTGCACCTATCCGGCCTGCCTCGCCTCGTGCCCGCGCGGGTCGATCTACAAGCGCCCCGAAGACGGCATCGTGCTCGTCGACCAGGGCCGCTGCCGCGGCTACCAGGAATGCGTCAAAGGCTGCCCCTACAAGAAGGTCTTCTTCAATCCCATGACGGGCACCTCGGAAAAATGCATCGCCTGCTTCCCCAAAATCGAGCAGGGCATCCAACCCCAGTGCTTCGTCAACTGTATCGGCAAGATCCGCCTCGCCGGCTTCCTCTCGAAACCCGAGAAAGCCCGCCCCGATAATCCCCTCGATTATCTCGTTCACATCAAAAAGGTCGCCCTGCCGCTGTTCCCGCAGTTCGGCCTCGAACCCAACATCTACTACATCCCGCCCATCCACGCGCCCGTCTCGTTCAACCGTCAACTGTTCGGCGCCGGCGCCGGACAGGCGATGAAGACCTATCGCAACGCCATGAACGACGCCGACCTCGCCGGCCTGCTCTGCATGTTCGGCTCCACCGAGATGGTCGTCTCGCGCTTCCGCCGCCAGGGCGACACCGTCACCGGCGCCGACGACAAAGGCACTGAGGTGGTCCGCGTGCCGTTAAAGGAACCGGTCCATATTCGGCCCGCCTTGGATGCCAAGAACCAGCTGGTTCGGATCAACTGCCCCTAATGGAGGAGTAAAGAAATGCGCAAAGCCTTAATTGCCGTGCTGGTGCTGGCCGCCGCTTGCAGCAAAGGGCCGAAGCTGGCCAACGAGGTGGTGGCGACCCAAACCGCGAAATTGCCCGCCACCGCCGACGATGCCGCTTGGGACCGTGCACCCGAGTTCCACACCAAGCTCCTTCCGCAAGACCAGGTGGAGCCCCGCCTCATGACCGCCTCTACCGGCGAAGTGGCCGTTCGCTCCCTTACCAATGGAAGTGAAATCGCCTTCCGCCTGGAGTGGGCCGACGCCTCCAAGAGCGACACCCCCGGTCCCGCCAAAATGGTGGACGCCTGCGCCATCCAAATCCCCGAAAAGGTTGAAAAGGACCTCCCTGAGCCCCAAATGGGTCAGGACGGCAAGCCTGTCCAAGTCACCTATTGGCGCGCCGACTGGCAAGCCTCCGTCGATGGACGTGGCGACACTATACAGGACCTCTATCCCAACGCTACCGTCGACCACTATCCCTTCCAGTCGAAAGCGCTCGAGCCGGGTTCTCCCGCTCAAAAGGAAATGGCCGCCCGCTACGCCCCCGCCCGCACCCTCGGTAACATCCGCAGCGGCCCGCGCGCCACACCCGTCGAGGACTTGGTTGCCCACGGCCCCGGCACCCTTTCGCCCGGTCCGTCGCTCGGCGCCAAAGGCAAGGGCACGCACAAGACCGACCATTGGTCCGTCGTCATCAGCCGCAAACTGCCCGATGGCCTCGGCGTCAACCAACGCACCCACATCGCCTTCGCCGTCTGGCAAGGCTCGCAGCAGGAAGCCGGAGCCCGGAAGATGCGTTCCGGCTGGGTTCCGCTGTCGCGCCGGGGAGGCGAGTGATGGATGTTCAAGTGACGAAACTCCTGTCCGAGGCCGCCGAGTGGCGGCTGCTCGGACTGCTGTTCGAGTATCCCGGCGGCCAATGGCGCGCAAACCTGTCCGCCGTGATCGATGCGGTTACAGACCCGGAACTGCGCGCGATGGGAGAGGCCGCGCTCGAACAATTCACCGATGGTCTCCACTTTGCCCTGTTCGGTCCGGCCGGCACCGTCCCGGTCCGCGAGGTCACCTATCAGGGCGGCGTGCAACTGGGCTATCTTATGTCGGAACTGTCCGCCTACTATGAAGCCTTTGGCTACGAGCCGCGCGTCGAAGAGGCCCCGGACCACCTCGCCATCCAACTCGGCTTCCTCTCGTTCCTGAAGCTCAAACAGGCGCGGGCCCTCTCCGCCGATGAACCGGCCCAGGCCGTCGTCGCCGCCGAGGCCGCCGTTGAGTTCGCCAATACCCACCTTGCCCTGCAAGCCGAGCCTGTCCTCCACCGCCTCGAGGAATTTGCGCCCGATTTTCTCGTCGCCGCCGGCCGCCGGATTGTGGCGCACACCGGCCCCGCTCCGCGCTCCGAGTTCCCGCTCGGTTCCATCATCGGCGACCGCGGCGACGAAGACGAAATGATGTGTTGCGGCGACGCGTCCGCCGCCCTCTAAATCGCAAAGTGGTTCACCGGACCGCACCCGGCGCCCAACCCGGGATTGCTCTCAATGGCCCGCGTGAGAAACTGCTTGGCGTGTCCAACGGCGTCAAACAGCTCCGTCCCCTTCGCTAGTTCGGCCGTGATCGCCGCCGAGTATGTACACCCCGTCCCGTGAGTGTGCCGCGTGTCGATGCGCGGTGCGGTATAGATGCGGCTGCCCGTAGGGGTCACCAGCAGGTCCACCGCTTCCCCGCCCTGCATATGGCCGCCCTTGATGAGCACGGCGCGGGCGCCCAGTGCGAGTATTGCTTCCCCGGCGGCGCGGGCTGAATCGATACTGTCCACCATGATCCCGCTCAGGGCCTCGGCCTCCGGTACGTTAGGCGTGATCAGTGCGCAGCGGGGCAGCAACAACTCCTTCAGCGCCGAAGCCGCCTCGGGCGCGATCAACGGGGCGCCATGCTTGCTGATCATCACCGGATCCACCACCAGCGGGAACCGGAACGCCGCGGCGCGGCCGGCCACAGCTTCGATGACCGCGGAGTTGCCAAGAGCGCCCGTCTTCGCCGCATGCGGAGGAATGTCCTCCAGCACGGCATCCATTTGCTCCGCCACCAGTTGCGGGTCGACGATTTCGACGCGCGACACACGCCGCGTATTCTGAACCGTCACCAGTGTGATGACCGCCTCTCCATATACGCTAAATCGATGAAAGGTTTTGAGATCCGCCTGGATGCCGGCCCCGCCCGAGGGGTCCGACCCGGCGATTGTCAGCGCAACCGGAACCACTTTCCCAGCATAGTGCTATACACTGAGGCGTAGGTACTGGACGATCACTAATGATGAACCGGCGTAGCTTCCTGTTTGCGATCCCGTTATCGCTAGCTGGCCAGCAGGCGCAGCAGGCTGAAAAGCTGGCGCCCTACTACCCGACTCCCGAAAGCGTTGTCGAGAAGATGCTGCTGCTGGGCGGCTTGAAATCCGGCGAGAAGATGTTCGACCTCGGCAGCGGCGACGGCCGCCTTGTCATCATGGCCGCCAAGAAGTTCGGCGCCGACGCCACCGGCGTTGAGCTCGACTCCGACCTCTACAAGCAGAGTACCGACCGCATCAAGCGGATGAACCTCGAATCCAAAGCCCGCATCATCCACGGCGACGTCATGAAGCAGGACTACTCCTCCGCCGACATGCTCACCATCTACCTTCTCCCTAGTTCCAACGAGAAGATGCGGCCGATTCTCGAAAAGCAGTTGAAGAAAGGCACTCGCGTCGTATGTCACGATTTCGAGGTGGCCGGATGGACGCCCGACAAGATCGAAACCATTGACGACGACGGCGAAGGCCGGTCGCACACGCTTTACCTCTACCGCCGCTAAGATGGACCCGCAATCCGAGCGCGCCCGGATCGCGGCGGATTTCCATGATGGACCGCTGCAGGCCTTTGCCGTCCTGCGCATGCGCCTGCACGTTCTGCGCCGGTTGATCGAGCGCGGCGACGAGGCTGCCTTGCAGGAGGCTATTCAACTCGACCAGTTGTGCGAGGCGCGGCTCGCGGAAATGCGCGGATTCCTGGCCAAGCTCAGGGGCCAGGACATCGGCGGCCATTCCTGGAGCGCCCTCGTCGAGCGGTTCCGGCGCGAGTCGGGACTGCACATCGAAGCGCATATCGACGATCAGGCGCCCGAAGTATTGAAGCCCATCATCGCTGAAGCCCTGCACAACGTCCACAAACACTCGGACGCAACCGCTGTGCTCACTGTGGTGCGGCTGGAAGGGTTAGCGTGGCTGGCCATTGTGGAAGACAACGGTAAAGGCATCCCGCCCGACGCCGTTCCCGAAAGTATTCAGAGCCGCGCAACGGCCGCGGGCGGCAGCATCGCCCTGTCCGGAACACGCATCGAGATCAGGGTGCCCGCATGAAGTTCGCTGCGTCTCTCGCCCTATTGGCATTGGCAACAATCGTCGCCTGCGGACGGTACGACGATTTCCGCCTGCCCCCGCCCGCGGGCAAGTTCACCGATGTCAACGTACGTTGGGAAGCGCGGCCTGAACCGGTGATGGCTCGCGCCGATGGTTGGCAAGCCGTCGATGTCCTCAACCCTTCCGTCATCGAACGGAGCGGGCAACTGCTCAACCTCTACTCCGCCTACGACGGCAGAACCTGGCACACCGGCGTCGCCACTTCGCAAAACGGTTTCGACTGGCAGTCGCGCCAACGTGTGCTCTCGCCAAACCGTCCCTGGGAAGGCGACTACATCGCCGCCAACGGCTCGGTCGTCTACCGCGATACCGAGTTCCTCTACTGGTATCAGGCCGGCTCGACACCCCGTATCGGACTGGCCCGCTCGCGCGATGGCAACGCCTGGACCAAGCACCCGCTCCCCGTGGTCGATCTCGGGCCCCGCGGCAGTTGGGACGAGCGCGGCGTCGCCGACCCTTATGTCATCGAAGCCGGTGGCGAGCTGTTCCTCTTCTACCTGGGGCAGGATCGCGCTCGCCGCCAGCGCCTCGGCATGGCCCGGTCGTC
The DNA here is from genome assembly GCA_020846745.1 of Bryobacterales bacterium. Classification (GTDB taxonomy): domain Bacteria; phylum Acidobacteriota; class Terriglobia; order Bryobacterales; family Bryobacteraceae; genus JADLDI01. Next base: position 319,522 of record JADLDI010000032.1, on the reverse strand, counting down.
GGATGGCGTCCACTGGTGGAAGCTCCGCACCAACCCCATCCTCGAATTGGGCGGCGTCGGCACGTTCGACGAGAACGGCTTGGGCGAGCCCGCCGTCTGGACCCAGCACGGCCGCTGGTGGATGCTCTACACGGGGCGCGACCGCCAGGAGTATCGCCGTATGGGGCTCGCCTGGTCCACCGACGGTGTCAAGTGGCAGCGCTACTCCGAAAACGCCGTCATCAAAGGCGAACAGCCGTGGGATGAGAAGGTGGTCTGCGATGCTACGGTTCTGCCCGGACCCGGCGGCCGCTGGCGCGTCTGGTTCGGCGGCGGCGACGTACCCCATCCGGCCGAAAACATCCACGGGCAGATCGGCTACGGCGAACTCTTCCTCGAACCCAGATGAAAATCGGTATTACTTGCTACCCCACCTACGGCGGCAGCGGCATTGTCGCCACTGAACTCGGCATGGAACTCGCTCTCCGCGGGCACGAGATCCACTTCATCAGCTACGCCCACCCCATCCGCCTGCGCACCAATCTCGACCGCGTCCACTATCACGAAGTCGACGTCACCAACTATCCGCTGTTCGCCTATCCGCCCTATTGCCTCGCCCTCGCCGCGCGTATGGCCGACGTGGCCGCTACTTACGATTTGGACGTGCTGCACGTCCACTACGCGATTCCGCATTCGATCTCCGCCCTGCTCGCCAGGCAGATGACCGCCGCCACCCGCCGGCTCCCCTTCATCACCACCCTCCACGGCACCGACATCACCCTGGTGGGCGTTGAGCCTTCCTACTTCGAAATCACCAAATTCTCCATCGAGTCCTCCGACGGCGTCACCACCGTCAGCGATTACCTCAACGTGCGCACCCGCGAGGTCTTCGGCGTCCAAAAGCCGATCGAGACCATCCACAACTTCGTCAATTGCGACTTATACAAGCCCGCCCCGCGCCCCCATGCGGACCGCCCGCGCCTGGTGCACATCTCAAACTTCCGCCCCGTGAAACGCCCCCTCGATTGTGTGCGCATCCTCCATCGTGTCCTGCACGAACAGGATGTCGAGCTGTGGATGGTCGGCGACGGTCCCGAACGCGGCCCCGCCGAACGGCTCGCCCACGATCTCAAAATCGGCTCCCACTGCCGCTTCCTCGGCAAGCAGGACCGCATCGACGAACTGCTGCCCCAAACCGACATCCTGCTCTTGCCCAGCGAACACGAAGCCTTCGGCCTCGCGGCCCTCGAAGCCATGGCCTGCGGCGTAGTCCCCGTAGCCACCCAAACCGGCGGCGTGGGCGAATTGGTGTCGAACGGCTTGGACGGCTTTCTCGAGCCCGTAGGAGATGTCGAGGCCCAAGCCGCCAGAGTGCTGGACCTGCTGTCGCGCCAAACCCTCCGCGCCCGAATGTCGCGAGCCGCCCGCGACACCGCCCGCGCGCGCTTCTGCACAAATCTCATCATCCCGCGCTACGAAAAGTTCTACACAGACGTTGCGCGTTGAAACCGTGCCGCCACCATCTCTTCCAACCGCTGCCGCCCCACTCGGAGCGGGAGCGTCAGCGATCCGGCCGGCGCACCCAACCGCCGGAAGCGCAATCTGGATTAACTAACACGCGAAACGGCCTCGAGACTCGCCTGCTACTTGAACCGCTCGTGGGTCTTCTTCAGATTCTCGGCCGCGATTGGCAGTTGCTGCGCCCCGTATTTCACCAGCGTCTCCGCGTCGCTCACCACCAACGCAGCGTCTAGCAAAGACTTCTGAATCTGCCCGTCCTTCAACTCCGTTGCGCTGAAGTTGCTTCTGCCCTTCTCCAGGGCATCCTTCATGGTTTTCGTCTTGGCCTTCCACATGTTCACGATCGTAACCATGTTCTTGTAGGCGCTTTCCACCGTGGGCATGTCGGTTTTCTTCAACGACTTATTCGTTGGTGAAGCCGTCATTGTCGCAACATTGGAGCGAAAAGTTCCTTCCCCGAAACTCTTCACATCCTTAATGTTCTTCAGCATGTCTTCCAGCCGGGTAACCAGGTCCTTCGCATGCGCGCGCGCCTCGCTCAAATTGCTGATGGCCGCGGCCGCAAACTGTCGCGTAATGGTCTCAATCTGAACCAGATCTTGCTTGATCTGATCCTGCTTGAGCGTTAAGGGCTTTCCATCCGCCATCAGTTTGGCGCGCAGCCCCATAAACTCCTCACAGTACTTCTTATCGACACCGTTGCCCGCCGGATTGTACGCCCGCAACTCGAACCACGCCTTCCCATACGCGGCGGCGTCTTCCGTCGCTTCTTCCAGGAGAATGGTGGCTTTGTTCAGGGCCTCGGCGATCTTGTTCTTCTCGGTTTGCGTCGGAGTCCTTTGGCAGGCTTCATAAGCCTCTTTGGCGGTCCGGAGAGCCTGGTCCGCGGCCGTTTTCCGATTCTCCATTGCGGTGCTATGCAGGTTGAAATTGGCCCGCACGCCGTCAATGTCCTGCTTCAGGCGAGCCTTGATCTGAAGGCCCTTAGCATCCAGAGCCTTTTCGGCTTCCTTCTTCTTCAGGAGAGATGCCTTTTTCACCGCCTCGGCCAGCGTCTTGTACTCTTTGACCAAGGCCTCAACCGCAGTTGTGGGATAGGATTTGTATGCCATCGTTATTGCCCCTTTGGCGTAGTGTACCTGGGGGAGTTGCGGATGGAAAGACCCAGCAGCTAATTAAGTATCGGAAATGGTTCGGTACTGGGCTCGGGGTGAAAGTAGGCGTAAACCTTCCGCGCCGTCGCCGGACCGACCACCTGAGCCAGGCGGCTCTCATCCGAATTCCGCACATCTTCCAGACTCCCGACCTCCCGCAGCAACTTCCGCACCGTCTTGGGACCGACACCCGGAACTTGTGACAGTTCACTGGTCAGGCGGGCGGCGCCGCGGCGTTGGCGGTGGAAGGTGACTGCGAACCGGTGCGCTTCGTCCCGGATTGTCTGTACCAGGTGGAGCACCGGCGAGTAACGATCGAGGACAACGGGTTCGCTTTCCTGGCCGTAGACGTAGATGATCTCTTCCCGCTTAGCAATTGAGGCAAGGGGCTGGGTGGCGAGGCCGATCGCTTCCAGAGCTTCTGCAGCCGCATGCAATTGTCCCAGTCCGCCGTCGACGAGCACCAGCGATGGATTGGGTTCGTTTTGCTCTTTCAGGCGCGAGTACCGGCGCGTAACCACCTCGCGCATCGATGCGAAGTCGTCGTTCCCTTCAACGGTCCGGATGATGAACTTGCGGTAGTCGCTCTTCTTCATGCGGCCGTTTTCCCAAACCACCATCGAAGCGACTTTGTCCGTACCCTGAATGTGGGAGATGTCGAAGCACTCGATCCGGTTGGGCGGACTGTCGAGGTTCAAAGCGTCCTGCAGGGCTTGCTTGATCGCCTCCGACGACGGTTTCATGATGCGGAATCGCTGTTCGAAGGAGTGCTTGGCGTTGGTCTCTACCAGGTCGAGCAGCGCCTTCTTCTCCCCACGCTGAGGAGTGTGGATATGGGTTCGTTTCCCACGTTTGTCGGAAAACAGGTCCTCTAATAGCTCACGATCGTCGAAATCTGCCGGAACGTGGATGTGATCGGGGATGTAATGCGCGTCCAGGTAGAGCTGCTTCAGCAGCGCGTCCGTAAATGTGGGCAGGTCGAAGTCGTCTTGGTCTTCCCAGAAGAATTCGCGCCGGTCGACGATCTTACCGTTGCGCAGGTGGAACAGGTTGGCTGCCACCAGCGGCGGTTCCGCGCAGACACCGAGAATGTCGGTGTTATCGCCGGAGGCCGCCGCCATCTTCTGGCGGTCTTCCACCTCCTCAACCGTGGTGAGCAGGTCGCGAAGTGCGGCGGCCTTTTCGAAGCGCAGCTCTTCCGCGGCCTGAGCGATCCGGTGCCGAAGCTGCGAGGCGAGCTCCCGATTCCGGCCTTCCAGGAACATACGGACGTCACGAACAGCGCCGGCGTACTCCTCCGGAGTGGTCAGATCAGGCACGCACGGACCATGGCAGCGATGGATGTGGTACTCAAGGCAGGGTTGGGTATGAGTCCGGTCGAAGTCGACCTTGCAGGACGGGATTTTGAAATGGCGGTGAATCAGGTCTACGAGCCGGTGCGCCAGGTTGCCGGGGAAGTACGGACCGTAGTAGGCGCCGCCTTTCGTCAGCCGGCGGGTGACGTACACCCGGGGGTACTTCTCATTGGTTAACTTGATGTACGGATAGGTCTTATCGTCGCGGAGAAGGACATTGAACCGCGGCTTGTACTGCTTGATGAGATTGTTTTCGAGGGCAAGCGCCTCTTTTTCGTTATCGACCAGGATGTAGTCGATATCCGAAGCCTCACAGATCAGCGTGCCGGTGCGGGAGTCGGCGAGGCGGTCTTCATTGAAGTAGCTGCGAACCCGGTTTCGTAAACTTTTTGCTTTACCAACGTATAGAACGGTCCCGTGAGGGTCCTTATAGAGGTATACCCCAGGATGAAGCGGAAGTTGGGAAGCTTTCTCGCGAAGCTCCAGGGAGGGTTGCCGCACAGCGCTATACTTCAATTGTGACACGGGGCCTGTGGATGCTGGCTCTTTCGGCTGGGGTGCACATGGCGCTTTTGCGCCCTGTTCAAGCGGCTGAGGAGCAGAAAGCAAAAGCCGCTCAGAAACAGCAGGAGCAGCAACCACCGGCGCCCGTTGAGCCTCCCGAAGAAGATGAAAACCTCAAAACGAAGGAATACTCCTTCAACCCGCTGCAGGCGCAGAAAGAACTGAACATCGGCAACTTTTACTTTAAGAGGGGCAGCTTTAAGGCGGCTGCCGGCCGGTTTGAGGAGGCAATCAAGTGGAACCCGGGCTATGCGGACGCGTACCTGCGCCTGGGCGAGGCGCGCGAGAAACTCGGGCAGAAGAAGGAGGCGACGGAGGCGTACAAGGCGTTTCTTGAGAACGCCCCCGATCATAAGCGCGCGGCCGAGATCAAGAAAAAGATCGGAGCCGGCGGCAAGAGCTAACGCGTCACGCCGCTTTCGGCTGGCGGGCTCGCCGGCGCTGCTGCTTCCGTGCCATCGCGACGATCCGGTCGATTCCCTTGTCCCAGTCCGGAAACAAGTCGAGGTATTGGATGGATCGGGAGACGACCGTCGGAATCGAGCAAACGTCCAACCGAACCGGAATGAAGAAAATATCGTCGGGTGGAATCGAAGACGCGCAGTCGAGCGCATAGCGCAGTTCCGCCTGAAAGTTGCCACGCTTTGAAACGCTGTTGTGGCTGAAGCAGGCGATGAAATAATCGGACAATTCGATGGCGCGCTGAATGGCGCGAGGCCAGTTTTGGCCAGGCATGAGCCGCCGCCGGTCGATCCAGGGATCGAATCCGCGAGCCTCAAGGTCGAAACATAAACGGTCGACCTCGGAAGTATCCTCAACAACGTAGGCAATAAAGACCTGTGGCCGGTTAAACGGCTTGAAGTCGTAACCTCCGTCCCCGTCCGGACGGAAGGCGCCGAGGCCTTCAATCTCAACGCAGAGGCCCTCGCTGAGGCACTGCTTGATGAGTCTTGAGAGTTCATGGGTCGACGCCCAGGTAGGTTTCACCAGCGGCATGTCTTACCCCCGCTTTGCCTTCACCGGCTTTACCGCTTTTTCAAATTGGAGTCCCGACTTCTCATCTGGCAGAAACCGTCCCAGACCCGGCAGAGAGGCCACCTTCCCCTCCCTGAGATTGGTGAGAATGTCGTGAACTACGCGATCGAGCTGGTCGGCCGCCTGAGCGGGCGATAACCGGCTGTTGCGAGCAAGACGAATAGCTAAGTCAGACTTCCGCATACGCCTACAAAATAAAGCGTACGCCGGGCAAACCCGTCTCGGCGGAGACATATTCCCGACTGCGAATGCGCCGTAACCAACTGACCTAAATGGACTAAAAATTTTTCCGCGGCTTTTTCAATTGTGTGTGAATGACTTTTTTCGGTGGACCGATTTCGCCGTGCGGCCGTCTTAGTTGATCACCTGGAGGCGCATCATGTTCGTGGTTCCGGGAATGCCGATCGGTTGTCCCGCTACGAATACGACACTGTCTCCCGGCTGTACCCAACCGAGTTCGAGCAGGCACCGGTCCATTTGAGCGAGCATCTCGTCGGTGCTCGTCGCGTCGGGAGCCACCAGGCCGTGCGTTCCGTAAATCACTTTGAGCCGGCGCGCAACCGCTATGGTCCCGGTAAACGCGATGATTGGCACCGGCGGGCGGTATCGGGCCACCATCCGGGCGCTGGTACCCGTCTTCGTAAACACGACGATGCACCGCGCGCCCAACGTTCGGGCCGCGTGATAAGCGGCATCGGCGATGATTTCCGAGTGCTTCACCTTTCCGGTGGGTGAAAGATTGATGCTCCGGTGCCAGCGCGAACTGGCCTCCGCCTCTTCGGCGATGCGGGCCATCATCGCCACCGCCTCTACCGGAAACTGGCCAACCGAGGTTTCAGCGGACAGCATCACGGCGTCCGTTCCGTCGTAAATAGCGTTGGCAACGTCGGACACTTCCGCCCGAGTCGGCACGGCATTCTCGATCATCGATTCGAGCATCTGGGTCGCCGTAATCACGAATCGCCCCCGTTCGCGGGCGCGCTCGATGATGCGCTTTTGAATAAACGGAACCTTTTCGAGCGCCATCTCAACGCCGAGATCGCCGCGTGCGACCATCACCCCATCCGCTTCTTCGAGAATTTCGTCCAGCCGGTCCCATGCTTCCGGCTTCTCAATCTTGGCGATAATCGGAATCGTCGATTCCAGTTCTTCCAAAAAGTGGCGGAGCCGCAGCAGATCGTCCCGCCGGCGGACAAACGAAAGCGCCACCATATCGATGCCGGCGGCGAGCGTGGTTCGCAGGTCGGCCTTGTCTTTCTTCGTGAGCGCAGGCGTGCTAACCGCAACCCCAGGCAGGTTGATCCCCTTGCGATCGCCTACGTAGCCGCCACGGATAACTTTACAAAAGGCAGACGTACCGTCAGACCTTTCCACCCGTAGCTCCACCGCGCCGTCGTTCAGTAGAACGCGGTCACCGGACTTCACATCTTTGGCGAAGTCGGCGTAGCCCGTGGATGCGTGGTCGCAGTTTCCTACAATTTCCTCGGTGGTGATGGAGAAGGTCTGCCCGGCCTCAAGCGTGCAACCGCCCCCTTCAAAGGTGCCGAGACGGATCTTCGGACCCTGCAAGTCCAAGAGGATGCCCACTTCGCCATTCTCCTCGCCCGCCACTTCGCGAACGATACGAATCCGGTGGGTGTGCTGATCGACGGTGCCGTGCGAGGCGTTTACCCGGAAGACATCTACCCCAGCCTTGATCAGATGCCTGATCGTTTCACGGTCTTCGGTGGCTGGACCGAGCGTTGCTACGATGCGCGTGTTCCGCATACGTCCTTCTGCGCCCGAGAGGATGACGACAACCCTCCAGCCGGCTTGCTACTATATTTCATCCTTACTTTATGTCTTTGCTTCAGGTTATCGTACTTGCTGTCATACAAGGGTTTACGGAGTTTTTGCCGATTTCCAGTTCCGCCCACCTCGCGCTAGCTCCGTGGCTTTTGGGTTGGAAGGATCAGGGACTGGCTTTTGACATCGCACTACACCTCGGTACTTTAATCGCCGTTATCGTCTATTTCTTTAGAGACTGGATGCAAGTAATTGCGCAAGGGTTTGGGTTCCACTTCGGCCACGATCCCGAACTCAAACGCAACCGGATGCTGCTGTGGTGGCTGGCGATCGCCTCGCTGCCCATCGGGTTCTTCGGATATATGTTCAAGCATCAAGCGGAGACGGTGCTGCGGTCGCCTTTCATCATTGCCACCATGCTGGTGGTGGTCGGAGTTCTGATGGGCATTGCGGACTACACGTCGAAGCAGCACAAGAGCATCGATAACGTCAGTCTGCGCGATGCGATCTTCATCGGATTTGGACAGGCCCTCGCCATTATTCCCGGCACGTCGCGCTCCGGCATCACCATTACGACGGGCTTGGCTTGTAATCTGGAACGCGCGGCGGCGGCGCGGTTTTCCTTTCTCCTGTCCACGCCCGCCATTTTGGCTGCGGGCGCCAAGGCATTCCTTGACCTTCGGAAGGCGGGCGGCATTCCGAGTGACATGCTGATGCCCTTTGTGTTGGGAATTGCACTTTCAGCGATCAGCGGTCTGGCGGCTATCGCCTTTCTGATGCGCTACTTACGGACTGCCAGCCTGAAAGTGTTCGTCTATTATCGCATCGCCTTTGGTATAATCATATTCGCTCTGGCTATTCTCCGTTACCCGACGGAATGAACATTCTAGGTCCCACCCCGTTGAAGCGCCTCAACGAAGCTGTGGGGATCGTGTGGCTGTTCGGAGCCATCTTCACCACGCTCGCGCTCATTTCCTACTATCCTCAAGATCCGTCATGGAATACCGCCACAGCCGACGTGCAGGCGCGCAACCTGGTCGGTTCAATGGGAGCGCATTTTGCCGATTTTGCGTTCCAGGCGTTCGGTTTGGCTGCCTTCGCGATTCCCGCTTTCCTGCTCGGCTTGGCCTGGAACTGGATTCGGTCGAACGAGATGGAAGCGCAGTGGGCTAAAGTCGCCGGGGTAATCATCTTTTGGCTGAGCGTAAGCGCTTTGTTTGGACTCGGTCCGGACTGGCGGCTGTTTGAGGATTCGATCGCTCCCGGTGGGCTGGTGGGTGGTCTCTTAGCGCAGTTGCTATTGTATCGGCTGAATCTGGCCGGTTCGGTCCTGTTGACGACTACGGTTCTACTTCTGTCGTTATACCTGCTGTCGAGTTTCTCCCTCTATCATCTTCCCAATTGGATGCAGAACCCGCTTGCGTTGTTTGAGCCGGTCCAGCGGCGGTGGTTCTCCTGGCTGGGTTCGTTCCGCAAATCCAGACGTCCGGCCGACGAAGGGGAACCGGAGGATGAAACCGAGGACTTCGTCCAGCCAACACCGATGACACGGCGTCGCTCGGAGGTTTATACCGAAAGCGGCGGTTACGAGATCCCGATCCGCACGCTTGACGATGTCCCGCCGGGTCCCGTTCCGGTACCGGCGCCGAGTGCACATTCAATCCAGTATGCGCCTCTGGCTCCAACGGCCTTGGTCGAGCCAGATCCTGAGCCGGAAGCGGACCCGGATCCGCCGGTCGTAGAGTACACGCCGCCTCAGCCGACGAGCATCAGCAGCCGTCCTCCATGGGAGGAAGAAACAGAAACGGTGCGTACCGTTTTGCATTCGGAGTTCGAGGCTCCTCCCCCTAGACGTCTCCCCCTCACCTTCAAACTCCCCTCCACCACTCTCCTGAACGAACCCGAAGCAAAGAGTCCCTACGACGCGCAAGAACTCAAGGAAACGGCGGTTCGGATTAAGGAAAAGTTCCAGGAATTCAACGTCTTAGGAAACGTCACCCAGATCAACCCCGGTCCTGTCGTAACCACCTTCGAGTTCAAGCCCGAAGCCGGCATCAAGTACAGCCGCATCACGACGCTCACCGAGGACTTGTGCCTGGGGCTCCAAGCCGAGTCGATCCTGATCGAGCGAATCCCCGGCAAGCCGACCGTCGGTATCGAAGTGCCGAATTCCCGGCGCGAGGTCATCGGCCTGCGCCAGATTCTCGAGTCCGACGAGTTCAACAACTCGCCCTCGAAGTTGACCATCGCGCTCGGCAAGGACATCAGCGGCCGGATCAAGGTGGCCCCCCTGGAGGCGATGCCCCACCTGCTAATCGCCGGATCGACCGGCTCAGGTAAGAGCGTCATGCTCAACTCGCTGATCATGTCGGTGATCTACAAAGCGTCGCCACAAGACGTCCGTATGATCCTGATCGACCCGAAGCGGGTGGAAATGGGGCTGTACGAAGACATCCCACATCTTCTTACACCTGTAGTAACTGATCCGCGGAAGGCGACCAACGCGCTTCGAAATGCGGTGCTCGAGATGGAGCGCCGGCTCAAGTTGCTCGCTTCTGTTGGGGTTCGCAACATCGATCAGTTCAACAAAAAGGTCAAACAGAAGGCGCAAGCGCCGCGATCGCTCTTCGACGATGGCGCTCCGCTGGAAGACGAGTTGCAGCCGCTGTCGTACATCCTGATCGTGATTGACGAGTTGGCCGACCTGATGATGATCGAGCGACAGAATGTAGAAGAATCCATTACTCGTTTGGCGCAAATGGCGCGTGCGGTCGGTATGCACCTGGTGGTCGCGACACAGCGGCCTTCGGTCGACGTCATCACCGGACTGATCAAAGCCAATTTCCCGGCCCGCATCTCGTTCCGTGTGGCCACTCGTGTGGACTCGCGGACCATCCTCGACGTGATGGGCGCCGAACACCTGCTAGGTAAGGGTGACATGCTCTTTCTACCTCCGGGTTCGGCCCGTTTGGTCCGCGTGCATGCTGCTTACGTCAGCGAAGGGGAGATTTCGCAGGTCACCGAGTTCTGGAAAGATCAGGCCCGGCCCGACTACGACCAGAGCTATCTCCTCACGCCGCCCGATGATAAGGAAGAAGGGGAAGAGGACGATTTCGCCGATTTCAACGATCCGGCCTATGACGATGCCGTGCGCGTGATCTGCGAGGTAGGCAAAGCCTCCACGTCTGTATTACAGCGGCGGCTCCGCCTCGGGTATGGCCGTGCGGCCCGGATTCTCGACAAAATGCAATACGACGGAATCATCGGACCACCGGACGGCCCCAGACCACGCGATGTGCTGAAGCGGCCCGACTGGTTGGACGATATCAAGGAGCCCGTTCGTTAGGTCAGGCAAATTCTTCGCGCGCCGGACAGGTTATGCTTCCTGTCCGGCGCGTTTGTTTTGAGTGGGTTAGCCGATTGGCTTGGAGCGTGCTTTAGATCCGGGCATGTACGACGAACGACCGTATTCGATGTATTGCGGCCCGAACGATGGGGGCGTCAAACGGGGCGACCGCGCGGACACCGGGGACCTGGAAGCCAATCCGTCAGAGACTGTCAGCCGCGGCGGCTCAGGTGTCAGATCGGGAAACAAAGCCAATATCCCAGCCGCGAACAGCGGATTTCCGACCGGCGATGCCGGCGCACTGGCAGACGGGCCGTCACCCGGACCGTCCGTATTGGAGGAGGAAGCCATCCAAAGTGGGTCCGGTGGTATTGATGACCTTACGATTTACGATGCAACCGAACCGTCGTTGGGACTGACGGGTATTGGAGACGTTCCGCCGGACGATTGGGCGGCCGATACAGGGGAAACACAGACCGACGAAGGGGGCACGGCAGGGGTGAATGACGATGCCGGACGTCGCGGCAGTACGTTGGACAAGTCGCGACGCCCGGATTGATTCGCAGAAGTGATCAGTACTTAGGAACGGAGGGGTCGACTTTGTCGCTCCAGGCGAGGATGCCGCCCTTCAGATTCTTCACATTCTTGAACCCCGACTGTTGTAGTAGAGTCTGCGCCTTGGCGCTGCGCATGCCGCTCTTACAGTGGACCACGATCTCGTCGCCTACGTTCAACTCGTTCATTCTCTTGGGCAATTCACCCAGCGGTATGAGCCGCGACCCGGGAATACGCCCAATCTGAAATTCGTGGGGTTCACGAACGTCTACCAGAACGAACTCATCGCCCCGATCGATCTTGGTCTTGAGGGCAGTTACTTCGATTTCGGTTTCAGACACACCTGGCTCCGGAGCGGGAGCCTGTTGGGGGATCCCGCAAAACTGATGATAATCGATAAGCTTGTGGATCGTGCGATGGTCGCCGCACATGGGGCACTCGGGGTTTCGGCGCAGCTTTAGCTCACGGAACTTCATGCCGAGCGCATCGTAGAGCAGCAGGCGACCGACCAGCGGTTCGCCCTTTCCAATGATGAGCTTAACAGCTTCAGTTGCCTGGATCACGCCGATGATGCCGGGCAGAATGCCGAGCACGCCGCCTTCGGCGCAGGACGGAACTAGTCCCGGCGGTGGCGGTTCGGGGTACAGGCAGCGGTAACAGGGGCCACCGGGGTAACCGAAGACGGTCGCTTGCCCTTCAAACCGGAAAATTGATCCGTAGACATTCACCTTGCCGAGCAGGACGCAGGCATCGTTTACAAGGTACCGGGTTGGGAAGTTGTCCGTGCCGTCGATGATAATGTCGTAGTCCTTGAGGATGTCGAGGGCGTTCTCGCTATTCAGGGCGACTTCGAACCGGTCGAGCTGAATGTGCGGATTGATCTCTTTCAGCGTATCGATTGCCGAATCGAGCTTCTTACGGCCGATGTCGGACGTGCCGTGAATGATCTGGCGTTGCAGGTTCGTGACGTCGACCGTGTCGAAGTCCACCAAGCCGATACGGCCGACGCCGGCGGCCGCCAGGTACATGGCCAGCGGTGCGCCCAGGCCACCCGTGCCGATACAGATAATCTTCGCAGCTTTGAGCTTGACTTGGCCTTCCATGCCGACCTCGGGCATGATCAGGTGGCGGCTATAACGGAGTACTTCTTCGTTGGTCAGGGTGACGGGCGGTGCCGTGGTCCCGGCGGACATGGTGGCTACCTCCCTCCCGCAATGGAGGGCACGATCGTGATAGTGTCGTTGTCTTTCACCTCAGTCGCGTCCTTGCCCATGTAGCGGATGTCTTCGTCATTCAGGTAGATGTTGACGAAACTGCGGAGTTTTCCTTCGTCGTTATAAAGATTTCTGCGAAGGTCCGGGAACTGCGCCGTTAATGAAGTCAGGACTTCGCCGACGGTAGCGCCGCCAATTTGGACGTTGTCTTTTTTGTCGACATACTGACGTAGAGGGGTGGGGATCAAAACTTTTGCCATCGTTATAAATGCCTCAAAAGGAAAGGGGTTCAGGGTCGGCCACAGTCTGCGTGTCGTTTGCGATGAAGCTCTTGGCTTCACTGAACTTGCCGTCTCGAATCGAGAGAACGACGTTCGAATACCACGGCCAGGAATTCTTCAGATCGGTAGCCGAGAAGTACGACGCTTCGTTGGGGTGGGAGTGGAAAAAGCCCAGAACCGTTAAACCCATCTCACGAGCTTTGCGGTCCGCGCCCAACTGATCTTTCGGGTCAATGAGGAAGCGGTCTTTCTGGTCGCCTTCGTAAGCGTTCCGGCACGGAATCGCCACGGAGACGGCGCGCGTCCCGTCAGCGTCCTCACTGCCAAGCATTACCCCGCAACACTCCTTGGGGAAGGCCGTACGTGCGTGGTCGACCATCACCGTCCAGGCGTCAGGTTCAATCCGGATCATTCCAAAACTCTTCGCTGAGGTATTTGTCGGCGCCGTCGCAAAGCACAGTCACAATCACACCGTGCTCGCCCTGTTCGACCAATCGCTTGCCAACCTTGCGAGCGGCTACGATATTCGCTCCGGCGGAAATCCCAATCAGGATTCCTTCCTCACGAGCGCACCGCCGAACCATTTTATAGGCGTCTTCCGTGTCGATCCAGATGTTTCCATCGGCCAGTTCCGGATCGTAGATCGACGGTACGATTGCCGTCGGCATGTGCTTCAACCCTTCCAATCCGTGAAAGCCGGTTGAAGGCTGCATGGAGTAGCACTTCGCACCAGGCACATCGCGGTGCAGGCGGCGGGATACTCCCATGAAGGTACCCGAGGTACCCATGCCGGCGATGAAATGAGTGATAGCTCCGCTGGTTTGCGCGATTATTTCGGGTCCCGTCGTTTCGAAATGCGCTTTCCAGTTACAGGGATTGCTGTACTGGTCTGGGTAGAAATAGCGGTCTGGGTCGGCCTCGTAAATTTCGTGGCACTTACGGATAGCGCCGTCGGAGCCCTGGGTCGGGTCGGTAAGAACCAGTTCAGCCCCATAAGCCCTGAGGATTCGTTTGCGCTCCGGCGAAGCGTTGAGTGGCAGGCACAGCTTAATCCGATAGCCCTTCGCGGCGCCGATCATGGCATAAGCAATGCCCGTGTTGCCGCTGGTGGCGTCTAGCAGAACTCGCTCGCGGTTCAGCTTACCGGTCCGCTCCCCGTCGAGGATCATGTTTAATGCCGGCCGGTCCTTCACGGAGCCGCCGGGATTGAGATACTCGGCCTTGCCGTAGATATTCACACCCGGAAGGTCCGCCGTGAGCTTCGACAGTTTGAGCAAAGGGGTATTACCAATGTGCGCGAGCACAGAAGTATCGCCGTGCGGATATAGTCTGGGAGCGGCCAACGCCATCACAAATTTCGCCCCACCCATGGTCGATGAAGCGGGGAAACAATTGGATTCATTGTAGCACCGGGAATCTCCCAATCTCTGTAGGGGAATGGGGGATTTCGGCATGACCGGCAACAGGATTTTAACTTGCCCCATCTTTGAATAAGAAGGACACTGATCTTTTGAGCAGTGGTTGGGGAGAGGAGGATGGAACCTACATTGACACCAAGGATTGCCGAGACGCCGTCCACGTGGGAGCCTGCTGAGCGTTGGACGGTTTCCGACGCGGCAGAGGCATACGACATCGAGAGATGGGGCAAGGGGTACTTTTCGATCGGTTCGAACGGCCACGTTTGGGTGCATCCCTCGAAGGACGCGGCACGCGGTATTGATTTAAAAGATCTAGTGGACACGCTGGTTCTGCGCGGCATTAACCCGCCTATTTTGATCCGGTTTGGCGAAATCCTGAAGCACCGGTTAGGCGAGATGCACCAGGCGTTTCAGGACTCGATTCGCGAACACAACTATCAGGGCAACTACTCGCTGGTGTACCCGATTAAGGTGAACCAGCAGCGGCAAGTTGTGGAAGAAATCGTCCGTTACGGGCGGCCGTTCCAATTCGGGTTGGAGGCCGGGTCGAAACCGGAACTGCTGGCTGTTCTGGCCGTGGCGGACAACGAGACGCCGATCATCTGCAACGGCTTCAAGGACGACGAGTACATCGAGATGGTGATGCTCGCGAAGAAGATCGGCCGGCAAATCATTCCTGTAGTCGAAAAGTATACGGAACTGGATCTGATCCTCAAACATTGCGAGCGCGTCGGTGTACGGCCATCCATTGGCATTCGCATGAAGCTGGCGAGCCGCGGGTCGGGCCGGTGGAAGTCTTCGGGCGGGTATCGGTCGAAGTTCGGGCTCACGGTGTCTGAGGCGTTACGCGCCCTTGAGCAGTTGAAGTCGCTCGGGATGGAAGACACCCTGGAACTGGTCCACTTCCACCTGGGCAGCCAGATCACGAACATCCGTCAGGTGAAAGGCGCTGTGACCGAAGCGGCACGTATCTACGCGGAGATGCGGCGCTTGGGCGCAGTGGGACTGCAATATCTCGACGTCGGCGGCGGGTTGGGCATCGATTACGACGGGTCGCAGACGGACTTCGAATCATCTGTCAACTACACGCTGCAAGAATACGCCAACGACGTCATTTACCACATCCAATCAGTCTGCGACGAATGTAATATTCCCCATCCCAACATTGTTTCCGAGAGCGGCCGCGCCGTGGCCGCCTACCATTCGGTACTGGTATTCAACGTCTTGGGTGTGAGCGGAATCGGCGACACCGAACCCCCGCCGCCGGAGCTTCCGGAAGATGCCGAGCAGCCGCTGGTCGACATGCTCGAGACATACAAGGGACTGTCGACAAAGAACTTGCTCGAAAGCTATCACGATGCGCAGCAGGCGCTCGATTCGGCATTGAACCTGTTTTCGCTGGGGTACTTGCCGCTCGATCAACGGTCGATCGCTGAGAACCTGTTCTGGGCAATTTCGCGGCGCATTCAGCGTTTGATGAAGGATCTGGATGAGCGGCCGGAAGAACTCGAGAATCTGGACGCGCTGCTGTCGGACACCTATTTCTGCAATTTCTCGCTGTTCCAGAGTATGCCCGACTCGTGGGCGATCAAGCAGTTATTCCCGATCATGCCGATTCACCGCTTGAACGAGTCTCCGGCGCGCCACGCGGTGCTTGGGGACATCTCGTGCGATTCGGACGGGAAGGTGGATCAGTTCATTGACCGGCGCGACGTGAAGAAGACCTTACCCCTGCACCAATTCCTGGGAGAGAAGTATTATATCGGCTCGTTTCTGGTGGGGGCCTATCAGGAAATCCTGGGCGACCTGCACAATTTGTTCGGTGATACGAATGCCGTGCACGTGTCTTTGAATGAGGCCGGTGAAATCGAACTCGACACCGTGATCCGCGGCGATACCGTCGCCGAAGTGCTGGATTATGTGCAGTTTCACGCCCGGACGCTGCTCGACCAGTTCCGCCGCGATGTGGAGCGCGCGGTGCGTGAAGGCAAGATCGGATATGAAGAGTCGGGGCGGCTGCTCCGGTTCTATGAAGACGGTCTGTACGGCTACACCTATCTTGAAGAAGCTCATGTAAGGTGAGCCTCGCCGTTGTCCTTGTTTCGCCGCGCAATCCGCTGAATATCGGTGCGGCCGCGCGGGCCATGAGTAATTTTGGGTTTCTCGATTTGCGCCTGGTGCGGCCGTATGATGTTGCCTGGCAGGAAGCGCGGTCCGCAGTTGGGGCCGCGCAGGTGCTGCGGGATACGCGCGTGTTCGCGACTGTTGCGGAGGCGATAGCCGATTGCTCCGAGATTGTCGGTACTGCTTCCCTGGGGCACCGCGAATTGCAACATTCCGTAAGACGGCTGGAATACGGTGGTCGCCTCATTCGCGAGCAATTGGCAGACGGACAGTCAACCGCGATCCTCTTCGGTTCGGAGAAATACGGCCTGTCGAATGATGACCTGTCGCATTGCCGCTGGCTGATGCGGATTCCGACTCGCGAAGAGCATGAGTCGATGAACCTGGGTCAGGCCGTGGCGGTGTGTTTGTATGAACTCGTTCGACGGGATGAGGCGGCGCAGGAAAGTCCCAAACCAAAAGTTGGGGCCGTTGCCGCGGATGTGCAACGCATCGAGGAAATCACGCTGGAGATCCTGCGTGACGCCGGGTACCTGAAACCTCCGGTTGATGAATCAAGCGTGAGGAAGGTTCGGCGGCTGCTGCAGCGGTTGGAATTCAATACGGAAGATGCGCGGATCTGGCTCGGCATGCTGAGGCAGATCCGATGGCGCCTAAACACTCTAAAGTCCTCCACACATCCTGACGATATTTGAGCAGGACGAGTATGGACGCAATTGTCTGGCTTCTTCTACCGCTGTTTACCGCTGCCGGGTCTGCCTTGCTGGCGTTTTACATCATGCAATCACGGATGGATGTGGAGCTTGCGAGGCAAAGGGAAGAATTGATCGAGGCCCGAGCGAAGATTCACCACAACGAATCGCAGCTCGAAACCAAGCTAAGAGCCACCGAAGAAGAGACAAAGCGCAAGGCTTTCGACAGTTTCCTCAGCGACATCAGAGTGGAAGAGCGGCACTACATGCGTCAGAGCAAGTCGCTGTTTTTGAACCGCAAGTCGATGGTGCTTCAGGAACGGCTCTACTTCCGTAACATACCCCTCTCGAATTGGGTGGAGCACGAGCTAACCGTAGAAGAGGGCTCCGATTTGCCGAAGCTGCTGAAGGCGGCATCCATTTTTGCGGGCAAAGGCACGGATGCGCCAGCCGTTGAGAGCAGTTTTGGCCGGCTGCTGGAGTCGTCGATCAAGCACTAGGCCAACAGTGCTGGAACCAGGTTGCCGTGAACGTCTGTGAGACGGTAATCGCGGCCTTGGAAACGATACGTGAGTCTGGTGTGCTCGAAGCCGAGCAGGTGGAGGAGAGTCGCGTGAAGGTCATGCACGTGGACCTTATCCTTGGTTACGTTGAAACCGAGTTCATCCGTTTCACCTAACACCAAACCGGGCTTGGCGCCGCCGCCGGCCAGCCACATGGTAAAAGCGTTCGGATGATGGTCGCGGCCGTCGTCGCTGCCGCCCTGCACCATTGGAGTACGGCCAAATTCACCGCCCCAAATAACCAGGGTGTCTTTGAGCATCCCCTGCTGTTTAAGGTCCTTGACCAGGGCCGCGCAAGCGCGGTCGGTGTCTTCGGTGTTCTTCTTGAGATCCTTGACGAGATTGCCGTGCTGATCCCAAGCCTCGTGATAGATCTGGACGAAGCGGACGCCGCGTTGCACCAGCCGGCGCGCCAATAGGCACGTGTTGGCGAACGAGGGCTTGGCCGGATCGGCGCCATACAGGTCGAGCACCGACTTCGGTTCCTTCGAAAGGTCCATTAACTCTGGGGCCGAGGACTGCATGCGGAACGCCATCTCAAAGGAGTTGATGCGGGTGGCGATTTCCGGATCGCCAACTACGTCGAGGCGCATACGGTTGAGCCGTTGGATCGAGTCGAGCGACTCGCGCTGAAGTTGACCGTCGACGCCTTCGGGGTTCGATAAGTAAAGGACCGGGTCGCCGGTCGCCCGAAATTGAACACCCTGGTAGACCGTGGGCAGAAAGCCGGAACCCCAGCAGGAGTTGCCGCCGGAGGGCCCCTTCTTGCCGGTGGAGAACACGACAAAGGCGGGCAGGTCTTTCGATTCGGAACCGAGCCCGTAGGTGACCCACGCCCCGAAGGACGGCCGGCCGAAGATCTGGGCGCCAGTATTCATCATCAGCTGTCCCGGCGCATGGTTAAACGCATCGGTAACCATCGACTTGACAATCGCGATGTCGTCGACGACCTCGCCCAAGTGAGGCAGCAGTTCGCCCAAGTCGACTCCGTTCGAGCCCACCTTCCGGAACTTGTACTTTGGCCCCATCAACTTCGAGTTGGGGTTGATGAACGCGGCCCGGTAGCCCTTCAGCAGGTCGGCGGGCGGCAGCGTACCGTCGAACTTGGCAAGCTGGGGCTTGTAGTCGAACAGTTCGAGATGGCTGGGCGCTCCGGCCATGAACAGGAAGATGACGTTCTTGGCCTTGGGTTCAAATTGCGGCTTCTTGGGGGCGAGCGGATCGGTAGGGGCCGTTGTCGCGCCCATCAAGTGATGGAAGGCGGCGGCGCCCAGTCCCACGCCACACTGCTGCAGAAACCAACGGCGGGCTATGTTGCTCATCTCGGTTACTCCTTGGTAATCGTCTCGTCGAGGTTGAGGAGGACGCGGGCCGTGGCTGCCCAGGCATCGGCCGGCGAAAGGCGGCGCTGTTGCCTATCGAGGAAGCCCAGCAGTTCCGCGGTTTCGGCGTCGGTAGGTTTGCGGCTAAGGCAGCGGCGGAAGGCGTAGGTCAGCTTCTCGGCATTCGTCGAACCACCTTCGCTCAAGGCCTTTTGTGCCAACGCCCTGGCTGCCTCCTGGAAGAGGGGTTCGTTCAAAGTGGTGAGAGCCTGCAGCGGCGTGTTGGACCGGGGACGGCGCACACAAGCGAAGTCGCCGTTCGGGGTATCGAAGTTCTGCAGCATCGGGTAGGGGACCGACCGGTAGCGGAACGTGTAGAGCGCGCGGCGGTAGCGGTCGGCGCCCTTTTCCTCTTTCCAAACCTTGGGCCCATAGCTGGCGGGCGGCTGAAAGAGGAAGTCGGGGGCAGGCGGATAGACGCTGGGTCCGCCGACCTTGGCATTGAGCAGACCGCTAGCGGCAAGCGCGATGTCGCGCACCACCTCGCCTTCTACGCGGATACGAGGACCGCGGGCAAGCAGGCGATTGAACGGGTCCTTTTCAAGCAGGTTCGGCGTTACCTTCGAGCTTTGGCGGTAGGTCGCCGAGGTGACGATCAGCCGGTGCAGTTGCTTCATCGACCAAGGCTCCGCTTTGGCATTGACGGTCGGCTCCATGAATTCGACGGCCAGCCAGTCGAGCAGTTCCGGATGGGACGGCGGATCGCACTGTTTGCCGAGGTCTTCACTGGTCGCGATCAGCCCGGTGCCGAAGTAGTTCTGCCAAACGCGATTCACGAAAGCGCGCGCCGTGGTGGGCGCATTCCGGTCGGTAAGCCAGCGAGCGAGAGTGAGGCGAGTCGGTGGAGCATCGGGCGGGAGTGGGTTTAAGAAAGCGGGGACGCCTGCGGTGACTTGTTTGTTGGGCTTGAGGAAGTCGCCGCGGGTGAGCATGTGAGTCTGGCGGGCTTCCTTCTCGCGCTCCTGAAGCACCAACTGCGACGAGCCTTCGGGGTGCCGGCGCCAGAGTTCCTCGATTCTGGCGCTCTCGACGGACCACTCAGGGACGGTGGTCCGCCAGTAGCTGAATAGGCTATTCGTCTGAGCGGTGCTGCGTTCACCGCCGGGGACGGAGAGGATCTGCCGGACAGTAGCAGGTAGCGGGTCGGCCACGGGGTTCGGGGCGGTGGTGACGGACAGGCGCATGCGGCCCAGATTATGGCTCTGGTTGTCGTCGCTGTTCCAACCGCCGGCCTTTTGCGACAGGTAGATGGTCAGGATGGCGCCGCCTTCGAAGCCGATCGGTTCCGAGGGCTGGAACACCGCCTTTCGCGGTTGATTGCGGCGGCCGGGACCGGCGTCGATACCCCACGCGGTTTCATCCTTGCCGTCGATGGCGTACTCGATTGGGCCGGTGACACGACGTTTGTCGGTCTTATCGTAGAACATCGCATCGAGTTCGCGTTCCGGGAGGTTGATGTCGGCTGTCGCGCGGGTGAATTTGACCTTGGTGACCTTCTTGGGATCGGACGCTGGAGCGATTTCGGCTTCGAATTCCGTCAGGGCGCCGGTTCCTTTGAGCGACCGGCCGGGTCCGTTGAGGGGGAGGTTGGGGTCGTTCAGGAGTTCGAGGCGAAAGCCGGTGATGCCGACCGTGTCGATTTTCGTCGTGAACTTAACCCTGTGCTTTGTGGGGGCATAGCCCTGAGCGAGGAAAGAACCATCGGAGAGGGGGATATACTTCTGGCCGCCGGTGGAAATGTCATCGACTTCGGGCCGGAGAACAGACCAATTGGGTTCGTTTCGAACGGCAGCCTCCCATTTAGCCATGCGAGCGGCCCAGTCGGGGGTGCGGTGTTGGAGGTCCTGCTCAATTTCACGGATATTTCGAAAGATGTCAGACCTAATAATCTGTTCGGCGGGAGTGTAGACGGCGACAGAGCCTTCATTCGAATTATTCAGATATGCGAATAATTTGTAGTATTCCTCCTGCGTGAGCGGATCATACTTATGGTTGTGGCACTGCGCGCACTGGATGGTGATGCCGAGCATCGCCTTGCCAATCGCATCCATACGGTCGAACATCGCTTCCATTCGGAACTGCTCGGGGTCGACGCCGCCTTCTTCATTGATCATCGAGTTGCGCAAAAAGCCGGTGGCCACCAACTGGTCCTGTGTAGGATTCGGCATCAGGTCACCCGCGAGTTGCTCCGTGAGGAACTGGCTATAGGGTAGGTCGCGGTTGTGGGCGCTCACGACCCAATCGCGGTAAAACCAGACGCTGCGCTGCTTGTCTTTTTCGAAGCCGTCGGAATCGGCGTAGCGGGCGGCATCGAGCCAGTGGCGACCCCAGCGTTCGCCGTAGTGTGGGGAGGAGAGGAGGCGTTCGACCTGTTTCTCGTACGCGTTACGAGACGTATCGGAAAGAAATTCATCCACCTCTGCCAGAGTCGGCGGAAGCCCTATCAAATCAAGCGATAAGCGGCGAAGTAACGTGATTCGATCCGCCTCCGGAGAAGGTTCCAAACCTTCCTTATCCAGGCGTGCGAGAACGAAAGCGTCAATCGGATTGCGAATCCAGTCCGCCGTATTTGTTTTAGGAGCGGAAGGCCGCCCTGGCGCTATAAACGCCCAGTGCTTCTGGACGGTGGCGCCCTGAGCACTCGCCTGGTCGGGCCAGGGGGCGCCTTCATCGATCCATTGTTTAATGATGTCAATCTCGGCGGGTGAGAGCGGCTTTCCGCCCATGGGCATGCGGGCCTGATCGCCGATTCCCGCAACACGTATGAATAAGGAGCTAGTGCCGGACTTCCCGGGATGTATCGACTTAGCGGCGATGTCTTTCGAATCGAGGCGGAGCCCGCCGAGTTGGGCTTTGGGTCCGTGACAGGAATAGCACCGTTCGGCAAAGATCGGCTGAACGTCTTTCGTGAAGTCGACGGGAGGGGCTGCCAGGCAGACACCGGCAAGAAAAAAGACAGCTCGAGTGCGCAGCATGGGAGGTTAGGTAGTCAGTTATAGGGTAACTCGGTCTGGCGGATGTGTCAGCCGGAGAGATAAGCAGTTTGGCGGAGAGAAGCGACTACTTCAGCAGTTCGTTTCGCATGTTGTCGAGCGATTGGCGAACGGAGGCGGCTTCGAGTTCCATGTCGCGTTCGGCAAAGCCGTGCTGGCAACACTCAAAGAAGAGCGGAACGAGTTCGGGGTCGCGCCACGAGCGGCGAACCTCTTCTTCCATCATTGCCTTAGCCTGCTCGTGGGTATATGCGGCCTTGTAGGGGCGGGCGGTGGTGAGTGCGTCGTAGATATCGACCACCTGAAGGATACGTGCCAGCAGCGGGATGTCTTCACCCGCGAGCCCATCGGGGTAACCCGTTCCGTTCCACTTTTCATGATGATGACGGATGATGGGGAGAACTGGCGCGAGAGTCTTCATAGGACGGCAGATCTCCTCGCCTTTTATGGTGTGCGCGCGCATGACGACCCATTCCTCCTCAGTGAGGGGTCCGCGCTTAAACAGAATGGCATCCGGAACGCAGATCTTGCCAATGTCGTGCAGGTAACCTCCGCGGTGAAGGGCAACGATCTGACTGCGAGCCAGACCGAGAGCCTGGCCGAGGGCGACAGAATAGCCGGCGAGGCGCTCACAATGATCGCCCGTGTACTGGTCGCGCTTTTCGACAGCCTGGGCGAGGGCAAACAAGATCGTTTCCGCTTCCTCCAGAGAGTCGACGGCAGCTTTGTTGCGCAGCATGGCGCGAACACGTGTCCTGACGACTTCCGGATGAAGCGGCTTGGTAAGGAACTCGTCCGCGCCCGATGCGATGCTGGCGATTTCGTTTTCGACACCCTGCACGCTGGTCAGCATCAGGATCGGCGTGAACTGGGTCTTTTTATTTGATTTGACGAGCCGGCAGAATTCCTGCCCCGACATTTCGGGCATCATCAGATCGACAATCAACAGGTCGATGTTCTCCCGACTAATGATGCTGAGAGCTTCCGAGGCGCGTCGTGCTTCGAGAACACGGTAGCGGGCGGTTTTGAGCATGGCCCGGATCAGCCGCCGATTCACGTCCAGGCCATCTACAACGAGAATGGATTGCGGGCGTTCTCCTTCTTCGGCCGCCACGGAAGGCGGCGGATCGTGGTGAAGGTTGGCGCCAGCGGGCGGCGCGATCCGATCAATTAAGGACACCGTATTGACAACTCGCACTAGCAGGCCCTGTGGTTGTTATCGGAGGAATATGCGTTACTATTTAGGTGTTTTCGATGAAAGTCTTCTTCTTAGTTCCCGCTGTTGCGCTATTCGCGATTACAAGCAGCGCACAAACGCTCTCGCAAGGTGAACGCGACCGTGCGATGAGCTACCTGCACGCGACCCGGAAGCAGTTCCTGGACATCGTGCAAAGTGTCTCGGACAGCCAGTTTAGGTTCAAGCCCGGGCCGGATCGGTGGTCGATTGCCGAAGTGGCGGAACACCTCACGCTGGCTGAGGATCTGATGTATGGAGCGGCCCAGCGGACCCTGGAATCACCAAAGGTGACCGTGGCCCCGGAGGAATTCAAGAAGAAGGATGAGGCGATCCTGAAGATGGTGCCCGACCGATCGAGGAAGGCGCAGGCGCCGGAGCAGATCCGTCCAACGGGGAAGTTCGGGACACGCGATGCACTAGTCGCGGAGTTCAAGAGCCGGCGCGACCGGACCATCGAGTTCGTGAAAACCACGAAAGCGGAACTTCGCAGCCATACTTCGCCTCATCCCGTATTCGGCGCAATCGATGTTTACGAATGGGTGCTGTTTATTGCCGCGCACTCCGACCGCCACATCCAGCAGATGCGAGAGGTGATGGCCGACGCGAAGTATCCGAGATAGCGCGGCTGACTTTGCCGTCACGCGTCCAGCGGTGGCCGAAATCGGGGCCTGTCCCCGAATAACCAGGGCCTGTCCCCGAATAACCCGAATAACCGCGAATAACCGATGGATATTTCTGCACCCGCCAGGTCCAGCAGGAGGGCGTGTTTCCTGGCCGGATTGACTGGGACGACCGGGGGGTAGTGGGGTGCGTCGAGGATAGCCTGTATACGTTCAGGGTCACGTTTGTAACCTCGATCGGCCAATAAAACACGACCGCAGACAAAAAGAAGACACGCACGCTGCGTACAGCAGAATACGGGCCTCGAAATTGGGGACAGGCCCCGATTTTAAGGGGTTAGCGGGGGAGGCGCTGGCGGGGGCGTTTTACAACTGTCTTGGGTTCGTTGGACGCGGCGGAGGCCTCGGTGACCAGCTCCAGTCCGAACAGCGCGCCCAGGTCTTCGCCTTGCAGGACGCGGCGGGACGGTGGGGCGCCGAGGTCGAAGGACATCGCAGAGCCGGCACTGGCGATGAGTTCGTTTTCGTCAACGCCGCGGAGGCGGAACAGGAGTTCGGGCTGATGGTCGAGCCTCGCGCCGATCCCATATAGGACGGCGGCGACGTGTTTGCACATGGCGGCCCAGTCCGGGCAACTGCAGGACAGCTTGATCTCGCGGGGCGAGGGGAAAAGTCCGTCGGCCTGGCGGCAGATCCGCTCCATCACCGCCTTCGAGAAGCGGCCTTGCAGCAGTTCGATAACCGAGTCGATGCCGCCGGCACAGTCGCGGCAGATCGCTTTCCAGTGGTCGGCGGGGAGGGCAGCGATGGCCAGAGAGACGTTGTATAAAGACGATCCGCTCACCATGGCGGCGATCTCACCCGGCTTAATCTGCAGGTCTATGACCGCGCCGCTGCGGACATAGGTACGGCCACGGGGGAGGCGGTTGGCGAAGTCGCTGTAGCCTTCGAGGTTCTCGCACCACGATTTGCCCCAAAAAGTAGCCGCGATCGTTCGTCCCTGAATAATTACCGGCGAAACATCGTGGCCTTTCTTCCGGTTGCGCTCGATTTCACGCACCGCTTGCCGGCGGCGTTCGCCGGCGGAGACATAGGGTCTCCAGTCTTCGAAATAGCCGCCGCGCCAATTAGCCATCGATCGCCTTGTTGAGGTCGAGCGCGACCAGCCGCATCAGTTCATCGTCGCTCATTTCGGTGAGCATGGTTTCGGCGCCGCCTTCGAGCAACTCGCGCGAGAGTTCGCGTTTGGCCTCGATCATACGGTCGATCTTCTCTTCGAGCGTACCGCGGCAGACGAATTTGTGGACGAGCACGTTGCGGGTCTGCCCGATGCGGAAGGCGCGATCGGTGGCCTGGTTTTCGACGGCGGGGTTCCACCAACGGTCGAAGTGCACGACGTGCGAGGCGGCGGTGAGATTCAAACCCGAGCCACCGGCTTTGAGCGACAGGACGAAGAATCCGACAGACTCGTCTTCCTGAAAGCGGCGCACCAGGTCCTTGCGCTTGCGCACCTGGGTGCCGCCATGTAACACCAGCCCGGGGCGGCCGCACACCGTTTCGAGATACCGCGCAAGCGGCTCGGCGATCTCGCGGAACTGGGTGAACACCAACATCTTCTCCTGCCGTGCGGCGACGGTGTCGGCGATTTCGCGGAGGCGCGACCATTTCCCGCTATCCTGCTCGGCCCAGCTGTGGTCGCCCAGCCACTGCGACGGATGATTGCAGATCTGCTTGAAGCGCATCAGGAACGACAGCACGAGCCCTTTTCGCTCGATGCCGGTGGCGTGCTCGATGAGGTGCGCGAGTTCGTTGACGGCCTGTTCGTAGAGCGCCGCCTGGCGCCGGCTGAGCGAGCAGAATGCCTGCACTTCGGTCTTGTCGGGCAGGTCCGCGATTACGGATTTGTCGGTCTTGAGACGGCGCAGGATATACGGCCGGACGAGTTCGCGCAGCGGCTGCCAGGAGGCTTGGGGACTCTTGGTGAGCTTTTTGGTGAACGCGGTGAACGCCTTGGCGGACCCGAGCAGGCCGGGGTTGATGAAGTCGAAGATGGACCAGAGATCGCCCGGACGGTTCTCGACCGGGGTCCCGGTCAGGGCAATGCGCGCCCGTGCCTTGAGCGCCTTGGCCGCGCGGGTTTGAACGGTGTTGGGATTCTTGATGGCCTGCGCTTCGTCGAGCACCGCGAGCCGCCAGCTCATCTGTTTGATCCAGGGCAAGCGCGATAGGGAGCCGTAGGTGGTGATCACCAGGTCGACGCCTTCGAGCGTTTCCGCGCGCAACGATTTCAGGTCGGCAGCAGGCATCGCGGATGGATGGGCCACCAGTATGCGCAATCCGGGTGCGAAGCGCTCCACTTCCGCGGCCCAGTTAGCGAGGAGCGACGCCGGAGCGACCAGTAGTGCCGGACCGGTGAGCTTATGCTGTCTCAACACCAGGAGCAGCGACAGGACCTGAATCGTCTTGCCCAGACCCATGTCGTCGGCAAGGCACGCCCCCAACCCAAGTTGCGTCAGCAGATGCAGCCACTCGACGCCCACCTGCTGGTAGGGCCGCAAGGTGCCCTTCAGCGCGTCGCCGGGATCGGCCGTGCCCGCTCTCTCCGGATTGCGGAGGGCTTTGAGCGTTTCCGCGAGCCAAGGTCCGGCAATCACTTGCGACCATTCCCGAGTGTCCAACTCGTCGCCGGCGCTGAGCGCGACATCCGCGCCCGCGAGCATGCGCATGGCATCGCGGAACGGCAGACCGCCTTCGGCGGCAGCCTGTTCGGCATCGCGGAACCGGTCGATGGTTTCCTGTAACGTCTTGGCATCGAGTTCCACCCAGCGTCCGCGAACGAAGGCGAGCCCATCGACGCCTTTTAGAAGCTCCTGGATTTCCGCGGCGGTGAGTGGTTCACCATCCAGCGTGACCTCCATCTTGAAGTCCAGCAGCGCATCCTGTCCAATGCCTGCGGGCGATTCGCCGCCGACCGATGCGGTGACCCGCGGTCGCGCCGGGCGGCCCGTGCGCCAGGCAGCAGGCATGCGCACCACAACGCCGGCCGATTCGAGCCGCGGTACATCGCGAAGCATCTGCAGCGCTTCCGGCGGACTCCAGCGCAGCGGATAGAAAATCTCGCGAGCCTCCACCATTTGCTTCAGCCACGCGCACTTCTCCGCCGCGCGTTGCACGGGCAACAGCAACGACAGCAACTGCTGCTTCTTCGCCGCGCCCGCGTATTCGTTCAACGCCTGGCCGAGCGGCAGGTGTTGTGGTTTGGATTGATCGGTCAGCCGTGTGGTATAGGTGGCCAGGAAGGCGAACGGCAGGTCCGGGTCCTTGCGATTCTCGGCGAGGTTGAAGTGGACGCGCCCGACGAGGTTCCAGGCTGGATTGCGGCTTTGGAGGAACGTCTGCAGATCCAGTTTCGATTCGGCGAGTTCCGCCGTGAACGCGGTATCGAGTTCCTGCCAAAGCGATGCCAGAACACTCTTGGTGAGGTATTCGCCACCGACCATTGGCGGGGCGGCGGTGACGAACCGGGCTAGTTCGTCTTCTGGAGGAACGGGCACGCCCGGCTTGGCCTGGGTGCAGAGCGTGCTGATGTAGCGCGTGCCGATCTCGCGCCAGAAGGCGAATACGGCTGAGAGCTCGGCGGAAGACGCGTCTGCGCCGAGATAGAGAAGGCCATGGCCGGAGCCGCGGTTGAAGGCGGCGGTGAGTTTGGGCGGCAGGTCAGGGTGGAGGGGAGCGGCTTCGGGGTCGCCGGAGAGGTGGAGGTGGCCGTGGGGAGTGAGACTGAGGGAGAGATTGCGAGAACTCATGAGCCGGGCCGGATGCGAAATCTCAGGGTAAGTACAACCTTCCCCTGAGACTAGCATTCCCCTCCCCGAAACGGGAACCTGCACCGTGAAACAGGTGTCAATAACTGTAGATGGAGATGAGCCCTGCGACGCTGGCCACGATCGACCACGCGATGGAGCGCGCGTCCCGGCAAGTATGTCAGCAATTATCGGCGCGCGTCAGCAGTTTGGCACTGATCGCTTCCGTCGCGCCACTGCTCGGCACCCTTCTGAACGTCCGGCTGTTTGTTGGATCATTCCTAGGCTGTGGTGGAGAGAGATCAGCTTGTATGGCCGCCACAGTTGAACGAATCGCGCAGTCATTTGTTCCGGCCGCATTCGGCCTGGC
Organism: Bryobacterales bacterium; assembly: GCA_020846745.1. Classification (GTDB taxonomy): domain Bacteria; phylum Acidobacteriota; class Terriglobia; order Bryobacterales; family Bryobacteraceae; genus JADLDI01. The sequence goes on along the minus strand of JADLDI010000032.1, from coordinate 291,531 downwards.
AACCGCTATCCCGGCCTACGTCGCTTATCACAGCTTTACCGATCGTCTACGCGATTGTGAGGCCGAGTGCAAAGCTGTTTCATGCCAGGTTCTGAACCTGCTGCTGCGCCTGTGAGCACAACACCGGCGCCGAGCTACTGCGATTTATCTCTGCGCCGCGGCGCTTTCACAGACTGTGCGGCTTCCGCCAACACGCGCAAGGCCCGGTTTACAGATTCGCTGTCGGGAAACAGAAGCGCGAGATCCGGCTCGATGAGCACGATGTTCGTGCCTGCCTTGGCGCGACTATAGTATTTGCCGCGAACCCCGCCTTCGAGACGCGTGACGTCATACTCCTGGCGCAATTCGTCGCGGGACTTCACTGCCGATGCCTTCTTCATACCGTTTCCGCTCGGCCCTGGTTGCCAACCGCGCGCTGATCAGACGTAATCGTCCGCTCCGTTGACAGTGCGCGACGAACACCAGCCATTGTACAACCGATTGAAATTTCCCGATCTTCCGCGGGACCGTGGTCTGGATCCGGATAGGTCGTGGCGAAAGGGTCGAGAAACACTCCGACTGCCTCTTCGAAGGTCACCCGGTGTTTGCGCCAGTTCGACGATGGCTTCTGCCGGTCCCACTCAAAGGTCACGCAGGCACAGTGTAGCTTATAACTCGCCGCACCAGCCGTTTGGGGATTTCATCGGCAATAAACACGGACCGGTGATGGCCGCCGGTGCAGCCGAACGGGAGTAGTTCCGCAGACGGGTAACACGAGCTACTGCGGGGTGACCGCCGGCGCACCGCGCAAAGCGCCACCGCCGCCGGAAAACGTCCACGAGTTGTCCACCGTGCGATACCACCAAAGGTTGTTCCATTGGTCTTTCCCGGCAAGGTAGAGGGACGAATCGTGCGCGCCGGCACCGTAGGTATCGAGCACGCCTCCGATAAAGGTCCATGCGACGGGCGGCGGTGTGACGCCCTCTTGCACGGTGGCGAGCCACATGGTGGAATACGTGCTGCGAATCGCTGTGACGATCGAGCCTTCGCGCAGACTGGTCACAATCGGATCCTGCGACATGACCCCGCCGAGGTACCTCCAGTTGGGCGGATCGGTGCCGTTCCAGCGCCCCATCCAGAGCGAATCCCAGGAATCGCGAACAGCGATATAAGCCGCATCGTCGTAACCGACTGTGACGGATGGTTTGCCCTTGACGATCGCTCCGATGTAGGTCCAGGTCCCTGGATAAGGCTGCCACGCCCAGAGCGAGTTCCAGGTGTCTTTGCCGACGATGGTGACGCCGCCGGAGCGGTTGAGCGAAATGGCCGGATCGCTCGAGAAAATACCCCCTATGTTCCGAACGTCGCTTACCGTCAAACTGTCCCGAACCTGCATGGTCCAGTAACCGTTATAGGAGTCTCGAGCCACGATGTACGCGGAAGTTGAGTAGGTGGCGATGGCAGGCACGCCCTGAAAGACGCCGCCGATTCGTGTCCAGCCTGCCCATGAGCTATTCCCGACGGCGTAACGGTTCAGGATGAGCGCGCCATACCGGTCGAGGGCCGCGATGAATACGTTGCCTTCACCGTCCTGCGCGGCCGCGTAGCTGACCGCAAACGCACCGCCCACAACCAGCGGCGTGGGCGAACCATACGTATGCACTTCAAAATCGCCGTTCGCCTTGCGGATCACCGAGCGGGGAAGCCTGGCGGCTTCCGAACGGCCGGGCTGATAAACCTCGAAGTTCGCCCAAGCGTTCTCGGACCTGACGAATACCGTACGCTGCCGGACGGAGGTGGACGGATTGGCATCCATCCGAACGGTCAAGCGGGCGGGGCCTGTACCCGATTCGGATCGCAACACCACACGGTGCTGATCTTCTTCCGTCAGGGACCAGGAGCACATCGTGCCTGTCTGGATGTTGAGAGTGGTATCGCCGCCGAAGACCGGGAATCCGGTCCTGCCGATGGTAATGAGGGGAGTCGTGCACAATCCGTCCTGGCTGAGGTACACGCTTCTGCCGGCGATTGATAGGGAAGCGGACCGGGTCTGCGGCTGGGGGGACGGCGAGAGGGCTAAGTCGATCGTACCGGGGCCGGTACCCGACAATCGATTCGCGGTAATCCAGGGAGGCAGGGGCGAATCCACGGCCCACGGACAATTTGGTGAACCCTCGACGGCGAATCTGATAGTAGCTCCCGAAGCGACCGTTTGTTCGGCTGTGTCGGGGGAGACGCGGAATCCGCATCCGAAGCCGGCTTGCGTAATGGTGACCACCTGGTTGGCGATGGTAACGCTACCGGTCCGCGCCGGCCCGGTGTTAGGCTCGGCCCGCACCTCAATCGAGCCCGGACCGTTTCCGGATGCGGGCACGGTCAGCCACGCCGCACTGCTACTGGCTGTCCAGGCGCAACCAGAAGGCGCTACGATACTCACGCTCGTCTTTCCGCCTCCATATAGAAACACCGATGCCGGACCCACCGTGAAGCTGCAGGCCGGTGTGGCCGGTGCGATTTTCGCGCCGTATCGTGTCGGCGTTTGCGTGAATTGGGAGCCCGTCATGGGGAACCCCTGGTCGGTCCCGCCGGTCACCAGCAGATTGCCGTCACCATCCGCCGCGATATCACGGGCGGACGACCCAAGATAAGTAGAAAACTGCAGGGCTGCGCCGGAAGGATTGAGCAACGCGAGAAAGCCATTCGACAGTACGCCGTACGCGAAATAGGTAGCCGGCTCGGTGGGAGAGACAGCGAAGGCGGCTACCGACCTGTCGACCTGGTCCCAAGAGTCGCCGCCGTTCCGGCTGACCAGCAGCTTTCCGCCGGCCGAGCAGTAAACTACGGAGGTGTCCGATGGCGCCACCGCAACGCTCAAGGCAGAGTCTAGGGGCAGCGTTGTGAAGGCGCCGCCGGCGTTGATGCTGCGATACAGCCGGCCGCGTTGCACAACATAGATTAAATTGGCATTGAGCGGGTGGACTGCGAGCGAAGAAACCGTGACCGGGACCGGGTCCGGCAGCCGTAGTGTCGTGAACGTTAAGCCTCCGTCGGTACTACGGAGGAGATCGCCGGAAAAGGTTGCAACGAACACAAGCTTGGGTATTGTCTCGTGCGCGTACACCGCCGAAACGGAGGCGATCGGCACCCCCTGAACCGCGAATGTCTGACCGCCATCGACGGACCGTGCGTAGGCGCCTCCGAAGACACGATGAACGAGGTTCGGGTTCGAGGCGTCGACTGCCAGGCTTGTCGGACGATCGTCGGTATTCAGAGTGACCCAAGTGGCTCCGCCGTCCGTGGACCTGCTAAGGGCAAAACCTGAATGGTATACGATGTTGGGATCTGAGGATGATCTTGCTAAAGCCCTCGTCGGCGAACTGAGGACCTCCGTCCACGATTGCGCCCCATCGGTTGTCCGGTAGAGCTTGCCTCGCGATGGGTCCATTGCCAGCATTTGAGTTTGATTTTTCGGATTGACCGATATCAGATTGACGGAACCCTGCGGATCCGTAAGTCCAGTAATGGAACTCCCAAAGCCGCTAACCCGGCGGAACGCAGGCATGATCGTTGACGTGCTCTGTACGGGTTCGAACAGCGGGAAGTCAGCGGAGTCCGTGGCTCCGCCTATGGCGGCTTCGCCCTTTGCGGTAACGGCGAGCGAGAAGATCCCATCGCGGGCCGTTCCCCCGATCAGCGTGGAATACCGGAAACAGGTGAGGTCCGGACAGAGCTTCGCGACAAAGCCGTCCTGGGAACCGCGAAGTGTTCGCTCGAATGCCCCGGCGGTGGTGGGGAAGTCCGGCGCGGCGGTGTAGCCGGCGACATATACGTCGCCGGAAGGGCCGACAGCGATTTCGGTTCCGTCGGAATTACCAGTTCCGCCAAGCCACGCTACTGCCGACACACCGGACAAGTCGGCCCGAATTCTCGCGACAAACGCATTTCTGCTCTCGCTTGTTTTCACTCCGACCGTTCCAGGTGTCGGCGGCAGGGTCGATTCACTGAGAGACCCCGTCGCAAAGACATCGCCGCTTGCGTGGACGGCGATTTGGCCCAGACTCGACAGTGTCAAGGGCAACACGATGCGCCCCTGTACCACCCCCGCGGCCGTCAGCTTGGTAATGTGCGCTCTCCCGGCGGGTACCGCTCCCGGAATGTCTTCGTTCGTGTTGCCCGCCAGGTAAACAGAGCCGGACGGCTGGTCGATGGCCATTCCCGACAGAGTGTCCCGGATGGAGAAGTAGCCACCAGGGATTGATGTGTCGACAGTGGTGGACATCATCAGCGTCTTCCCATCGGAAGACAGCTTTACGACAAAAAGATCGGCACTGCTCAAAGAAATCCTGTTTTGCGTGTCCCCGGCGATGTAGATGTTTCCGGCGGCATCCAGAGCTAGCGCCGCCAATCGATCCGTCAATCCCGTGCCCCAATAGGTGGAAAAGATCAAATTGCCAGAGGGGTCCACTTTAGAAACGAACACGTCCTGGTCGCCTGCCTCCAGAGGCTGAAAGGTGCCCGGGGTGCCGGCGAGGCCGCTTTCCGAACCCTGCCCCGCGAAGTAGCCGTTGCCCTGTGCGTCTGTCGCCACCAGTGTGCCGCCCACGGGGAGCGAATAGACGAACACCGGATCGATCCGCAGCGGGCGGCGCCGGTCGTAACGCCCAAGTTCGAAGCTCAGCTCATTGCCGGGATGGAGGCGGAATCGCACCGGGACGGGGCGGCCGTCCTGAAATGCCGCAGGTTTGGCAAGCACCGGTTTTCCGTCGACGGCCAGATCTCCGCTGGGCAGCAACTCCAGTTTGTGATCTCGATCGAACCGCATCCGGACGCGGGATGTGTCTGCCTGGGGCGCCACTAGCAGGTCGTACTCCAGTTGGTCGTTTCGTGCGTAGTAGACGGCGTCGATGCCGGGGTAGATGCCTTGGAAGCGCAGTTCCGCGAAATGAGGTACGGCGGTTAGGCGCCTTTCCGCGTACAAATAGTTGGAATAAGACGGTAAGGGCTTGCCGGCGAGAGCGATTGCGCCGGTGCGCGAGTTCAGGAATCGGAACGCCAGGCCCGGCAAGCTGACGCGCGTCGCACTGATCCCAATGGGCGAATTGCCGGATACTCGAGCGATGTATGACGCGCCGGACGGTGCTTGTCCGCGGTTCGGTTCGAAATGGACGGAAAGCGGAACGCTGGCAATAACGGCCAACAGTATCGGCGACATTTGTGGTTTAGCATACGCCGGTTTGAGGTGTATTGGAAGAAAAAACCCGGTGCTTACACCGGCCGCGACAAATCCCGGTGCGACACCGACGCCTTATAACTCGCCCGCACCAGGCGCTTGCGGATTTCATCGGCAATAAACACGGACCGGTGATGGCCGCCGGTGCAGCCGATCGAGATCGTCAGGTAGCTCTTCCCTTCCTCGATATAGTGCGGCAGCAGGTAAATCAGCAGGTCGGAGATACGGTCGATGAATTCGACGGTTTGCGGGTAACTCCTGATGTAGCGGGCGACGGCGGCGTGGCGGCCGGAGAGTTGCTTGAACCCCGGAACGTAGTTAGGGTTGGGCAGAAAGCGGACGTCGAAGACCAGGTCCGAGTCGGGCGGTACGCCGTGGCGGAATCCGAACGAATTGATGTGGATACGGATCTTGCCTTCGCGCCGGTTGGACGAGAAGTTTTCGTGGATGTAATCGCGAAGCTCGTGGACGGTGAAGCGGGACGTGTCGATCTCCAAGTCCGCCAGCTTTTTGATCGGTTCCAGTTGCTTGCGCTCTTCCTGGATGCTCTTCGCTACGGAGCTTCCAACGCCCAGCGGATGCGGCCGGCGGGTTTCGGAAAAGCGCCGCAGCAGCGCCGTATCGTCCGCCTCCAGAAACAGGAGGCGGACGTTGATCTTCCGCTTCATCCCGCGGTAGATCGCCGGGAAGCGCTGCAGTGTCGACCCTTCGCGGATATCGACCACAAGTGCGGCGCGCTGGATCTTGGGCGACGCGTTGGTCAACTCGGCAAACGTCGGGATCAGGTCGATGGGCAGGTTGTCGACGGCATAATAGCCGACGTCCTCGAGCGACTTCAGCACGGTCCCTTTGCCCGACCCGCTCAGGCCTGTGATGATGACGAGTTCGGGCTGCACCTGTTTCCGGGGTGCAGCCGTTTGCTCAACTTTCTTCAAGATTCAATTAGATCAAAATGTCCATCGGCGCGACGGATCAGCACGGAGATGCAGGCCGTATCGGTGTCCTGAAAGACGATATAGCTCTTTTTGCCATCGAATTCGAGCAAAGCCTCTTCCACCGTCATCGGTTTGCGCGATGCCTTATGATTCACACGGAAGATTTTTGAAGCGGGCGCTTCTTCTTCCACGGCTTCGGGCTCGGCACTCGTCTGGGCTGCGGTGACTGGTTTCAGGAAAGTGCGGCGTTTCGTATCGCGGCGCTTGGTCTGATACTTGAGAAGCTGCTTTTCCAGCTTGTCGCATGCGCCCAAGAGGGCCTCCAGATTGTCCTTGGCGGCATGCGCTCCGACAAGAGCGTGGTCGTAATAGTTCACCGTGATTTCGGCATTCCTGAGGTGCCGCTGATTGGTGAGTATGACGTGCGCTTCTTTCTCGTCCTTCTTGTCGAGAAGCTTACCCAGCTTCACATACCGGGCGTCCAGCTTCTTCTGTGACGCCGCATCCAACTTTTCCAGTTTCCCTGTGTAGCTGACTTTCATGTGTCCTCCTCTTCCCCGGACACCACCATGGGTAGTATTCGCGTACAGCTTAGCGCGCGATTAGGCGCGCACCCGGCGCTGGTGTGTAGAAGGAATTTTCATATCCTCCCGGTACTTCGCCACCGTGCGACGGGTCACATCGATACCTTCCGCCCGCAACCGCGCCGTAATTTGATCGTCGGTTAACGGGTGGCGCGGATCTTCCTCCTCTATCATCTTCTTCACTCTACGCTTCAACAACAATAGCGGCGTGCCGCTACCCGCCGGACCCTGTACCGCTTCCGAGAAGAAGAAGCGCAACTCGTGAACCCCTTGCGGATTATGCGCGTACTTATTCGCGACAGCGCGGGACACGGTGGACGGATGAACGCCGATTTCTTCAGCGACCTCTTTGATCATCATGGGCCGCAGGTAATCGAGGCCCAGGTCGAAGAATTCGCGTTGGCGGCGGATGATCACTTCACAAACCTGCAGAATGGTTTTCTTCCGCTGCTCGATGTTCTTCATCAGCAGCAGGGCGCTCTGGAACCGCTCTTTCACGTAGTTCCGAACGTCTTTGGACGGCTCCTGTTCACGGTCGAGCAGGCGGCGGTACTGCGGATTCAACCGGAGCTGCGGCAGGTCGTCATCGTTCAACTGGATGAAGTAGTCGTCACCCTCTTTGATGATGTAGACATCCGGTTCGATCGGCCGCGCGCCGGGGCCGGAATAGCGCAGGCCAGGGCGCGGGTCCAGGTGCTGAATGACGGCCACCGCGATCTGGATATGCTCGAGCGGACGGTCCATCAACCGGGCGATCTCCTTGAACTGCTTCATTTCGAGCAGCTTCAGGTGGTCGCGCACGATGTTCCACGCCACACCGCCCTTCGCGTTGCGGCTTTCCAGTTGCAGCAGCAGACATTCCTGTAAGGTCCGGGCGGCGATGCCGGCCGGGTCGAGCGTCTGGACGACATCGAGCGCCTGTTGAACGACATCGAGCGGCAGGTCGTTCTGTTGGGCCACGTCCTCCACCGTCTCCGCCAGGTAGCCGTTCTCATCCAGGTTGCCGATGATGGTAAATGCGGCGTCGCGGAGCGGCTCCGTCAGCGCCACCAGGCTCAACTGCTGTTCGAGGTAGTCGCTCAGGGTAACGGGAGAGGAAAGGAAGGTCTCAAACGACGGTTTGTCCGGCGTCTCCTGGGCGGGTGATTTGAAGCCCGGCTCCAGATATTCGTCGAAATAGCTGCCGAAATCGATCTCATCGAATGGGTCTGCAGCGGCAGCCGGTTCAGCTTCGGCAATCACGGTTTCGCTGCCGGTAATCGGCGCCGAAAAGTCTTCCGGAACCTCTTCGATGCCGGCCGCCGGAGCGGCTTCGTTCATCTTTAGAAGGCCCTCATCGGCGGGGTGAGGGTCGCGCTCAGCCTCCAGCGCCGACTGAACTTCCTGTGGAGTCAGCTCCTCCACTCCGTCCAGCGACTCCTCCAGCACGGGGTTCTGCGCCATTTCCTGATTGATCAAATCCTTCAGTTCCAGGCGGTTCAGCTGGAGCACCGTGACCATCTGAACGAGGCCCGGTGTGAGGATTTGCTTTTGCGCTACCTTCAGTTGCAGGCGTTGCGACAGCAGACTCATCTGGCTTCATTATAGTCCCGGTATCGACGATCCCAGCCAAGTGTTTTGCCTGAGATTGGGAGTTTGGGATATTAGCAAACCTTTTGCCAAACTCCGGGCGGAAGCCAGGAAACAGGTGCAATCGGAATGTGTCTTTTTCGCATTTCCGACGCGCGACGTATGTAACACAACCGGTTTCTGGCTCCTCTTTGACTGGAGGTGCGCTTGCGTACACTGACACTGGCACTATTGTTGAGTCTCGGGGCGGCGGCGCAGCAACCGCGAATCGCTCGCGTCCTTAACAGCGCCAGCCAGATTCCCGCCGGTTTACCGGGTTCGGCCGTGGCGTTGGGTTCGATTGTGGCGTTGATTGGAGAAAACCTGGGTCCGGCACAACTGGTGCAGTCGGGTTTTCCACTGCCAACCGATTTGGCCGGGACGCAGGTGCGCATCTCGCCGGCGGGCGGAGCCGAGGTGGGAGCGTATCTTCTATATACGTCCACGACGCAGGTGGCGGCGGTAGTGCCCTCAAGCGTTCCTGTTCCAGCCACTGGAACCGCTGTGATCCGCATCATTCGCAACGGCCAGGCAAGCGATCCGGTGCCGTTCACAATCGTGCGGAACAGTCCGGGAATTTACACGTTGAACTCGGCGGGCGCGGGCGCGGCGGTGTTGACCGATCCGTCAGGCGCTGTGCTCACTTGGAACAACGCCGCCCAGCCGGGCCAGACCGTCAGCGCCTGGGTGACCGGCATCGGCGCCGGCGCCTCGCCCGACAACGAACCCGCGCCGTTCTTCGATCCGCCCGTGAATGTCGAGGTGTTCGTCGGCGGCAAACCGGCCAACGTGCGGTATCGCGGCCGCGCCCCCACGCTCGCCGGCCTCGATCAAATCGTGTTCGACATTCCGAACGACGTCCGCGGCTGCGGCGTGTCGCTGATGATAGGTGTCGGCGGCAATCAGTCGAACTTCACAACGATCTCCGTCGCCGGTCCCGGCGCGCGAACGTGCAGCGATCCCAATGGCTTGTCCACCACCGACCTTGCGAATCTGCCCGGCGGGCCGCTACGCATGGCCGCCATCACGCTGCGCCGCACGCGTAGCCGCCAGACAGTCAACGGCATATCTTACGAGACGCGGACCGATACCGCATCCGCAACATTCAACAGGTACGAAGGGCTGGCGGCGCTCGGCAGCATCAGCGTGGCCGGCATCAGCTACGGCAACTGCATCGTCCAAACCTATCGCGGCGAGCAGGGTGTCGCCGACCCGGTGACGGCCGCCGCGCTCGATCCGGGTATTTCGCTTTCTTTGAACGGACCCAACGGCCTGCGCCTCGTCAACCGCGTCCAAAACGGCCTGTTCGGCGGTCCCCTCGGCCAGTCCGTCTACGCCAACAACGTTCTGCAGCCGGGCGGCGTTCCAGGCCTCCCCTCCGGCTCGGGCCAGATGGCATTTCTCGATCCGGGACCCTACACGATCACGAACGCGAACGGCGGCGCCGACATCGGCGCCTTCAACGCCCAGATCACCCTGCCCACCGCCATTGAATGGTTGAACTACGACGCCGTTCAAACCGTGTCCCGCAACCAACCCCTAACCATCCGCTGGACCGGCGGCAACCCGGCCGCGGACTACGTCACCGTAGTCGGCATGGCGTCGCGCAATAATCCTTTCGTCGGCGCAACCTTCGCCTGCACCGCCGCGGCGGGGGATGGTCAACTAGTGGTCCCCGCCGAGGTCCTGTCCGCGATGCCGGTGACGAATACGAACAGCGGGGTCCCGACAGGGAGTTTAACGGTCTACAACGCCCCTGTCCGGGACGCGGCAAGGTTTACCGCGACGGGGCTGCAGTTCGGCACGGTCCGGTATCAGCTGGCGACGACTAAGGATGTGGCGTTCCAGTAGGGCCTAACGGCCACATCCAGGCCGAAGAGGCAACAACCCCTTCGACGCTGATTACATTCGCCGGTTACCGGTTGCGTGAGCGGGACGTTTCTTCCGCTCACGCCGACGGTCAATTAAGCTATCGACAAACTTTAGTCACGCATACGCTACTAAGAATGCAGACAGCGTCCGGCTGGTGCCTCACATTGTCCGAAAGCACGAAAATTTAGCAGTACAGTTTACTTCCTTCTTGACGGTAATCGGGACGGATACCTCCGTTCCCTGGTTCTTGCAGTCACCTTCCCATCCATCAAATCGATAGCCGCTCCAAAGATTGTCAAGCTCCAAGCCTTTCTTGACCAAGGAGGAGTAATACGCGATTTCCAGGGTGACGACTGTGTTCTCGGGTACCGAGTCTTCGCAGGCGCCGTTGTTTAAACACGAGATGGATGCGCCTTTCGCCACTACTAACTGTGTGGAAGAGCAATGTTCCGGCGTGCTGACCTGCGTTTCTACATGGACCTTGTATTTCTTGGGTTCGTTGCTCGTAGGCGTTGTTGGAGGTGTGGTCGTATCTTTGTTAGGAGGTTCTCTCTGGCCATCAGCAACATACCAGTTTCCAAGCGCTGGGTTCCAAACGGCTGCCACGGCGTTCGACTTGCTCCAGAACCGGAGCGGCTTCGGAACCATGCCCGAACCGCCAATCTGAACACTGAATGGCGAACCCCCACGGCCTAGCGCATACTTCGTTGGAACTACATACATCATCCCGGTACCCGGCCGCCAGATACAAATGTCCGTTGTGCTATCGCCATCGAAATCCGCGGGGCAGGGTTGGTCGCCTAAGGCCACCGACCCGTACTGGAAATTTCGCGTGCCGTGGTCCCCGCTGGCATCCCCGAGGATGTACGCCCTAGGGACAAAATACGAAGTCATCGTGTCCTTGTGGAGCACACCAAGATCGGCCATGTTGTCGCTGTCCCAGTAGCCAGGAATTGGTATCAACCAACTCGCACCGTAGTCGAATGTCCATGGCTTGTATGTCGGATTTCCGTCGCGGATAAAGACATTATGATTGATGTAATCGATGGGGCAGACATGCCACATGCGGGTTTCAGGGCGGTAGATCACGAGATCGCCGGTCCCATCCCCGTCGAAATCCTTCAAGAACACGTATTTGTCCGTCGATTTTCCCCACTGGAATGACCACGGCATTTCAATTCTTTTGCCGAGATTCAGGCCGCGCAACGAGGACGATGGATACACGTTCCATGTGCCATCAGAGGGTCGGAACAAAACCAGATCCGCTGCACGATCACCAGTTATGTCGGCGACGATCGGAATGTCGCCCGCCCGTCCAAGGGCGAACGTGTACCACTTGCCAGAAGGTGGACCGGTGTAAATTGTGAAACTCAGAAATGTGGGGCTGTAGACTATCAGGTCTTCATATCCGTCGCCATCGAAGTCGCCGACGAGCGGAATATCGCCCGCGCGCCCCATGGCGGCGGAAGTCCAGGGCGCGGCCGAGGCTCCTGCTACTGCGAATACTAGCGCTGCAATCAACAAGAGTGGTCTTGAAAATTGCAGTGCTCTGAATGAAGTTTTGTTTGACATCAAATGTTCTCCACGTACATTCAAAAGCGTCTCAATCTAGCTCCAGACGCAATCTACTGCACCGAAAAGCGTGCCGGGTTTCAGCAATGGAACCCGTGGTAAGGCTCTCAGGGCCGCCACTGTCGATTTGCAGGTGTTTCCATGTGAACTCCGTTCACCTGGATCACGACGTTCCGGTGAACCACTGTGGGTTATCGCTGGAAGCTGGTGTTCCGAAAGTATTTTGAATTCGCCTTTGACTCAAGCGCAGAATTGCGCAGCATGACTATTTGCAGCACACTTCGTGGTACCCGTGGTAATTCGGTACCGGTGTGGAGGCACATGTCGCGGGATCGTGGTCGAGGCAGGTGAGTGTCGCAACGCATCGGCGACTGCTCAAGCGGCTGCTTCTGAAGTTGCTGTGCGGGGACTGAAGCCGAGGGGGGAACAGGACAGGGGGGCGAACAGACAAGATTCTCCGGCTCGCCCATTAGTTCAATCTTGTAAACCTTCTTTAAGACCGACGTCGAAGTCCGAAAACTGCAACGCCCAGGCCTGTGGCTGTGAGTAGCACAGTCGACGGTTCGGGTACGGCTCCGTCATTGACCGACACCAGAAAAGATCCGGTATTCGGGCTCGCGCCGGCGTATAAGTTGTCATTGATCCCGAGCAACAACTGATTCGCGCCTGCAGGCGCCAAAAGTGACTTTGGGCCAACGCCAACTAGGAACGGCGTACCGACAATTACGCCATTGTTGGCAAACGTGCCGACCAGTGCCGTCGAATAAACGTTGACTGCCGGATCCATGTAGAACGCCGGAAAAACTCCGTTCACCCCGTTGTAGGTATTAGTGACGAAGCTTGAAGGCCCGCCGTTGGCGTCGAAATCGGACGCACCTACGCCTGAGGCAACTGTACCGCTAATGTAAGCCACACTGAGAGTCGAGCCTGGAATAACAGTCACAGCGGTCGCCTGTGTCTGATCGTGGACTCCATAATCAAAGGCCGGGTTCAATGATGGGTTCCATGGCCCGGCAGTGCCGGCCACATTAATGTTGATTGTTCCAGCGCTCAGCTGTGCCGGTAAAGAGACTCCGAGCGAGACCAGCACCGCGGCTGTGACAACATGGGATATCTTGCGCATTTGTTCGTAACTCCTTGCTATTAGCCACCCACTGATGGCTTTGATAGCGACAGGTTATTGCCTGCAAAGTGATCCGAACAATACGTCCCACATGCAGAAACACGCAATTGCGCGATTCTGCGTTACGCAATCACTTTACGGCCTACACTCACCCGACGTCCGCCGCCCGTACACCTGGCGAACTTCCGCCTCCGTCAGCGCCCGCCCCCATACCGCGACCTCATCAAACAGGCCGCTGTAGGGGCCGACGCGATACGGGGTCGGGTGATTGTGTTGCATCAGCAGCGCCGAACCTCGCGAATGGTGTGCGGCGGACCGGGTGCCATCCACGTAAACGGCCAGGTCCGTTCGCGAATTGGTGATGGCCAGGTAGTGCCACTCGTCCGGCGCGACAACTGTGGCGGAGATTAGCGTAACCGCGTCACCCTGCGCGGGCCGAAGCGTCAGGCGCACGTGACTGTCGGCGGTTAGCTCCAGGCTCACGCCGGAGCCGTTGTACTCGGCCTCAATCAGCGTGGCCGCACCGGTGGTTGGTTTGATCCAAAAAGCCATTGTGGATTCCATCTGGCCGAACTGCACCGTACCGGCAGAACGCAGTTCGGCCGTGGCCCCTTGGCGGAGGCGCATGGCTTGGCCGACCAAGCCGGGAGCGTATTCGATGACGGTCGAGGGACCGATTGAGAGACTGCCGATGGAGTCGTGCGGCGTACCGTCCATCGAGAGGTATTCGATCAATCCCCAGGGGAGGTCGGTACACGCCGCGGGCTCCCGCTCTAGGATCGCCACCCCCGGTGGGGCGGACTGAAGCAGGTAGGCGCGGTCGCCAAAGGCGCTTATTTGCGGGGCGTGGAAATCAACACCTGACAGCGTTTCGATCGGAATGTGCCGTTCGGTGTCGTACACCCAGGCATCGGCGGCGCCGAACACGACCTGGTTGGCCCCCGGAACGAACGCTGGCGTGCCGGCGGCGGATTTCGGGATTAACGCGGTATGGAGCAGTTTGCTGTCGGACGTCCGGTACACATAGCCGAGTTTGACGCCGAACGCGGGGCAGCCGGCGTTATCGTACCTCTTGATCAGGCAGGAATCCCAGTCTTCGAACCAGATACGGTCGTCGTCGGGAAAGAACTGGTGGAGGCCGCCCACCAGGGGCAGGCCGGAGAACAGGTTGAGGCGGCGGCCCGACTCGATGTCGATTACCTCAACGGCGTCATGCCGTTCGCGACCGGTGGGTCCGCCGCACTGGTAGCTGATGACGAGGCGCTTACCCGAACGGTCGAGCGCCGAGAAATGGGGACAGCCTTCGGTTGAAAGCTTCCGCCAGGACCGGGTGCGCAGGTCCAACTGCCACACACCGCGGTGCATCATGGCGAGGTAGGCAAAGCGGCCGTCGGGTGACAACGCCAAGTGGCGGACGCCGCCGTTGGTCGGAATCACCTCGCGAACCGATCGAGTGGCGGCGTCCAGAATCACCAGTCCGTCCACGATCGATGCAATGTAGATGGTTGAACTGTCGGGCGAGACGGCCACCCAGCCGAAGTCGCGCGGAATCGAAACGGTTTCTACCTTTTGAGCCGTGGTGTCGAGCACCATCAACTGCTTGGCATTCATGCCGCCGATATAAAGGTGACGGCCATCGGGCGCGATCGTCGCGAATGACGGTGTGTCCGGTAGCGCCACGCGCGAGGCGGAGCGCTTTTCCGAGGCGGCGCGCCAGAAGTAGCGGGGGTGCAGAGGCGGGTCCGGGCGATGAAGTGCCGTGTGCGGTGTGTTTCCGCTGCGCCGCATAAACGAGGCGGTCACGGCGACGGCCGCTAACAGGACCGCGGCAGCGATCAGGAGACGGATGTTGCGGCGGAACCACGACACGGGAGGCAGCACGGCGGGCGAGGGCGGCGGATCCGGTTCCGGGCGGCGCTCCTTCTGCTTGACGTCGCGCGTTGCGAGCCACTCGTCGAGTTCCGCAGCGCTCGCGTACACCCGCGTCCCGTTGTAGTGGACGGGCAAACCATCGGACTCGCGGTAGTTCTGGGCCGTACGCGGCGAGACGCGCAGGTGGTGAGCAATCTGCGCCCAACCGTCGAGCCGGACCGAGTCGGTAACGTTTTCCTCCGCCATAGGTGCAATCGTAGTTGATTTGAGGTGGGCGTTGGACGGCCGCGCGTCCGGAGGGCGCTCTGGGCGGAACCTATGATGGCGGATGCGACGCCCACTAAGAAACATGATTCCCCGCCGACACTTCCTCACCACAACCGCACTGGCTGCTGTAGCGGCGCCGATCGACGCCTCGGCCGCCACCACCGCCGCGGACTTCACGTTTGTTCACGTGACCGACATGAATCCAGGTGACAAACGCGCATGACGTGCTGCAACTGAGGGAACACCTCGCCCCTGATCGGTGTCAGAACGTATATTTCAGGGCGAACTGGATTTGGCGGTTGTCGGCGGCGGTGCCCGTCACACGGCCGAAGGTTCCGGTGCCCAGGGTGCCGCCGGGATTGCCGAGTTGGGGCGTGTTGAAGATGTTGAACATCTCGGCCCGGAACAGAAGGGCATGCCGCTCGGCCACAGGGACCTTGAAGGCTTTTGAGAACGACAGGTCGAACGTGTGGAGGCCGGGGCCGACCACCGGGTTGCGCGGTGTGGTGCCGTAGGTGGTGGAACGGGTGAATGCGTTGGTGTTGAACCACAGGTCCGCTGTGCGGGTGTCGAGCCTCGGGCTGACGCCTTGAATCGCGTTCGGGCGTGGCCAGAGGGCGTCGGCATTCCAGGTGTCGCCGCTTTGGACGATGTTGAAGGGGCGGCCGCTGGCGAGCGTGACGATGCCTCCGAACGACCAGCCGCCGAGCATGAAGCCCTGCGGGCCTTTCCATCCTTTGGCAAAAGGTAGCTCCCAGACGTAGGCCATAACCAGGCGGTGACGCTGGTCGTAGAGGCTGGCGGCGCGTTCGGCCTTGCCGCGATTGCGCGGGTTCTGACAGACGCAGCCGCCGGCGTTGATGGTTTCGGCCGCGTCGTCAATCGTCTTTGACCATGTGTAGGCGACGGTCGCGCTCAGGCCCTTTGAAAACCGGTGTTCGAACCGCGATTGCAGCGAATGGTAGACGGTGTTCGTGTCGGGCGCGATCATACGGATGCGCGCGTAAACGTTATAAGGGCGGCGCGGCTGGATGTCGCCTGTACCCGGTTCGGCCTGATTGAAGTTGTTTAGGCTCGTATCGACATGCGTGCCCTTGGTACCCACCCAGCCCACTTCCAGGATGTCGCTCTTGGTCAACTCCTTCGAAAGCTGCAGGTTGAAGTTCTGCATGTAGCCGTTGCGGCGCTTGCGGTCAACGGGTACGGACACAACGTTGAAGATCGGGTTGGCGGGATACAACTCAGCGGGCACGGGATTCTGGATCGTTGCGACCGGATTGAGCGACGGGTTGATAACGGTGAGCGAACCGCCGTTGGGCGGATTCAACTGCAGGATATTCATGTTGTCGAACTGCGACACCGAGTAGAAGATGCCATAGCCGCCGCGCAGCACGGCTCGCTTCGGCAGACGGTAGGCGAAGCCGAACCGCGGGCTGAAGTACTTGTACTCGCCCACATACATATCGGCCGTCTTGCCGGCCTCGGGCCAGAGCA
Source organism: Bryobacterales bacterium (assembly GCA_020846745.1). Classification (GTDB taxonomy): domain Bacteria; phylum Acidobacteriota; class Terriglobia; order Bryobacterales; family Bryobacteraceae; genus JADLDI01. The sequence continues at coordinate 274,995 of JADLDI010000032.1, read as the reverse complement.
CCGGACCCTTCGCGTCGAGATCAAACCGCAGCGTGCGCGTGACACCGTTGATTTCGTGCGGCTGACCGGGGAGGTCGTAACGGAGGCCGAGGTTCAGCGTGAGGTTCGGCGTCACCTTCCAGTCATCCTGGAAATAGAGCCCGTAGCGCCACTGGCGGATGGCGGAGATCGGCACACCTTCGGGGCTCAGGGTCGTGCGCGGGAACCCTAACAGGTAGGCGGCAGGCGCATAACCTGCGATGTCGCCAGTAAACGTGATTTGCGAGAACGGCCAATTGTTCGTGGTGGCGTCGTCGTAGAGCCGGCGTATATCGCCGCCGAACTTGAACGCGTGGCGTCCGCGGATGAGGCTCACGTTATCGACGAATTGGAAAGTGCGCGAGTTGTCGAGGTTCGAGGAAGCCTCGCTATCGCCCATCGAGATGAAGCCGTCAGTATTGATGACCGGGAAACCCTGCTCGTCTTTGCGGAGCGGGCGTCCGTTCGGTCCGCCGACTTTGAGGCCTTGAATGCCCAGGGACTCGATGGTGAAGTCGGAATTCGCGCGCGGACTCAATTTCGAGACATTGCCGCGGATGAAGCCGAAGCGGGCTTCATTGAGGAAGCTGCCGCTGAACGTGTGGACATGCTGGATGGCGAGCGAATCGTTGGGGAACGTCGAGTTATACCGGAAGTTCGGATTGAGGTTGATGTTCGGGAACTCGCGCGCTGAGTAGATGTAGTGGAAGAACACCAGGTCCTTGTTCGAGATGTACTCATCCAGTCGCACAATGCCCTGGTTCATGTTCAGGCTGCCGACGCTTACGCCTGCGTAGTTGACGGTGCCCGCGGTGTTGGGCAGCGGTGTGTACTGGTTCACCAGCCGGACCGCGACGGGGTTCAGACGGCTGGCGGGAATGATGTTGCCCGAGAACGGATTGTTGTTGTTGAGCGGGTCGCGAATGACGCCGGAGTAGGCGGAGAAGTCGCCTTGACGCTGTGCCTGCGTCATCACGATGTTGGTGCCGGCCGATTCGCGCGACGAGCGGACGCCTTCGTAGTCGACCATGAAAAAGGTCTTGTCGCGCCGGATGGGTCCGCTGAAGACGATGCCGAACTGGTTGCGGCGCAGCAGATCTTTGGCGAACGGCGCGGGGCGGAACAGGTTGCGCGCGTCCAGCTTATCGTGGCGGAAGAATTCGAAGGCGCTCATGTGGAACTGGTTGGTGCCCGAACGCAGCTGCAGGTTGACGTTCGCGCCGGCATTGCCACCGTATTCCGCCGAGTAATTACCGGTTTGGACCTTGAACTCCTGCAGCGCGTCAACCGAGGGATACAGGTTGATGTAATTCGACCGGTTGTTGACCATCGTGATGCCATCGAGGTTCACCTGCAGCCAGGCGGCGCGGGTGCCGTTGGCAATGATGCGCGAGCCGTCGGTGGAGGCGGAGAAGAGGTTCGGGTCCTGCACACGGACCCCGGGCGTGAGCGCCGCAAGTTGGGTGAAGTTGCGGCCGTTCAAGGGGAGGTTAACGATACGCTCGCCGCCAACCACTTCACCAAGAGTCGCGTTCTCGGTCTGCAGCAACGGCGTGGTGGCGTTGACCTCAACGGCTTCGGCCACTTCGCCCACCTGCATTGAAACGTCGATGCGCGCCTGCTGGTTGAGCTGGATAGTCAGGTTGCTGGCGCGCGCCGGACGGAAACCGGGTGCACTCACTTCCACCATATAGTCGCCAGGAACCAGATATCGAATCTCGTATTTACCGTCCGCGCCGGTGGTGGCCGGACGCCTCACGCCCGTGGCCGTGTTGGTAACTGTGATGGAAGCGTTGGCGATGACGGCGCCGGTGGGGTCCGTTACGAGGCCGAGAACGCCGGTATCGATGGTTTGGGAGCTCAGTATGGCGGCGGTCAACAGGAAGAAGGGAATGAGTGGGATGCGCTGCATCGGGAACCTCCAGTTTCAAATGTTTGTACTGACAGCCGGACGCGGTGGACAACTCACTACAAAGTGGTGAGAGCAAGCATATACTGCATACAAATGGAATTCAAGCTGGTTATGCCAACCGCTTTCACTTCATTTCCGTTGGTTCGGTAGGCCTTTTCACCCTCACGCCAAGTCACAATCTGCACCAAAACAAGGCCGGAGAGGCCCTCAGAATCGGCCGGTTTGCCCCTCCGAGCCACGAAGTCAGCAGATTTTGATAGGGCGTTTCTTTTTTTCTTCCGTGGAACCTCAGTTTCTGCGCGAAACCGAGGATTTATGCCGGTTTCGCAGGGGTTTCCGTTTGGCCAGACTCTTGCACTATTCGTTGACGTGAATGTGGACAGACCACATAAGAGATTTCAGAGCGAGTGAGTAAAGGAGTACTTTACATGACAAAGCAACTCACATTAGGGCTCGGTTTGGGCGTCATCGGAGTGTATATGGCCGCCGTGGCGCAGGGTCCTCTTTATGACAAGGTTATTGTCGACCTGCCTTACCCGGTCACCATCAACCATCAGCGCCTTGAGCCGGGCGAATATACAATTCGCGAAATGCAAAGCGCCGCAAAAACACGTGTCCTGCAGATCTTCAAAGACGGCGGCACGACTTTCGAAACCAGTGCAATGACCATTCCGACGCTCGACAACAACACGCCGGAAGACACCAAAGTTGTTCTGCACAAAGTTGGTGACAACGAATACTACTTTGACAAAATCTGGATTCAGGGCAAAAACTACGGTTACGAATTCGTACTTCCCGAAGAGGTGCGCAACCGTCAGCATGAATCGAGCACCGTGGCCGGCCGCTTCGTTCCGATGAATCAGCAAACCAGCACAACGTCGAGCACGACGACGCCTGCCGATACAGCCGCTTCTCGTTCCACGGTGAACGACAGCACCACCGCCTCGAACCGGACCACCACCGGCACCTCGACTCCAGGCTTTGCCCAGAGCACCGAAAACAACCGGTTCACCACTTCCGACAGTGCCGACGCTGCCAATCGGCGCACAACGTCCACCGACCTGACGGCGCAGAACCGCACCACCGGTTCCGACGCCGCTCAGCACGCCACCACGCCGCGCAGCACGGCATCGGACGCCGCTGCCCAGCAGTCGACCCCCCGCAGCACGCCACGCATGACTTCCTCCGACGCTGCTTCGCAATCCACTACCACCGGCGCCAATACCGCTGGTGAAAACCGCAGCCTCTCCGGCCGCACCCCGGCCGATGCCGATCAGGCGACGACAACCGGTTCCCGCACGGCGGGCAACACCCTGCCTTCGACGGCCGGTAACTGGATGGCCCTTCTGCTATGCGGCTCCGCGTTGACCTCTCTGGGTTACGCCGTGTCCCGGCGCTCGTAAGGGCAAATCACGTGCGAGCCTTAAGCTGGCTCCTAATTCTTGCCGGAGGCTTCCTGGTCTACCAGGGAGCCTCCTTTTACTTAGCTCAGCACGCCGGGCAAGAGGAGGCGCGCGAGCAATGGGAACAGTCGACGCATCCGCAGGCTCATCGGGAGCCGGCCATGCCGAAGGGTGTCGTCGCCCGGCTGAGCTTCCCAAAGCTCGAAAAAGATCTGTTCGTCCTCGATAATACGCGAGACGCAACGCTCAAGAAGGGCCCGGGGTTGGTGGAGCACACGGCGCTTCCGGGCATGCCCGGCAATTCCGCCATCGCCGGACATCGCGACACGCACTTCCGTTTTCTGAAAGACGTGAAGATCGGCGATGACATTTGGGTGGAAGGTCCGGCGGGGCGCACACGGTATCGCGTGACGTGGACGCGCATTGTGAAGCCCACCGATGTGGCCGTGCTCAGCCCGGAAACAAAACCGGTTCTGACGTTGATCACTTGCTATCCGTTCTTCTGGGTAGGCAACGCGCCAAAGCGGTATATCGTTCGCGCGGAGAAGGTGGATCGAGTACCCGCGCTTTCTGAAACCGTAGCTACCGGCGGCTAACGATCTGTCGTGCGCGTGTGAAAATGGCTTCTAGCATCGCCTCCGTCAGCCTGCCGGTAGACGTGTTCTGCCGGCTTGGATGATACGAACAGATGAGCGTTTTGCCGTTCTCCAAATGGTGCTCCACGCCGTGCCCGAACTCATACCCGCCGGGTTTTAGCCCCGCCGCCCGCAGATAGTTCTCAAAGGCGATCCTGCCTAACGCCACCACCACCTTCGCTTCGGGCATCAGCGCCAGTTCGCGCGTAAGAAACTCGCGGCAGGTGTTCAATTCTTCCGTAGACGGTTTGTTGTCGGGCGGCGCGCAATGGGCGGAGGCGGTGATGTAAGCATCGTGCAGTTTCAACCCGTCGTCTCTCAACCTGCTGGTAGGCTGCGACGCAAAGCCGGTGTTGTGCAGCACACGATACAGCAAGTCTCCCGACGAATCGCCGGTGAACATGCGGCCTGTGCGGTTGGCGCCATGTGCCGCCGGAGCGAGGCCGACGATCAGCAGGCGAGCCTTGGGATCGCCGAACGACGGCACCGGCCGCCCCCAGTATTGCTGATCGCGATAGGCCCGCCGCTTCACGGCCGCGACCTCGGTGCAATGCTGCCGCAAACGTGAACATTTCTCACACTGCACAATTTCCCGCTGCAATCGTTCGATCGGCGTCACATCAACCCTGATAGCATGGTGCGCATGAAGCGTCGCAACTTTATCGCTGCGAGTACTGCCGCGCCGCTGGTGTCGAGCGCGGCTTCTAATGGACGTTTGGCGGTTCTCGGAGGCGAACCTGTGCGCCGGAGCGGCTTCACGTCGTGGCCCAAGTGGGACCAGACGGAAGAGAACGCGCTCATGGGCGTGCTGCGGAGCGGCCGCTGGGGCCGGCACGGTACGGGCAATGTCGAGGCGTTCGAGAAGAGCTACGCCGAACTGCTGGGCGCGAAGCACGTGCTGGCGACTGCGAACGGAACCAGCGCACTCTTCACATCTCTGAACGCGCTGGGTGTTAGTCCTGGAGACGAGGTGATCGTCCCGCCATACACGTTTGTTGCGACCATCAACGTGGTGCTGCTGCAGTATGCCATTCCGGTGTTTGTCGACACAGACATCGAGAGCTTCCAGATCGATGCGACAAAAATCGCGTCGAAAATTACCGATCGCACGGCGGCGATCGTCCCGGTCCACATGGCCGGCTGTGCGGCCGATCTCGATACCGTCCTGAAAACCGGCGCGGAACGTAAGATACCGGTGATCGAAGACGCTTGCCAGGCGCATCTGGGCGAGTGGCGCGGACGTAAGTTGGGCACCCACGGCGCGGCCGGATGCTTCAGCTTTCAGGCTTCGAAGAACCTGAATTCGGGCGAGGGGGGCGCCGTTTCTACCAACGACACCAGCCTGTTCGACCGTTGCTATTCTTTCCATACCAACGGCCGCAACCGCATGCCCGGCGGCCAGGAGTTTGTGGCGAGCGGCGCAAACCTCCGGCTGACCGAATTTCAAGCATCCATCCTGCGCAGCCAGATGGCTCGCGTGGAAGCGCAAGCGCAGACACGCAACGACAATGCGAAGTACCTGACATCGCTGCTCGAAAAGATCCCGGGCATCAAGCCGGTCCGCAACTATCCAGGCTGTACGCGCAGCGCGTGGCACCTGTACATGCTGCGGTACGATAAGCGCGCGTTTGCCGATGTTCCGCGATCGACCTTCCTGAAGGCGCTGGCGGCCGAAGGCATCCGCGGCTCGTCCGGATACACCCCGCTCAACAAGCAGCCGTTCATTAAAGACACGCTGCTCGCGAAGGGGTATCGCAAGATCTACCCGGAGAAGTTACTGACGGAGTGGTACGACCGCAATCAATGCCCCGTGAACGATCGCCTGTGCGACGAAGCCGTGTGGTTCACGCAAACGGCGCTGCTCGGTCCGCGGTCCGACATGGAGCAGATCGCGGGGGCGATAGCGAAGATCCAGGCGCAGGCTGCCCAGTTGCGCACGCTGTAGGAAAGTCGACTTTGCAGGGAGTGCCGGCTTCGGCTCGGGAGTCACAGGCCTCGAGCGCTACCGGCCGGCCAACCCCATCCCCATCCCCATCCCCACCGCGCACCGGAACCCGATATTCGGCGACCGTTCGAGCGGCCGCGCCCACGACCGGTATGCGCATGTCAGGTACTTCGGCACGTCCGCCCACGAGCCGCCGCGGATCACCCGGTACTGCCCTTCCATCGGACCTTTTGGCGGACCCTTTGGCGGACCCTTTGGGTTGCGGCCGGGTGCACTGGCGTAATACTCGCGAGCGTACCAGTCCGCCGTCCACTCCCACACATTGCCCGCCATGTCGTATAGGCCGAAATAGTTTGCCGGGAACTGCCCCACCGGGCACGGACCTTTCAGTGTGTCGTAACAGGCGTCTTTATGGGTAATCGCGCGGTCGCCCCAGGGATAGATCTTCCCGTCCGCCAACCCGCGAGCCGCGCGTTCCCACTCCGCCTCGGTCGGCAACCGCTTGCCTGACCAGTTGCAATACGCCACGGCGTCGTTCCAGTCCACTGCCGCCACCGGCAGCTTCTCTTTGCCTGCGGGAACCTTGCCCTTGGGCCAGTTGTAGGGCACGCGATGTCTGGCGGCCGCGGCAAACGCAGCGTACTGCTCGTTGGTCACCTCGTATTGATCGAGATAAAACGCATCCACCTGGACCTTCTTCACCGGCCGGTCGTCTTTCACCAGTTCCGGGAACCACTTCAAGTCGTCGTCCGGCAGCGCGTGTGTTCGGCCGCGAGCGTATTCGCCCCCGGGGATGAACACCATCCCTTTGCGCCCAACTGGTTCCGCACACCACGCGCAGGCGGCGGCGAGCAGGCTAACCGTAAATGGCCGTAATGTCATCCGTCGGAATCCACCCGCCTGGACCGAGCGAGTCTACATAAGGATACGTGCGGCCCGATGGGGTGTTCCGGATCTCCTTCGACCAGTCGATGCCGAGCGCCGAATACATCGTCGCCACCACGTTCTCGATGCGCGGCTGCTCCTTGCGAGGCCAGCCCGTCTGCGACACCCGCTCGCCATCCTTATCCGACGCCCCGCAGATGGCGCCGCCTTTGACGCCCGCCCCCGCGAACAGCGCCGGGAACACCTTATTATGATGATCGCGGCCCGCCATGTTGTTCAGCGGACCCGGCGTCCGCCCAAACTCGCCCATCGCCACCACCAGCGTCTCATCGAGCAGCGTCTTCGACGGATCGGTCTTCGACGGCGTTCGGGCCAAATCCTCCAATAAACTCGCGAATGCCGGATCGAACTCGGCGCAAAGCTGATAGTGGTGCGACGGCTTCGAACGGTCCCAGATATACACGTGATGATCCCAGCCGGGATGACAAATGTGTACGTAATGTGTCCCCGCGTCCTGCGCCAACACGTTCCGCGCCAGAATGCACGATATGCCTACCGGAGTATTGCCGTACCGCTTCCGGTCTTCATCCGAGATCTGGAACGCCGCCGGCCACCGCGCGTCCGACAGCAGCCGGTGCGCCGTGTCGTAGAAGTTTTCGTACGACGACATTTCCCGTCCGAACTTCGACATGCGTTCGCGTTCCGCGCTCCGCAGTGCCGACAGCAGCCGCCAGCGCTCTTCGAGCAACTGGATCGCCTTGTCGTCGAGCGCCATCCCCTTCACGGCCGATTCCGGATTGATGTCCACCACCGAGAATCGCGGATGCAGGAACCCCGTCGACAGCGCCCCCGGAAACGCCTTGTCCAGGTTGAACGACATGTAGATCGGGAACGTGTCTTTCTCGCGCCGCCGCCCTTCGAGTTCCGACGCGATAACAGAGCCGACAGCGGGAATCTCGCGCGCGAACGCCAGGTTCAACTGCCGCCCGGTCTGCACATAGTACTGTCCGCGGAAGTGGACCTCTTCATGGCTCAACAGCGACCGCACGATCGCCAGCTTGTCCATGTGCTTTTCAAGCCGCGGGAAGAGCAGGTGCGACAGGTAGAGGTCGTCTTTTACCTTGCGAACATCCAGATCCTTCGGTGTTCCGGCCGTCTCCTTGAAGTCGAACGTCTCCGTATGTGCGATCGCCCCGGAGATCTCGTAATAGATCACGTTGCGAGCCGTGCCGCGCGGCTTCGCCTGGTAGCCGGTAGCCCCGAACGCCGACGGTACCAGCCCCTCGGCCGGCGCGAGCGCCAGGCCCATGCCGCCGTACCGCAGCAGATCGCGGCGCGTGCTTCCTATCTCACCCACGGTTTTCATCGCCGCCGCTCCTCTTAATAGTTGAAGAAAAACTCGGTCAGGTTGATCAGCGCCCATTGCAGGTTCTGGGCGCCTTCCACGCGATTCCTGGCGAGCGCCGACAGCGCCACCTCGCGTTCGGACTTCGAGGGCGGCCGCGACAACGTCCCGAGAAACATCTCGTCCACCACCTTCGCGTCGTCTTTATACGAATCGAGCAACCGCTGGACCGTCGAATCTTTCGCCGCCAGCACACGGTCGCCTACCACCGGCGACTGCATCAGCAGCAGCGGCTGCAGGGGCGACCCCGTCTGGAACCGCGGCGGGTTGTTGCGGTTCGACTGGCCGAACGTCTGCATGAAATACTTCAGATCGCCGCCGCCCGATGGACCCGACAACTGCATCGACATCTGCACCTGCCTGTCGCCCAGCTTGAAGCTGCCCGGGCGACCCGTCGCCAGCGTGATGGCGTCGTGCAGCTCCTCCGCGGTCAGCATCCGCACCAGTTTCCGCGCGAAGTAGCGTGTGTATTTGTCCTTCCACTCGCCCTCGTAGCGCGCCGAGAGTTGATACGCGTTCGACCGGCAGATGGTCCGCAACAGGTGCTTCACCGAATAGTTGCTCTTCCGGAAATCGGCCGCCAGATCGTTCAACAACCCAGGATGCGACGGCTGCAGTTCCCAACCGGCGGGGACATTGTTCGGATCCTGCCGCGCCAAGTCGAACTCGTCATAGGGTTCGACAATGCCCTGCCCCATCATCCGCCACCAGAACATGTTGGCCGTGGCGCGCGCAAACTGCGGATTCGCCGTGATCATCCGCCCCAACTCCATCCGCGGTTCGACGCCCGGGCGCGGCGTATCGCCCGTCAGCAGGAACGCAGGTGAATTGCTCCCGCCGAACCGGCCCACGCGAATCATGCTCGCCCCTTTGGTGTCGTAGCCGGACGCGCCGTCGTCGATCAGGAACTCGCCCGATTGCGGTTTGCCGTCTTCCCAATACATCAGGTACCGCGAATTGCCCAGGAACGATGCCATCCGGAAGAACTGCTTCCGCGTCTTCCCTGTCAGGTACACGTTTACCTTTTCCAGGTGCTTCTGCCCGTCATGACACGAGATGCACGACAGGTTGATGCCCAGGAAGGTCTTCGCATAAAGCACCGTCAACTCGTCATGCGTGTCCGTCTGCTGGACCATGCCGAGGTCCTTGCCATCGTCTGGTTGCGGCTTGCCCTGCACGTGTTCGCGGGCGATCAGGCTCGACGCCGCCACCACGTGGTTCGACTTTGCCGCCGACGCGATGATGTCGCGGGCGACCTCGTCATACGGCCGGTCCACCGCCAGGTTCTCGCGCATCCAGTAGTGGAACAGGTTCATGCCCCGGCCCATCTTGCCGTTCGCCCGGAACAGGTCCATGAAGAAGTACGCCCACTTGTCCACGAACGCGTCGGATTCGAGCAGCTTGTCGATTGCCTTGTCGCGCTTTGCCGCATCGGTCGACGCCACGAAATCGGTGACTTCAGCGGACGATGGAATTCGTCCCGTCAGGTCGAGCGTCACCCGGCGCAGGAATTCGGCGTCCGGCGACAGCGCAGCCGGCTCGACGCCATCCCGCGCCATCTTGCCGAAAATGTGCCGGTCGATCAAGTTGGCGGGTTTCGGCGCGGCCACCGTCTGCGCGCCGGCGGGAAGCGACCGGGCAACACGGTCGGTCAGTTCGCCCGCGGCGGCTTTGTTGGACCGTAGGAGGGGGGAATGAATCTCGGCAAAGCGCTCGGGAGGAAGGCTTTCTTCCTTCGCCTGGGCCGTCTTGTTATCCGCCGCAAAGCCGGCCAGGCAAAGCACAAGTCCTGTCACCGCCGCGCATAGACACTTCGACATGGACACTCTCCCAGAAGTGGAGTTGGCCCGAGTATGTATGATCTGTTGACTTCTGTCAACCACCACCCGGATGCGGTGGTGTAAATTTCCGTTATGGCAAAAGACCGCAGGCCGATATGAGGAATGACGACTCCGAAAATGCGGAATGCGGTTTCTCCACGGCTGGATCGGAGAATTCTGGCCTGCTGGGCTTTCACCCTGGGTTGGTTATACCCGGTACCGGCCCTGGCGCTCGACCCCGGACTCCTGATCAGTCAGTACGCTACCGACAACTGGGGTATCCAAAACGGACTGATCTCGACGAAGGTACACGCGTTTGCGCAGACTCCGGACGGCTATTTGTGGCTGGGCACCCCGGCGGGAGTGGCCCGCTTCGATGGGGTACGTTTCGTCAAGCTGGCTCCCCAAAACGCGCCCGAACTGACGGCGGCATATGTTCGGGCGTTGTGCGTCAGCCGGGACGGAACGCTTTGGATGGGGACCGACGATGGGCGTATCGGACGCTACAAAGAGGGCCGGTTCCAGTGGCTGCGGACTTCGGGCAAACGCCCCTATTTCGTTCGCGCTCTACATGCCGACGGCCAAGGCAACCTGTTGGTGGGCGGCGGCAACGGGCTGTTGCGGATCGCCATGGCGACCGGTGTGGTGTCGGTCACCGACATCGGGACAACGGTTTACGCGATCGACTCGGCCGCCGACGGCGCGTTGTGGGTAGGAACCCACTATGCGCTCTATCGGTTCGATGGGCAGCGGACCACTCATACCTTCGCCAAGGCCCAAGGCCTGCCCAGCATCTTGGTGCGCTCGGTCGGCGTACAGGGAAACACGGTTTGGGCCGGCACCGAAGCGGGGCTGGTTGCCGTAGATATCACCCGGATGCGCGTTTCGCCAGGACCCGCAACAATTCCGCCGGTGTGTATCGAGGCCATTTTGAGTGGTTCCGATGGAAGCGCGTGGATTGCGACAGAGGGCCACGGAGTCTTCCGGCTGCGCGGCGGACTGACCGAACACCGCACGTTTTCTGAAGACGGCGACCGCAAGCAGGCAATCAAGTTATTCGAAGACCGGGAAGGCTCGGTATGGCTCGGAATGCTCGAGCATGGGCTCACGCGGCTGTGCGACGTCGCGGTGGCCCGGCAAACCCGAGTGCAGGGCCTGTTCAGCAATTTCGTCGGGGTGCTGCTCGCAAGCAAAGACGGATGTGTGTGGGCGGGCGCGTCGGATGTCGGCTTGCAGCGATGGTGTGGGGCCAGGTGGGAGCGGATCGGTTTCGGCCGGCAGAAATTTAAAGTGAACAGCCTGGCCGAAACGGCTGACGGACAGATGTGGGGAACGGTGTGGTCGGAACGAGGCCATCACCTGGTTCGTTGCGAGGGGAACCGTTTGCACGAGGCTGCCTGGCCCGCCGCGATAGACGGGCCGCGTGGCGTTATCGCGGCCCGGCAAGGTGGGCTGTGGGTGGCTACCGAGAGCGCCCTGTACCGTAGGGAACCAAGCGGTACGCTGCACCCGTTCGCCTTCGTCCACTCCAAACTGGTGAACCTCCTGGGGGAGGACTCGCTCGGCGTAGTGTGGGCGGATACGACAAGTGGACTGTCCTATTTGGAAAACGGGCGGTGGAAACGGCCGCGCTGGGCAGAGGGCAAGCGCGCACAGGTCTGGAGCATGGCAGAATCACCGTCCGGCGTGAAGTGGTTCGGAACGCTCGGCAATGGTGTGATCCGGGTGGCGGCAAGCCAAGGCCGCTATCTGGACACGAGCACGTCTGACATCGAGAACTTCGCCGCAGCCGTTCAACTAGACGCGCAAGGGCGGTTGTGGATCCTCGGACGAGCGGGCCTGTACGCTCCGGCGGGGCTTGATGAGCAGCCACTCAACGGCCCCGCGCACAGCCGTGTCTTCACCACCCTCGATGGAATGCCCAGCACCTCGACCATCGCCGGCATGCCGGGCGCCAGGGTTCCGCTCAGTTGCCTGGCAAAGGATGGCACGCTGTGGTTTACCACGCTCAGCGGCCTGGCGGTGGTGAATCCAGCGCGGCTGCGGCCGAATCTCGTCCCTCCGCCGGTCGTCGTGGAGGCAGTGGAGGTGGATGGTCAGCCGCTTACATTACCCAACGGGACCGCGCGCCCGGGGCGGGGCAACGTATCGATCCAATTCACGGCCAACAGCCTGCAGGCGCCGAAGCGCGTGCGATTCCGCTACAAGCTGGAAGGATGGGACCGTGATTGGCGCGAAGGCGCGGAGCGCTCCGTGCAGTACACCAACCTGCCGCCGGCCCGCTACCGGTTTGTGGTGACGGCCTCGAATAACGATGGAGTGTGGGCGCGGCAGGGCGGAGTGGTGGAGTTTGCGCTCGAGCCGCACTGGTATCAGACGCCCCCGGCAGGCTCGGCCGGAACGGCGATGGCTTTGCTCGCCGTGCTCCTGCTGCTCCGTTGGCGCACCGCGCGTCTGCGGCGTCACAATACGCAGTTGGAAGAGGCGGTGGCCGCGCGGACCGTGGAACTAATGCGAGCGCGCGAGGCCGCGGAGGCCGCCGCACGCGCCAAGGCGGAGTTCCTGGCAAACATGAGCCACGAGATCCGGACGCCGCTCAATGGCCTGCTCGGGATGACACTCCTGGCCATGGAGGAAGATGTTTCCGACGAGGCCCGGCAGTGTCTGGGAACCGCACGCATTTCGGGGGAAATCCTGCTGGGCGTCGTCAACGACATTCTCGATTTCTCGAAAATCGAGAGCGGGCGCCTCACGATCGAGCAGACCGCTTTCCGCGTTCGGGCTTTGGCCGGCGATGTCATTGCGGTGCTCCGCCTGGGCTTTGAGCGGAAAGGCGTCGCTCTACGCCTGGTAGTGGCAGACGATGTGCCCGCCGGCGCCCTGGGCGATCCCACCCGGCTGCGGCAGGTGCTGCTGAACTTGCTCGGAAATGCCCTGAAGTTTACGCCCGCGGGGACAGTGAAGCTCGAGCTGAAGCGTGGAGCCGGCCCTTGCGCGCCCGGCCGGTGGCAGTTGGAAGGCGTCGTCACCGATACGGGCATCGGCATCCCGCCAGACCGGCTGCCCCTGATCTTCGAAGCCTTTCGGCAGGCCGACAGCAGCACCACACGCGAGTATGGCGGCACGGGCCTTGGACTCGCGATCACTCGCAGCCTGGTCGAAGCCATGGGTGGGCACATCTCGGCCACCAGCGAGGTGGGACAGGGGACGCAGTTCCGATTTACGGTGTTGCTGGGCGCATCGGCCGAAGAAGCGGCGGAAGAAGATAAAGTCGAGACGCCGGCGACACCCATGCCGGGCGCGACCCTGCCCACGCGGGCGCTGCGGATCCTGCTCGCCGAGGACAATCCGGTCAATCGCAAGGTCGCTTGCAGGGTTCTCGAGAAAGCCGGACACACCGTGCTGGCGGTGGAAAACGGGCAGGAGGCCGTCGAGGCAGTGGCGGCCCACACCTTCGACGCGGTGCTCATGGATGTGCAAATGCCGCGGATGGATGGGTTGGAAGCCACAAGGGCAATTCGTGCGATGGCCGGCGCGTGCGCCAACGTGCCGATTGTGGCGTTGACGGCCTGCGTGCTCGAATCCGATACCAGGCGGTGCCGGGAAGCAGGCATGAACGGCTTTCTCGGCAAGCCCTTCGAACCGGCGGTGTTGATGCAAACCGTGGCGGAACTGGCCGCGCGTGGCTCTGTAGAAGTCAGACCGCCAAGTGACCTGACCTGACAGTCAGACACGACAACCGCCTCGCCGCACCCCGCGTATTCTATACTTTTCCTCTATGCGCGTTCTCTTTTCTTCCGGGCTGCTCCTAACCGCGGTCGCCTGGGCGCAAACGATGTCGATCGAGGAGTACAAACCGAAGTCGACCCTCGTGGTCCCGGCGCACCTCAAACCGCGCGCCAAATTCGCCTTTGTGGACGTACACGGTCATCCGCGCGGCCTGTTCGCCCCGGACAGAATCGACCAGCTTGTCAAAGAGATGGACGCCCTCAACATGGGCGCCATGGTCGATCTCGATGGCCGCTGGGGCGACGCCTTAAAGCGCAACGTCGACCTCGCCAGGTCGAAGTACCCCGACCGCTTTGTCGTCTTCTGCAATCTCGACTACGCCGGCATTGACGATCCGAAGTGGAGCGCCAAAGCCGCCGCTCAGCTCGAAAAGGACGTCAAGAACGGCGCCGCCGGGCTCAAAATTTATAAGAACCTCGGCATGGATGTCCGCGACTCCAAAGGCCGCGTCCCCGTCGACGATCCGCGCCTCGACCCTGTTTGGGACATGGCCGCCAAGCTCAAAATCCCTGTCCTCATCCATACCGCCGACCCGGCGCCCTTCTGGCAGCCACAGGACTCGCACAACGAGCGCTGGCTCGAGCTCAAAGAAATGCCCGGCCGCAAGCGGTCGCCCGAAAAGTACCCTCCCTGGGAGACGATCATCGCCGAGCAACACCGGATGTTCAAGAAACATCCCAAGACTACCTATATCAACGCCCACCTCGGCTGGTACGGCAACAACCTCGGCGAACTCGGCCGCCTGATGGACGAAATGCCGAACATGTATACCGAAATCGGCGCCGTGCTCGCCGAACTCGGCCGCCAGCCGCGCTTCGCCAAGCAGTGGTTCATCCGGTACCAGAACCGTGTGCTCTTCGGTAAGGACACCTACGCGCCTTCCGAGTATCCCTACTACTTCCGCGTGCTCGAAACCGCCGACGAGTACTTCGATTACTATCGCCGCCGCCACGCCTTCTGGCAGATGTACGGCCTCGACCTGCCTGACGAAGTCCTCAAGAAGCTGTACTATAAGAATGCATTGCGGATTATCCCAGCTTTAAATTCCAAAGCCTTTCCGCAGTAAGGAGTTCTTCGTAAACCTATGGAAAGACGTCATTTCCTGATGACTTCGGGCGCGATGGCGGCGGCGCCCAAACTGGCCAGTGCCAACGATACCGTCCGCGTGGCCTGCGTCGGCGTCCGCGGACAGGGCCGCTCGCACATCGCCGAGTATGCCAAGATGAGCAACGTCGAAATTGCCGCCGTCTGCGATATCGACGAACGTGTCCTCGGCCAGCGCCTGTCCGATATCGAAAAGCTCGGCAAGAAGCGCCCCCAAGGCTACACCGACATCCGGAAACTGCTCGAAGATAAGTCGATCGACGCGGTTTCAATCGCGACGCCCAACTTCCACCACACCCTCCAGACCATCTGGGCCTGCCAGGCCGGCAAGCACGTCTATGTCGAAAAACCGTGCTCCTACAACATGTATGAGTCGCGGCAGATCGTCAAGGCCGCCCGCAAGTACAACCGCCTGGTCCAGCACGGCACCAATTCCCGCTCCACCGTAGGGCTGCGCGAAGCCGTTCAGAATCTGCGCGAAGGCGTCATCGGCGACGTCTATATGGCCCGCGGCCTGTGCTTCAAGTGGCGCGACACCATCGGCCGCAAGCCCGTCGAAGCCGTCCCCTCGGGCGTCCACTACGACCTCTGGCTCGGCCCCGCCCCCAAACGCGAGTTCACCCAGAACCGCTTCCACTACAACTGGCACTGGCACTGGGATTACGGCAATGGCGACCTCGGCAACCAGGGCATCCACGAAGTCGACATCTGCCGCTGGGGCCTCGGCGTCAAGTACCCCGTCAAGGTCAGCGCCATGGGCGGCCACTATATGTTCGACGACGATCAGGAAACGCCCAACACGCTGGTCGCCACCTACGAGTTCAACGAAGGCGGCAAGCGCCAGTTGATGGTCTTCGAAGTGCGCCACTGGATGTCCAATCACGAAGCGGGCATCGGCGAGAACCCCTCCAAACCCGGCGGCAACACCGTCGGCAACGTCTTCTACGGCTCAAAAGGCTACATGGCCATCGACGGCTATGCCACCTATAAGACGTTCCTCGGTAAAGAGGCCCAACCCGGTCCCGCGCGCAAAGAGGGCGGCTCCAATTGGGCCAACTTCATCGCGGCCGTCCGGTCCGGCAAGCGGGAAGACCTCAACGCCGAAATCGAAGAAGGCGCAATCTCTTCCACCCTCGTCCACCTGGCCAACATCTCCTACCGCCTCGGCCGGTCGATCAATTTCGACGCCGCCAAATACGAGTGCCCCGGCGATAAGGAAGCCACCGCCATGTTCACGCGCCATCAGTACCGCGCCCCATTCATCGTTCCGGAAAAGGTATAAATGAGCGGCATCATCGCAATCGATTCCAACGCGCTTCCCTGGGAGGCGCGTTGGAATGAGCACCTCGGCAAGACTCTTTATCGCAAGAACCTCGTCACCGATCCCGACACCGGCATGGAGGTGCGGATTGTGAAGTATCCGGCGGGTGTCGTCAACGCCCGCCATACCCACCCCTGCGCCCACGGCATGTACGTCCTCGAAGGAACCCTCGTCACCCACGCCGGCCGCTTCACCCCCGGCCATTTCGTCTGGTTTCCCGAAGGCATCGAAATGGAACACGGCGCCACCGCCGAAACCGACGTAGTCGTCCTGTTCATCACGAACAAACCGTTCGAGATCCACTACAAGTAGGCATTCGCCAAGCCAAGCCAAGCCCTGTGGGGCGACCGTCCTCGTTCGCAGCCGGCCTCCCGGCCGGCTTTTCCCGGCGTTGCGACGTTCCCTCTACTCGCCCGACAGCTCCCGCACCTTCGATTCCGCAATGTGTTCCGCGAGCGCGCTGATCGTGAGAAACGGGTTCACGCCGATGGAATTGGGAATGATTGAGCCGTCCGCGACAAACAACCCCTTGTGGACCTCACCGTCGCCCTTGAATACGCGCCCGTATCGATCAACCGCGCCTGAGGCCGAATCCTCGCCGATCGGGCAGCCGCCAATCGGGTGCGCGGTGAACAGGTGGCGCATTTCGAGGAACGACCACATCGGGTTGGCGATGTAGGCGGCGTCCTGCGCCTTGGCGTGCATCTGCAGTTCCTGATGGAGCGTATCGTAAATGGCCTGGCGGCCCGCATCGTCCCACAGTACGCGCACGGTGTTGTTGTGGAGGTCCATGCGTCCGCGCGCGTCATCAAAGCCCATGACGAGATAGAACATCGTATGGTTCAGCGCGCCGTCGGGATCGTATTCGACACTCAGATCGAGATCGCGTTGAATGCGCTTGCACGCCTCGGCGTCGTCTTTCTGCGAAGGCGCAAGCATTGGGAATGCCCGTCGGGCGGCTGCAATATAGGCGCTCGGAATCGTCAGGTCCTCGATCTGGAAGCGTTCGGCGAGCGGGCGTTTACCGTCATAATGTATCGCGCTGACGATCGCTGGACCCGGCGGGTGCTGGGCCGCGGGCGAATCGGCCGCGTGATTGCCAAACCCGGTCACCTGCGTTCGGAACCGGCCGTTGTACGCCAAACCGAAGAAATCGCCGTTACAACTGAACCGCGTTCCGACAGCGGGCGATAGCGACAGCCCGTGCTGCTGCGACCGCAACAGGATCTCGGTCGAATTGAGCGACCCGGCGGCCAGAATGACATTGGCGCTGTGCAGGGTAAACGGCTCGCCCGTCTCGACGCGCCGGCCCTTCACGAGCCAGCGTCCATCCGTCCCCCTCTCGACGGTGCCGGCTTCAGCCTCTGTGAAGATCTGCGCGCCGGCCCGCCGGGCCATCGGCAGATAGTTCATATAGAGCGTATTTTTCGACAGGTGATTGCATCCGGTGGTGCAGTCGCCGCACGCCAGGCAGGGCCGCCGCGGTACGCCGTACGGGTTGATGTCGCTTTCCGTGAAGTTGATGGCGAGGTCGAGCAGGAACGGCTTCATGCCGATCTGGCCGGCACGCCGCTCCATGGCCTGCACTTTCGGGAAGTTGGCGGCACGCGGGTCCGGTCCCGCCCCCAACGTCTTCCGTGCACGGTCGTAGTAGGGCTTCAAATAGTTCCAGCGCAGCGCCTCGGGCCAGGCGGGTTCGTCGAACACGTCCGCCTCGGGCGTGGCGGCCACGTTCGCGTTGATGAGAGATGTGCCGCCCAGTCCACAACCTTTGATTACCGAAATATCGGGATAGTTGAGCAGTTCGTACAGTCCGAGCGGATTCGCGTCGTTGCGGAACTCCTCCATAACAGCGTCCACTGTGTCGGGAAAACGGATGTTGCCTGGCCAACGCTCTTTGCCGCGTTCCAGGATGCAGATGGATGGTTTCGGATTCAGGTTCACGGTGGCCAGGCGCGCCGCCGTGATTGCACCGCCATAACCGGACCCGATAATTACAAAATCGTAGGAACCCTTTCGCTGGTCCCAACTCGAGGTGAACATTGTGATCCCTCCCGATACGGTACAGCCCTGCGTGAAAATTTGGATATTGCTATCCGGGTAACGGATTAGATCATTCTACAGCGAATGCCGTTAGCTCGCGCGGCGGATCGCGATCGCGGGTTTCGTGACCGGCTTTGCGGGTTCCTTGTGTTCGGGTTCAAACCACGATGCGATGTGCTCGTCGTCTACCCGCCGTTTCGCCATGATCTGAGCGCGTTTGCGGAGGGCGGCGGGAAGTTCCTTGATGAGGCGCCAGAAGGCGGGGAGCGATCGTACCTCCCACACCAGGCAGCAGCCGATAACGGCGATATCGCGCATCGTGATGTTCCACCAGTGCAGGCGATAAACCTCAGCCGTCGTGTTCTTGATGCGCATCAGGAAGCGGTTCTTCACCGAGTGCATGTTGAGCACGGGCGGCAGGTGGCGGCGGACCTCAGGCGTGACACGCCGGACATGGTGGGCTTCCGCTTCCGGCACGTACAGGCAACGCCAGCCTTGGAGTTGGGCACGCCAGGCGAGGTCGGCGTCTTCGCGATAGCAGAAAAACGCCTCATCGAAAAACTCGCCGTTCCAGGACACGTCCTCGATCATCGTACGGCGGTAGAGAGCGGCGGCTCCACTCGCGCCGAAGACGTACTCCCGAGCGTCGTACTGGCCGCGGTCGGGCTCGTGCCAGCCGCGGTCCAGATGGCGGAGAGCGGGCGTGAGGATGATGCCGGTTGAGTCGAGCAGCCGGTCCGGTAAAGGTTCGAAGCCGGGTCCGATGGCCAGCAATTTTCCACAAACAGTACCAACGCGGCGCTGGCGGTGGGCTGCCTGTATCAGACGTGAGATGAAATGCGGCTCGAGGAGGACATCGGGGTTTAGTGCCAGTACCCAATCGGCGGTGCTTTCGCGGATCGCCTGGTTCTGGCCAGCGGCGAAGCCGGAGTTCACCTCGTTTTCAAAGACACGGATCCGATCGCCAAATGCGGTCAGGATTCGCCGGGTTTCGTCTGTTGAGCCATTGTCGATAACAACCACATCCAGGAGAACATCGCGCTGATCAAGCACTGCTTGGAGACATCGCTCGATATAGGTGGCGCTATTAAAGGTGACGATGGAAACACACACCGTCTCGCGGGAAGCCATCTGAGACAAAGAGTCGGAAGGGAGGAGAAAACGCCACGAGGGGCCGCCAAGATAAACAACTTTTAATGATCTACGAGGAAAATCAGGGGTTGCAATTCCAAAAACCATATCCTAAGATTGGAAGTAAGCCGGGGAGGCAACTCCCACCAAAGCGAGACTAACCTCACTTAAATAGACCCCTGAAGCAATCCTCCCCGGCGCCCTTAGGGGTTCTTCTCCAAAACAAACATTCCAAACCAACAAGTTGCGAGACGAAATGCGTGTGTCGTTGCATACTTTCCCAATCCCGCCGGATGCACGGACGAATCGAACAGGATCTACTAAAAATAATACATGCCACCCACAAGCGGGGGTCTTCAGATTTTCATAGGGGGTAAATGCAGCGCCCCGGATGATAGGATGGGAGAGCAATCCTACATGCGCGCGGTAACATTACTTGGTTCGACCGGGTCGATCGGCGTCAGCACTCTGGATATTTTGCGGCGGCGGCCCGAGCGATTCCGACCATACGCGCTGGCAGCGGGGCGGAATGCGGAGTTGCTGGCGCAGCAGATTGTGGAATTTCGTCCGCACGTAGCAGTTGTCGAGAATGATGAAATCCGCAACATACTAATTCAGGCACTTCGCGAAAAGCAACTTTCGCAACGGGACTGGCCGCAACTGGAGTGTGGTGCAAAAGCTCTTGTCGAGGTAGCCACCGCCCGTGAATGCGACTTTGTACTTTCCGCCATTGTGGGAGTGGCCGGATTGGAAGCCACTTATGAAGCCGTGCGGGCGCGTAAGCAGATTGGATTAGCGAACAAAGAAGTACTAGTAGCGAGCGGCGAGCTGGTGATGGCCGCCGCGAGAGACACTGGTACCGAACTGATTCCGGTGGATAGCGAGCACAACGGCGCTCACCAGTGTTTCCGCGCCGGTCGAAAGCAGGACGTAACCCGGCTGATTTTAACCGCTTCCGGTGGTCCATTTCGCAATACGCCGGCAGGGGAACTCAAGAACGTGACGCCGCGGCAGGCCCTGAAGCATCCTACATGGAAGATGGGGCAGCGGATAACGATCAACTCGGCCACCATGATGAACAAGGGGTTCGAGGTGATTGAGGCGTGCTGGCTGTTCGCTTTATCACCCGACGAGGTTGAGGTGGTAGTTCATCCACAGTCGTCGGTGCATGCGATGGTGGAGTTCAACGACGGCAGCGTAATGGCACAGCTATCGACCACCGACATGCGTATGCCGATCCAGTACGCGCTGACATATCCGGAACGCCTGGATGCGCCGGTAGCGCGAATGAACTGGCTGGAAGCGCGAACATTGGAGTTCTTTCCGCCGGATTTTGAGAAATTTCCACAGTTACGTCTAGCCTATGAGGCCCAGCGCGGCGGCGGCACTTCCACGTGTACATTAAATGCAGCCGACGAAGTGGCCGTGGAAGCTTTTCTCAACGGGCAGATTCCGTATACGGCAATGGCGGAAGTGGTGGAGGACACCTTGGCAAAGGTGCCGAGCCGGAAGGCGGCCAGTGTCGGAGAGATTTTGGAAATCGACCGGGAGTCGCGGCGAACCGCACGGGAGGTCATAAAGATGCGGAGCACCGGCGCGGTAACTTTGACTTCAGGAAGATAACAGGTACGGGGAACGAGAAATGGCAATTGTAGAGAACATCTGGTGGGTGCTGGTCCTGATCGGGATCATGATCATGATCCACGAACTGGGGCACTATTGGGCAGCGCGGTTCTTCGATGTACGGGTGGAAGCGTTCAGCTTCGGGTTCGGACCGCGGCTATTCGGATTCCGCAAGGGTGAGACGGACTTCCGTGTGTCGGCGATCCTGTTCGGCGGGTACGTGAAGATGGCGGGCGAGCAACCGGGGGACGAGGCCGTTTCGGATCCGCGGTCGTTTTTATCGAAGCCGCGGTGGCAACGCCTGATTATCGCGTTCGCCGGGCCGTTCATGAACATCGTGCTGGCGGTAGCGATCCTGACCGGGTTGTACATGGTGCGGTACCCGAAGATGCCCGACAACGGGGCAGCGGGCGTGGTGGGCCTGGTGATGCCCAACTCGGCGGCCGCGAAGGCCGGTGTCCGGGAAGGCGACCGTGTGGTGGGCATCGACGACAAAATGAATCCGACCTGGGAAGACATCTTCCTGACGGAGATCGCCAACGCCAACCGCCCCATGCGCGTGGTACTGGTTCGCGATGGACAGACCATTGAAACCAACATCACGCCCGAGTTGGACGAACGGAATGGTATCGGTACGGCGGGATGGGCCGAGCAGGCCGAGATCCAGGTTGGCGGGGTGGAGAAGGGGATGGACGCCGAGCGGCAGGGCTTGCGCCGCGGCGACATCCTGCTCACAGTGAATGGTCAACCGATCCGCTCGACTTACCGGTTACGGGAAATCATCAAAGCGAGCCAGGGCAAACCCGTCGAAGTCGTGTACACCCGCGAGGGGCAGCAGAAGGCCGCCACCATCACTCCGGCCTGGCGCGAGTTGGAAGGACAGAAATCCTGGATGATCGGTGTGCGGCTGGAACCGCGCGTCACCTATGTGCCGCTGCCGTTTGGGCAGGCACTCGGCGAATCGGTGCGGCAGAATGCCAAGAGCGCCGGGCTGATCTACCAGTTTCTACATGGCATCATCCAGCAGCGGATGTCGCCGAAGTCGCTCGAAGGGCCCATCCGCATTGCGCAGCTTTCCGGCGACGCCGCGCGCGAAGGCGCTTCCGCGTTTCTGGGGCTGATGGCGATGGTGAGCCTGAACCTGGCGGTGTTCAACCTGCTGCCGATTCCGATCCTCGACGGCGGCGTCATTCTGATGCTGTTGTTTGAGATGCTGATCCGCAAAGACCTCAGTCTCCAGGTGAAGGAAGCCGTGATGAAGTTCGGCTTTGTGTTTCTGATGATGGTTGTCGTCTTTGTGCTGTACAACGATATATCAAAGATCATCCTCAAAGGCTGATTCCGGGCTCACTCGGGCCCACGGTTCCGGCCGCAAGATGCCGGACTCATTTATCCGAATCGCCGCGAAACCCCCGCTTGAAAACAGGGAACGTGTGCGGACCTATCCATCCAAGGTAAAATCCCGGAAATGAGTTCCCACGACTTTTTGGTCGTAGAAGATCCCGCAATTCAGAGGATCGTGCCGGCGTCCTCCCGCATTGAACAAGTGGCGACAGGTTTCGGTTTCACCGAGGGTCCAATCTGGACACGCGATGGAAACCTGCTGTTCAGCGACATTCCGAACAACACGATTTTCCGCTTATCGCCCGCTGGCGAGGTGGACGTATTTCGCCGGCCTTCGGGCTATGACGGCATGGACCTGCCGAAGGGCGGGTTGATCGGCTCAAACGGCCTGACGCTCGATTCGATGAGCCGCGTGACGGTCTGCGAACATGGCAATCGCCGGGTGACCAGGCTGGAACGTGACGGCTCGCTGACCGTGCTGGCGGACCGGTTTGAAGGCAAGCGCCTCAATTCGCCAAACGATCTGCTGTTTCATTCGAATGGCGACCTTTACTTTACCGATCCGCCCTACGGCTTGCCGCAACAGGACGAGGACCATCGTAAGGAACTGAAATTCAACGGTGTTTTCCGTTTGAAGCCGTCGGGGAAACTCGAGCTGCTATACGATCAGTTGACACGGCCGAACGGCCTCGTCTTCTCGCCGGAAGAGCGCACCATGTGGGTGGGCAACTCCGACCCGAAGCGCCGCCTGTACATGCGTTTCGACGTCAACGCCGAGGGCAAACTCGCCAATGGCGTCGTGTTCGCCGATGTGACGGACGAGGCGGGCGCGGGCAATCCCGACGGGATGAAGATCGACCGTGACGGGACGCTGTACTTCACCGGAGCGGGCGGAGTCCGCATCTATCTGCCGGATGGCAAATTTCTGGGCATGATCGTCTTTCCGGAGATCCCCGCGAACCTGCACTGGGGCGGCGCCGACGCGCAGACGCTCTACGTCACCGCGCGGACCAGTGTCTATCGCATCAGGCTGAACGTTCCGGGCATTCGTCCGTAGACCAGTCCGCAGTTCGTTCCTTCGCGGCAGAACCGGATGGCATCATAGGGAAATGCCGCAATCGGCGATCATCGTGGCAGGTCATGCCGTTCTGCGGACGTTCGCCGATCCCTCCGACCGTAGGAACTGGGCACTGCTCGACTTCCAGCAGAACGAGGTCCCGTGCTATATCGAGCACGTCCGGCGGGGTGTGGAACTGGCGGCGTCCGACCCCGATGCGATTCTTCTGCCGGCGGGCGGGCAATCGCGCCGGCAGGCCGGGCCGCGCAGTGAAGCGCTCTCCTATTACTATGTCGCCGAGCATTACGGATGGTTCGGCAATCCGGAAGTAGCCGCACGCACCTACCTCGAAGAATTTTCGCGGGATAGTTACGAGAATCTGCTCCTCGGGCTCTGCCGTTTCCATGAAGTGACGGCGGCATGGCCGCGCCAGGTAACTCTGGTGAGTTGGGAATTCAAGCGCGAGCGGTTCCAAATGCATCGGGAGGCGATCGGTTGGCCGGCAGAACGCTTCTTGTACGAAGGCCCGAACAATCCGCCGGACCTCGAGCAGGCCCACGCTTCGGAAATACGTGCACGGGAGCGGTACCAGGCCGATCCGTATTCGAGCGATCCGGAATTTGCCGGCAAACGGGCCGCCCGCAATCCCTTTCGGCGCGAGCATGGCTATCGGACGAGTTGCCCCGATCTGGTTCCGCTGTTTGCGCACGAAGGTCCCGGTCCATATCGTGGCACGCTTCCATGGCAACGGAAGCGGCTCTCATGAACGCACGCCGCCACTGGGCTACTCCTCGCGTGGCATAGTGGTTGTTGGTGACCGCCGCCCGCAGCATCCCCCTGCTCGACTTACGAGCGCAACACAAGCAGATCCGCGACGAGATCGTGGCGGAAGTGACACGCCTCATTGACTCGCAGAGATTCATCCTCGGAGAAGAGGTCGCGGAACTCGAACGTCAAGTGGCCGGATACTGTAACGCAGCCTACGGTATCGGCTGCGCATCCGGCACCGACGCACTGGTGCTTGCACTCACTGCTCTGGATATCGGCCGCGGCGACCAGGTCCTGACGGTTCCGTACACTTTCTTTGCGACCGCCGGTGCGATCGCCGATGTGGGTGCGGAACCCGTGTTTGTCGATATCGACGAGGACACCTGTCAGATGGATGTGGAACAGGTGGAAGCCGCCCTCAACCGGTATCCGCGGGTGAAAGCGATCGTTCCGGTTCATTTGTTCGGGAGCTGCGTGGACATGGACCCGCTCCTTGCCGTGGCAGCCGATCGCGGTATTCCCATAGTAGAAGATGCCGCGCAAGCCATTGGAGCTGAGTACCGCGGGCGCCGGGCCGGCGGCATGGGCGCCATCGGATGCTTCAGCTTCTTTCCCAGCAAGAACTTAGGCGGTTACGGCGATGGCGGCATGTTGACGACCACAGACGCGAGGCTGGCGGAACGGCTGCGCGCGTTGCGGGTTCACGGGAGCCGGCGGAAGTACTACCACGAAGAAGTAGGCTTCAATTCGCGATTGGACACGCTTCAGGCGGCAGTGCTGCTGGTGAAGTTCAGGTATTTGGATGTTTGGACGGCCGCCCGGCAGCGCAACGCCGAACGCTATCGGCGCGTTCTCGGCCATTCGCCGGCGCCGGTGCGGTTTCAAGCGGTGCCGCCCTTCGTCACGCGCCATGTGGTGAATCAGTTCATTATTCGTGCGCCGGGCCGGGATGCGCTGAAAGCGTTCCTGGCCGATCGCGGGATCGGAACGGAGGTTTACTATCCGCTACCGCTGCACCGGCAGCCGTGTTTTTCTACACTTGGCTATCGCGAAGGTGATTTTCCCGCCAGCGAGCGGCTGGCCGCCGAGTCACTTGCCCTACCGGTGTACCCGGAATTGGCCGAAGAGGACTTAGAGGCCGTCTGCGCCGCTATCCGCGGGTACTATGCAGGCTGATGTTCTTGTGGCATTGGAGTTACGATAAAGAAACATGGCGACTACGACCGAGCCGGTGGCCGATTTGCGCCTCAATGCCATCCCATGGATGAAGATCGCCTGGGCAGCGGCTCTATTGGCCCTCTGTTTTGGCGATGTCCTGTTCGACATGGCCAAGGAGTGGTACACCGACGACGACATGAGCCACGGGTTTTTCGTCCCGGTAGTCGCCGGTTATGTTGCCTGGCAGCGGCGCGACAAGATTCTTAGCCTGCCGATGGAATCGAATCCGTTCGGAATTGTGCTCATTATTTGGGGCGGGCTGCAGTTGATCCTGGGCACGATCGGAGCGGAGATGTTCGTTTCCCGCACGGCGTTCCTCGTTTCCCTGATTGGTGTCCTGTTGTATTTGGGCGGAACCCGTTTGGTTCGCGAGCTGGCTTTTCCGCTGTTCCTGTTGGTTTTCATGATTCGCATTCCGGCGATCATCTACAAGCAGATCACGTTTCCGTTGCAGTTGTTCGCGAGTGAAGTTGCCGAGAAATCTTTAAGTTTGCTTGGGATACCAGTGCTCCGCGAAGGCAACATCCTGGAACTGGCCGACCATAAATTGAGCGTCGTCGAGGCTTGCAGCGGCATCCGCTCGCTATTGTCCCTGTCCTTTCTGTCGTTGATCTACGCTTACTTCTTCGACACAAAGATATGGATGCGTGCGGCTTTACTGATCGCGACGATTCCGATCGCCGTAGCCGCCAATGCCTTTCGCGTAACCCTCACTGGAATTGTAAGTGACTGGAAACGCGAGTTCGCCGAGGGCTTTTTCCATTCGATGGAAGGCTGGGTGGTGTTTCTCGTCGCCTTCGTAATCCTGATCGCGACGCACCAGATTCTGAACCGCGCGTACTCGGCCCTAAAGCGAACCTCTTAGTCGGCCGATAGAACGCTTGGACTATGCCCCAAGCGGAAACTCTCCATTTCGGAACTCTAGAATTTGATCATCGCGCGGTAATCGAATTCCCGCGTGGTTTGCCTGCATTCGAAGATCAACGGCATTTCGTCATCATCGAGCGGGAGGACACGCAGCCACTGGTGTTCCTGCAAAGCCTCGACAGCCGCGACCTGTTATTCATGGCGTTGCCCGTGAGGACGGTTGAGCCGTCCTATCAATTAATGCCAGGTGCGGAAGACCTGGAAGAACTCCAACTGGACCCGGAGCGGGTTCCCGAAGAAGGCAAAGATGTGATCACCTTGGGTTTCGTCACGGTCTGGGAAGATCGCGACGCGACCATTAATCTAATGGCGCCGGTGGTGGTGAACGCAGTCACCCGACGCGCTTTGCAGGTTGTGCAACCGTGGGCCGGGTATTCTCATCAGCACCGCCTCGGAGATAAGGCGCTGGCCGGCGAAGCGGCGGCCGATGAAGCAGTGGCCCGCTAGACGAGGCAGCTATGCTGATTATCCGGCGCCGCGTGGGCGAGAGCATTCTGATCGGCGATCACATTGAGGTGCAGGTGACGGAAGTGGCGGGCAATCGAATCAAACTTGGCATCTCCGCGCCGGCTAGCGTTCTGATTTTGCGTAAAGAGATGAAACTGGCTGAGCAGGAAAACGTTGCCGCCGCTCGCGGCGTTTCTCCTCAAGCAATTCACGTATTACTGGGCCGCCTGCGGCCTACGTGACATTTTTTCGACCTTCCGCTGACGATTTTTTGTCACGGTCCGTTTTTCTCTCCGATAAGCCAACTGAAAGCAATCCTCCAACAGACTCAGAGGGTTGCTCGGATCGGGAAGGATTCCCGATCGCCAGAACTTTCAGGAGAGAACAATGGCCTTTTCGATCAATACTAATATTGCCTCGTTGCAGTCGCAGGAATACCTGCGAGTCAACTCGGACTTCCAACAAAAAACCATCAATCGCGTGACTTCGGGTCTGCGCATCGTCAGCTCTGGTGACGACGCAGCCGGGTTGGCGATTGCCAACTCATACCGCAGCGACCGCGCTGTGCTGTCGCAGGGCGTCCGGAACGCGAACGACGCTCTCTCCACATTACAGACGATCGATGGCGGTTTGAACAACATCTCCCAGTTGCTCGATCGCGCCCGCACGTTGGCTGCTCAGTCTGCCACTGGTACGTTCAGTGGCGACCGCAGCATTCTGAACGACGAATTCCAGAACGTCATTGGTGAAATCGACCGCCAGTCTCAGGTGATCGGTCTCAACAACGCCGGTTCGGGCTTCGCTCAGAACCTGAGCGTGTTCATTGGCGGTGGCCGCGGCAGCACAGACGCTGCCAAGATCACCAACGGCTCGGTTGCCGTCAACCTCAGCACCTCCACCGTGGACGCCGGCAGCCTCAAACTCAAGGGCTATCAGGCAGTTGGCGCCAACGCCATGGACGTAGATGAAATCGTTAGCGACAACACCAACATTCAGTCGCTGGTGGTGTCGGGCAAGACCGATTTCTTCTTCCGGGGCGCCGGATTCTCCGATGATAATCGCATTCGAGTGTCCGTCAACCTCGCCGGCGTCGACAACGCGGACAAGCTCACCGCCGCCATCAACAGCGCCATCGCCGAAGCGGGCAAGGGCGGTACCGACGCGGCCACGGCATTCCAGAATGCCGGCGTCAAAGCCAAACTCGTTTCCGATTCCAACAACAAGACCAGTGTTGTGTTCGAATCGTCCGGCGCCGCTTTCCAGGTGTCGGCGGGCGACCGTATGTCCAACGCTTTGTTGGGCAATGCCAGCGGCAACAGCGGCAATGCCATTGACTATGTCGTGCAAGGCGGCGCCAACGTATCGACCGGCAACGGCACGGCAACCTACACGGATAACGTCGTCATTCGCGTTCAGGGGGGCTCGCTCACCAGCGCGGTTGACCTTACCCTTACCGGCACAACCGCGACGGCCATGCTGTCCGACCTGTCCAGCCAGGTAGCGCACAATGCGTCGCTGCTCTCGGCCGGAATCAGCCTGTCGAGTGCGGCTGTCGGTTCCAAGCTGTCCTTCACCTCCAAGCGCGGCGAAGATTTCGAAGTCTCCGCAGTCAACGACTTCCAGAACATGCTGGGTCTCGGTTCGGCGATTTCCGGTAGCGATAGCTTCGATTCGACGTCAGTGACCGTGGGCGGGACTGTTGGCGATACCGGTACGTTCTACGTGTCGGTCGGCGGCGGATCGTTCCAAACCTATCAAACCACTGGATCGGATGTCACCGCCGTCGTTGCCGAACTCAACACGTGGATTGCCGGCAACACCACCCTGCAACGGGCCGGCCTGAAAGTTACGGACGACGGCGGCAACATCAAAATCGAGTCGCAGAACGGTTCCTTCCTTCGCGTGACCGGCGATGCGGGACTAGGATTCGATAGTACCGGCACCGTCTCCACGGCTGGAGCCTCGGTGAACACCGGCGCTTCCTACACAACGTCAGCCAGCATGGTTGCCGGTGGGGTTTCGGCCTCGTCGTTGCTCGCCTTCGACGCGATTCGCGACGGTGGTGACGACCAGGTGATCACCCTCACGGCGAAGGACGCCAGCGGTGTGCAGCAATCTCTGGCCGTTTCTCTACAAGCCGAAAACGGCGCCCTGCACGGCCGGACGATCGATGAAGCGATCGGCTATATCAACGATCAGATTCAGGCCAGTGGCAGCGCCGACTTGAAGAAGATCGTTGCCGTTAAACAGCGTGACGGCGGCGAAGAGAAGATCCAGTTCATCAGCTCGCTCAGCGACTTCAAGGTCTCGGTCAGCACGAACGCCGGTACGACAGGCGTAAACGGCACCGACGTCCAAGGCCATGTCCTGAGTTCAAGCAAGGTGGCTGGCGGCTCCAACATCGACATTTCCAGTCAGAGCAATGCGGAAGGTGCAGTATCCGCACTGGCCAAGGCCGTGTCGATCCTCGGTAACGTTCAAGCCGTTGTCGGTCGCGGCCAAAACCAGTTCAACTTTGCCGTGAGCCTCGCGCAGACCCAGTTGAACAACCTCGCGGCCAGCGAATCGCGAATTCGCGACGCCGACCTCGCGGCCGAAGCCGCCAACCTGACCAAGGCACAGATCCTGAGCCAGGCTGGTATTGCGGCTCTGGCGCAGGCGAACTCCGCTCCTCAGGCGGTTTTGAGCCTGCTCCGCGGCTAGTCTTGACACGTGACGATGCCCGCCGCTAACCCGGTGGCGGGCAAAATCCCCCCAATGAGGGCGTCGGGCCTCAGGTATTCACCTGAGTTGAAGCGGCGATTTCACCTTAGGTCGCTCCTTCTTCACCCGACGCCCTAATGTTTTTGCCTCGTTTCTCCCGATAACCCGCATGTAGGCTTCGGCCCAGCAAGTGCCGGCGCCTCCCCAATCCCGAACACGATTGGCACGGGGGAAACACTCATGGCTTTTACGATCAACACGAATATCGCTTCACTCCAATCGCAGGAGTATCTGCGAATCAACACCGAGTTTCAACAGAAAACGATCAACCGGGTGACCTCCGGATTGCGGATCGTGAGTTCTGGGGACGACGCTGCCGGCCTTGCCATCGCCAACGGCTTTCGCAGTGACCGTGCCGTCCTAACCCAAGGCGTACGCAATGCGAACGATGGTCTGTCCACCCTGCAGACAATCGATGGCGGCATCAACAACATTTCCCAACTTCTTGATCGCGCTCGAACGCTCGCCACTCAATCCGCATCCGGCACCTTCACCGGAGACCGCGCTGTCCTGAACAGCGAGTTTCAGAATGTCATTTCTGAGATTGACCGCCAGGCAACCCTGATCGGTCTCGACGCGACGGGTGTATTTAAAAAGCAACTTTCCGTCTTTATCGGCGGTGGCCGCGGCGCCACCACCGCGGAGCAGATCGACAATGGTAAGATCACCGTTGACCTCTCGCAATCCAATATCGACACAAAGGGTCTCGGGCTGAGTGGCCAGCGCGTAAGCGGCGCTCTCGCTCCTGATGTCGACGAGATTCTCCAAGATACGACCAATACCTCTTCCTCGGCTGTTCCCGGTTGGACGGAGTTCTATTTCCGCGGTCCCGGATTCTCCGACTCCGATCGCGTCCGGGTCTCTGTCAACTTAAACGGTGTCGACAACGCCGACAAGTTAATCACGGCTGTGAATTCGGCTATCGACCAGGCCGGCAGCGGCGGTACCGCCATCTCCGAAGCGTTCCGCAAAGCAGGCGTGCGCGCCAAGTTGGTGACCGACAGCAACAACAATACTCACTTCACCTTTGAATCGTCATCGGCACCGTTCCAGGTATCGGCCGGAGACCGTTTAGCGAATGCTTTACTCGGCAACGACACCGGCACGGTCGGTCACGCGCTGGATTACGTTATCGAAGGGGCGGCCACTGTCAGCAGTAGCACTGCCGCCGCGGCCTTTACCCAAACGCATCCCGTGGTGATCCGGGTTCAAGGCGGCTCGCTTTCGAGTGCGGTGGATCTGACGCTTACGAGCAGCACCAGCGGAAGCGTGTCTGATGTGCTCACAGAGTTGTCGAGCAAGGTCGCCAACGATGCCTCCCTGCTCGCGGCCGGCATTAGCCTTACGACGGGCACCGCCGGTCAGGCCTTGGCCTTCACATCGAAACGGGGCGAAAGCTTCGAAGTACTGGCGGCCAACGATGAAGACAATCTGCTGGGGCTTGGCAACGGCATCTCGGGATCGAACGGTTTCGATGCCACCAGTATCACCTTGGCTGGTTCCGTCACCACCTCGGGCTCGCTCTACATCTCCGTCGGAGGTTCGACTTACATCGGTGCGACCCCGACCGGGACTTCAGCCGCGGACGTAGTCGCAGCACTGAACACCTGGATTGCGGGCAATGGCGCTTTGCAGCAAGCCGGGCTGCTTGCCGAAGTGGACAACACCGACTACATCAAAATCACTTCCAAGAACGGCACTTCGTTCCGCCTGAACGGATCTGCCTCCCTCGGCTTTGCGACTGGGGCGGCAACCGCGGTCGCCACCGTGAACGTCGGTGCGTCTTACACGACGCCCGCCACGGTAAACTCCGGCGGCGCATACGCCACGCCTCTGCTGTCGTTCAGCTCCATCCGGTCGGGAGACGACGATCAGGTCGTCACGGTGTCGGTCAAAGATTCCTCCGGAGTCGACCGCGCGGTCGCCATCACTCTGCAAGCCGACTCCACCCCGCCGCACGGCCGCACACTCGACCAGGCGATCCACTACATCAACGCACAACTCCAGGCGTCCGACAACGAAGACCTGAAGAAAGTCGTCGCCGTTAAAGAGCGCGACTCCGCGAGCGGCGAGGAAAAGATCGCCTTCCTCAGTCCCATGGCTGACTTGAAGGTTTCAATGGGCGCCAATGCCGGCGGCGTTGGCCTGTCCTACACCGACGCCGACGGCAATCCCGTCCGGGTCGTAAGCGCTGAGAAGATCGACGGCGGCGCGAATATTGACATCGCCACGCTCGCCAACGCCGAGGCGGCTGTCAACGCTCTTGCCGGCGCCGTTACGAAGTTGGGTGCCGTGCAAGCGGTGGTTGGCCGAGGTCAGAATCA
This sequence comes from Bryobacterales bacterium, assembly GCA_020846745.1. Lineage (GTDB taxonomy): Bacteria > Acidobacteriota > Terriglobia > Bryobacterales > Bryobacteraceae > JADLDI01. The sequence continues at coordinate 243,113 of JADLDI010000032.1, read as the reverse complement.
GTTGAACTTCGCCATCAGCATCGCCCAAACCCAGATCATCAACCTGAATGCCAGCGAGTCCCGCATCCGCGACGCCGACCTGGCTTCGGAAGCGGCAAACCTGTCGAAAGCGCAAGTGCTGCAGCAGGCCGGTATCGCGGCGCTGGCGCAGGCAAACTCCGCGCCTCAGGCAGTCCTCTCCCTACTTAAAGGCTAAATACCCTAAATACCCTAAAGCGCGCCGGCTTTTCTACCGACATATAGGTAGCGGCCCTAGCCGGCGCGCTCTTCATTTTGTATTAGGAGTTCCTGGTGGCTTCTTTCAGTCAGAAAATCAACGAGACGGTCGCCTTACTCGAAAAGGGCCAATACGACAAGGCCGCCGACATTTCGCGTACAATTCTCCGCCAACGTCCTAATCAGCCCGATGCGCTGCACCTGCTTGCCGTCGCGTGCCATCGCATGGGCGACACCGAATCCGCCGTGCGGTACTCCGAGCGGGCCGTCAAGCTGAATCCGTCTTCGGCGGACTACGCGAGCAATTTGGGCCGCTACTACTTATCGCTGGGCTGCCTGGAACAGGCTGTCAAAGCATTGCGGCACGCTGTTTCGCTCAATCCGCACCACGCGCTGGCTCAGTTCAACCTGGCGCAAGCGATCAAAAGCCAGGGCGAACCGGATCTGGCCATCCAGGCACTCCAAGCCTTTGCCGAGGCTCACCCAAAGAACGCCTCCAGTTGGAACCACCTTGGCGTCCTGCTCTCCGAGTCGGGGCGGCACGAGCGGGCCCTGGAGTGTTTTGAGCGCGCCGACGAACTGGCGCCTCAATCGGTGGAATCGCAAATGAATATCGGCAGCTCGCTGGTGGCCCTGCACCGTCCATCGGAAGCTCTCCCGTTCCTCATCCGGGCCATCGAACTGAATCCGGAATCAATCGACATCATGACGGCCCTCGGTTGCGCGCTTCAGGCCTTGGGGCACTTCGACGACGCGGAACAGTGGTTTCTTACCGCTATCAAGCGCTCTCCCCGGCACTTCAATGCGCGCGCGAACTACGCTCTGTTGCTCGCTGCCAGGCAAAGGCATACGGAAGCGGCAGAGCTGTTCCGGTGCCTGGCCGAAGAGCAACCCACATCCTACGAGACGTGGAATAACCTCGGAAACACCCTTTTTGAACTAGGCCGGTACGAGGAGGCCATCGCCGCCTTCGAGCGGGCCCTGACAGTAAAACCGGACTTCTTCCAGGCTTTTACGAACATGGGAAACGTTTACCGCCGGCAGGGGAAGTTCGACATCGCGCTGGCGAATAGCGAGCGTGCGCTCCGGGCCAATCCGGAATTCGCCGATGGGCTAAACAACAAAGGCGTAATCCTATTGGAGCTGGGACGGCTTGATGAAGCGGCGGCCTGCTTCGAACATGCTATCAGAGTGAGGCCGGCGTTCGCCGACGCCCTGGTGAATCTTTCAAACGTGTGGCGCGAACGCCAGCGGTTGCACAAAGCCGTTGGACTGTTGCGTCAAGCCTTCAACCATGCGCCCACGAATGCGTGCCTCGCGAATAACCTGGGTTGCTCTCTCGGAGAACTGGGGCATGTGCCGGAGGCCGTTGCGTGCTATCGCCAGGCATTGCTGCTCGACCCATCCAAGGATCACCCCTACTCGAACCTCCTGTTGAACTTGCATTACCTGCCGAACGTCGGCCCCGATGAGATCTGGGCGGAGCACCGCCGGTTTGGCCAGATGTTCGAGCCGCGCTACGCACACCTGCGTCAGCCGTTCGTCAACACACCCGATCCCGGCCGGCCGCTTCGCGTCGGTTACGTGTCGGCGGATTTTCGCCGGCATTCGGTCGCGTTCTTTTTGGAGCCGGTAATTGAGAGGCACGACCGTTCACGCATCCAGCCCTATTGCTATTCCACCGTTGTCCGTGGCGACCGTGTTACTCAGAAGTTTCGCGAACTGGTGAACACCGGCTGGCGCGACATCGTGGGCTTCACTCCCGAACAGTTCACCAGGCAGGTCCGCGCCGACGGAATCGACATTCTGGTCGATTTAGGCGGCCACACCGGCAACAGCCGGATGATCCTGTTTGCCGCCAAGCCGGCGCCCATACAAACGACATGGTTGGGATACCCGGACACGACCGGGCTGAGTGTCATGGACTACCGGCTGACAGACGAGATCGCCGACCCGCCGGGCGCAACCGATCATTGGCATTCCGAGACACTGGTTCGATTCGATCGCCCGTTTCTTTGTTACCGGCCCGCTCCTAACACCCCGGCTGTGGCGCCGTCTCCTGTCGCGGAAGGCAAGCCGTTCACCTTCGGCTCATTCAACACGATGGCGAAGATCAGTTCTGAGACGGTTCGTTTGTGGTCGTCGATCTTGCAGCGCGTGCCGGGCAGCCGGCTGATGCTGAAGAACAAGGGCCTGAACGAGCCGGAGAGCCGCGAGTTAATATATGAACGCTTCGCGCAATGTGGGATCGGGGCCGAGCGGCTGCTCGTTCAGGGTCAACTGCCCACGCTCGAGAGCCATCTCGATCTGTACAGAGCGATGGATCTGGCTCTAGATACCTTTCCTTATCACGGAACCACTACAACTTGTGAAGCCATGTGGATGGGGGTGCCCGTCGTGACCCTGGCTGGACGGACCCACGTTTCGCGCGTCGGCTGCTCCATCCTCAATTCGGTGGGCCTGAACGGTTTCATCGCGTCTACTCCGGAGGGTTACGTCGAATTGGCCGTACGGCTCGCCCTGAACTGGAGGGAGTGGATTCAACTTCGAACGTCGCTCCGCGGCCGCCTGCAATCGTCACCGCTCATGGACGAACAGGATTTCGTCACCAACCTCGAAGCGGCCTACCGTGAGATGTGGCGCCTCTGGTGTGCCCAAGGATCGAACCAATGACGGAAGCGCAATTACAAAACGCGGCGGTGGCCGCAAGCAATACGGGCCGGCACGACGATGCCGTCGCCATGTTCCGCCAACTCCTCGATATGCGGCCGCAAGACCCCGCTTTTCACGCCAACCTCGGGCTGGCGTTCGTCCGCGCAGGCAACTCGCCGGACGCGATATTGAGCTACCGGACAGCGGTCTCCTTACGCCCGAATCATGCGCCGACGCTCGCGAAACTCGGCCGTGTGCTGGCTTCGGCCGGAGACCGGGCGGAGGCTCAGGCGACCTTCCGGCGCGCCCTCGCAATCGACCCCGGAAACGCGGACACGTGGAATGCTCTCGGCGCCGTCAATGCTACCAGCGGCGATTTTGAGCCGGCGGTGGCCATCTTCCGGCGGGCTCTGGAACTCGACCCCACTCACGACGAGGCGCGCGGCAACCTCGTTGGTGTGCTACTGCGGCTTGGTGAAAAGGCCGTCGGTGAGTCGCGGTGGGATGCGGCCCTGGAATGGTTTGGAGAAGGAATCAGGCTCGATCCCAACTCCTTCGATTGCCACTATAACCGCGCTCTGGCCTTAGCCGGAGCCAAGAAGTTTGATGAAGCGCTGGCCGGATACCGGCGTGCACTCGAGCTTCGCCCGAACGATGCGAGGGCGCTCAACAACATCGGCCACGTTCTGCTGGCCCAAGGTAAACCCGAAGAAGCGTTTGCGTCCCTCCAACTGGCATTGGAGGCGGATCCCGATTACCTCGGCGCCCTCTACAACCTCGGAGCCACCCGGCAGCATCAAGGGCGCTATGCGGAAGCGGGCGCGTACTACGAGGAAGTGCTGCGTAGAAATCCGGCACACGCCGACACGCTTTCCAATCTTGGCAGTATGCTGCTGGCCCAGGCGAAACCAGAACAAGCCGTTCCGTATTTCGATCAGGCGATTGCCGCCGCACCCGATCACTACGATGCGCGTTGGAACCGCTCCCTTTCCCTTCTCTCCGCCGGCAACTACCGCGACGGCTGGCAGGCCTACGAAGTAAGGTTGACGCGGAAGAATCAACACATTCAGCACAATGAACGGCCGCGCTGGCAGGGAGAACCGGTCGCCGCACGCCCAATCCTTGTCTGGGCGGAGCAGGGTTTGGGCGACACCGTCCAATTCTTGCGATTCCTCGAGCCGTTGCGTGCGCTCGGGGCTCACGTCCTGTTCGAGTGTCAAGATCGCGTCCTGCCGCTCGCCGCCTGCGTGCCCACACTGCACAAACTGTTGAAACGGAGCGACAAGCCTCCTTCGTTCGACTACCAGATTCCTCTGATGAGCCTTCCGGCCATTCTCGGAATCGAACTTGACAACCTACCCGCTCCAACCGAATTTCGGATTCCGGTGGACCGCCTCGAAAAGTGGGCGCACGTCGCGAACAATCAACCTGCACTCAAGGTCGGTTTCTGCTGGGCGGGTAACCCGCACCATCCGACCGGGGCTTCGCGGCAGATTCCGTTGGCGGCCCTTGCAAGTTTGACGCAGGCCGCCGGATGCCGCTTCTTCTCGCTGCAACGCGGGTCGCAGGAGAATTTAGAGGAAGCCGAAAGGCTCGGGATCTGCAATATCGAGACGGAAGATAACGATATCGTCGATACGGCCGCGATCGTCAAGCACCTGGACCTGGTGATAACAGTCGACACCATGATCGCTCACCTGGCCGCATCGCTTGGAAAGCCGACCTGGATCCTGCTGCCGTTCGCCGCGGACTGGCGATGGCTCGTCGGCCGCGAAGACAGCCCATGGTACCCGGCAGCCCGGTTGTTCCGGCAGAAACAGCCAAACGATTGGGAGTCGGCGGTTTCCGCCGTCCGGCAAGCGCTCGAACAGCGTCTGACAGCCGGCGGCTAAACTACCGGCGGCTAAACTAAACGACCGGTGTCTCCTGCCAGGCTCCAAATACATCCTTCAGCGCCTGGCAGACTTCCCCTACTGTCGCATAAGCCTTCACGGCGTCTATCAGTAGCGGCATCAGGTTCTCCGAGCCTTGTGCCGCCTTCCGCAGGCCGTCGAGCGATTTCACCGTGGCGGCGGAATCACGGGATTTCCGAAGACTCGCGAGCTTCGCGCACTGCCGTTCCGCGGCGCTTTCATCGATGGTCAGCAGATCGAGCGGCCGTTCGTCAGCCGTTTCGAAAGCCGTCACCCCGACCACCGTCCGCTGCCCCGCTTCCAGTTCCCGCTGATACCGGTAGCTGGCATCGGCAATCTCCCGCTGCGGAAAATTCCGCTCGATCGCCGGCAGCATGCCGCCCATTCCATCAATCCGGCGGACGTAGTCGCGCGCCCGGTTCGCGATGTCTTCCGTCAGGGTTTCGAGCAAATAGCTGCCGCCCAACGGATCGGGCGTATTCGTGATCCCCGTTTCATAAGCAAGAATCTGCTGCGTGCGTAACGCGAGTGTCACCGCTTCCTGGCTCGGCAGTGCATAAGCCTCATCGAGCGAATTGGTGTGGAGCGACTGGCAACCGCCTAGGATAGCGGCCATGGCCTGCACCGCCGTCCGCACCACGTTGTTATACGGTTGTTGCCACGTGAGCGAGCAGCCGGCCGTCTGGGCATGAAACCGCAGCCGTAAGCTGCGTGCATCCCGTGCACCATAGCGGTCGCGCATGATCTCGGCCCATAACAGGCGAGCCGCCCGGTATTTCGCGATCTCCTCAAAAAAGTCGTTGTGGCAATTAAAAAAGAAGCTCAGCCGTGGCGCGAATTCATCAATCCCGAGTCCGCGTTCGAGCGCCCACTCGACATACTCAATCGCATCTCGAATCGTGAACGCCAACTCCTGCACCGCCGTGGAGCCCGCCTCCCGGATGTGGTACCCGCTAATCGAGATCGGATTAAACCGGGGTACGTGCCGCGTCCCAAATTCGACCGTATCCGTCACCAACCGCATCGAAGGACGCGGCGGATAGATATACTCCTTCTCCGCGATATACTCCTTCAAAATGTCGTTTTGCAGCGTCCCATTCAGCGCCGCCCAGGAAGCGCCCTGCTTCTCCGCAACCGCCAGATACATCGCCCAAATCACCGCCGCGGGCGAGTTGATCGTCATTGAGACGCTAACCCGATCGAGCGGTATCCCGCCAAACAGCGTTTCCATGTCCGCCAGCGAACTGATGGCGACCCCGCATTTCCCAACCTCGCCCAGCGCCATCTCGCTGTCGGAGTCGTATCCCATCAGCGTCGGCAAATCGAACGCCACCGAAAGCCCGGTCTGACCCTGCTCCAACAGGTACCGGTATCGCGCGTTCGTCTCCTCCGGCGTCGCAAAACCGGCAAACTGCCGCATCGTCCACAGCCGGTCCCGGTACATGCCGGGATGAATGCCGCGAGTAAACGGAAACTGCCCTGGGCGTCCAAGCGGCCCTCCGTCCTCCGGACCGTAATAGTCCTTCACCGGAATCGCGCTCAAAGTCTCGAAAAGCCGCATCGCGACTTTATTCTACCCGTGCTACCGCCGCAGCACCGTCAACTCCGGATCCAAAGTCACCTTCACCGGAGCGGCACGCAACAAGACCGTGGCCGTCGCCGGTTCCCCGCCGCCCGTCGTCAGGTACACCACCTGCGACTTACCGCGAGCCACCTGAACCTCCACCGGCACCTGCAAACTGACCGACTCGTCCACTTCCGTCTGCGTCAGCTTCAGGTTCAACTGCACATTCGGAGCGCGGCCTTTCACCTCCGCCTCCAATTTCAACTCCGGAATCCCGGTCGTCTCCACCCAAGCCTCGAAGAAGGCTTCCAGCTTCGGATCCGGCGACCCTTTCGGCAGGTGCGTCGCCGCCAGTTCCTGGAACTGCTTGATCGTCACCGCCTGATGACGGTAACGCTTACAGAACTCGCCTAACAACGCGAAAAATTGCTCATCGCCCAGCCGCCGCCGCAGCATGTGAACGATCCACGATCCCTTGCCGTATACAATCGTGTGCCAGGCGTCTGGCGATAGCGAACTCTGCAAGCGCGGCCCAAGCCGGATCGGACCCACCGAATCCACGGTTTTGCCGTTATCGTCCTTATCGAGCAGCCGCGTCCGGTAATGCTCCAGCAATTGCTGCATAGCCTTGGCCCCTTTCTTCTTCTCGTACAGCATCAGCGACGAATAGTTGGCGAGCGCCTCCATCAGCCAGTCATCCTGCGCGGACGCTGAAGTCACGACATTCCCCCACCACTGATGGGCCGTTTCGTGAGCGTGCAACAGTTCGGAAAAGAAGATTTCGTGTTGCGAATCGCGAATCGCGGCCGGGCGCTCGCTCGCGTTGATGTACGACCATGTCGATAGATACACCAGTCCCGGAAAACCCTGCCCAAACGCGCCCGGTATCGGCGACACCATCAGCAAGGGCGTTGCCGGCGGGCCGAGTTGCGCATTCAGGAACTCGAACGCCCCCGCGATTTCGTTGGCGATTGTCTCGATCCGCGACAACGGGTTGGGCGGCGCCTGCGGTAGCGCCATGACGCTCGACTGCTGGTTCTGCTGCCGGCGCGAGAACGGCGGTTGTGGCGGCATCACCACCACTTCCCGCCCGCGCCCCAGGTTCGGCTCCGCCTGCTTGTTCGCAAACACTTCAACCGTCAGCCCCGCGCGCGTCGCCTTGCTGCTCTCGTACTGGCCAAGATTGAACCCCAGCAATCGGATCGGTTCGCCGGTCACGCGCCGCGTAGTCCGCTGATTGCCCTCCGTCTTGTCTTCCTTGAGCGCACCCGGAAACACGATCTGCAGCGTCGACGGATATGTAAACGTTGTGTCGTACGTCGCGAAGCTTCCGCCGGCGCGCGGATACCAGTTCGACCGTGCACCCACAAAAAACACATTGCGCCCCGCGTTGCGCACAATGTCGCCTTCATGCTCGAATTCGATCTCATAAGCGCGGCCCGCCGCCATCGGCTCCGCCGACTCCACCAGAATCGTTGTGCTCCCCGTGTTGCGCAGCAGGTTCGACCGTAACGACTCCGGCGAGAACACTTCCGCCGCTTGGCCGTTGATCCGCACCGCATTCACCTTCATCCCCTGGGTAATCTCAAACGCGGCCAGCCGCAGATCGTCCCGCATCGCCCTAAGCGTCGCCTGTGTAACCACGCGCAAATGAAGGTTGTCTTCGAGCACCGCCTCGATCCGATAATTCCCCAGCGTATAGTCCGCTCCCGGCCGTTTGCGCACACCGGCGCGGAACGGCCGCGCCTCGAAGTTCGTCCACGTGTCGTAGAAAATCCGGTCGTCGCGCGTGCGCAGGGCGCCCACATAGATCTGGTTCGCCGCTTCCGGATCGTAATAAATGTCGAAATTGCCGAGCTTCCTACCCTGCAGCGCGGCATACACGAACCCGCGCTCGGCGCCCGTCCCGGCGGCCAACTGTTGTGTCAGCCGGACCGCAAAACTTCGGGCCAGGTTCTGCACCGTCGTGTCCCACTCGCGGGCCGCGATCGCGCCGCGTTCCGCCCGCCGCGGCATGTCCCGCTGCCGGATCTCGTTTAGCAGCACATCCGCCGTATCGTCCGTGAACAGAAACACCGCCTGCCGGAAATGCTCGTTCAGGTTGGGCGAACCCGTAAACGAAGCGAGCGACAACCGTTCGCCTTTTGTTGGCGGCATCACGATCACTTCCGCATCGCCGCCCTCGTCGTCACCGATGAACACCGCGGCGATACGCCGCCCCGCGACGGGCGTGCCGAACAGTAAATAACCGTCGTTCAAATAGAACCGGAGGTCGTCGCCGCGTGAAAACGACAGGTCGCGAACGCGGTAGCAGCTTTCAGGATCGATCGTGACCTTCTGCAATTCACCTGAGATCGTGGTGAGTTGATCTGCCGCCAACGGAATGGCAACGGCAGCGAGAAGCCAGCGGAGAAGCACGCTTTCAGGATAGACCCCCGCTAACTACGGTGTGGCGGAAGAGGCGCCCCGGTTGCGGCGCCCCCTCGCAGTTAAACGCTAATGGGACTCAAATGCACCCAGGTCGGGTCCATTGATCGTATAGCGTGGTTGTCCGTTCTGATTGATCACGTACTGGCTTGTCACCGCGTTATCGGGCAGCGCTTGGGGGGCAGGCGATGTCCCCTTGTTCAGCGCCGGACTCCCCAACCTTAAACGGAAGTCCCGCGCGGCGAAGTTTTCAAACATCGGGTCGGTTCCGATGAGGTTCGAACTGTCGATGCTCACCGTCCCGTACAACGCGCCGTCCGCCAGCCGGTAACCCTGGCGAATCCAGTTGTTCGTTGCCGTCAGCAGACCCTTGCCGAACGACATCGCAAGGTTCGGCGTCATTGGGTAAATGACGTTATCCCTTACATCGGCCGATTGCTCGTTCGTCTGTAGGTTCAGCAACACCGTGGTGTCGGTCCGATAAGAGACGATAGTGTTGTAGTACAGGTACAGGTTAGTCCTATAATTGTAGGACTTCCCGCTGTCGCCCCCAAAGTGAATCACCTGGTAGTTGCTCACGTTGCCTGGCTTCACCAGCACATTGCCGTAAACATAGGTCCGGCGATAGTTCGGCGCGGCCAGGATTGCAGCATTGCTCGAATCCACCAGGTCCAGATCGCGGCTGCCGCCTTCGATCCAGTTGTACCGGATCACCAGGCCGGCTGACCGGTCCTTCAGGTTTTGCCCGTCCGCACCCGTCTTCAGCGCCCCGAACTTGTTGTACTGGTAGGTGATATTCAGGGCTTCCGAGTAGACGTTATGCTCCTGCGAACTGCCGGCATTGCCGTTTCCATAAATCGAGTTCTTCTCAATCAGGATGTTGCCGCTTGGATTCGTATAGCCCGGTCCGACGAACATACCGCTGCCGCTGTCACGAAGTATGCAGTTGCGGACCACGATATTCTGACCGTATTCGATATATAAGGACGCTGCATTGCTGGAATAGGACCCGACACTTCCGTTGGTGTCGTAGTATGTGCCTCGGGCTGTTCGAATATCCAAATTTTCAATTGTTATGTACTTCGGCATCACGTTGGCGGGGCGATTGGATCCGCCGAGTTTCAAAATTCCACGATCCTGGTTCCAATAATCCTGGTTCCGCGGTGTCACGGCGTTGTCGCCCGCGATCACCGGCCGCAAACCCGTACTGCTCAAAACGCCACGAACCGTGATTGGTGCTTCTGCGGTTCCTTGGCGGGTAATATTCCACTTCTCCCGGTAGGGGGTGGACTGCCAGTAAATCAGGACAGTATCGCCGGGGACTAGCGTAGTCCACGGCGCCTGACCGATGGTGCTGAACTGTTTACCGGGGCCGACCTCGTATGTCGCTGCCGACACGAGGGAAGCTCCGGCAATGAAGAGAGAAAACAATCGACGTAGGTGAAGAGTTGTTGTTTCTTCCATCAGAACTAATAGTACCCGAAAGATCCATCTAATGGTACTTTAGCTCTAGTACATTTACATTAAAGTCCTACCACTGGCGACGTCGGTAGGATGCAAACACCGTCTTCACCGCCACTCCCGCCAGCAACTATCCCCCCTGGCGCGACCGGTAGTACGCGATCACCGACTTCACCGCCAAGCCCGCCAGAAATACCCATACCGCCAGGCGGACATTGGGCTCGGCAATCGGAATCGCGGCTACCGCCAGTATGCCGAAGGCCCCCAGCGCAAGCCGTAACCTGTTAGCTGTCATCGTTTTGGAGTGTTATAGAGAAATGTGAACTGCAGCCTCACCTGCGGTCCTCTAAACTCGTCCGGCAACGGCGGGAAGGGATTGGAAGCACTGATTCCGGCCACCGCCGCCCGGTCGAACGACTCGGTTCCCGACGGCGTGGCGATCACCAGCTTCGGAACAGATCCGTCCCGGTTGATCGCAAACTGGATTAACACTTTTCCACGCCTGCCCAAACGGGCGCTTTCGGGAATTACGGCCAGCCAGTTCCGTCGGACAGATGACAAAATCCTGATGAGATACGGCCGGAAGTCGACGCCCATTGGATCGGAGAGCAACTCCAACGCGCTGCCGTTCTTCAGTGGTGCATTGGGCAGGTTTAACGACTCGCCGAGTCCGCCTGTACCTTCTCCGATATCGCCCACCGTCAGCCCGGCGCCGCCTGCCCGCGCAACCTGCCGCGTAGCGGCTTCCACTGTTGAAGGTTGCGGCAGTGGGATCTTTCCGCTCGCGCCAACTCCCTGCGCATTGGGTGAACCCGAATTGGCGCCCGGCCGTTCGAACGCGAGCTTCGGTTTCTGCTCTTCCGCCTGTATTCTGGGCGGCTGCACGGGCGGAGGCGGAACCTGCACTCCCAATCCCGGCAGGTTCTTGGCTTGAACATCGGCCACATCGCGAGGCTTTTCTTCGAGCTTTGGCGCTTCAATCGGCTTCGGAGCCGCCGGAGCGGGAGCCGCGGAGACCGGAGCCGAAAACTGTTTGGGTGCGGCCGGACGTGTCATGCCCGGCTGCGTCGGCGGGGGCGTGGCGACGCTCGGGCGGCTCAACAAGCCCTGTAGATTCAACTCCGTAGCCGGCTTTCCCTTGTTCGGCGCCTTTTGCGTCATCTCCACCGGTGGTGCGATCAACGGAGTAATCTGCCGGGCTTTCGCGATGATTTCCGGCGCACTTCGCGGCGTCGAAACGCTCGGCGGAGCCACCAGAACGAACACGAATAAAAGAATGTGAACCGCAATGGTGCCGAAGAGGGCTACACGTGGCTTAGGCTGCTCGAGCAGGTGGTGCTCTTCGAGCATCGATCGAGAGACTAAGTCATCGACCAGCATACATTTACGGTGCCAGATTTAGTCAGACGAGGCCGTGGCTGGCTAAGGTTTCGTTGACGATCCCCGCGTGTACCTCAATCTTATCAAGAATGTCGAGACACACCGCCAAAGCTCGGGTCGCTTCGGTCGCGCCCACCCCCGGCGCCGTCCGCTGTGCGACCGAGTCGATAAACGCATCCCACTGCGCCACCAGCGGTTCTACCTTCTCGGCCCCAATGGCCGCCATGCTGAACGACCCCGTTCCCGACACTTTGATCCCCACGCCGCTTTGCTTGGAATAGTCCAGTGAAATGTACTGGTGGGGTTGGAACAGGCGCAACTTACGCACCTTTTCTGTCGAAACACGAGATGCGGTGAGATTTGCAACACATCCGCCCGGAAACGACAGCCGAACGTTCGCGATGTCCACCTTCTGCGACATGATTCGAATCCCTGCGGCGTGAACCTCCTCCGGCATCGCGTTCACCAGCGACAACACGATATCGACATCGTGAATCATCAGGTCCAGAACTACATCTACGTCCAGAGACCGCGGCGCGAACATACTCATCCGGTGGATTTCGAAAAACAGCGGCACCGTCACCGCCTTCTTCAACCCGATAACGGCCGGGTTGAACCGCTCCAGATGACCCACAGCCAGCACTCGTCCATGCGCCTTCGCGATTTCATCCAACCGCCGGGCGCTCGGCAGGTCGGGAGTAATCGGCTTTTCGATCAGGACGTCGATTCCGCATTCGAGTAAAGACTGCGCAACTTCTACGTGCGTAGTAGTTGGTGTCGCAACCACGGCGGCGTCCACTTTGCCTGCCAGGTCCCGGTAATCGGAAAGCGCCTCAACGTGGAATTCCGCGGCAGCGGCGGCTGCTTTCTCACCGTCGATATCCACGGCATACCGCAGCTCAGTTCGGTCATGGCTGGACGTGACTCGCAGGTGGTTTCGCCCAAACACGCCACAACCGACAACTGCCGTGCGAACCGGTCTCATGCCTCATCCTCCACTTTGTATCCCACAATCGCAAGTCCGGCTTTGTCGGCGGCGGTTATCGCGTCTTCGCGGTCAAGCAGCAGGGTCCGCCCGGCGTCTACCGCCAGCGCCGTCGTCCCAGTTTCTACCATCGTTGCAATGGTTTGCGGACCTGCAACCGGTACATCGAACAGCAGGTGTCCGCGCCGCCGCGACCCCTTTACCAATACCAGTGGTTTGCCGTTCACCATCGACGCCGCCCGCCTCAGCATCGCGTCCGTCCCTTCCATCGCCTCTAACGCTACGCAGGCGCGTTCCGAGATTGCCACGCTTTGCCCAATATCGAAACCGGATAGCGCGGCCGCGATACGGCGTCCGTACTTCAACTGCTTCTCCTCATCCGAGGTCGGCTTGCGCCTGGTCATCACACCTTCCGGCGCGAGCAGCGGTTTCAGCAGCCGTGTCGAATCGGCAACGGTTATGCCCTCGTCGGCCAGCACCTTTATAACGCCGCCAATCAGCGCGTCTGTGTTCTTTTCCGGCAATGATGTCAGCAGTTTGAGAAGCCGCCAATCCGGCCGGAGCGACGAGAAAATGCTGACGTGCTTCACCTGGCCCGCAAACATCAACTCCGTCACCTGCTCACTCCTACAAATGTCGATCAGCTTGCTGAGTTGCGCGATCGTGATCCGGTGCAGTGCGGGCGTGAGCGGCGCCAGCGCGGCGAAATCCGCCTCCCCATCAATCCCGATGACCACTACTTCGTGTCCGAGTTTGCGGGCCTCAGTGAGCGCCAGAATCGGAAAGCGCCCGTTACCGGCCAGCAAACCGTACCGCATCACTTGATCACACCGCGTTGCGACTCTTCGATAAACGTAAGCAGTTCATCCACTTCCGCGCTCTGCGGAATGTCTTCGCGAATGCGCGCCACTGCTTGCGACGTGTTCAGTTCCTTCGACCCCAATAACCGGAACGCCTTGTGCAGATGCTGAATCGCTTCCGCGGAAAAGTCGTGGCGCTCGAGTCCCACCTTGTTTGGGCCATACACCTTAGGGTCGCGCTGTGTGGAGGTCAGCGAAAACGGCGCAACGTCCTGCGTAATTACGCAATAGCCGCCGATCATCGCATGCCGTCCGATGCGGCAAAACTGGTGTACACCGGTAAACGCGCCCACCCGCGCATGATCGTCGATCAATACGTGCCCGCCGAGCGTAACTCCATTGGCCAGAACAGTATGCGAGCCGATCCGGCAGTCGTGCGCGATGTGCGCATAGGCCATCAACAGGTTGTCGTCGCCAATCGAGGTTAACGCGCCGCCGCCTTCCGTACCGCGGTGGATTGTCACGAATTCCCGGATCAGATTCCGCGAACCGATCTTCGTCTCCGCGCGTTCCCCCTTGTACTTCAGGTCTTGCGACGCAACGCCCACTGAGGAAAAGGGATAAAAGAGGTTTTCCTCTCCTATTTCTGTAGGACCTTCGATAAAATTGTTCGCCATCAGCCGCGTACGTGCCCCGATGGTTACTTCCGCGCCGACAATGCAATACGGACCAATGTCCGCCGAGGGGTCCACCCTCGCGCCTGAATCGACGAGGGCCGTGGGATGAACTGGCATTCTGTACTAACTATTGGACGCCGGTTGGTCTTCCGCGCGATCCGCCAATTTGCACATCACCGTCGCTTCGGCCACAACATTGCCGTTCACAGTCGCCTTTCCCGACATCTTGGCCACCGATGCCTTTCGACGCAGCACGGTCATTTCAATCCGCAACTGATCGCCTGGAACGACGGGTCGCCGGAATTTCGCCTCTTCGATCGACGCGAGCAGCACCAGTTTCTTCTCGCGATCGGGAATCGACTTCAGCACCAGCACCCCGGCCACCTGCGCCATCGCCTCTACAATCAGCACCCCCGGCATTACCGGAAACTCCGGAAAGTGTCCGGTGAAGAAGGGTTCGTTGGCGGTGACATTCTTAATCCCGACAATGCGCTCCTCTTCCAGTTCGTCAATCCGGTCTACCAGCAGAAACGGGTAGCGGTGCGGCAGAATTTCGCGAATGGCCACTACGTCAAGAACGGGCATGAAAAGGTTCAGTATAGCCGATAGCTTATGATGACGGGTTATGGACCCGGTGCTCCAATGGGCGCAAGCCAAACAAACAGAACTGATCGGACTGCTGAAACAGATGGTGGAATGCGAATCGCCCAGCGGTGACGCGCAGGCTATCGGTCGATTTGCGGACCTGCTCGCCGCAAGCGTTGACGGAATCGGCAGCGTTCGCCGGATCGATGGCGGAGCCTATGGTCCGCACCTGCTGTGCGAGTTCAACCTGCCAGGCAGAAGGAAATCGGGCCGTGTCCTCGCCCTAGGCCACAGCGACACAGTCTGGCCAATGGGCACCCTGCAGTCGATGCCATGGCGCCAGTCCGATGGGCGCCTCTGGGGACCCGGCGTACTCGATATGAAGTCCGGCTTGGCTTTCTGGATCTTCGCCATCCGCGCCCTGCGCGAACTCGACATCCCGGTCAAACCGAAGGTCGCCTTGCTGGTCGTGTCCGATGAAGAGGTCGGCAGCCACTCTTCCCGTCAAGTTACTGAAAAAGAAGCCCGCAAATCGGGGACAGTCCTCGTTTTAGAGCCCGGAACCGGTCTCCAGGGAAAGCTGAAAACCGCGCGCAAAGGCGTCGGTGATTACACCCTCAAGGTTCACGGCGTTTCTTCCCACGCCGGGGTCGACTTCGCCGCCGGAGCCAGCGCCATCAACGAACTCGCCGCCCAGATCGCGAACGTCCAGACGTTTTCCGACCTCAAAAAAGGAATTACCGTCAACGTCGGGGTGATCTCCGGTGGAACTCGGACAAATGTAGTAGCAGCTCAGGCCGAGGCGGGAATCGACTACCGCATCCCGCGCCTGAAGGATTATGCGACAATCGAACGCAAGTTCCGCGCCCTCAAACCGCACGACAAGCGCTGCCGCCTCGAACTCTCCGGCGAACTGAACCGTCCCCCCATGGAGCGCACGCCCGCCATTGCCCACCTGTTCCGCACTGCGAAGGGTCTTGCGAAAGATCTCGGTGTGAACCTCGAAGAGTCGTCCACCGGTGGCGGTTCCGACGGAAACTTCACCGCCGCGATCGGCATCCGTACACTCGATGGGTTAGGAGGCGTAGGCGAAGGGGCCCACGCCCGCCACGAAAGCATTCTGGTCGACCGCATTGCCGACCGTACCGCCCTGTTGGCCAAACTCGTAGCCGCTCTGTAAGACGTACACGTAAACGGCGAACGTCTACGTTCGCGAACCCGACCTCTCGGTCGGCCTCCTCCACCGGTTACGCCGCCGTCCACCCGCCATCAATCGTCTGCACCGACCCGTTTACAAACGCCGCCTCGTCCGACGCCAGGTACAACGCCATATAAGCGATCTCCGTCGGTTTGCCCAAGCGCCCAATCGGCTGCCGCGCGGCAATCTCGGCCCGGACCTTCTCTTTTTCGTGTTTGTGGTACTTTTCGAGGTACCCTTCCACAAACGGCGTCTCCACCGTCCCGGGACAGATGCAGTTCACGCGGAACTGCGTCGGGTAATCGAGCGCCAACTGGCGCGTCATCATCACCACCGCGCCCTTCGTCGCACAATACGCAAACCGTTTCTTTACGCCAACCAAACCTGCCACCGACCCGATATTCACTATGCTGCCGTGCGATTCAATCAGCTTCGGCACAGCCGCCCGCGTCATCAAAAACGGGCCGGCGACGTTCACCTTATATAGCTTGTCGAAATCGGCTATCGAGGTCTCTTCAATACCGCCCACCAGCCCAATCCCCGCGTTGTTTACCAGAACGTCGAGCCGCGGAATACTCGCAAACAACTGGTTGACGGCTTCTTCATTCGTGATATCGCAAATCGCCGCTTTCGCATTCGGCAGTTCCGCGGCAAGGGCATTCGCTTTCGCCGCGTCGATATCGCAGATCAACACTTGCGCGCCGGCCTCGGCAAAGATGCGTGTAGTCGCCTCTCCAATGCCGCTGGCGCCGCCCGTCACAAGGGCCACTTTATTATCAAGACGGAATGGCATAACTCTCTAGCGTAGTCCACACGTGTGTGGGTGAAAAGCCTAAATACGATTTATCACCCCATTTCAGCTCGGGCAAGCCCTTGCAAATACGCAAGATCCGCGTAACCGTGCCGCCCCCGCCACCCTGAACGGACCTCCCCGTGTGGGGGCGAACGCCCCCGTTCGCGTCCGACCTCCTGGCCGGACTCCTCGCTAACCTCTTACCCCCGAGCGAAGCCCGACACGAGCCGCCGCTTTGCCAAGCGGCGGGTACCCGCAACTCGAGTCACACCCTATTCAATCCGGTCGCCACTGAAGGCTGGGCTAACCTCTTACTCCCGATCAAAGCGCCTCAGGCATAGCGCCACACCCGCTGGCCGAGCCACGAGGGCGCGCGCTCGTGCTCAACACGTACCGCCCGCTCATCTCACAACAACTGATGAAACCGCTCGGGCGTGAGTTCGATTTCGCGAAGGATTTCCCGGAGTAGCGGTCGGGCGAGATCGCGGCCCGGGTGGTTCGGCAGCGTCGTTGTCCGGCCGTCGGCGTGACGGTAGAAGACGTGGCTGCCTTTCTGCCGGACTCGCTCGAAGCCCAACCGCAGAAGGAGAGCTTCCATCGACCGGAAACCGATCACGGGCAGCCGACTCACGGTGCAATCTCGACCTGTTGGAGGCCGATGAAGTGAGGCAAATCCCGAACGTCGCCCTGGTACTCCTCCAGGCACAAGCTCACTACTTCCGAGAGATTCACGCGGAGTTCGTCGAGTGTCGCGGCTTGGGTGTGAGCGCCAGGCAATCCGGGCACCGTGCCTACATACAGGCCGCTTTCCGGGTCCCATTCAACGTAGGCGGTGTAGGAAGCCTGCATTCGGATCTCGTCTCATGTTACCGCACTATGCCGCCCTTCAATCGCTCAAGGCGGTGGTGCCCAAAGGCAATGAAGGGCTGGCGAGGTTCCGGCGAACGATTGGTTGAACCCGAGGCATTTCAGACGCGCGAATCGACTGTCCTCCCGGTGGCCGACCACCCTGACCGGGGCACCCTCCCGCACACCGTTTTCATTCTTCTCTTATTTTTCGCCCCAACGGAAAATCTTGATTCACAAACAATTGAAATTTATTTGTGGCTTGTTTTCAATGGCTTGGAGAAAACCATGGGGTAGGGATTCGCCATCCGTGGGCGAAAGTGTGCTTGGGGTCTGACGCGCGCCCGGCGCACGTCGAATTTTTCTCGGAGGGTTTCGTAATGGTTGATTGTCCGGTCTGTCGTCATCCGCATAAAGCGACGATCGAAGGTTTGCTGGAATCTGGTTGCTCGACTTGGGAAGCAGCGCCGATTTGTGAGTTGATGCCGGGGGAGTTGCAGCGGCATCTCGATCACGTCGAGCGTTCTCGGCGCCGCGCCGCCGAGGCGGACGTCCAATTCGGAGCCGATGCCTCTGCACAGCTCAGCCTCGGCTCCAACCGGCTGTTCTTCACGATTCGCGGCCACGCGTCCCACAACCTCGATCAGGCCAAAAAGTCGGGCGATGCTCGCACGGTCCAGTCGTCTATCCGCCAACTGGAGTCTCTAATCTCTTTGGCCGCCAAGCTCGACACCCAGGTCGATGCTGAAGCGGACGCCGAACAACAGTTTCTCCAGAATCCAAAATGGACCGAGTTTAAGATGCGCCTGCTGCGGTCGCTCGAAATGTACCCGGAGGCTTACAGGGCAGTGCTGGAGTCACTGGATGTCTAGGTTTCAAGATCTGGACCTGCAATATGCAATGGACCCGGTCGCCTGGGTCCGCAAGGTCCTGCATTTCGAACCGGATGACGCACAACAGAAGGTGCTTTGTCCGTATACGAAGCGCATGTTGCTTAACTGCACGCGCCAGTGGGGAAAATCGACAACTACTGCGGCCAAAGCCGTACATCGCGCTGTCCATTTTCGCGACACTCTCGTCGTTGCCATGAGTCCCAGCGCTCGCCAAACCGGCGAACTGCTGCGGAAAATGGCGGGCTTCCTCAAGGTCTGTCATCAGGAGGTCCATGGCGATGGCGATAACGATCAGTCCCTGCTGCTGAACAATGGGTCGCGCATCGTTGGCCTTCCTGGGGGTGAGGCCACCATTCGCGGTTTCTCGTCGGTGTCCTTGCTGATCATCGATGAAGCGGCCCGTGTTTCCGACGCTTCTTATCGCGCCGCCCGGCCCATGCTCGCCATCGGCGGCGGTTCGCTCTTGATGATGTCCACCCCGTTCGGCAAACGGGGTTTTTTTTATGAGGAATGGATCGGGGCTAACCCCTGGGCACGCATCATGGTACCTGCGTCCAGGTGCCCTCGCATTCCTAAAGAATTTCTCGACGAGGAACGCAAATCCCTCGGCGACCTTTGGTATCGCCAGGAGTACTGCTGCGAGTTCCTCGATACCGATTCGCAACTGTTCGGGCGTGACGTACTCGACAAAGCGCTCGACGGTCAGATGGAGCCGTATTTCTGATGGCTACAAAATATTTCTACCTGGGCGTGGACCTGGGACAAAGTCAGGACCCGACCGCCGTCGTGCTGGTCGAGCGCGAAATGATTGTCCTGCCGGAGGTCGATCCGGCCACACGCGAGCGGATAACTGATTACGTCTACCACGTCAAAGGTACACGCCGCCTCAAACTCGGCACATCGTACCCGGAAATCGTGCGCCAGATCGTGTCCATTGCCGGCATGCTGCCCGGTGCCCGCCAACTCACTTATGTCGTTGATGCTACTGGAGTTGGCCGGCCCGTCATCGACCTTCTGCGCGAAGCCGTAGGCAACGTCGCTCCCATTGTCCCGGTCGTGTTCACCGGCGGCGATGCCGTTCGTTATGAAGACGGCTTTTATCGTGTGCCGAAGAAAGATCTCGTGCACAGCGTTATGGTTTTGCTGCAAACCGGCAAGTTGAAGATTGCGGAACGGTCCGAAGATTCGCGTGCACTCATTACTGAACTCATGAATATGCGAATTAAAGTGACCTCCGAACAGCACGCCGGCTACGAAGCCTGGCGCGAAGGGCAACACGACGATCTCGTCTTTGCTCTTTCCCTCGCCTGTTGGCGCGCACGCAAGATGGAACGCAAACCGCTCGGGTCTATGAGACCCCTGTTCTGGTAATCTTGCGCGCCTCGCCGACCAAAAACAGCGAGCCTGTCACAAACGCAACGTCTGTTGGGGCGGCCTCTCGTCTAATCATTTCGAAGGCCGCCCTCACGTTTGGCGCCGTCCGCACCCGCGGATGGTCAAACATCTCAGCCACTGCCGCCGGGCGCAACGCCCGCGGCAAGTCCACCTGCGTTGCGATTACCTCCGTCGCCACCTGCGACAAATTCCCAATCACCTCATCCACTGACTTGTCCCGCATCGTTCCGTAAACCAGCCAGATCTTCTTATCCCCAAAAAACCGCCGGATATACGCGACCAGCGCCCTTACCCCCGCTGGGTTATGGGCCCCGTCCAGAATGATGTCAGGACGTTCGGCGACCCGCTCCAACCGGCCCGGCCATCTCGCCTCCGCGATCCCCTGTACAGGAACCTCAAGCTGCGTCAACGCCACCGCCGCCGTCAGCGAGTTCACTACCTGATGCTCACCTGCTAAAGGACAAACTACCTCCAACCCCCGCGACTGGTACCTCGACCCAAACGGTCCTATCTCCAGGTTTTCCACAGGCCAATCCGCCACTTCCTCCAGCGGCGCACCCACGAGCGCAGCCTCCTCCCGGATCCGCTCCATTGCCTCGGCAGCCTGTGGCGCGATCACCCCACGCACACCGGGCTTCAGGATTCCCGCCTTTTCCCCAGCGATCAGCGTCAATGTGTTTCCCAAATATTGCTCGTGATCGAAATCAATGGGAGTTATAACGGTCAACTCCGGCCGCACCACGTTCGTCGCGTCCAGCCGCCCCCCTAACCCCACCTCAACGACTGCAATATCAACACTTTGCGAAACGAACTGGTCGAACGCCATCGCCGTCACCGTCTCGAAATACGTCGGGTGCCCGTCGATGATCCCCCGGTCCACCAACTCCATCGCACACTCGTGGACTTTGCGAAACGAACCCAAAAACTCCGCCTCGCTCACTGACCGCGCTTCTATCTGTATCCGCTCCGTCGGCTCGATCAGATGCGGTGAAGTGTAGAGTCCAGTCCGCAACCCCGCCGCCTGCAACCCCGCCGCGATCATCGCGCAGGTCGACCCCTTCCCGTTCGTCCCCGCCACATGCACCACCCGGTACTTCCGCTCCGGATGGCCCAGGTGCTCCAACACCGTCCCAATCCGATCCAGCCCCAGCTTGATCGTCTTGACTTCGTTCCCGAGCGAATACAAATAGCGGACCGAGTCCGGATAGGTCAGCACTTAGATCTGATTCCAAGGCGCCCGCGCCTGTCGCTTCAGTAACGCCGAAGCCTCCGGCGCCCCTACGAAATCCTCCTTCGCCCGGTCCCATTTGAGCTTCTTCCCTGTCCGGAAAGCGATGTTCCCCAGGTGCGCCACAATCGTCGACCGGTGCCCCACCTCCACGTCCGCATACGACCGTTTCCGCTCCCGCACACACTCGACAAAGTGCCTCGCATGCAACGACGTAGCGTCCGCCGACTGATGCGTCTTCCTCAACACCCTATCGTTGTCCGGATAAACCTCATACCCGATCCGGTCGCAGAATAGCGCCCCGTTCGTCCCGTAATAGGCTTGCCCGTGCGGACGGTCTAGCTCGCCCTTGGCGTTGTAATACTTTATCCCCGGCGTCCGTCCACCCACGCCGTGCCCGCTCATCCGCACTGCCTCATACGACAAAACGAACCCAGGATACTCGTACGTCACCTGCATGACATCCGGTACATCCCCCGCGTCCCTGATCGAATACTTCCCACCCGACGCCGCCACCGTCAGCGGCGCATCCACCCCCATAATCTGGTGCATCGTGTCGAACCGGTGTGTCCCGTAATCCGTGATATACCCGCCGGAGTAGTCCGAAAACCAACGGTAGGTCGCCAGGTGCCGCAGCCGGTTATACGGAACCTTCGGCGCCGGACCCAGATACATATCCCAATCGAGCCCCTCCGGCGCCAAACCGTCCGGCTCGTTCCCCACCCCCTTTGGGAACATGTTGACGTAGTTCCAGATCCGCACAAACCGGACATCGCCCAGTTCCCCCGACTGGATAATCCGAGCCACCTCCGGAAAATGTGTCGCCGACCGCTGCTGCGTCCCAATCACCACAATTCGGTCATGCCGCCGCGCCGCCTCAACCATCGCACGGCCTTCGTGGATGTTATGCGCCAGCGGCTTCTCGACGTACACGTCCTTCCCCGCCTGGCACGCGAACAGGGTGGTCAATGCATGCCAGTGGTCCGGCGTCGCGATCAACACGGCATCGACATCTTTCCGTTCCAACAACTTGCGAAAGTCCTGGAATACCGCCACCGCGCCGCCGTTCCCCAACCCCTTCGCCTGTTCGGCGTTCCTCACGTACACATCGGCCGCCGCCACAAACTGCGCCCCCGGCGCTTCCGACATGACCTTCCCCACATACCGCCCGCGCCCGCCGCACCCGATAATCCCCAGCCGGACCCGATCGTTCGCCCCCTTCACCTGCTGGTAACTCGCCGCACTCAGCGCGGCAGACGTCAGAAAGTTCCGGCGTTCCATGCCCAAGATTCTAAAACGAACCCAATTCGTTCGGCTTCGCCCACGTCGCCATCAATGTTCGCCGGGTCATCATCGCGGCTGATTGTATCTCAATTCGTACATCCGATCTCGATTGGTACATCCGATCTCCTATTTCAAATGACTTTGAACTCATTGAGAATAATGCCCTATTGGCGGCCTCTTCGTACCTTCGATAAGATACCTGCATTGGCCGATTTCGGAAAATTTGATTGGTCGGTCGACGGAAATTCATATGACCTTGCGCGTAAACCCCGCTCCTTCAACCGTTTCCGTCGCACACAACCTGGAATATCGCGGCATTGAAATCAGCGTCGTCGTTCCGACCTTTAATGAATCTGAAAACGCTCCCCTCCTCATCGGCAGAATTGCTGAGGCGCTCCAGGGCGTGCAGTGGGAAGTGATCGTCGTCGACGACGACTCTCCCGACGGTACTGCGGACGTTGTCCGCGAAATCGCCCAGAAAAACCCTCGCGTTCGTGTCATCCAGCGCATCGGCCGCCGCGGCCTGTCGGGCGCCTGCATCGAAGGCATGCTCTCGTCGAGTTCGCCGTATGTCGCTGTGATCGATGCCGACCTGCAGCACGACGAAACACTGCTTCCCAAGATGCTCCACGCGCTCAAGACCGAGCAACTCGATGTTGTGGTCGGCAGCCGCTACATCGCCGGCGGCGGTATCGGCGAATGGGACGCATCGCGTGCGCGCATCAGCCGCGTCGCTACCGACCTCGCCCGCATCCTCGTTAAGGGCGACCTGAAGGATCCGATGAGCGGCTTCTTCATGCTCCGCTCCGACGTCCTGCAGGATATCGTACGGAACCTCTCGGGCCAGGGATTCAAGATCCTGCTGGACCTGTTCGCCTCGTCCGAACGGCCCTTGCGCTTTAAGGAACTGCCCTACAAATTCCGCACCCGCCAGTTCGGCGAAAGCAAGCTCGACCACCTTGTCATCTGGGAGTACCTCACGCTCATCATGGATAAGCTGATCGGCAAGTGGGTCCCCATCCGGTTCGTGATGTTCGCTTTGATCGGCGGCATCGGCGTCATCCTCCATCTGATCGCCCTGCGCATTGCGCTCTCCGCCGGCATCGAATTCGAACCTGCCCAGATCATCGCCACACTGCTGGCGATCTTCAGCAACTTCACGCTCAATAACTTCCTCACCTATCGCGACCGCCGCCTCCGTGGCGTACGCTTCATCTGGGGCCTGGTGTCTTTCACGCTCGTGTGTGGCGCAGGCGCCGTCGCCAATGTCGGAATTGCCTCCGCGCTGTTTACTCGGCACCATCAGTGGCTGCTCGCCGGACTTTCCGGCGCCTTTATTGGCGCGGTCTGGAACTACGCTGTTTCGTCGATCGTTACGTGGCCCAACCGCCGCCGTCCCATACCTGCGAGAAAGGCTACCGCGCGGTCGTAATGACGACTCGCATCGTGCCGCTGGCCACAGTCGCTTATGGCCTTTGGGGCGCCATGGCGGCGTTCTACTTCCTGCTGCCTGGTTCCGGCGCCGTGTTGTGGGCAGGGTGTCTCGCCGGCAGCTTGCTCGCTGCGGCATTTGCGTGGCTGGCGACGCAACGCAGCATCGCCATTTCGAATCCCGCTGCCTGGCTTGTCGGCGCATTGATCGTTGCCGTCCTCTTTCGGACCGTCTCCTATTACTTCTATCCGGCTCCCCATTGGTCGGACTCACGAACCTACTTCCACTTGACCGAGGTCCTTGTCAAAACAGGCGAGTACCGCCTCGATCAACCCAACTACCCGTGGACCCACACCCGCGCTTATTGGCCTCCGGGAGTGGTCTTCTGGTTCGTACCGTGGGTGCTCGCGTTCGGTGCGGAGCGCTGGGTGATCCTTGCCAACAACGCGATCCTCACCGTCGTCTGTATCCTGCTCCTCTGGCGCATCGCCCGGGCTCACTTCGGCGCCACGGCGGCCGTCATCTCCTGTGTGCTCTACGCCATTTGGGCGAACCATGCCTTCCATGCCATGTTCGTGTCCAAAGAATACGTCGCACAAATGCTGCTGTTGGGCGCTATCGCATTGCTGTTCCCCTCCCCTAAGTTCCCCACGCGCCCGGCGGCTTGGAAGTGCATGGTGAGCGGCATCTTCATGGGGTTTGCCTCGCTCTGCCACCCTGGCATGCTCGCCATACCGGGCGTGCTCGTCCTGACCTTCCTCTTCCGCCGGTTCTCAATCCCGATGGCCCTTCGCATCGGTATTCTGATGGCGATCGGGATGTTCGGCGTC
The DNA here is from genome assembly GCA_020846745.1 of Bryobacterales bacterium. Classification (GTDB taxonomy): domain Bacteria; phylum Acidobacteriota; class Terriglobia; order Bryobacterales; family Bryobacteraceae; genus JADLDI01. The sequence goes on along the minus strand of JADLDI010000032.1, from coordinate 218,554 downwards.
ATCCTCCCCTGGACCGCCCGCAACTACCACGTCCTCGGCAAGTTTGTCCTCACCAACACCGCCAACGGCATCAGCCTGCTTGAGGCCTCGAGCGAAACCGGAGGCGCGGATTGGGCGCCCGTCCCCGAAGGCATATTCCCGCCCAACATCGACGAAGTCGACCGCAGCGCCATGGCCAACAACATAGCGGTCGCCTGGATACGTAACAACCCGAAAACGTGGGTGAAGAACGGCATTCTGCGCCAACTCTGGCTGCTCGGCGAATCGAGCCGCGGCGCAAGGATCGCCATGAACAACTACTTGGTGGTCCAAGGTTGGCAATGGCCGTTCTGGCGCATCTACTCGAACGCCCAGATGCTGGTCGTCTGGGCGCTGATGGCCGCCACCGGACTTGCCGCCTGGCGCAAGCCCCACATCGTCACACCCTTTTTCGGCTGCTGTCTTCTCATCCTGTTTTACTTCCTCGCCATCCACACTGTATTTGGCAGTGGCGGCCGGCACCAACTCATCCCCGGTGTTTTCGCGATTTTCCTGGCTGGGGCGTGGACTCAACGCAAATAACCGGTTCTGTTGTATTAAGATGATGGCCGGAGGCGCTGACGAATGATCCGACTGGACGCTGATCGTGCCGTAGAATTTTGCGACGGGCTACGTCGCCGTGACTTCCTGCATGCCGGAACCATTCCGCTGCTCGGAGTCGGCTTACAGCAGATGCTCGGTTTCAAAGCAGCCGGTGCAGTGGACCGCTCTAAGGGCGACATGAACTGCATCTTCCTGATGCTCGTCGGCGGCCCATCGCAGCTCGATACCTGGGATATGAAGCCCAACGCCCCGGTCGAGATCCGCGGTCCGTATAGGCCCATCAAGACGAACGTCCCTGGCATCGAGATCTCCGAGAACTTCCCGCGGATGGCGAAGCACGCGGACAAGTACGCCATCGTCCGCAGCCTCCATCACACCGCCGCCGCGGTCCACGACACCGGCCACCAGATGATGCAGACCGGGCGCTTGTTCCAGGGTGGCGTCGAGCATCCGCACATGGGCTGTGTCCTGTCAAAGCTGAAAGGTCCCAAAGGCGACGTGCCCGCCCACGTTCTGTTGCCGCGGCCCATCGGCAACACCGGCGGCAACATGCCGCATGGCCAGAATGCCGGCTTCCTCGGCAAGACCTACGATCCCTTCGTCCTCAACTCCGACCCGTCCGACCCCAACTTCCGCGTCCCTGACATGCTGCCGCCGGATTACCTGACGGCCATGCGTGTGGATCGTCGGAAGAACTGGCGCGAGATGGTCGACAAGACGGTGTCCAAGTTCGAGACGTCGCAGGACGCTCGCCTGCTCGATTCGACCTTCCACCAAGCCTACACGCTGATGTCGTCGCAGAAGGCTCGCGAGGCGTTCGAACTCCACCGCGAACCTGAGAAGGTTCGAGAGAAGTATGGTGTGAACCGGTTCGGCCAATCGTGCCTGTTGGCTCGCCGGATGATCGAAGCCGGTGTCCGCTTCGTAACGATCAACATGTTCGAGACCGTGTTTGACGAGATCACCTGGGATATCCATGGTTCGAAGCCCTTCAGCCCCATCTCCTGCTATCGCGACCTGGTCGGTCCGATGTTCGACATGGCTTACACGGCGCTGCTCGAAGACCTGAGTGAACGCGGCCTGCTCAAGGAAACCATGGTGGTCGCCACCGGTGAATTTGGCCGTACCCCGAAAGTGAACCCGGCGGGTGGCCGCGACCATTGGCCGCAAGTCTGGTCCGCTCTGGCCGCGGGTGGTCCCTTCAGAGGGGGCGAAGTCATCGGCTCGTCCGACGAAATCGGCGGCTACCCCAAAGACAACCCGATCACCCCGGCGATGATGGCCGCTACCATCTATCGTGGGCTAGGCATCGACCTGGAAACCGAACTCCCCGGTGCCCAGGGCCGGCCAATTCCGCTGGTCGACCGCGGTGTAGAGCCGATCCGGCAGTTGTTCGCATAACCGGCTGTTTGCGACGGCCGGCGAAAACCAGTTATGGTGAAAGCGGATGGCGCTGCAACTCAGACCCGAAACCGAACGCTTGGTTGAGCAGGAACTCAGCCAGGGGCATTTCGGCTCCGTGGATGAGATGATTTTGGAGGGAGTGCATTCCCGAAGGAACAAAGAACAGTCGAACCCGACTGCGCACAGGACTCGCAATAAGAGCCTCGCTCAGTTTCTGATGGAGTCCCCGCTCCGTGGTTCAGGTTTGAACCTGGAACGGCAGAAGGACCTTCCCCGGCCCATTGACTTGTGAGCGCGTTCCTCATTGACACGAACGTCATCTCAGAGTTCGTCAAGCCACAACCTAATATTCAGGTCATCCGCTGGCTGGACGACGCAGATCCCAATGCGCTCTTCGTCAGCGTCATCACACTCGGGGAGATTCGGCTCGGCATCGAAGGACTTCCTCCGGGCAGACGACGGTCCGCCTTGGAACAGTGGCTTGACGAAGGACTTCCTGCGTGGTTTGATGCGAACCTCCTGCCTATTACGAAGTCGATCGCAGATCGTTGGGGCCGGATATCGATTGAGGCTAAGCGTAGTCGATCGAGTCTCTCGACGGCCGACGGACTGATCGCAGCTACCGCCTTAGAGCACGGGCTGACCCTGGTGACCCGAAACGTCAAAGACTTTGGTGGGACTGGCCTTGAGTTGCTCAACCCCTGGTCGGCTTAATACCCCACCGGCGCCGCGACGCCGAAGTTGATCAACTCCAAGCCTAACCGCTTGCGGCCCTCGTCCAGCATGCTTGCCGTCCGGGTGGCGCCGCAGCGGGTTACGCCGAGGGCGCGGACACGTAGCAGTGCGTCGAGATCGCGAATGCCGCCGGCGGCCTTTACCTTCACCTTGGGAGCGGCATGCTTGCGCATCAGGATCAAGTCCTCGTCCGTTGCGCCGCTCGCGGCGTAGCCGGTGGAGGTTTTCACCCAATCGGCGTTCAACTCGCTGGCGATCTCGCAGAGGCGGATCTTGTGTTCATCCTTCAGGTAGGCGTTCTCGAAGATCACCTTCACCTGGGCGCCTTCGTCCTGGGCCGTGGCGATCACGGCGCGCATGTCGTCGGTTACGTACTCCCAATCGCCGCTCAGGACCTTGCTGACGTTCACCACCATGTCGAGTTCCTGGCCGCCGTCGAGCAGCGCCTGCCGCGTTTCGAAGATCTTGACGGTGGTGGCCTGGCCGCCATGCGGAAAGCCGATCGTCGTGCTTGCCTTTACGTTTGAGCCGCGCAGCAGTTCGGCACAGCGGCGCAGGTAATAGGGCATGATGCACACGCTGGCCACGTCGTAGGCCAGGGCGAGTTGAATCCCCTGCTCCAGATCATCTGTCGTGAGCGTGGGGTTCAAAAGCGAATGGTCGATCATCTTGGCGATGTCGAGATAGGTGTAGTTCAAAGCTTTCCCTCCTTCAGGGCAAGCGCGACCCCGCCGAGGATGCCCGCCTGGTCGCCCAACAGCGACCGTTCGACCCGGACGTCGTCGGCCGGAAACATCCGGACACGGTCCAAAATTACGGCTTTCACTGTCTCGGTGAGGATGGGTCCGATGGCCGCCATGCCGCCGCCGAAGACAATCAGCTCCGGATGTAGCGCAACCACCATGTTGGCAGCGCCGATCCCCAAATATCGTAGCGCGCGGAGAAGGGCGTCGCGAACGTTGGAGTCCCCCGCGTCCGCCGCCTGCATCATCAGTTTAGGATTGACGGCGGAGGCTTCGCCTTTGGCGAAGTCCCATAGCTTCGGCGCGAGGCCACTCCGCATCAGCCGCACGCCTTCGCCTGTTATGGCCGGCGCCGACGCGAGCGTCTCGATACAGCCTCGATTGCCGCATCCGCATAGCGGACCATCCACCATCACGGTGTGATGTCCGAGTTCGCCGGCTGCACCCAAAGCGCCCATCCGAAGCTTGCCGTCTATCACCACTCCGCCGCCGATACCGGTGCCAAGTGTGTAGAACACCATCGTGCGAGCGGTCTTGCCGTGCCCGAACACCAGTTCACCGAGGGTGGCGGCTCGGGCATCGTTCAGCAGGAAGACCGGGCAACCGATCTTTGGCTGCAACGTTTCCGCGACAGGCACCTCGCGCCATTGGGTCACCAGATTGGGCAGAAACAGGGTACGGCCGCGGGCGAAGTCGATCAAGCCCGGAACGCCCATGCCGAGTGCGTGAGGCTTGTGGCCTACTTCACCGGCGAGCGTGTTGATCAGCCGCGCGATGCGGTCCAATACGCCTGCGGGGCCTTCGTGCGAATCGGTCGGAATCGTGCGTTCTGCCGCGATCTGGCCTGTAGTATCGGCTAGCGCCCCCGTGATCGTGGTCCCGCCGAGATCGATCGATGCGTACACGGCCGGGTCAACCTCGAAGCGAGCGGCTTACGGCGTCGAGCACGCCGTTCAGGAACGGAATCGACTCCTCGCCCGCGAACCTTCGGGCCAATTCGAGAGCTTGGTCGATCACCACGGCAGAGGGGGTTGGCAGGTTCTTCATCTCGTAGATCGCGACGCGGAGGATGTTGCGGTCCACAACGGGCATGCGCTCGATGCGCCAGTGCTGGGAATGGTGGGCGATCAAGTCGTCGAGCGTTCCGATCTGGCGGATCGCGCCGCGAGCCAGCTCCTCGCCGAAATGGTCCTTCATCGGCTCGGGCTCGCCTTCTTCGAGGGCGAGCGAACCGTAGAAGTCACGCAGAATGTCGTCGATTGGCTGCCGCCGCACGTCCCACAGGAAGAGAGTTTGAAGGGCCTGCTGGCGCGACTTAAACCGGGAGGGCATTGAAGCTAAGGATTCTGGATCTGAGCCAGAAGATTCGCCGTTTCGATGGCTGCCATAGCGGCATCGGCGCCCTTGTTGCCGCTCTTGGCGCCCGCACGGTCGATGGCCTGTTCGAGCGTATTGGTGGTCAACACGCCGAACGAGACCGGGATACCCTGGTGCATCGAAAGCTGGCCAAGCCCTTTCGCCGCCTCACCGGCGACATAGTCGAAGTGGGGCGTTTCGCCGCGGATCACGCAGCCCAGGCAGATCAGGGCGTTATGGCGCTTCTGCTTCAGGATCGCGGCCGCGGCCACCGGCATCTCCCACGAGCCCGGTATGCGATAGATCTCGATATTGTCGTCCGTTGCTCCGTGACGGCGCAGGGCGTCGAGCGCGCCGTCGAGCAGCCGCTCGGTCACGAAGCTGTTGAAGCGGCTGACCAGGATGGCGAATTTCAGGCCGTTCGCCTGCAATTGGCCTTCATATACTTTCGGGCTCATGGAATGGGATAATCGAAGGTAACCCTCATTCTAGCTCATGGATCCCGCTTTTATCCGTAACTTCTCTATCATTGCGCACATCGACCACGGCAAGTCGACCCTGGCCGACCGGTTGCTCGAAACCACCGGCGCATTGTCACAGCGCGAAATGATGGAGCAGGTGCTCGACTCCATGGACCTCGAGCGCGAGCGGGGCATCACCATCAAGGCCCACGCCGTTCGCCTGGACTACAAGGCCAACGATGGCAACATGTACCAGTTGAACCTGATCGACACGCCCGGTCACGTAGATTTCAGCTATGAAGTGTCGCGGTCGTTGCAGGCGTGCGAAGGGGCGCTGCTGGTGGTGGATGCGTCGCAGGGGGTCGAGGCCCAGACGCTCGCCAACACGTATCTGGCGATCCACCACAACCTGGAACTGATCCCGGTGATCAACAAGATCGACCTGCCATCGGCCGAACCGGACCGGATCCGCGAACAGATCGAGCATGTCATCGGCCTCGATGCCACCGGAGCGATCCTCGCGTCAGCCAAGCAGGGTACCGGGATTCACGAGATCCTTGAGGCGATCGTCCAGCACGTGCCGCAGCCGAAGGGCGACCCCGAGGCGCCGCTGCGGGCCATGATCTTCGACTCGTGGTTCGATCCGTATCGGGGTGTCATCACACTGCTGCGCGTGGTGGATGGACGGTTGAAGCTGGGGCAAAAGGTCCGGCTTTGGTCGAACGGTAAAGCGTTTGAGGTGGAAGGTCTCGGGTATCAATCGCCTAAGCCGATTCCCTGCAATGAGCTGGCGGCGGGCGAGGTCGGGTTCCTCTACGCGAACATCAAAACGGTTTCAGACGCGCAAGTGGGCGATACGATCACCGACGACAAGCGCCCCGCCGCGGAGCCGCTGCCCGGCTTTGAGGCCATCAAGCCGATGGTGTTCGCCGGACTCTATCCGGTGGAATCGCACGAGCATGGCCTCCTGCGTGAGGCGCTTGAAAAGCTGCGGTTGAACGACTCCGCATTGTCGTTCGAACCCGAGAACTCGGCCGCGCTCGGCTTCGGGTTCCGGTGTGGATTCCTCGGACTGCTGCATCTGGAGATCGTGCAGGAGCGGCTCGAACGCGAGTTCGAGATTGACCTGATTACGACGGCTCCCGGCGTGCGGTATCGCGTTACCACCCGCGGCGGCGATGTGATTGAGGTCGACAACCCGACGCGATTTCCCGATCCGGCCGATATCGAGAAGATCGAAGAGCCGATCATCGACGCCACGGTGATCACCCGCGAAGAATACATCGGTGAGATCCTGAAACTGCTCGAAGAGAAGCGGGGCAACCAGAAGAAGTTCGAATATATCGGTACGGGCCGTGTGCTGCTTACCTATGAGCTGCCGCTCAATGAGATCGTGCTCGATTTCTACGACCGGCTGAAGTCGGCTTCGCGCGGGTACGCTTCGCTCGACTACCACCTGGCCGGATACCGTGTTTCGCCGATGGTGAAGCTCGACGTGCTGGTGGCGGGCGATCCGGTGGATGCGCTGTCGATGATCGTCCACCGCGAGTTCGCCTACGATCGCGGCAAGGCTCTGATCGACCGGTTGCGCAAGCTGATCCCACGGCAGATGTTCGAGGTGGCGCTGCAGGCGGCGATCGGGTCGAAGATCGTGGCTCGCGAGAACATCCCGGCTATCCGCAAAAACGTGCTGGCCAAGTGCTACGGCGGCGACATCACCCGCAAGCGCAAGCTGCTCGAAAAGCAGAAGGAAGGCAAGCGCCGCATGAAGCGCGTGGGCAAGGTCGATATCCCGCAAGAGGCGTTTCTGGCGGTGCTGCGTGTCGGGTCGAGCAGTGAATCCTCCGAATAGCGGGTTCACCTGGAAATCGCTTACGCCCGAGACTTGGGCCGATTTCGAAACGCTGTTCGGACCCAAAGGCGCGTGCGGCGGTTGCTGGTGCATGACGTGGCGGCTGCCCCGCAAACAGTATGACCAGCAGAAGGGCGACGGGAATCGTCAAGCGATGCAGGGTCTTGTCACCGGGGGTCGCCCGGTTGGCGTGTTGGCGTATGACGAATTGGGACGCCCGGTCGGCTGGTGCGCTGTCGCTCCCCGTTCGGACGTTTATTATCTGCAGACGACTCGCACGCTGAACCCCGTAGACGATCAACCCGTGTGGTCGATCACCTGCTTCTTCGTTGCCAATCACCAACGAGGCCAAGGGTTGAGCCGGTTCCTGATCGGGGCGGCGGAGGAGTATGTCCGGTCGCAGGGCGGAACCATTATGGAGGCGTATCCCTTGGTTCCGCAAAAGACGAGCATTCCGGATGCGTTCGCGTGGACTGGGTTGCCGTCGCCTTTTGAGAAGGCGGGCTATGAGGCTGTGCCGGGTAAGTCCGAATCGCGGCGGGTCATGCGCAAGCGGGTTGGCGCCTGAGCAGTCCGTTTTGCAAAATGATTTGTGAGGAGGACCTGTAAACATGGGTGTTCGGATAATTGGGATCATCTGGCACCAGAAGGACACCTTCGAAACCGACCTGGCGGCAATGGTGGACCGTAAGGAGATGCACAACACCTACGAGAACTGGCTGAAGGCTGCTCATGAGACGTGGCAAACGCTGTCAGAAATGGGTTTTACGCTGGTCGAGGTTCCGTTCAACCTGGAAGAGTTCAGCCGTTGGTGTAAGCAGAATCGCCTGAAACGGAACGGCAAGGCACGGTCGCGCTGGGCCAGCGAAATGGTCTTAGCGCAGCAGCGCAAAGAGGATTTCACCCGTATCACCAGCCGACACGCCTAAAAACGATTCCCGCCGGCCATTCTGTCTCCTGACTTGACTTCTGACTCCCATGTCCCGAAGGGACATTATCGGCGAAGCCCGCGCCCACTTAGCGCGAGCCGGCTGCGGAGCGGTACGCGGCGAAGAGCGTTTCGAGGATCGCTACGCCGTCGTCGGCCGTGCAAGCGGACTGGCGTTTGCCTTCGAGGCAGTCGAGGAACACGGCGAAGTCCGACGGGACCGGCACGGTGGGCAGAAACCACTCGGCGCCGCCGGACTTGCGCTGGTCCGACGAGGCCCAGAAGGCCATTGGGTCGGCGGGATTTTCGGCCGGGACGCGCCACCACTTGCTCTTGTCGGACATGACTTCGCCGCGTGTGGCCCAACCGTCGATGGTGATGCCGCCCCGGGCGCCGATAAGGCGGGTGCGGTTGTGGCCGCCGCCGGGGTGGCTTTGCCAGCCGGTGCGGCCGCTGGCGATGGTGGCGGTGATGCCGCCTTCGAGCGTAAGCAGCATGGCGCCGAAGTCCTCCATGTCGCGCTGTTTGTTGTGGCGGAGGAAGTAGTTGCCGGTGACGGCCTGGACCGATTGCACCTGGCGGCGATTGGTGAGGTGGCGGATCAACGCCAGGGAGTAGACGGCGATGTTGAACATTTCGCGCTTACTGTCCGGCGCCAGGAAGTGGTCGCGGGCGGGCGTGGGCGTTTCTTTGCGGGGGGCTAAGGGAATGTCGGCGGTGTGGCCCTTGGCGAAGAAGAGGTCGGAGTGGATGGCTTTCAGTTCGCCAAGTTTGCCGGAGCGGACGGCCTTGGCGGCGCGGATGGCGTAGGGGAAGTGGATCTGCGTGAACATTTGGGTGATCAGCTTGCGGTCGCGCGCGATCCTGGCGATCTGGCGGGCTTCTTCGAGCGATCCGGCCATCGGCTTATCCATATAAAGGTGCTTGCCGGCGTTCGCACAGGCGATGGTGACGCGACCCTGGCGGTGGTGCTCGGTGCAGATGGAGGCGAAGTCGACACCGGGCCGGCGTAAAGCTTCGTTCAGGTCGGCGATGTAAGGCGCGTCCAGTTGAGCGGCGAGTTTGCGGTTCAGCGCGGCGCGGCGCTCGTCGACATCACGTTCGTCGGTCACGGCGACGATGCGGCAGCGCGGGTCGGCCTTGAACCCGGCGGCGTAGTTTTCCTGGTGGGACATGCCACCGGTGACGACTAGTGCTCCAAATGGTTGCGGCATGGCGGTTGAGGGTTACTCCAGGACGATATCGGTGAAGCGGATGGCCCCGTGCTGACCCATTAGCAGCAGGTCGACCGTGGGTTCGTCGCCATGGGTGAGTTCGCTCGAAATCAACGCGGACTGCCCTTGCGCGAAGCTTACCAGGGCGGCCAGGTGACCGTCGGCGGGTCCGCCTTGCCAGTGTGTGGCGGCCGTGGTGGAGTTCATCCAACCAGAGGCTAAACGGATGATTTCCTCCGCGACCTGTCGCAAACGGCCATGATCGGCGGTAAGCTGCAAAGTGGCTCTTAAGAATACGGGACGCCCGATTGGTTGTTCGGCGAGTTTCGCCAGGAGCGTCTTGTCCAGCCAGGCCAGATATTTCATAAGCTATTTCGGTTAGGCGAGGTAACGACATGATAAAACGACGGGAGTTCTTCGTAGGGTCCGCGCTGACGGCCGTGTCGGCCAAAAGGGTTTGGGGCGCAAACGACCGCATCGGGTTGGGCTTGATCGGCTGCGGCAATCGCGGCATCCACGCCCACATGAAAGAGACGCTCAAGTTCCGCGAGGAAACCAATATCGAGTACCGCGCGGTGTGCGATATCTGGCGGCAGCATCGGGAAGAAGCGGCGGCCTATGCGCAGAAGGAGCAGGGCTCGGCGCCCAAGGGGATGGCCGCGTATCGCGAGCTGCTGGCGATGAAAGAGATCGACGCCGTGCTGATTGCGACGCCCGATCATCAGCACGCCACCATGCTGGCCGATGCGATGCGGGCGGGCAAAGATGCCTATTGCGAGAAACCGCTGGCGATGGATATGAAAGACCTGCTGATGGCGGTGGATGCGGTAAAGAAGACGGACCGCGTCGTGCAGATGGGCACGCAAATCCGCAGTTTGCCCAGTTCGATGGGCGCCAAGGCGTTCGTCATGTCGGGCGGGTTGGGCAAGGTCTTCAAGATCGAGCAGGAACGCAACGGGTTGAAGCCCTATTGGCACGGGTACGGCGAGCGGAAGATCGCGGAAGCCGATACCGACTGGAAGGCATTTGTCTTCAACCGCAAGATGCGCAACTGGGACCCGGACCAGCACGCGGCGTGGTACGGCTACCGCGACTTCTCGCGCGGACCCCATGCCAACCTGATGGTCCACTTCATCGACCTCGTGCATCACATCACGGGGAACAACACGCCCAAGCGCTGCGTGACGCTCGGCGGGACGTACCGGTTCAAAGACGCGCGGAATGCGCCCGATTCAGTGGAGACCATACTCGAGTACGACGATTTCCTGGTGCGGTATTCGACCGCGTTTGGCACGGGCCATGGAAATTACCTGAAGTTCTTCGGAACGAAAGGGACGCTCGACGCGAGCGGCTGGAGCGGGAAGCCGTTCCCGGTTTTGCCGCAAGGCGCCGAAGATCCGCTGCCGGCGGGGACGACACCGCCCGAGGTGCAGAGCGACAACCATTTTCTGAACTGGCTGAAGTGCCTGCGCACGCGGCAGCAGCCGAACGCACCGATCGAGGCGGGGTACAGCCATTCAGTGGCCGTGATTCTGTCGGATGAGGCGCTGATCCGCGGGCGGCGCATGGTCCACGATCCCGCGCGGCGGATTGTCAAGGAAGGATAAAGTGACGACGATGACGAGACTGACTGCCGTTCTTATTTGCCTGGCTGTACCTGTGTTGGCGCAGCCGCCGCAGGCCTCCCCGGTCCCGCCCGTGCGGTGGGTGGATATCAAGACGCTCGGGCTGCAGGGGCAGGGCTGGAAGGATACCAAGGAGCCGTTCGACCGGTTGCCCGCCAAGGCGGAAGGTGTAGTGCGCGCACCCGTGTGGTCGCTTTCGCGCGATTCCACGGGGATGTACGTACGGTTCACCACCGCGGCCCAACACATCCGCGCGCGGTGGACGCTCAGGAAGGCGCGCCTTGAGTTGCCGCACATGCCCGCGACGGGGGTGAGCGGGCTGGACCTGTATGTTCGCCACAACGGGCAGGTGAAATGGCTGGCAAACGGCCGCCCGGAGAAGCAATCGAACGAGCAGGCGCTGGTCAACAACTGGACGGGCGGGGAGCGCGAGTACACGCTCTACCTGCCGCTCTACAATGGCGTGCAATCGGTGGAGCTCGGCATCTCGGAGGGCGCGGAGATCAAACCGGTCCAGGAAACCCGGAAGCCGATCGTGTTCTACGGGACATCGATCTTACAGGGCGGTTGCGCTTCGCGGCCAGGTATGGCGTACCCGACCATCATCGGCCGAATGCTTGAATGGCCCACCATCAATTTGGGCTTCTCTGGCAATGGCCAGTCCGAACCGGAGGTCGCGAAGCTGCTGGCCGAGTTGGATCCGATCGCGTATGTACTCGACTCGTTGCCTAACCTGTCGGCCCAACAGACAGCCGAGCGCGTTGAGCCGTTCGTACGGACGGTCCGCGAAGCCCATCCGACGACCCCGATCTTCCTGGTGGAGAACGTCGTATACACGAATTCCGAACTGGTGGCGTCGCGCAGGTCCTACGCCGACAAGAACGCGCACCTGACTGAGATCTACCTGAAGCTCAAGAACGAAGGCGACAAAAACCTTTATTACATCCCTGGCGGCATGCTGCTCGGCACCGATGGGGAAGGTACAGTGGACGGGACGCACCCGACAGACCTGGGGTTCCTGCGCATGGCGGAAGCAATTGCTCCGGCAATCCGTCCGGTGCTGCCGTATCCGCGGCGGATGTTCCGGGGCGGGATGTAAGTAGAGCCCCGCCGCCATCCGGCCGCCATCAGGGCCGGCCGCCATCAGGGCCTGTCCCCATTTCGGAAGACACCCGTATCACAACCGTGTTCGCAAATCGGGGACAGACCCATTTGGAAAGACATCTGTGTCGCAACCGTGTTTCAAATGGGGACAGGCCCTGTGTTTCAAATGGGGACAGGCCCTGAAAATGGGCCCTGAAAACGGGGACAGGCCCCGATGGGGGGAGAGTTTTTGGGCGGCGGGGCCACTTCTAACCATATGGCTCGGCAGAAGCGATATGTGAAGGTGGGGGAACCGGTGCATGCGACTGCTCGTGGGGCCGATCGGGCGAGGATCTTCCGCCACGGCTTCGACAAGCGTAAGTACCTCGAACGGTTCGCCTTAGTCGCCGAACAGGAAGGCGTCGAAGTCCACGGCTATTGCATGCTTGACAACCACGTCCACTTTCTCCTCGTCCCCACCAACAACAAACTCGCCATCGCCCGCCTTTTCCTGCGCGTTCACACATGGTGGGCACAACGGTTCAATAAATTGACCGGGCGTTCCGGTCACTTGTTCCAGTCGCGCTTTCATTCCTGCCTGCTCGACTCGGCCCACTACTTCGCCGCCATGCGCTACATCGACCTGAACCCCAAGGCCGCCGGGATGGTAGCGGACCCCGCCGATTTCGAATTCTCGTCAGCGCACGCACACCTGACCGGCGAACCGGACGCGTTCCTCGTGCTGATGATGGCGAACTGGCGGCATCGATTCTCGAACGACCCTCGCCGCTACCGCGAATTCCTCAGCGAAACACGGCGGGAAGAGCAGGAACGCATCGAAAAGGCGCTGCGCAACGGGTTTCCACTAGGCGCCGAGGACTGGATCGCACAACTCGAACAGGAATCGCAACGCCGCCTGCGCCCCGCTCCTCCGGGCCGCCGCCCTGTTATGTGGCGCACAGCATAAAGCTCAGCCGTCCCGACCATTTGGGTCAATCATAGCGCCCGTCGAGATACCATACACCGGTTGAGGGCAAATCGGGGGCAAATCGGGGACAGGCCTCCATTCCGCACTACACGCCACGCACAAACGTCTTCGCACATCCGCCAGCTCAGCAGATTAAATGCGCTTAAACTCCTTGACTCTTTGCTCCCTTGTGGTACTATTGCTTTTTGAAGGGAAACGTGTACCCACGCTGCCCTTGCTAACCGCCACGAATAGACCGCCGCCGCGCGGTCTTTTTCATTTCTGGATCAGTGCCGGCCGACCTCCGCGGCCGGCTTTTCCTTTCCTGCACCTACCTTCCGGTGGTCTCCCACGCACCGGTAGCCAACTCTGTTCGCAAAGGAGAACACAAATTTATGCCGAACCAAACCGGACCCCGCACCGAGCTAGGAAAGAAAACCTCTTCCCAGAACAACCGCCGGCACGGCCTCGCCACCGCCAATATCATCGTCCCGCCCCAAGACCGGCCCTCTTTCGATCAGCTCGAAGCCGAATTGCGAGACGAAATCCAACCCGACGGTCCGCTCGAGAATCTCGCCTTCCGCCGTCTCATCACCGCGAACTGGCAAATGGAGAAATGTCAGGAAAGCGAAGCCGCCCTCCGCGCCCTCGAACCTAACCAACAAAACGAAGCCAATCTCCAGAAGATTCACCGCTACTACCAGCGCTGGGAAGGGTCATACAACTCCGCTTTCCGCCAAATCCGGCTCCTCCAGACCGACCGCGCCTGCCAGGCCTACATGTCCGGCGACGCCCCCCAAAGCTTCGCTCCGGTCGCGGATCTCCCCAAGATTGAACAATATGCGAGACGAATTGCCAGCCACGCCAACTTCGACGTCAAGGTCCGCGACATCCTGCTAAACCAGGTCGCCTCCCAACGAGGCCCGGCCTCCCAAACCGCGCCCAACGCCCCCCATCCCGCACCAAACCCAACCAGTGCAACAGTTTGCGAAACGAAATCCCCGCCGCACTCTCAGGTCGGCCGCAACTCCCCCTGTCCCTGCGGCTCCGGCCAGAAGTTCAAGCGCTGCTGCGGCGTCAACGCTCCCCCTATCATCAACAACGCCGCGTAATCCGGCTCCTGCTTGCTATGCTGGCCATAGTTCCCAATTTCTCCAGTGCGTATTACTGTCTTTCTATTCACACTTTTACCGCTTGCCGGTTCCCCGGCCGCTTGGGCCGCTGACGGCTGGTCTTCCGCTCAGTCGCTGATGAAGAGCTATTGTCTGAAGTGTCATAACACCAAGGCGGCGCTGGGTGGATTCAATGCCGAAAAATACGTCGATGAAGCATCTCTCGCCGCCGATTCTCGCGTCTGGATGAAAGTGGCGGCGCGCGTCCGGGATAGCGCCATGCCGCCGCCGGGGGCGCAGGCGCCGGATATGGATGCGCGCACTAAATTTGTTGAGTTTGTGGAATCAACGCTGCATAAGGCGGCTTGCGCGGATGGGATTGCGCCCGGCCCGGCGCTGGTGAAGCGGTTGAATCGGGCGGAGTATGCGGCCACGATTCGCGACCTGTTTAATATCCACATCAATGCGGGGGCTGGATTGCCGGCGGACGGGGCGGGTGGCGAAGGGTTCGACAATGCGGCGGAGACGTTGTTCATCTCGCCGATCCATGCGGAGAAGTATCTCGAGGCGGCGAAGATTGCGCTGAACTACGCGTTTCAGGAGCCGCGGTCGCGGCAGCGGTTTGTGGTGGCGGAGCCCGGGGATAAGTTGACGGCGGAACAAGCGGCGCGGAAGGTGCTGGCGGCGTTTCTGCCGCGAGCCTTCAGGCGTCCCGTGAAGCCGGAGGAGATCGAACGCTACATGCGGCTGTTCGCGGCGGCCGCGAAGCGGGGCGAATCTTATGATGATTCGCTCGGGTATGCGCTGCAGGGCGTGCTGGTGTCGCCGCATTTCCTGTTCCGGATCGCGTCGCGAAACCCAGGCGAAGATCCGCGGTTGCTCGATAACTACGAGATCGCTTCGCGGCTTTCCTACTTTCTGTGGGGAACGATGCCGGACGATCGGATGCTCGAAATGGCGGCGGAAGGTAAGTTCCACGATGAGTTGCGGCTGCGCGAGCAGGTGACGCAGATGTTATGGGACGGTCGGACGGCTGAGTTCGCGGAGCAGTTTACGGAGCAGTGGCTGAACACCAGGGAACTGGGTCGCGACATCAAGCCGGACATGAAGCTGTTCCCGGCGTATTACGATGCCGAGATACAGTCCGGCATACGCTACGAACCGATTATCTTCTTCCAACGCGTCATGGCGGACAACCTGCCGCTGACCGATTTCATCGATTCGAACTGGACGGTGATGTCGAACCGCCTGCAGCAGCACTATAAGGTCCAGTTGAAAGAGAAGCTGCGGCAGCAGCCGCGGCCCGTGGAGTTGCTGGAAGGCAGCCATCGCGGCGGGTTGCTGAGCATGGCGGCCGTGCTGGCGGTGTCGTCCTATCCGGGGCGGACGAGTCCGGTGTTGCGAGGAAAGTGGGTGTTGGAGGCGATGCTCGGGACACCGCCGCCGCCACCTCCGCCGAACGTCCCGCAGTTGAAGGAGCACGAAGGGGCAAGCCCGACCACGCTTCGCGAGCGCTTCATGCGGCACCGTGCCGACCCCGCCTGCGCCACTTGTCACGACCGGATCGATCCGCTAGGCTTCGGGCTCGAGAATTACGATGTGCTGGGGCGTTGGCGCACGGAAGATAACGGCAAGCCGATCGATGCCACTGGCGTGTTGCCGGATGGAACGAAGTTTGATGGGGTGGACGGCATGAAGCAGGCGCTGATGGCCCGGAAGGACCAGTTTGTGAGGAACCTGACGCGGAAGCTGCTGGCCTATGCGCTGGGTCGCGGACTGACGCTCGAAGATGAGTGTACCGTAGATGCGATTGTGGAGGAAGTGAGGCGCGACAAGTACATGTCGCACACGCTCATCCAGGAGATCGTCACGAGTATTCCGTTCCGGTATCAGCCGGGGACGAAGGCGAATGCGCCGGTGCTGATCTCGAAGGTACAGTAAGAGGATTAACAGGATGGCTAAGTTTCCGATTTCCCGAAGGACAGTGTTGCGGGGCGCTGGGGCCGCGCTGGGATTACCCTGGCTGGAGGCGATGAAGCTGGAGGCGATGACGCCGCAGGCGCAGGCGGCCGCGCGGACCAAGACCGGTTCGCCGAAGCGCATGGTGGCGATGTACATGCCGAACGGCGTGCATCCGGACATGTGGACGCCGGCGGGCGTGGGCCGCGACTTTCAACTGTCGCCGACGCTCGCGCCGCTCGAAGACCTGAAGAGCGAGATCGTCGTGATGACCAACCTGTGGAACCAGGCAAGCCGCGGCGGTGACGGGCACTACGTCAAAATTTCGGGCTTCCTGACGTGCACGACGATCACCAAGACGCTGGGCGTGGACATCAACTGCAACGGCGTCTCGGTGGACCAGATCGCGGCGCGGCAGATCGGCAAACAGACGCCGCTGCCGTCGCTCGAATTGGGCATCACGCCTGTAAGCACGGGCGTGGACCGGAATGTCGGGTACACGCGTGTGTACGGGTCGCATATCGCATGGAGCGGTCCGACGATGCCACTGGCGCGCGAAGTGAATCCGCGGCTGGTGTTTGAACGGCTGTTCCGCGCCGGCGGTCCGCAGGGCAACACGGCGAAGCAGGACGTGGCGCTGCTCGACGGTGTGATGGACGAAGCCAGGCAGTTGAGCCAGTCGCTGGGGCAGGCAGACCGGCACCGGTTGGATGAGTATCTGACGGTAGTACGGTCGCTCGAAGAGCGCCTGGAGCGGGCGAGCCGGCCGGAGCAATCGAGCTGGAAGCCGAAGAAGGCGCTTGATCCGGCGCAAAAGCCGGCGGGGTTGCCGAAGGACCATGCCGAGCACGTCAGGCTGATGATGGACATGATCGCCTTGGCCTTCCAGAGCGATACGACCCGGATTGCCACCTTCATGTTCGGCAACGAGGTGAGCAATACGAACTTCGCGTTCCTGGATGGCGTAAAGGGCGCGCACCACTCGATTTCGCACCACATGAAAGAAGCGGATGCGCTGCGGCAGTATCAGTTGATCAACAAGTGGCACATCGAGCAGTACGCGTATCTGCTGCGCAAGCTGCGGGACATGAAGGAAGGCGACCAGTCGATCTTGGATAACTCGATGGTGCTGTTCGGCGCGGGCATCCGCGATGGCGACAAACACGATCCGCACAACTTGCCGGTGGTGCTCGCCGGGCGCTGCGGCGGCAGGATCGCGACCAATCGGCATTTGGTGTATTCCCCCGATAGTCCGCTGGCAAATGTGTATGTGTCGATGCTCGATGCGTTCGATACGCCGGTGGAGCGGTTCGCCGATAGTACCGGGAAGGCGGTTGGGCTGCTTGCGTAATGTAATTCCGTCCAAGGCTAGTGAAACACTTTGCCCTGGTAAATATCCTTATATTCATCATGCCCTGCATGTTGCGCGATGGACTACTAGTCGTCTATGTCGCCGCAACTGAGGAATGGCACCTCAGCGTAAGGCGGTTGCATGTTCTGGCGCAAAAGGCATCGGAAGACGCCCAGCATCTCTTCCAGGGTCAACTCTCAATAATGTGAGCATCTGCGCAGGCTCGCAGTCAAGGCTCGCGAGGCCTTGGACAGTCACCGCAATCAACACCGATGCTAGCTAGCCCCTCCACCTCAGCGAGTTTCGGCCGCCGTCACACACGCCGAAACCACCGCTTCCGGTATAGGAATAGCAGGAACAGCGCTTTGATCGGGAACGTTCGCCCCACACCTACACGGGGGAGGGCGGGGGGCTATTTTTTGTTCGAGCGTTCGCCGGGGTCCTTCACTGCCGACGCTACGGCTTTTTTGGGCGGCGGGGCGTTTTGCAGGCGTTTTGGGTCGGTGTCGGCGTGCAGCGCCTGATCGACGAGGTCGCGGCACCGGGAATTGAATTGCTGCACTTCGGCGGCTTTCGCGCAGCCCTTACCCGCGCGCGCGAGTGAGGGGCACTTGCCTTTGTCGATGGAGGCGGTGCAGTCTTTTTTGAACCGGTCGCATTCGGCGGCGGTGAGGCACGGCGAGCATTCGCAGATGGTCTTAGCGACGGTGCGAAGCTGCGGCTCGATATGGGTTTCTTTTACCTGCCGGCGGGTTTCCGCCGAGTCCTGCGGGCAGGGGAAGAGCGGTAGGGAGAGAAACAACAACGAAACCAGGATGCGCATGAGAACAAGCTCCTCTTCTTATAGATAGATCGCCGGCGCGATTCCCGTGTTTCGCCGGCGCCGGGCGGCTATGATGGGATTTCCGAATCAAATGGCTCGCATTCTGATGGTGGCCAGTGAAGCGGCGCCGTTCGCCAAATCGGGCGGCCTTGCCGACGTAGTTGGAGCGTTACCTCATGCGCTCAGCGCGCTGGGCCACGAGGTGGGCGTCGTCGTGCCGCGGTACGCGTCCATTTCGCTTGATGAGGCGCAGCGGGTGTGGCAAAACCAGGTGATCGCGGTGGGTCCGCACCGCTTCTCGGCGGATATTTTCGCGGTGAACGATCGGGGGGTTACGGTATATTTCGCGGACATTCCGCCGCTGTTTGATCGCCCGGGCACACTGTACGGCCAAGCGGACGACCATTTGCGGTTTGGGGCGTTTTGTCACGCGGCGCTGGCGGTGGCGCGGTTTCTGTTCACGCCCGACGTGCTGCACCTGCACGACTGGCAGGCATCGCTTTGCGCGTCGTATTTACGCACGCGGTATGACATGGATCCGGTGCTGCGCGATCTGAAGGTAGTGTTCACGATCCACAACCTGGAGTACAACGGCCGGTTTGGCCGGAACATCTGGCCTGAGCTGGGATTGCCGGACTGGCTATTCCAGCCGAACCTGCTCGAATACTTCGGCGACGTTGCATTGATGAAGGGCGCGATTGTGTTTGCCGATGCGATTACGACGGTGTCGCCGCGGTATGCCGCGGAGATCCAGACGCCGGAGTTCGGGTTTGGGCTGGATGGGCTGCTGCGGGCGAACGCGCATAAACTGACGGGCATACTGAACGGTGTCGATTATTCGCAGTGGTCGCCCGAAACCGACCAGTACATCGCGGCACATTATGCGGCGAACGATTTGGAGGGCAAGCGAATCTGCAAGCAGGACCTGCTGGCGCAGTTTGATTTGCCGGCGGAGAACATGGACCGTCCGCTGCTGGGCATTGTGACACGGTTCGCGACGCAGAAAGGCATCGACATCATTGAGCAGGTGGCCTGGCCGCTGCTCTATAACGACGACGTGGCGTTCGCGGTGCTGGGGTCGGCCGTTCCGAAGACGCCCGATGTGCGGTTCGAACATTTCTTCGAGCATTTGCGGTCGGTATTTCCGGATCGCGTCGGGATCTATATCGGATTCAACAACGCGCTGGCGCATAAGATCGAAGCGGGGTCGGACATGTTTCTGATGCCGTCGCGCTTCGAACCCTGCGGGTTGAACCAGATGTACTCGCTGCGGTACGGCACGGTGCCGCTGGTTCGCGCGACGGGCGGACTGGACGATACGGTAGATAGCGAAACGGGATTCAAGTTCTGGGGCTACTGGCCGCCCGATTTTCTGAGTTGCATCCGCGTTGCGCTCGACGAGTTTCGCAAGCGGCCTGCGGACTGGAAGCACCGGATGGCGGCAGGCATGAAGCGCGATTACTCGTGGGACGCGTCGGCGCGCCACTACAGCGATCTCTATCGTTCCCTGATCGCGTAGAGCGCGTTGGGCGCTGCGCAGGTAGATGGAGCCTTCGACGATGGCCGGAGTGGAGACGAAGAACTGGTGGCCCATCGGGTTGATGGCGTATTTGCTGTCAACCCGAATACCGCCAATCCCCACACGCGCATATGCGTTCCTTACCGCGCGCCTTAGACTTTGGGCTTGGGCGGGGGCAGTTCGCGCGCTTCGCAGGTGGATTCGAAGCCCTGGCGCCCATGGGTGCCATCGCAGAAAGGCTTGTTGGAGGAGAGTCCGCAGCGGCAGAGGGAAATAACTGTGCGGCCCGCGAGGCCGTACTCGTTGCCGGAGGGGTCCTGGATGGTGAATTCGCCTTCCAACCGAATCGGACCGTTGTTGAAAACCGTTACTTTGGTTGCCATCTCCTGCATGGTAACAGAGGGGGGTTGGAGGGCTGGTAAGCTGTTGAGCTACTGTTCTTTGGGGGGCCGGCATCGGCCGCCAAAGGCGAGGCGACCCAACTCGTCGCATAACCTTTGGACTCGCCCGGCTGCGGGAGCGCGCGATAATAGTAGCCGATTATGGAACTGGCGATTAGAGTTCAGGTGGAGCGCTTGCCTGAGGGAGTGTTTCTCGCAACATCGGAGGAGCTACCCGGATTAATCGCGCAGGGCCGGACGGTTGCGGAGGCACTCGAAATTGCACGCGACGTGGCTCGGAAACTAATTGAAGCGCGACGTGAGCGGGAAGAAGTTCCAAAGTTTCCCACAACCGATGAACGAATGGACTACACAATCGTGGTCGCGGCTTGATGGGCCGTTTATCAGGATTCCGGTATCGTGAAATCGCCCGAAGGTTGAGGTCCCTCGGCTTCCAGTTTGATCGACAGGCGGCGGGCAGCCACGAAATCTGGTTCAATCCAAATACCGGATGCTGGACGACTATACCCAATCATCCTGGCGACATGCCGGAAGGTACCCTCCGGGCGATTCTCAAGCAGGCAGCCGTTGACGTTGACGACTTCCTGAACGCTTAACGACCCCGACGCCACCCTCCCGCGTTACCCTGAAAACATGCGCTGGTTATGGCTACTTGCAGGCCTGCTGTTGGCCGCGCCTAAGGTTGCTGCTGCTTCTGCCGCCGCGACGGCGGAAGCGGATGCGATCCGGCTGACACGAATCAAAGTCCACATGAGCGAGATTCTCACTCGCATTCCGGACTACACCTGCCAGCTAACCGTGGAGCGCACGGCGCGGCTCGCGAAAACGCGGCGGTTCCGGCTGATCGATTTACTGCGGCTTGAAGTGGCTTTGGTGCAGGGTCGCGAGTTGTTCTCGTGGCCCGGGGAAGGCAAGTTCGACGATCGCGAGATCGGCAAGATTGTGGGCGGCGGCACTATTGGGAATGGCAACTTCGCGTTGCACGCGCGCGCGGTGTTTCTTGGAGGCGGGGTCGATTTCAAGTACGAAGGCACACGGGAAGAGAAAGGCCGGACGCTCGTCCGGTACACGTATCGGGTGCCGCGGGCGAAGAGCGGGTACACGTTGAAATCGGGCGCACTGCAGGGCGTAACGGGCTATCACGGGTTTTTTGAAGTGGACCAGAATTCGATCGACCTGGTACGGCTGGAGGTAGAAGCGGAAGACATCCCGGCGCACCTGCCGATTCAGGCGGCGCGCGACCTGATGGAGTATGCGCGGGTGAAGATCGGCGAGCACGAGTTTCTGCTTCCGAAGTACGCCGAGCTTTCGCTGACGGACGAAGCGGGCGCGGAGCATCGGAACCGCACGACGTTTGCCGCCTGCCGGCAGTACAGCGGGGAGTCGGTTATCTCGTTCGCCGATCCAACGCCCGAGCCTGCGAATGGCGTTGCCGGGGCCGAAGCGCCCGCGGCGAACGTCGCAGTGGAGTTACCGTCAGGCCTGGGCTTGCTGATTTCACTCGAAGACACACTTCGCTTCGACAAGGCCGCGGTGGGGGATCCGGTGGTTGCGCGTATCGTCGAGAACGCGCGGTGGAAGGGCAAGACGATGGTGCCGCGCGGAGCGATTCTGCGGGGGCGCGTGATGGGTTTCAACCGGTACTACGCGCGAAGCGAAATCGTGCGCGCCGACGTGCAGTTCACGTCGCTGGAATTTCCGGGAGCGCATGCGGAAATCGCGGGCGCGCTGGAGGATGTGAGCACGCTGCCGGGGTGGACTCGCGCGGCGGTGGACAAACAAGGCATCATTTATATAAGCGGGACCCGCCTGGAACTGCCGCGTGGTTTGCGGATGCTGTGGCGGCTCCGTTCGAATACAGGTTCGAGTTCAGGGCCTGAGACAGGGCCCGATGCACGGAAGGACATGCAGTGATTCATTTTGAGTTGGAATCGGATAAGCCGCTCCTGACTGAGGCGATGGAATTCGCGCAGAAACAGGTGCAGCGCGTGGTGGAGCGCTATCCGGATTTTTACCCGATGTACACACAGAGCGGGAAATGGAAGCACGACGGTCCGAAATGGACTCACTGGTGCGACGGCTTCTTCCCCGGCATGATGTGGATTTTTCGCCGGTATCACGCTGACCGCAGCGCCAACGGCGACGCGAAGTTCTGGATGGAACAGGCCATCCGGTATTCGAAACCTCTCGAACCTCGCAAACTCGATCGCGACGTTCACGACCTCGGCTTTATCTTCTTTTCGACGTATCACCGGTGGTACCAGATCACGGGCGACCGCGAGTTGAAGGATGTGCTGATCCAGGCGGGCCGCACGCTGGCGATGCGTTACAACGAGAAAGGCCAGTACCTGCGCTCGTTCGTGGCGGAGAACTCACTGTTCATCGATATCATGATGAACGTCGGCCTCATCTTTTATGTGGCAAAAGAAACCGGCGACCGCACCCTGCGTGAGATCGCCTATCGCCACACGCTCACGACGCGGCGCGTACTGGTGCGGGGCGACGGGTCGACGGCGCACGAAGGATTGTTCGATCTCGAAACCGGCGAGTTTCTGCGCCAGACCACGCATCAGGGATTTCGCGGCGACTCGTGTTGGAGCCGGGGCCTCACGTGGGCTTTGTATGGCTTTTCGACGTGCTACGAGTATTCGCGCGACCCGCATTTCCTCGAGACCGCGCAGGCTTGCGCGGACTACTACATCCGCCACACGCCTGCCGACGGCGTTCCACCATGGGACTACAACGCTTCGGCCGAGAGCCGCAAGCAGGTGGACACTTCGGCGGCGGCGATCGCCGCGGCGGGCTTGCTGCGGCTGTGCCGGTTGATCCCCGATCCGGTGAAGGGCCACTTCTACTGGACTACTGCTATCCACATTTTGCGTTCGCTGTGCCAGAACCATCTGGGCAAGCCGAAGGGTTGGGAAGGCATTCTCAAAGGCGGCGTGTACCACATGCACAAGAGCCTTGGAGTGAACGAGTCTGTGATGTGGGGCGATTACTTTTTCGTGGAGGCGCTGGAGCAGGCGCTGCGGAAGGTATAGGTTCGGCGACGGCCGGGAGTTGGTGCGAGTATTGAACAGCCGCCTCGTTACTTGACGGACCGCCGGCTCACGGTCGGGCTACGATATCTTTTCCGCGATCGCTTTCGCTTGTAGGAACTGCAGCAAATAGTCGGGACCGCCCGCCTTTGAGTCCGTGCCCGACATGTTAAAGCCGCCGAACGGGTGCGCGCCGACCATGGCGCCCGTGCACTTGCGATTGATGTACAGGTTGCCGACGTGGAAGCGTTCAGCGGCCTTTTCGATCTTCTCGCGATTGTTCGTGTACACCGCGCCGGTGAGGCCGTATTCCGTGCTGTTGGCGAGTTCCAGAGCGTGGTCGAAATCGCGGGCCGGGGTGATGGCGAGCACCGGTCCGAAGATCTCCTCCTGGAAGATCGTCGCATCGTCCGCGACGTCGGCAATCACGGTGGGCTTGATGAAATGGCCTTCTTCGCCCGCAATCGCTTCTCCGCCCGCGATTAAACGGCCGCCTTCCTTTTGGCCTTTTTCGATGTATTCGAGAATGGTCCGCTTGGCCCCCGCGTTGATCACCGGACCCATGTAATTCGATGGATCCTCGGGCGAACCCACCTTGAGCGTCTCAACGCGCGCCTTCAGCTTTTCGACAAACTCGTTGTAGATGCTCCGATCGACAATCGCCCTCGAACACGCCGAGCACTTCTGTCCCTGATAGCCGAATGCCGACACCAGCACACCTTCAACCGCCGTGTCGACGTCAGTCTCCGCATCCACAACGATGGCGTCTTTGCCGCCCATTTCGGCGACAACGCGCTTGATCCAGATTTGCCCGCGCTGCGGCTTGGCGGCCAGTTGGTTGATGTGCAAGCCCACTTCGCGCGATCCGGTGAACGACACAAACCGCGTCTTGGGGTGCTCGACGATCACGTCGCCGATCGTTGTGCCGCTGCCCGTCAGGAAATTCAGCGCCCGCCGCGGTATACCCGCTTCGAGCAGCACGTCCACCAGTTGAGCCGCGATGGTGGGCGTGTCGCTCGACGGCTTTAGCACCACCGTATTGCCCGCGACGAGCGCCGCCGCCGTCATGCCGCATGTAATCGCCAGCGGGAAATTCCAGGGCGGTATCACTACGCCAACCCCTAGCGGCAGGTAACGCAACTGGTCCTTTTCACCTGGCAATTGCAGCAGCGGGTCGGGATTGCCCCACTTCAGCATTTGCCGCGCATAGTATTCGCAGAAGTCGATGGCTTCGGAGGTGTCGGCTTCGGCTTCCGCCCAACTCTTGCCCGCTTCAAACACCATCCACGAGTTGAACTCGAACTTGCGCTGCCGCATGAGATCGGCGGCGCGCACCAGCATTTCCACACGCGATTCAATGGGCGTGCGCGCCCACTCATCGAAGTAGGCATGCGCATCTTCGATGGCCCGTACGGCCATCTCGGCGGTCGCTTTTTGATGGACGCCCACGACACGCGATGGCTGCGCCGGGTCGCGCGAGTCGAACTGTTGGGGAGCGGTTACTCGCTCCCCGGCGATCAATAGTTGATACTGCCGCCCAAGCTGCGCGCGCACCCTGCCGAGCGCCGCTTCCATGGCCTGCCGGTTCGCAGGAACGGAAAAATCTGCGTAGCGTTCGTTCTGAAAAGGCGCGAGCGTCACGGTTACCCGTTTACGAGCTTCCGGCCGCGGTCGAACAACTCAGCCGCTTCGTCGGCAATCTTCTTGCCCTTGTCATAAAGCTCGCGGCCCTTCTCGGCAATCTCGTGACTCGCGTCGTTGAGCGCCTCTCGGCCCTCGCCCGCCCGGCGAGCGATCATCTGCCGCGTCTCGCGGCCCGACTGCGGAGCGAACAAAAGGGCAACGGCCGCCCCAACGGCGGCGCCCGCCAAAAACCATACCGCGCGCGATTCCTGGTTCACTTCGTCATTCATCGGGAAACAATATCCTTTCTGCCCATATTCTACTCCCGTCTGGTGAAGAAATTGCTAAGATCAAGTCGCGATGGCACAAGACTTTGTGACTGTTTTCCGATCAGCCGATGAAGCCGCGGCCGAAGACGCCGCCGCGGTCCGAGACTTGCTCGCCGATGCCGGCATGCCCGCCATCCTGCGCGACGATAACCAGCCCGGCGTCCCCGAGGGCGCGTGGGAAGTTTGCGTCCCCGCCGAAAACGAGGTGGCGGCTCTGGCGGCGATCGCGCAAAGTAAACAGGCCCAGCCCGCGCCCGACGATTCGCACTCCATGGACCTGGAAACGATTTTCGAAGGCGTAGGCGCGACCGGTGAGCTGGACGCGATCGGCATCCAGACCGTGCTCGAAGCCAGCAACATCCCCGTAACGATCGTGGGCGCGCCGCAGATTCCCAACCTGCCGTTTATGGTGAAGGTCCCCGCGGCCATGGCCGCAACCGCGAGGGCCGCGCTGGCCGAGGCGCAGCAGAGCGGTCCGGCCGCGGCGGAAGAAGCTGAACAGGCGACTGAGCCCCAGGTTTGACGCCGCTTAGGCCTGACGCATCGACTCATTCACCGACCGCGCGGCGTTCAACAGAAACGCCGTATCCGTCCCACTGGTCAGGAACTTAAAGCCGAGGTCCAGGTAACGCCGCGCATCCGCCGGGGCCGCGAGCAGAATGCCCGCGATGCGTCCGTTCCGATTCGCCGCGTCCACCGTTCGCTTCAGGGCAGCCACGAAATCCGGGTGGCCGTACTGCCGGAAGATGCCCATGCTGGTGGTCAGGTCCATCGGACCGACATACAACACATCGGCCCCGTCGACTGCCGCGATCTCATCCACATTGGCCACGGCCTCGGCGCTCTCAATCTGCAGAATGGTAAGCAGATTCTTCTTAGCCGTATCGCGATACGTTGCGAAATTCACCCCGTAGTCTGACGCGCGCACCAGCGTGGCGACGCCGCGTTCGCCTTCCGGTTGATACCGCATCGCCGCGACACACGCGCGCGCTTCGTCCGCCGTGTTCACGCGAGGAAACATGATGCCCTGCACGCCCAGGTCGAGCAAACGGTGTACGCGCGGCCGATCGTGCGATTCCACACGTACAACCGGCGCGCATGGCAGTGCCGACACGGCCAGCACCTGCGTCAGCACGTCACGTTCGGACCCCATTCCGTGTTCCAGGTCGATCAGCACGTAATCGAATCCGGCGCGTGCGCACAGTTCCGCGTTCACCGGATAGCCGGTGGAAATGAAACAACCGAAGACGGGCGACCCCGCCCGCAACGCGCCCCAACTGCCGCTCATGCGCGGAACTCTTGCGCGGCGACCTTATACCTGGCGAGCTTCGCCTGGTCAATCCGGTAGCCCAGGCCCGGCGCTTGCGGCATCTCGATCAACCCCTGGTGAACGTCGAGCACAGGATCGATGTAATCGTCCTGAAACCAGCGCAGCGACGCCTCAACGTCAGTCGGGAAATCGCAACCCGGCAAGGTCGCGAGCGCCGCGCCCTGCGCTTGACCGATGCCGAGTTCCGGCATGGTGCCGACCCAGATCGACAGGCCCGCGCTGCGCAGTGTCCGGTACACTTCCAACGCATTCCAGAAGCCGCCGACGCGTTGGATTTTGATATTGCCGATGCGGAACGACTTCAGTTCGATCGCACGCTGCACGTCCTTCAGCGTTTCGAGCGATTCGTCCAGGCAAATGGGCGTTTTGAGCGCGCTCTGCAGCTTCGCCGAATCCTCAAGCATGGCTCCGCCGAGCGGCTGTTCGAACATCAGCAATCCAAATTGATCCAACTGCTCGAACACGGGCTGGTAATCCAGCGTGTAATCCGCATTGGCGTCGGTCATCAGCGGCGTATCGCCGAACGCGCTGCGCACCGCTTGCACCAGTTCCACGTCGTGCCCGCGCGAGATCTTGATCTTCACGCGCTTGTAGCCGTCGGGCACGTAGCGTTCGATGGTGCGGCACAAGTCCGCGGTGGTCGGATACAAACCAACCGCGAGCCCCGATTGCGCGGCGGCGGCGGGCTTCTCGTTCGCCTGTTCGCCCAGCAGTTCGTGCAGCGGCATGCCGCGGCGCTGGGCTTCCAGGTCCCACAGCGCGGTCTCGATGCCGACCTTGGCGAAGTTCGAACCAGGCACGGCATCCAGCCACTGGCACGCATCGGCCAGCGACTCAAACGTGCGTCCGACGGTCTGCGGCGCCAGGCTCTCCACCAGTTGCTGCCAGCACGATTCCGGCGTGTCGGCCGAATAGAAACTCCCGGCCATTGGTGACGACTCGCCATACCCGGTGAGTCCGTCCGAGTGGAGGGCAACTACAAT
The DNA here is from genome assembly GCA_020846745.1 of Bryobacterales bacterium. Classification (GTDB taxonomy): domain Bacteria; phylum Acidobacteriota; class Terriglobia; order Bryobacterales; family Bryobacteraceae; genus JADLDI01. Next base: position 191,136 of record JADLDI010000032.1, on the reverse strand, counting down.
GCCGTCCTTCTCGGCCACGACGCCGTTTGAAATGCGAAAGGGCTCGTTCAGCGGGATACGAACCCAGGTGAGGGTGATTTGGTCTACGCGATACACTGAACCATACACTATACCTTGCAGATCGATGCAGCCACCAAAGAACGATCCGCCGCAGGTTCCGATTGTCCTCGACGCCAGTAAGCTGGTCAGTTTCAACCCCGCCACCGCTGGCCCGGGATACCTGCCGGTGGACCTCGAAGTGGAGCCGCAAACGGTCCCGCTCGCGCACTACGTCTGGATCCTGCGTCGCCACCGCTGGCGCATTTCCGCCTTTGTCCTCGCCTGCGTCGCAGCGTCCGTCATCATCTGTTCGCGCCTCACGCCTATTTACGAATCCACCGCGACTATCGACATCGATCGCCGCATGCCGCCCGGCATCTTCGGGGCGGAGGCTGTACAATCGGCGTCGAACGATGCCGACCAGTTTCTCGCCACCCAAATCCGGCTGCTGCAATCGGACTCTGTGCTGCGGCCGGTCGCCGAAAAATACAACCTGCGCGAAGCCGAAAACGAGAACTGGCAGGAGGAGCTGAAGAAAGACGCCGAAGCCGGCGACACCCCCGTCATCCTGCGCAAACTGAAGGTCACGCGGCCACCCAACACCTACCTGCTGCTTGTCAGCTACCAGTCAAAGGACAAGAAGGTCGCGGCCGACGTCGCCAACGGCATTGCGCAGTCGTACCTCGAACACATCTACAAGATTCGTTACCGCGCCGCCGCCGGGCTGTCGCAGTTCATGGAAAAGCAGCAGGAAGAACTGAAAGTCCGCATGGAGAAGTCGAGCGCCGCGCTCGCGCAGTTTGAAAAGGAGCTGAACGTCATCAGCCCCGAGGAGCGCACCAACATTCTCTCTGCCCGGCTGCTCGAACTCAACTCCGAATACACCAAGGCCCAGGGCGACCGCGTCCGAAAAGAAGCCGCCTTCAACTCCATGCGCAACGGATCGATGGATGCGGCGTTTGTCTCCTCGCAAGGCGAAGCGCTCAAAAAACTGACCGAAAGCTATAACGAAGCGCGCCAGCGCTTTGCCGATATCCACACGCGTTTCGGAACGAACCATCCGGAATTCAGGCGTGCCCAGGCGCAGTTGGACGAAACCAAGCGCTTGCTCGACCAAACCACATCCAGCATCACCAAGCGCGTCGAGATCGAATACCGCGAGGCGGCCAATCGCGAGCAGATGCTCGAGCGCGCGGTCGGCGACACCAAGAAGGAGTTCGATCGCCTCAATGCCCGCTCGTTCGAATACCAGACGCTGAAGCGTGAAGCCGAAGCCGACAAACGCCTGTACGAAGAGTTGGTCCGCAAAATCAAAGAAGCGGGCATTAACGCCAGCTTTCAGAACAGTTCCATCCGCGTCGCCGATTGGGCGCGCCCCGGTTTGCGGCCCGTCTTCCCGCGCACCAGCCTCTATGTCGCCCTCTCATTCCTGCTGTCGCTCATCCTGTCGGTTGGCCTCGCCATCCTGCACGACAGCATGGACGACACGCTGCGCGACCCGGAGCAAGCCTCGCGGTCCCTGCGTACCCAAGTGGTGGGCACCCTGCCGCAAGTGAAAAGCTGGCGCACCCAACTCGGCAGCGTGGCTTTGCTCGGCGCGGCCCCTAACGACGCCGGGGCGGCGCAAGTGAAAGGCCTCAGCCAGTACGAAGACGCTATCCGTACCCTGCGCAATTCGATCCTGCTCGGCGAAATGGCTCGCGAGTGCAAGACACTCCTGTTCACCAGCGCCGCGCCGTCCGAAGGGAAATCCACCACCGCCGTTCACCTGGCGATCGCCCACGCCCAGCAGCACCACAAAACTCTCCTCGTCGATTGCGACCTGCGCCGCCCCACCATTCACAAGCGCTTTGGTGTTTCAAACGCCGCCGGACTCTCCGATGTCCTGCTCGACGGGCGCCCCTGGGAAAGCGTTCTCATGCGGACCCAGTCGGTCCCCAATCTCGCCGTCATGCCCGCCGGTAGCGTCTCGCGCAAGTCCACCGACATCGTCGGTCAGGTTCTCCCCGCGATCCTCGAAGAAGCCGGCCGCGAGTTCGACCTCGTCATTCTCGACGCGCCGCCGCTGCTCGGCTTCCCTGAGCCCCTTCAGATGGCCGCGCTGGTCGATGGCGTCGTGATCGTCGCCCGCGCCGGACAAACCAGCCGTAAGGGCGTCGCCGGCGTATTGAGCACATTGCAGCGCCTGCGCGCCAACATCGTCGGCGTTGTGCTCAATGAAGTGCACAAGGAAATCAGCAACTCGTATTACTACTACGGCTACTACGGCAAATACTACAAACACTACAATTCCGGCACTGAAGAGAAGAGCTGAAGCTGATCGATTCCGGCGGCCGTTTGCGCTATTCCCAATTGAAAACGACCGTTGAGCGACAACAGATGGTTTAGGTGTAAACTGTCCGATACTATCTTTATGAGCAGGCTTATCCGCTGGGGAACTCCCTACAAACTCGGGCACCAGGAGATTGACCTTCAGCACGAACAAATCATTCAACGGCTCAATGATTTGCACGGCCATTGGAAAGCCAACGCCACGCGCCGGCAGCTTACCGGCTGCCTCGCTGAACTGATCGACGCCACCGTCGGGCATTTCCGCACCGAAGAGCGCGTCATGGTCTCGAGCCGCTACCCGCGCTATCAATCGCACAAGGCAGACCACGACGCTTTTGCCGGCGCGGTCCTCGCCTTCCAGCAGAAGTTCCAGGCGGGCGAAGCCTGTTTTGACGACGCGTTCTTTGACTACGTGTCCACTTGGCTTCGAAACCACTTGATCGCGAGCGACCGTCCGATGGGCCGCGTCATCTGCCGCAAGGTCCCGCTCGGAGTCAAGGGCCGCAAAGCGGCCACCCGCCTCCGGCCGTAGCGCTCGCGCGCCTCCGGTACAATGGCCGTAGGCGAATGAAAAGCGAAACTCAGCTCTTCGCGGCTATCCATGCCACCGGTATCGCTACCGCCGGTATCGCCCCTCATTTCTCTCCTCGCGTCGAAACCGTCGACCCCAATACCGTCGTCCTCGACGTTTCCGGTATGGAACGCCTGCTCGGCGAACCCTACCGGGTGGCCACGGCTATTCAGGCGCAAGCCGGACCACAGGCCAACGTCGCCATCGCTCCCAACGAAAACGCCGCCATCCACGCCGCCCGCGGCTACCCCGGCATCGTTGTTATTCCTCCTGGCGAGGAAACTGCGCGCCTTGGCGGCCTTCCGCTCGAACTTCTCGACGCATCGCCTGAAATCCTCGTCGTCCTTCGCCGCTGGGGCTTGCGTACTTTCCGCGACCTGGCCGCGTTGCCCGAAGCCGGCTTAATCGAGCGTTTCGGGCAGGAAGGCGCACGGCTCCGCAACCTCGCCCTCGGGCTGCCCGGTATCCCGCTCAAGCCCGACCTCTCGGCCCGCGTCTATCGCGAATCGATGGAACTCGAATATCCGGTCCGCTTGCTCGAGCCTCTCTGCTTCGTCTTCTCACGCCTGGTGGGCGACCTTTGCGCCGAAATGGAACGTAACGGCGTCGCCGCCTTGAGCCTCGCCATCGAGCTCGATTTGGAAAATCGCCAGTGCCACGAGCACACCATCCGCCTGCCCATCCCTTCGCGCAATACACTGCATTTCTTAAAGCTCCTGCAACTCGAATTCGAAGCACGCCCTCCGTCGGCCCCCGTCACCAAGGTGACCATCACCGCCGAGCCCTCGAAACCCCGCACGCTTCAACAGGGCTTGTTCCTGCCGCCCACGCCCGAGCCGGAAAAACTGGAACTCACGCTCCGCCGGTTGACTGCCCTAGTCGGCGAAAGCAACGTCGGCTCGCCCGAACTGATCGACACACACCGCCCCGGCGCCTTCCGCGTCGCCCCAGCCCTGCAGCCGCCTATTCAAAAATCGATAGTCACCGCCGCCGCCACCCGCGTCGCGTTCCGCGTCTTCCGCCCGCCGCTCCCCGCACAGGTTCATCCCAAAGACGGTCCCCCACAACACGTCAAAGCAGGCGTCATCCGCGGCAAGGTCCTGGTGTGCGCCGGCCCGTGGCGCACCTCCGGCGACTGGTGGACTACCAACCCGTGGGCTCGCGACGACTTCGACCTGGTACTGTCCGATGGAGCGCTCTACCGCTTGTTCAGAGAAATCTTCTCCGATGTTTGGTATCTCGACGGGCGCTACGATTGACCCAAATGGTCGGGACGGCTGAGCTTTATGCTGTGCGCCACATAACAGGGCGGCGGCCCGGAGGAGCGGGTCGCAGGCGGCGTTGCGATTCCTGTTCGAGTTGTGCGATCCAGTCCTCGGCGCCTAGTGGAAACCCGTTGCGCAGCGCCTTTTCGAGGCGTTCCTGCTCTTCCCGCCGTGTTTCGCTGAGGAATTCGCGATAGCGGCGAGGGTCGTTCGAGAATCGATACCGCCAGTTCGCCATCATCAGCACGAGGAACGCGTCCGGTTCGCCGGTCAGGTGTGCGTGCGCTGACGAGAATTCGAAATCGGCGGGGTCCGCTACCATCCCGGCGGCCGTGGGGTTCAGGTCGATGTAGCGCATCGCGGAGAAGTAGTGGGCCGAGTCGAGCAGGCAGGAATGAAAGCGCGACTGGAAGAGGTGACCGGAACGCCCGGTCAGTTTATTGAACCGTTGTGCCCACCATGTGTGAACGCGCAGGAAGAGACGTCCCACAGCTTCTTTCGACCGGGTCGGAACCAGGAGGAAGTGTACGTGGTTGTCCAAAATGCAGTACCCATGCACCTCGACGCCCTCCTGTTCGGCGACCAAAGCAAACCGTTCGAGGTACTTACGCTTGTCAAACCCATGCCGGAAGATCCTCGCCCGATCGGCCCCACGAGCAGTCGCATGCACCGGTTCCCCCACCTTCACATATCGCTTCTGCCGAGCCATATGGTTAGAAGTGGCCCCGCCCCTCAAAAACTCTCGCCCCATCGGGGCCTGTCCCCGTTTTCAGGGCCCATTTTCAGCATTTTCAGGGCCTGTCCCGATTTGCGAAACACGGTTGTGACACAGATGTCTTTCCAAATGGGGCCTGTCCCCGATTTGCGAACCGATTTGCGAACACGGTTGCGACACGGGTGTCTTCTGAGCCCGATTTGCTGACGTTGTTTCGCTGTTGGCGAGGCTTCAGTCTAACGCTTGGCCGTCGCGATCGTACACCGCGGCTGCGCGGATAAGGCGTCGATCATATCGTCTTCGATCGGCCGCTCGTATTGGACGACTTCATCGAGCAGGCCCGGGAAGGGACCTATGGTGAGTTGGTTGTGCTCGACGTCGCTGTAAGTCGTCACTTGGGCCGCTGCCGCTTGGTGGGAGTTAATTAGCAATTCCACTCGGGCAAGATTTCGCCGCAGCGCAACGTGAGTCCAAGTGGCCGGCGCGATCGATCTGGTGGTAGTCACAGGTTGGCTACCAGCCTGTTCGAACTGGATCTGCCCGCTCGCTAACACAGCAAGTTCCCACCGGTAGCCGCCTTTCCTGACCTCGATAATGCGCCCCGGCTTGTCACCGTCCCACCGAATCCAGGCCGCCCAGGTGGTTTGTGGTGAAGAGACATCGTGCTCGGCCTCGGCGCGCAGTTGTGCACTATGCAGGTCAGCCGCACGTCCAACGGCGCCTGAGGCGAAGGGTGCACCCGAATCGGCGGAGAAATGAGTGTCGCGAATGAGATCACTGAAACTGCCATCGAACGCCCAATGATGAACCAGCCCAGCACCCGGGGGAGAACACGCACGGCTCGGTAACGGCACCGCGACCACCTTGTTCACGGTGGGATACGGCAAGTAAAGGCGCTGCCGCAAGGAGTCGACAACGGGAGTTCCCGTGCCGTTCTCATCGAGAGCGAGGCTCTCGCGGAGCGCAAAAGTTGTGGCGTGAAGAACACGCACGGGATTACCCGACATAATGGCCAGGTTGCCGATAAAGACCGGGGCGCCACCGGGGTTGAGCCGAGAATATCCGAGAGCCCGGAGCCACTTGCGTCCGGCCAGATCATAGATATGAGACACGGTGCCGGGATACACCGGGCAGCTTTCACGATTGATCTCGTAGTGATTACAGGCATCGTAACCGTCTGCCCAAAGCCGCTCGCTAGCCGAGTCGTAGCGCATCAGGCCACCAACGTATGGCTGACCGGTAAACCGGGCTGCCAGCGAGAGATCCGGAAAATTGAGAACTTCAATCGCGTCGCGGCCGGGCTTTCCGCCAGACCCGCACCGCTGGCTGACAAACAGGTACCTGCCGCTAGGATCCGTCTCCAGGTACGCGGGACAGTAAATGCCCTTAATTGGCTGAAGACTTCGTAAGTCGAAATCGTAGCGATGCAGCCCGCCGCGTCCCGTAGAGATGAAAAGAGTGGCGTCATCGGGAGTAAGCGCAAGGCTTTCGACACTCCCCGGGAGGCCAGTGATGAGGCGGGCAACACGCTGGGAGCGAGGATCAAACGAGAAGAGTTCACCTCGTGTAGTCGCAAAATACACCGTGTTTGTCCGGCGTGCGCTCACGATTGCATGCGGGACACCATCAGTGGCGACCTCGTTTGCGTGGTCGAACATATCAAGATCAATGACGTATAAGGCGTTGCGACTGGACGAAAGTGTTAAGTGCCTGCCATCAGGAGACATCACCGGAACTCCGCCTGCGTCCGCAACACCGACGGCCCTTGTCGAGGTGGCGTCCATCATGGCGATTGCAAAGATGCGATCCGGCGGGAGGTTTGGCTTGACGGGCGCCGGCCGCCGTCTTACGAAGAGCACGGCAGCGATCGAGACCAACATCGCAAGAGCGGTCAACCAGCCTAAATAGCGGAATTTCCTCAAGCGACCAGAAACCGGCTCTTTGGGCGGGGAGCCGTTTTCAGTCGGGCGAGTGCGCGGGCTGCCGTTACGTAGCCAGGATTCCAACTCATTCGGATCGGCCCAGACAACGCTCTTCTCACCTTCCACCCGATGAACGGGCAGGCCCCGCTTCTTTTCCCACAGTTGAACGGTGCGCTGGTCGCGGCCTAAGTAATTGCCGATTTCCTTCCAACCATACAAGCGTTCAGCGGGTTGCATACTGCTCTTCGCGCTATTCTACTGGAGTCGCGGATTCTCCTGACTTCAGTGGCAAACACGCAGCCCGGCCAGCAGCGCCGTGGCAGCGCGACGCCCGTTTTTTGAGAGATGCAGTGCGCACCGCCCACCCGTACACTGTCAGCTTGAGTTAGAAACTCCTGCAAGATGTCTACAAGCGACCATCCACTGGGGAAGCACGTTAACCGGCTGCGACGAGTTGATCGTATAGCTTGCGAAACTCGGTGAGGGTTAGTTGTTCGGCCCGTTTGCCGGCCTCGGGGAGCGAGTCTACGCGTTCGTTGCCGAAAAACGGGGCCAGATTGTTCCGAAGGGTTTTCCGCTTCTGACGGAAGCACAGCCCGATGAACGCGATCAGGGGCGTTGGGTCGGGCGGATGCTCCGACGCATCGCGCGGGGTGAGCTTGATGACCGCGGAATCCACCTTTGGGGGTGGATTGAAAGCAGACGGGGGAACCTTGGCGACCAGTTTGGGTTCGGCGAACATCTGGGTAGTGACGGTGAGGAAGCCATAGTCGCGCGTGCCGGGTTTGGCAAGCAACCGGTCGCCGACTTCTTTCTGAATCAGGAAGACGGCTTTCTCGAGCAACCGGCCCATGGCCAGCGTCCGCTCAATCACAGGGGAGGTAATGTAATACGGAAGGTTGCCGACGACGGTCGCCGGGCCCCACTGTGTGAGGTCCGTTTTCAAAATATCGCCCGCGACCACCTTGAGTTTGGGGTTGCCCGCGAAACGGACAATAAGGTGGGTTACCAGTTCGGGATCGAGTTCAATGGCGATAACCCGGTTCGCAATTTCGAGCAGATGCTCGGTGAGCGCGCCCTGGCCGGCACCGATCTCAATCACAGTACCAGCGGGCGCGACCGCAGCCGTAATCTTTTCCAAATAGACGCGGCGATGCAGGAAGTGTTGGCCGAGGCGCTGACCCAATCGGCTCTCCTGGTCCTTAACCGCGAACTTCCATCTGGCTACGCCGCAGCGTGATGCGGGCCTTGGTAGCGGCGGGCTGGCCGAACAAGGTAGCGGGAACGAACTTGGTGAGCAGCAACGTATTTTCGATGTTGCGAACCAAGTCGGGGTTACGGGCCCAGTCTTCGCCGGGCGGGATGGTGTAATCAACGACGCGGCCGTGCTCGTCAATGACCACGTCGATGGCGATTTCGCTATCGCTGAGGTTGTAGGAAATGGACGATTCGAGAGTTGCCGTAGTGGATAAACCGGTTGGGACGTCACCGGTAACAACCCGTTGCACCGTCAACGAGGGCGCGAGGGCGGCAAACAGGAGGAGAGCGGAAACGAGTCCGCCGGCAAACGGGAGCGCCACAGGGCGCATGAGGTTATCAAACCAAAGCGATACACCGGACCAGAGGTCCTTCACGAACGTGGGCAGGCTGGCACGGCGGCGGCGCCTCGCTGCTTCACGCGACGCCACAACCAACAACTGGCCTGACGTTTTCGCCGGAATCGTGGGCTTGGGCAAAGCCCTTAGACTCTCGCGAATATAGCGAACGTCTCCGAAATCCATAAAATTAATCCACTCCTTGCGGAGCTAATTCAAACTTGGGTTCCACTCGCAGACGGCTCAACAAGTTGCTTCGCAGCAGCTCGCGTCCGCGCAGTATTCTCGATTTCACGGTTCCGAGCGAGACCTGCAGAATGTCGGCGATCTCGTCGTAGGCAAGCCCTTCGATGTCGCGCAGCACAACCGCCTGCCGGAAAACCGGCTTGAGTTCCTGCAGCGCCGCCTCAATGCAGTCCTGGGTTTCGTGGTCCAGGGCGATTTCAAAAGGCGTTGGGCTATGGTCCGGCAGAATCTGTTCAAAGGTGTGCCCGTCACCCTGATCTTCTTCCAACCCAATCTCCTGGCACTTCTTGCGCGCGAACCACCGGCGGTGGTTATTGGCTTCGTTGACCGCGATCCGGTAGATCCAGGTCTTCAAGCTGGATTGGCCGCGGAACGACCCCACACTCCGGAACACTTTCAGGAAGACTTCCTGCACCACGTCGCCTGCATCGCCGGGGTCTGCCATTAACCGGTAAACCAGGCTAAACACAGGATTCTGGAAGCGCTCGATGAGCGCCTCATACGCCTGCTCGTCTCCGCTACGTAGTCCGTTGAGCAAAAGTGCATCGGCCGGCGACAAGCCCGTTACCTGCGCCAGTTCCCACTGCGGAGTGCAGGCATCGAGATGGAAGCCGACTGTGGAGTCTGCCAATGGACGCCTCGCTTCTATTCTAGTAATTTGGACACCGGCCGGCGAGAGAAAGTTCCGGAATTGGCTTGGGGGTTACTGGATTGGTGCGACGCGGAGGGGGATTGGGCTTCTGGCGGTGGGGTGCGCCGGGCCGGGTCGCTGACGCTCGCGCTTGCGGCTATCAGGCGAACACATCCAGAATCGGCTGGCCCTTGCCGTCTTTGGTGACATAGAAGGGGCGGCGTTCGACGTAGTCGCCGTAATCAGGCGGGATGCCCATGGCGTGGTAGATGGTGGCGTGCAGGTTTTCGATTTTGACGGGGTTTTCGACGACTTTGCAGGGCCGTTCGTCGTCGGTTCTGCCATAAAGGTAACCCTTCTTTACGCCGCCGCCGAACATCAGGACGCACCCGGCTTCGGTGAAGTGGCGGTGCATGCCGTACTGCTTGATCTCGGTGAGCCGGTCGGGCAGCTTCACTTGATCCTTTACGGGTTTATCCGGTTTACCTTCCTGAATCATGTCGCGCCCGAATTCGCTGGCCAGGACGATCAGGGTACGGTTGAGAAGGCCGCGCTCCTCGAGGTCGAGCACGAGCTGGGAGATCGGCTGGTCGATGGTCTGCTTCATGTCCATCGCGCGGGTGTGGCCGTTCTCATGGGTATCCCAGTAACGGAAGGGGATGTATTCGCTGGTGATCTCGATGAACCGGGCGCCGGCCTCGGTAAGGCGGCGAGCGAGGAGGCAGCCCTGGCCAAAACGGGACGGTCCGTATTTATTCCGTGACTCGTCCGGCTCCCGGGCTAAATCCAACGCCTTCGCCCCCGGCGATGTCATCAGCCGGTGAGCGTTATCGACTGCCTTACGCAGGGCATCCTGCTGGGCCGAGGTCATCATCTCCCGGTTGGGCGCCGCCTCCAGCAACTGCTTGTAGCGCTCGTACCGGGCGAGGAACCGTTCGTGGCTGATATGGTTCGGCGGACGAACGGCGGCCGTGGCATCCATCGGGTCGGTAATAAAGAACGGGCCGTACTCCGTGCCCAGGAAGCCCGCGGTGTGGAACGCTTTCAGTGAATCGCTCTCCGCCCCGATTTCGAGCGACTGGCCAACGTCGACAAACGCCGGGATGTCGGGATGACGCGGACCGAGCGCCTTCGAAATCCAGGAACCGAGGTGGGGCGCCGCCACGGACTGAGGCGGCGCATAGCCCGTATGCCAATGGAACTGGTGGCGCGAGTGGAGGATGAACCCCAGGTCGCCGGCCTGATAGCTGCGGATCAGCGTACCGCGATCCATCACTTTGGCCAAGCGCTCGAGCCCTTTGGAGAACTTGATGTTGTCGACTACGGTGTCGATGGCCGGGTAGGTCGACAACACCTTGTTCGGGTCCAGCCCGGTCTCAAACGGCGTGTACCGCTTCGGGTCGAACGTCTCAGTCTGCGCCATGCCGCCGGCCATCCACAGCAGGATGAGCGTATCCGCCTTGGGCGTCGGTTTGGGCGCGGCGCGGAGCGATGTCGCCGCGGCTGTGGCCGCCGCGGCCGATCCGAGAAAGCGGCGTCGAGTCACGTTAACGGACATATTCAAACTCCGGAGATAAAACCAAAGACCATAAGAAATCTTCCAGACCGTCGGTGGTACGCACCATGTCGAGGGCAATCGTTTGTTCGCCCTTGGACGGTTGTCGTCCCAGCGCATGGCGGTACAGCCGCGCGATGAGCCGTGTACTGTCCGTAGTCGGTTCCGGCTGCGGAACGGGCGCTTCGCCTTCCACGGGCATCAGGCGCTTCATATCGGGCTGCCGGCGGAACACGAAGAACCGGACACGGGGGTTGATGTCGCTGGCGAGCGATGCCTCATCGACTCCGACGGTCGCCTGAAACCGCTTGGCCCCGGCAGGCACATCCACCACTAACGTGGAAGGCACCTTGGCGATCACGGCGCGGGTCGGCTCGTTGTCTCCCTTGAATTTGACCGGTTCGGTGGGCAGCGCCAAGGCACCGGTATCGAAGCCGGCATGGCCCCAGGCGGCGCGCGTGCGGAGCGGGTCGTAAGAATCTACGTCGATCAGCACCAGCCACAGCTTTTCCGCTCCCGCGATTTCCACGTCGATCTTGACCTTCTGCGCATTGACCGCACCCGAATCGAACAGGTTTTGCGGCGGCGGCGGCAGTTGGTCCCTCAGGCGCAAGGCCCCACGATGCAACTGACTGGTGAGCGTCTCGCCGTTCACGATTTCGAGGGCCTGAAGCGTGGTGGGCTGGTTCTGCCGCTCGGTAATCACCTGGTCGCGAATCGCCCGCCCGAGGGCGCGGCCCAGGGCGGACGATTTCAACTGCCAGTCCCGCGCATACCGTGAGGCGCCCGGCGACCGCGGCTCGAGCACCCGCCATTCGCCGGTAATCGAAGAGACCGCATCGACGAACTGCTCGGCCGACAGGCGGCGCGGCTTCGGCCCTTGGAACGTATAGGGGACGGTGTCTTCGGCCTGCGTCGAGGGCATGCGGTATGCCTTTGAAGTCATGATTTGCTTCAGCAGGTGCTTGAGGTCGTAGGCGTTGGAGGCAAAGTCGGCCGCCAGCCAGTCGAGGAGGTGGGGGTTCCAGGGCTGCGCGTCCATGTCGTCCACCGGCTCGACAATACCGCGGCCGAACAGCACCTTCCAGTACCGGTTCACAATCGTGCGCGGCGTTCGCCCGTTCGCGGGTTTGGTGAACAGGTTGGCCACGGCGGCGCGCTTCTCGGCGAGCGGCGCATCGGTGGAGACGCTACCCAGTTCCGGATAGAGGAACTTGGCGGGAGCGATCGCCCCGGTGGGCACGTCGCAGCGGTGAATCTGCAACGGCTTCTCCGAGAAGAAGCTCGCCAAGCCGTAGGCATCGCGCAGCTTCCATTGCGAGATAAAGCTGTCGTGGCAGGAGTTGCACTTGAGGTTGATGCCGAGGAACACCTGCGCGGTATTCTGCGCGGCCTGCATGACGGGGATTTGCGAGGCACTCACGTCGCCGCGCCAGTTCACGCCAATCAGAAACCCTTCGGGTCCGGTCTTCTCCGCGGGGTTCAGCAGCCCCTGCACGAACTTGTCGTACGGCATGTTCGCCAGCAGCGCGTCACGCAGCCAGGGCGTAATCGACTTGCGGTCGCCGTGGTAGACCACGCCTTCGTCGTTGCGCAGATGGTCGTTCCAGAAGCTGATCCAATGGTCGGCGTACTTGGCGTTGTCGGCGAGCAGGCGGTCCACCAGCTTCGCGTGCTTGCCGGCTGACTGATCCTGTTCGAACTCCGCGGTCTGTTCGGGCGTCGGCAGCAGACCCCAGATATCGAGGTAGGCCCGCCGCGCGAACATCGTATCGGATACGGCATCGGAGGCGGCCGCCCTGCCGGGATTGAGGAATTTATCAATAGGATGCGTTTCCGCCGACTGGGGCAGCATGGGCGCAGTGAGTTCGAGCTTCGGCTTCCAACCGATCTTTTCGACTCCGGCCGGCCCCTTTGCGCCTTCGTCCACCCAGCGCTTTAACAGGCCGATCTCAGTGGGCGTCAGCGCCGGACTATTGAGGGGCATCCGCGGACCCACCTCGCCCGTCACGCGCTTGATGAGGATACTGGCGGCCGAACTGCCGGCGACGACAGACTTGCCCACCTGGGCGCTGGTTTCCAGGGCGAGTCCGCCTTGCGACAGCCGCGAGTTATGGCAGCCGATGCAGCGGGCGGTAAGAATCGGATGGACGTCGGTAGCGAAGTCCACTGGTGCGGCGAGCAGCAAAGCGATAAGCGAGAGCACGTGTACTTTGATTATTGTCTCTCGAAGGGGCGACTGCGCTCAGGCGTCTGTGATGGGGGCTCGCATCTTCGCTTCACGTGGAAGCAAACGTGCTCTCTGTGAAATCCCATGCCGACCCGACGCCAGTTCCTCGCCACCCCTGCTCTCGCCGCTGCACGCACCGGCACTCAATCCGTTCCTCTACGCACACATGAGTGGTTTGGCGACCGTGTGGAGAACTTCGAGTTTCCACCCAACTGGCAGATCAACGTTCAGCATATGCGTGGGGTGAATAACCCGGCGCTGACGCCCGCGCAGATACGGGATGCGATTCTTCACCCACACGGGACCGCGCCATTGCGCGAACTGGCTGCGGGAAAACGCACGGTTGCGGTCACTTTTGACGACCTGACACGTCCAACGCCGACGTACGAGATCGTGCCGCACCTGGTGGCGGAACTGCGCGCAGCGGGCATTGAAGACGACAATATCCTATTCTGCGGGGCCTACGGGGCGCACTACCAGATGAACGGGATGGAAGTGGCCAAGAAGCTGGGGGAAGAGACGGTAAGGCGGCATCCGTGGATCAACCACAATATCTGGGAGAACCTGGACGACCTCGGCACTACGCGCCACCGCAACCAGATACTGGTCAACAGCTATTACAACCGGGCGGACCTCAAGATTACGATTTCCGGCCTGAAGGCTCACGGAATTCCAGGCTATGGCGGCGGGCCCAAGTCCATCATTCCCGGCATTGCCGGCATGAAGACCATCCGCTACAACCACCAGGTACTCAAGCAGAAGCCCCGCAAACGGGTGACGGAAGACGGCAAATCGATCTATTACGTTTGGAACAACGAGCAGCGTGAGGACATGATCGATGCCGCCCGGGCCGTAAACGTCCAATTCTCGGTGCAGGTGGTGTACAACCACGAGCGCCGGCCGGTTTATGTGGTGGCGGGGGACGTGGTGAGGGCCCATCACAAGGCGGCGCGGTTCGCGGTGAACCACCTGGCAACCGATTACGCCACCGATGCCGACATCGTGGTGGTGAACGCGTATCCGAAGGGGGCGCAGTTGCACGAGCACTTCGGCTGGGGGGAGCGGGGTCTAAAGGACGGCGGCAGTATCGTGGTGATCAACCAGAACCCGATGGGCGAGTTCGTGTGGCATTACCTGGACGAAGCATCGTTCAACCGTCAGCCCGATTCCTGGTTCAAACATCGAGCGTCGCGCAAGCGCCGGTACCCACAAGCGAACCAGGTGCTGCTCTATTCGCAGTATCTCCAGCGCCGCGAACTCGATCATCCGTACTTCCCGCCGGAGGCGGTAGGGGTTCGGGATTGGAACGATGTGGTGGCGCGGCTGGCGCGGCAGCATAAGGGCGATGTGAAGGTGGCGGTGTATCCGTATGTGGGGATCCAGCATGGTCCGGCAGTGGTGGATATTCCGGACGAGCAGGCATAGCGGATATTGCGGTCTTTCAATTCGTGGTGACTAACTTAAGACCGACTATTCCCGAGAGGATCAGGAACACACAGAAGAGGCGAACGGCTGTCGCGGGTTCTCCAAAGAGATAGATCCCGACGATTACGGTTCCGACCGTGCCAATACCGGTCCAAACGGCATATGCCGTGCCTAGGGGCAGTGTTCGCACTGCGACACCCAATAGGGCCAAACTGGCGGCCATTGCGGAAACAGTTGCGACACTGGGCCACAGGCGAGTGAAACCTTCGGTATATTTCAGGCCCACAGCCCAACCGACTTCCAGAATTCCGGCGATGAGTAGAACCATCCAGGCCATTGCGCTAGCTCCTACGTTACGGCTTCCGCAACTCCCGCAGCAGGTCCTGCACCACCTGATCGTTGTTGCCGTGATCCGTCCCGTTCTGCAAATCGCGCTCGAGGCGACGCAAGGCGACGCCGACCACGTCGCGATGGTGGAGATTCGAGCCGAAGCGTCTGTCGGAGGACAGCCGCAACCACAGGTCGTGCAGACGGTCGACGTCTTCCGGCCAAAGCCGCGGCGGATGCGGGCCGAGGTTGACGTAAGTGGACGGCCGGTCCGGCGAGATTACTTCTAAGGAGAACGGATGGCGCGGTTCGGGGAGACGTTCCCACGCGCGGCCGATCAGGTGGGCGAGCTCGTCCGAGGTCATACGCGCCGATACGCCAGTGACGAGGCGCGAGGCTTTCAGGTTGTGCGCGGCCTGAACCAGGGCATCGAAGGGATTGACACCGGGTACGACCAGCAGTTCAACGTGCTTGCCTTCCTTTTCGGCCTGCGTGACAACGTGCGAGAACAGTTCCTTCTCATAAGGTGAGAAGAGCTGGTTTTCGCCGAGTTCGTATTCGCCCGCGCCGGCAGTGATCGTACGGACGGTCATCACGACAATGTCGTGGCGGCGCAGGTTTGTTTTTTGCAGAACTTTCTGCAGGTGGAAGAGCCGGTTGTAGTCGCGAACGGAGACGAGCACGCAGCCGGGCCGGGCATGGATACCGCCGGAATCGACTTCGGGATGATAGTCGAGGTTAAACTCTTCGAGCGGCTTGCGTTCGGCGCGGCGCCGTATATTGATGTACTCGGAGAGAACAAACAGCGCCAGCAGGACGATGGTGAACGAGACGCCGTAGACGGTGGCGATCTTTTTGGTAAGCAGGTTCGCGACTGCGACGAGGAACAGCGAGGCCGTGATGAGCATGAGCCCGAGGGGGATTTCAGTACGGCCAATGCGGAAGTTGAGCGGAGTCTTATATTCCTGGTCGTGCCGCTGGAAGCGCAACACCAGCACGCCGAGGGACTTCAGCGAGAAACTCCAAACAACGCCGAAAGCATACGCTTCACCGAGCAGGTAGACATCGCCGCGGCTGCCGATAATGGTTGCAATCTGCAGCAGGGCGACCATGCTGATGATGCGGTAGGTGGTGCCGAACTTCTTCTGCGGCCGGCGGAACCAGCTCAACAGTACTCCGTCTTCGGCAACGCGGTTGAGAATACCGTTGGCGCCGATGATCGACGTATTCACGGCGCCCGAAAGGATCAAGACGCCCACGACTACGACAAAGATGTGGAACCCAAGCCGGAGCAGGTAGGGTCCGGCGAGCGACATGGAAAGTCCGCCGATGAGGTTGTCGTAGTACTCTTTGCGGATTGTGTCCGGGATGATCATCACCGCGAACAAGCTGATCAAACCGGTGGAACACAGTGCATAGAGGCAGACCGTATTGGCGGTGCGTTTGAGGTTCACCAGCTTGGGATAGCCGATTTCGCGATACACCTGAGCCAGCGTTTCAAAACCGCTCATGGCGAGCAGCGAGTGGCCGAAGGCGATGATCAGTCCGGCAAAAGCGAGGTGCGGCCAGAAGGTGCCTTCCAGCCAGCCGAGCGATTCGGCGGTGAAGCGCAGGTTTTCGTGCGTCGGCGCGGGCGGCAGTTGCACGTTCCCGCGCAGGAGCAGGGTGATCGGACACCAGACGAGCAGAGCGATCACCATCACAGTGGTGATCTGCATGATTCGAAGCGCTTTGCTCGAAGATTCGTGGATGCCCTTGATGTTTGCCCACCAGAAGTAAACCGTTACAAGCACACCAAACACGGTGGCGAACGAGTTCGGATCGATGTGAATGGGCTGGTGGAGGAGTTCGGCGATTTCGTTCAGCAAGCGGCCCAGATACTGGCCTGCCGACACGACGGAAATAGGTCCCGTGAGGATGTAATCGACGACCAGGGCGGAGACGGATATTTTGGCGAGAAACGGCCCCATCGAGTCGCGCACGACGACGTACACGCCGCCGCGCACAAACATGGATGAGCTTTCCATGTAAATGGATCGGACGGCGAAGCTGAACAGCATCACCGCCATGACGAACCAGGGTGCGGACTTTCCGATGGCCTGCTCCGCAATGCCGCCGACGTAGAACATCGTCGACGCCAAATCGCTCAAAACAATGGCGGCGCCCCGCCAGAACGAGATGAACGATAAAGCGACGGTTGTGGCGATTACGATTTTTGCTGAGGCAGGAAGGTTCGGGGATGACTCTCCCGAGGCAGAGGTGGACACGAGATCTGCCTACTATTCTAATCCCCTGGGGATTGCGGGGTGTGGGAACGTCGAGGTGGTACATTCGGGGTGACAGAGCCGCGGGGGTAAGGGAGTTCCAAAACACTCCCTCACGGTCGTGGCTCCGTTACGAACGTGCGGCTAGGAGTAGCTCATGACGGCGGAGGCACTGGCGCGCGATATTATCGAGCGGCTGCGCGCCAATGCTCACCAGGCGCTGATGGTCGGCGGGTGTGTCCGCGATATGCTGCTCGGCCGGCCCGCCAAGGACTTTGATGTCGCCACCTCGGCGACGCCGCCGCAGGTCGCCGCGCTCTTCCCTGGAAGCGAGCTGATCGGCGCCCATTTCGGCGTCGTTCAGGTCAGGCGAGAGGGCGCGGCCGTCGAGGTGGCCACCTTCCGGAGCGATCACGATTATCAGGACGGGCGCCATCCGGGCCATGTACATTTCGAGACGGACCCGCGCGAGGATGTGCTTCGCCGCGACTTCACCATCAACGCCTTGTTGTTCGATCCCGCAACGGACGAAGTGATCGATTACGTTGGCGGCGAGGGGGACTTGCGCGCCGGCGTCGTGCGCACGGTAGGCGATTCGCGCCGCCGGTTCGCCGAGGACCATCTACGCATGCTGCGGGCCATACGGTTCGCTGCACGGCTGGGCTTCGTCATCGAAGACGAGACGATGCGAGCCATCCGCGAACTCGCGCCCAAGGTGCTGACCGTCTCAGCCGAGCGCATTCGCGACGAACTGGCGCGCATCCTCACCGAAGGCGGCGCCCGCCGCGGGTTCGAACTGTTGGACGAAAGCGGCTTACTCGAACACATCCTGCCGGAAATCGCCGCCATGAAGGGTATCGAGCAGCCGCCGGAGTTCCATCCCGAAGGCGACGTTTGGGTTCATACCCTGATTATGCTGGAGTCGATGGGCAAGCCGCCGCTCACGCTCGCCTTGGGCGTGCTGCTGCACGACGTCGCGAAGCCGCCGACGTTCCGCATTGCCGACCGGATCCGGTTCGACGGCCATGCCGAACTCGGCGCGCGTATGACGGAAGAGATCATGACGCGGCTGCGCTTCTCGCATCACGAAATCGAACATGTGAAGGCGCTTGTCGCCAATCACATGAAGTTCAAAGACGTGCTGCAGATGAAGGAGAGCACGCTCAAGCGATTCCTGCGCATGGAATGCTTCGACGAGCACCTGGAACTGCACCGCATCGATTGTTCATCAAGCCACGGCAATCTTACGAACTGGGAATTCGTGCGGGACAAATTGCAGGCAGTGCCCACGGAGGAGTTGCGGCCTCCGCGCCTGCTCACGGGCGCGGATCTGATCGCGGCAGGATACGCGCCAGGACCGCTGTTTCGCGAGATGCTTGAAGCGGTCGAAACCGGCCAGTTGGAAGGCCGCCTGCGGACCCGCGACGATGCCCTCGCCTTTGTGAGGGAGAATTACGGGAAGTGAACACTACCGACCTGCTCCGCCGCACGTTCATCGACTTCCACCAGATGGAAGACTTCGCGCGCGACCCCATCATCATGGAACGCGCGGAAGGCGTCTACTACTGGGACACGAAGGGAAAGCGCTACTTCGACGCGATCGGCGGCATCTTCGTCGCTTGTCTGGGCCACCGCCATCCGCGCGTGATGGACGCGATGCGGCGGCAGATGGACCGCATGACGTTCGCGCCGCCGCTCCATGCCATCTCCGATGTTGCGCTGGAGTTTGTGGATAAGGTTGGCCAGATCACGCCCGGCCGGTTGAAGTGGGTAAAGCCGTTCAGCGGCGGGTCCGAAGCGGTTGAGGCTGCGCTGAAGTTCGTCCGCCAATATTTCAAACAAACCGGCCGCCCGCACAAGTACAAGTTCGTGAGCCGCTACTACGGCTATCACGGCGGCACATTCGGCGCGATGGCCGCATCCGGCACCGGCACGCGCAAGACCAAGTTCGAACCGCACATGCCGGGCTTTCTAAAAGTTCCGCCGCCGACCTACTACCGCGACCGCTTCGCCGACTGGGACGAGTGCAACCGCTTCGCCGCCCGCGCGTTTGAAGACGTGATCATGAACGAAGATCCCGAGACAGTGGCCGCCGTGATCGTCGAACCGATCGGGAACACCGGCGGCATCATCACGCCCACCGCCGAGTATTTCCAGATCATCCGCGATATCTGCACCCGCTACGACGTCCTGCTGATCTTCGACGAAATCATCACCGGCTTCGGCAAGACGGGCCAGATGTTCGCGTCGCAAACGTTCGGCGTCACGCCCGATATCATGACCGTCGGCAAGGGTATCTCTTCGGGTGCGATTCCGCTGGCCGCGATGATCGCCCGCGAAGACTTGGGCGAACCGTTCTTGGGTCCGGCGGAAGCGTCCATCCAGTTCATGCACGGCCACACCTACGCGGGCAATCCACTGGCGTGCGCGGCGGGCATTGCCGTGATGGATGAGATTGTGGAGAACAAGCTGTGGGAGCGCGCCGAATGCCTGGGCCAGTACCTGCGCCCGCGCCTGGAGGCGATGGTGGAGAAACAGGGCGTGTTGCGCGAGGTCCGCGGCAAAGGCGTCCTGCTGGGCGTCGAGTTCAGCCGCCCCGGTATCGGCAAGGCGCTGAAGCACACCGCGCTCGCGAACGGACTGATTCTCCGTGTCGACCCCGACTGGTTCGCCCTCGCCCCCGCTCTCATCACCACCGAAGCGCAAGCCGACGAACTGCTCGGCCTGATTGACAAGAGCCTCAAGGAAGCGCTGGTAGCCGCAGGGCCTTCCTAGCAGAGCATCGCCTTAAGAGCCGGCGAAAGGTGTAATCCAGTGCCTATTCGAGCTTATGGCCCCCGTGATGTGCAGCATGGTCCGCCGCAGTTTGGCGTGCCGCCGGCGCCTGCCCTTGACCTGCTTTGCAGCCAATGCTATCTCTCGGTTTGAGAGCCGCGGCTTTTCCAGCCGGCGTGTAAGGCGTCGTTCTATCCCGCGGTTTAACGGAGCGGCCAATGTCGATTCTTGGTTCCGGCGCCAAGCTGGCGATCCTCACGAGCCTGGGGCCGCTCTACGGACTGGCGCAACCATCCCGTCCAGCCAACCACCGCGAGCAGCCCCGGTTTTCAACCACCGCGCGAATGGTGGAAATCGACGTCCTCGTACACGATAAGAACGGCAAAATCGCCGGCGGCCTTACGCGAGACGACTTTGTCGTGAAGGATGGGAACAAGCCCCAAACCATCGCGACTTTTGAGATCCGTGGAGCGAGCACAAGCAATGCACCGGACGTGCCGGCACAGCCTCCGCCCGGGGTCGTTTCCAATTGGGCGGAAATCGACGATCCGGAGACTCCCGGCTCCGCCATCATATTGCTCGACAGGTTGAACTCACGAGTGAATGAACAACAACTTGCGCGGCGCGAGGTCATCAAGTTTTTCGAAAGCGGCCATCGCCCCGATCGGGTTGCCGTTCTTGTGCTGGGCGCCGACAGGAAGCTGCGAGTGCTGGCGAGTTTCGCCTCGGCGGCGCGCGTCGCCGCGACGGCTGTTGCCGCCGATTCAGCCACGCCCCCGAGTTCTCTGAAGAGGATGTCGGATATCGACAAGATGGATCCAGGGGACATGGACATGGAAGCCGAAGCCTTCGCGGACGCGCGGCGTGGAGCAGCCGAGTATGCCAACCAGGTTCGGGTTGAACAAACGCTCCGGACATTGGAAGCAATCGCGAGGAGCCTTTCCGGGGTTCGCGGCCGGAAAAGCCTGATTTGGCTTTCCAGCGCGTTTCCTTTGTCGATGGGATACGACCCAAACGAAATCATGCAATGGCGGCCTCTGCGCCTGAATTTCGGCCCTCGCATGGCCCGCGCGGCCCGCATTCTGACCGACGCCAACGTGGCAGTGTATCCGGTGGACACGCGCGGTTTCGCCGGTGCGCCGCTACAGGATGCGGCCAACTGGAGCGACGGCTTTGGCGCGCAGGGCGCCCAGATCCCCCCTTCGGCCGCCGACGCCCGCATGTCGATGCAGTCGATCGCGCGGGCGACCGGAGGGCGGGCGTTCTTCGATCGCAATGACATTGGCCGTGCGATCGGAGAAGTGGTTGCGAATTCCGCCAGCGTATACGCGATCAGCTATCAACCATCCCACGATCAATGGAATGGCGCCTTTCGCCCGATCAGCGTCCAAGTGAAGCGGCCAGGATTGAAGGTCAGTTGCCGCCGCGGTTACTTCGCGTTTTCGGGAAAGGCGGAAGAGGCGAATCCGCCGTTAAGCGAACTGCTGGAAAGCCCCCTGGAAGCAACCGGTTTGACACTCATGGCATCGGTCACGCGTGACGCGGACCGGCTGAATCTGAGGCTTGTCCTGGATGCGACGCGACTCACGCTGGCGCAGAGAAACGAACGCTGGGAGGGAGCCCTTGAGGTCCTGTTAGCTCTCATCGATCCGGCGGGCAAGATCGATGTGAAGGAGACCAATCACTTCATTGTGCCGCTGTCATGGACGCGGGACGTACTCGACTTGAATCTGGAACGTGGAGCGGGGTTCTTCCGCGTCCTGACCGGAGTGTCCAAAGCGAAGAAGTTGCGGGTCCTGGTGCGAGATCGAACCACGGGGCGGACGGGGTCCGTCACGATGCCCTTGTGAGGGGGAAAACTGATTCGGCCGGCCCTTCGCCGCCACAAAAACTCCAGCCACTCCTCGGCGCGGAGGCGCTTTGCCACCGACCCGGGATCGTAGCGTTAAAGCAGCAGGTTCGTATAGATGGCAGGCCTTCGCCCGTAACCTACCGCAGTCCCTTCGTTTTCAGAAACTCGATCAACGCGGCCGGATCGTCTGTAATGATCGCATCTACGCGCGCGTCGATCAGGCGCTGCCACGACTCGGGATCATTCGCGGTCCACGGTACCACCTGCAGGCCCGCGTCATGCAAAGCCCGGACATTCATCGGCGTGACCAGCCGGTGTTCGGGAGAGCAGATGGACGCTCGGGCTACTCGCGTAAGTGCGACCAGATCGCGTGGGGGACCGGAGTACAACGCCGACCGGCGAATCTCCGGCGCGATCCGCGCCGCGGCCTCCAGCGTGCGGAAATCGAACGACTGAATCATTACCCGGGACTCGAGTTTGTGGCGGCGCACCGCATCGATCACCAACCGGGCGAATGTCTCCGGGTCCGGAGTCAACTCCGGCTGCCTGGCAAAGATCTTTGTTTCGACGTTGAACTCAAACTTTCCGCGTGGCGCCACCGCCAGCACTTCGTCGAACGTGGGCACGCCGGCCAGAGGCACGGGCTGCTGTTTTGGGAAGACGGTGTTCGGCCGCGATCCGCAGTCCCACTCGCGCAGTTGCTCGAGCGTCATCTCGCGAATGACGCGTGTAGCGCCCGCCGGACCCTGACAAGTCTTCTCAGGCAGCACCGGGTCATGCGAAACCACCAGCACGTTGTCCTTGGTGACGGCTAGGTCCAACTCCAGCACGTCGGCACCAACACCGATGGCGTATTCAAACGCGGGCAGGGTGTTTTCGGGCCGCACGGCTCGCGCTCCGCGATGGCCGTGAACCAGGATACGGGGATACGATTGTGCCGAAATAACGGTCATAATGAAGATTGCCTTGAGCAGAAGACAACGGCTCATTGTCCAAGGTTAGCGGAAGGAGATTCCATTACTGTGACCGACGTCACTCGCCGCGCATTTAACAGAACCGCCGCCACACTCGCCACGGCGGCAGGCTACAGCCGCATCCTGGGCGCGAACGATCGCATCCGCATGGGCTACATCGGTCTGGGCAACCGGGGCGATCAGGTCCACGACGGGTTCCTGGAATATGGCGATGCGGAGACGGTCGCGGTCTGCGACCTGAAGGACGACTATCTGGATTTGGCGGTGAAGAAGAGCCGCGGCAATCCGCAGCGTTACAAAGACTACCGCAAACTGCTTGACCAGAAGGATATCGATGCCGTTGCCATCGCCACGCCGGACCACTGGCATGCGCTGATGTTCGTCGACGCGTGCCGCGCCGGCAAGGATGTCTATGTCGAGAAGCCCTTGTCGCTGACCGTATGGGAGGGGCGGCGAATGGTGGAAGTGGCGCAGGAAACCAAGCGTGTGACGCAGGTCGGCATCAACCGGCGGTCCGCGAAGTTCTGCCAGGAAGCGGCGGAGTACGTGAGGTCCGGCGCATTAGGGAAGATCACGGTAGCCAAGGGCTATCACGTGATGAACGAGTGGCCCGCGGGCATCGGCAATCCCCCTGACGGCGAGCCGCCGAATCCGGAAGAGTGGGACCGCTGGCTGGGCCCCGCGCCCAAGGTCCTCTATAACCCCAATCGCATGTATTACAACTTCCGCTGGTTCTACAACTACTCCGGCGGCCAGTTGACCAACTTCGGAGTCCACTACATGGATATGCTGCGTTGGGCGTTAGGCAAGGAATCGCCCAAAGCCGTGGTGGCGATGGGCGGCAAGTATGCGGTCGACGACAACCGCGAGATCCCGGACACGATGGAGGTCCTGTGGGATTTCGAAGACGTGATGGTGGTGTTTTCGCAGTACAACGCGAACTCCGCCCCGTGGAACGCGCAAAACGCCGAGATGGAAATCCGCGGGACCAAGGGCACGATGTACCTGCACCTGAACCGTTGGGAGGTGGCGCCCGAGATGGTGAAGGATACGCCCCGCCCGGTGCGAACGCCGCTCTACCGGGACAAGGAACGCGCGATGGAACGAGGCGAGCGCCGTGCCCTGATCGAGCCCAAAGTGGTCAGGGGCAGTACCGAAGCCACATTCCATGTCCGCAACTTCCTCGATTGCGTAAAGAGCCGCGGCAAGTGCAATTGCGATATCCTGACAGGCCACATTTCGACCTCAGCGACGCTGATCGGCGCCATTGCCCTGAAGACACGCAGTTTTCTTGAGTGGGACGCCACGTCCGAGAAGTTCCTGAACAATCCGGGTGCGAACAAGTGGCTGCGCTACGATTACCGGCCGCCGTATAAGCTGGGATGAATGCCGCCAAAGCGCAGGACGTCAAAACAAAAACCCGATTCGAAACGGGAGATGCGGTCTGAGTACGATTTCTCAGGCGGCGTTCGCGGAAAGCACGTCGCACAATATCGCGGCAATCACACGCCTCCCGGAGAAGTGATCACAGCAGAATGCGCCCCACCGAACGACTCAGCGTTGAGTCGCGTTCATCAGCCGCCTATCAAGAAGCAGGTTAAGGGCTAAGACGGTAGATCCATCTCCGCCCCGTTCGATTCCACCAACGGCACTTCGCACCGGCAGCAGTCGCTGCAGAAGTTGCACTTCTCGCAAAGGTGATTCCCGCAGGCGTCCTTGGTGCAGTGGTGGCAGATCCTGGTGGACGGTTCGCCGCAAATGCTGCAGGCGTATTGGCGCTCGGCGCCGTTGTTGGTCGCAGTAGGCGTCATGTGGGGTTACTCCTGTTGGGCCGGCGGCGCCGCCTGTGGTTTGGGTGCGGCCGATTGTTTTGGGCGCGGCGGCGGTGCGGGCGCCTGGCGGATCAGCATGCCGCGGCATCGCTGCGCTTCCTCATTCATGATGCCCAGTTCCGTTTCTTTGTTGGTGACCAGTTCCACCAGATAGGTCCGCAGATGCCCGCGATTGACGTCGTTTTCGGCGATCAACCCCTCGATCAGATCCGCCAGCGCGGGATTCTGATAGCGCCGGACGCCTTTGCTGAGCGATTCGAGCAGAGCCTCCAACGACTGAAGGCGCAGATAGGTCTCCAGGGTATCCTTCATCCGATCGGGCTTCGATTTCAGCGCGGTCGTAGTCTGGATCAGGTACTTGATTTCGTTTCGGATGGTTTGCTGCTGCTGGGCGTAGGTGTCCGATGCACCCTGCGCAATCCAATCCTTAGCCTTGACTTCCTCCATGATGGGAACCAGACGCTTCGTTTGGGCGATCAATGCGTCCAAACCCTGCTGCATCTCCCACGCCGGAGTCAACCCGGCCTGCGCAAAGGTGAGGACAGGACACAAAACGAGAAAGAATACGGCACGCCTCAAGGAACCACTCCACCCTCAGTGTCTCACGGCGACACGATCAATCGTTTGCCGGAGGAGGAGGCGGCGGCGGAGGTGGTGGGGGAGGGGGAGGAGGCTCCGGAGCTTTCGTATCGCCGGGCAGCGGCGCGCCACCGCCGGCGCCGCCACCGCCGAGCTTCGGCCCGCGCATCATGATGGTGTAAAACGCCTCGGCAACGGCGTTCGCGCCACGCTCGAGCAACCGGCCCTTGTCGAAACCTGACTTGGCGAGCGGAATGTTCTTGTAAACTCTCAGACTGTCGCCGCCGTTCAGCACGCGAGGGTTCTCATTCAGAAGCAAACGGTGCCTGACCGCCACCTGCCCCTCGTCAACCGAAACGAGAGTGCTCTCGTCGCCGTCAACGACGATGTCGAAGGTTGTACCGCGAACCGAGATGACCGCCGTCGGCGTGTGTACGCGCGCGGGGTTGGGCAATCCGCCCCAACGCTGAATGTGAACCTTAATGCGGCCCAGCCACACGTCTACCAATTCCTGCCAGTTATATGTGTTGCGGAATACTACACGAGAGTTGGGGAAAACCTGGAACGTACTGCCATCGTTCACTTGGAACAGTGCATGCCCGTCAGGTCCTGTCACGATTGTCTGGCGCGGAGAAACGGTGTCGCCGACGTTAAGTACCCAGGCTTGGGTATCGCGGAGGATCGATACTTGTCCTTCGAGCACCAGGACCTTCGCCGCCACATTCGCGGGCGGGCCTGCTGCCAAAGTTTGTTGCGCCCATAGTGCCGTAGGGCTAACGGCGGCCAGCAGCCACCCTAGTGCCCACCGTAGTCGCGGACGCGTACTCATATCCCTCTCCCGAACCAGACTGCGTTCGAAGCTTCAGTCTAGCACTGATGAAGGTAAGCAACTTGCTGTCCAACCCGTGAGGATGCCGGAATCCCTTGAAAACACGACGTATAGGCTCCATCCGGGGCAAGACCGCTGTGCCACTGTGACACAGGGTGTGTCTCAGAATACCTTCTCTCAAGAGAATCGGCTGCGTGTGGCCACTACTACAGAGAAAGCGGTTTGAGGACGATAGAATGACTAAGGGACGAATGGTTGCCCGGAAATCACTAGCCGCTATTTGCATCACTCTCGTTGCAGGGGCGCTATCGGTGTTTGCGCAACCTTTCGAATGGCGTCCGATCGGGAACTACGTCCTGGACGCAGGGCTTGCCGCACCGGCGGGCGGTCCTGTGCAACGCGTCTGGTATTCGGCCGATGGATCGCGTCTCCTGATTAAGACCGCCTCGAATCGCATCTTCCAGACCTCCGATTTTGAAACCTGGACCGAAACGACAGGCACACCGCCTGAACCAGCGGCTGCCGCCTCCGTTCAGACCCGCCCCGAAGCCGGCGCCCAACTCCGTTTACCTACGTCTCGCGGCTATGTCTACGCTTTTGGCCAAG
Organism: Bryobacterales bacterium; assembly: GCA_020846745.1. Lineage (GTDB taxonomy): Bacteria > Acidobacteriota > Terriglobia > Bryobacterales > Bryobacteraceae > JADLDI01. The sequence goes on along the minus strand of JADLDI010000032.1, from coordinate 164,573 downwards.
CGGTCTACCGGTCAGTGGACGACGGTTTGAATTGGGATAACGTATCTCGCGCGCAGGGTCAATCGCTTTTGGGTGATGGGCTGACCGACCTGGCGGTTTCGCCACGGAATCCCGAAGAGATTGTGGCGGCCAGTTCCGCAGGCGTGTGGCGTTCGCTCGATAGCGGGCTATCCTGGACCGGTTTGAACGAAGCGCTGCCAAATTTTCCGGTGCGGCGCATCCTGACGGCGCCTTCCGCCGGTATCGCGGCCCGTGTGGCGCTGTTCAACGGTGAGGCGACCTGGCAGCCTGGCCGCCGGTCGGGTTGGACCGCTGTGCCACCGGCCATCGTGAAAGCCGAATCGGACCTTCGCGAAGCGCTGACCAGAACTTTGGGTTGGGAGATCACAGCCGTCGCCGCGGCCGGCGATTGGGTGTATGCCGGAGGCCGCGGCGCGAGGCTGTACGTGTCGCCCGACCAGGGCCGCACCTGGCGCCCGTTCGTCCTGGCCGACTCGGGTGACGTGCAAGCGCTATCGGTTCCGCTTACCGACCCACGCATCGCGCTGGCGGCGCTTTCAGGAACCGGCGCACGCATCGCCCGCACCGTAAACGGTGGAATTTTCTGGGAAGACATCACCGGCAACCTGCCGCCCGGAGCGGCGAACGGTGTCACCGCCGATCTCGGCTCGGGCACCGTGTATGCGGCCACCTCAGCCGGGCTGGCGATGACGGTGGCCGACCTGACCAAAGCGGGTCCTGTGGGCGCGTGGCAGGTGCTATCCGGATTGCCGAAGGCGCCCGTCATGGACGTGAAACTCGACGACGGCGGCCACCAGTTATACGCCGCAGTCGAAGGTTACGGTCTGTTCGGAGCCACCGCGCCGCACCGGTTTCGCGATCCAAAGGTGGTGAACGCCGCCGATTACGCCAACCGCCCGGCGGCTCCGGGAACATTATTAAGTGTCGTCGGCACGAAGATCACGTCGGCGCGCGCGGGTCAGGTGGACATGCCGGTGCTGGCGGCCACTGACGCCGAATCGCAAATTCAGGTTCCGTTCGGCGTCACCGGGACTTCGCTCGCCCTGGCGTTGATGGGCTCAGGCGCCGATGGGGCGATTACCCGCCGCGACATGCGCATGGCGTTGCAAGCTACTTCGCCCGCGATCTTTGTGGATCGCGATGGCACGCCGATGGCGCTCGATGCCGACCGTGGCATTTTGCTTGACGCCGGCACTTCCGCTCGTGCCGGCAGCCGCGTTCAGGTGCTCGCCACGGGCCTTGGGAACGTCACACCGGAATGGCCCACGGGTTTGGCCGCGCCCCTGGAGAACGCCCCAAAAGTGGTTGCTCCGGTCAGGGCATTTGTGGATCGTGTGCCCGTTCAAGTCACCCGCGCCACGCTCGCCCCTGGCTACGTGGGCTTCTATCTGATTGAATTCCAGGTCCCCGACATCGTCAATGCGGGCCCCGCCGAGTTCTATCTCGAAGTGGGCGGCCAGGAAAGCGCCCGCGTATCGCTCTACCTCACCCAATAGCCCGATCGCGCCATAGTAGTTCTATGGCCACACACTCCCGCTGGGTTCTCGCTTCGCGTCCTTCCGGAATGCCGGAGGAGGCAAACTTCCGTCTCGAACAGGGTCCGGTCCCCGAAGCGAAACAAGGCGAATTGCTCGCCGAGATTCTCTACCTCACAGTCGACCCCTACATGCGTGGCCGCATCAAGAACGCCGCCTCCTACGCCAAGCCGGTCGAAATCGGCGAGCTAATGCAGGGCGGCGGTGTGGGCCGTGTAATCGCTTCCAACAACCCGAAGTTCGCCCCGGGAGACATCGTCGAAGGAATGACCGGTTGGCAATCCCACGTCGCCACCGACGGCAAAGGATATCGCAAAGTGGACCCGTCGCTGGCGCCGGTCTCGACCGCTCTTGGCATCCTGGGCATGCCCGGCCTAACCGCTTACTTCGGCCTGCTCGATGTCGGCCAACCGAAAGCCGGTGAGACGGTCCTCGTTTCAGGCGCAGCCGGCGCCGTTGGCTCGCTGGTGGGCCAGATCGGGAAAATTACCGGCTGCCGAGTGGTCGGGATCGCGGGAGCCGACGACAAGTGCCGATGGCTGACCGAAGAACTAGGCTTCGACGCGGCGTTTAACTACAAGACCGTCGCCGACTATCGCGCCAAGCTCCGCGAACTCTGTCCCAACGGCATCGACGTCTACTTCGATAACGTGGGCGGAACAATTACAGACGCGGCCATCGCCGAAATGAACCAGTTCGGCCGCATCTCGATTTGCGGCCAGATCTCCGGCTACAACGCCGATAAGCCCGAAACAGGACCACGCCTGCTGTTCCACTTCGTCGTCCGCCGCCTGCGCGCGCAGGGCTTCCTGGTATTCGACTTTTTCGACCGCTACCCCGAAGGCCTCCGGCAGATGGCTGCGTGGCTCAGCGAAGGCAAACTCAAATACCGCGAGCAGTTCGATTACGGCATTGAACGTGTTCCCGCCGCCTTCATTGCCATGCTCGAAGGACAGAACACCGGCAAGATGCTCGTCAAGGTTGCCGACTAGGCCGCGGTCACCCCTCCGTGCGGCGTCCCATGGATATTCAGGAATTCGTGCTTGACCGGGCATTCCACCGTCACGCCATCCCGGTGCACACGTGTCAGCTTCAGCCCAAGATGCCTGTTGAAATTGAGCCGAGCATTAGCTCGCGCAATTGGGGTAAGGTGAGCAATACACAGTATGAGCGATCTGGTTACCCTATCGAAACACGGCCGCGTCGCCGTCATCACCATCGACAACCCACCCGTCAACGCACTCAACTCCGACGTGCGTTCCGCGATCACCTATCACCTGATCAAGGCTGAAGCCGACGAAGAAGTTGACGCAATCGTGATCATCGGCGCCGGACGCACCTTCATAGCGGGCGCCGATATTCGCGAGTTCAACAAGATCACGTCCGGGTTGCAGAATTGGGAGCCCAACGACCTCAACTCCGTCTGCTACGAAATCGAAGAAAATCCCAAGCCGGTAGTAATGGCAATCCACGGCACGGCCTTCGGCGGCGGCCTCGAATTAGCGATGGCCGGCCATTACCGTATCGCCTCTCCCGATGCCCAAGTCGGCCAACCCGAGGTCAAGCTGGGATTGATTCCCGGCGCCGGCGGCACGCAGCGGCTGCCGCGACTTGCAGGGGTCGCCAAAGCGGCCGAAATGTGTGCCTTCGGTGAGCCAATCTCAGCCCAGGAAGCGCTCGACCTCGGTATCCTCGACCGCATTGTCGAAGGCGACCTCCTCTCCGCCGCTTTCGCATTCGCGGCCGACGTAGCCTCCTTACCGCTCCCTCCCAAAGTCCGCGACCGCAACGCGAAACTCGCCGGCGACCATTCCGCCGCGCTCGCCTCCGTTCGCGCCGCCTGCGGCAAACGCGCTCGCCTGCAAAAGGCGCCCCTCGCCGCTCTGGAGGCCATCGAAGCCGCCGTGCGTTTGCCTTTCTTCGACGCCCTGCAGATCGAATCCGATCTCTTCGCCAGATGTCTCCATTCCAACCAGTCGAAGGCCATGATCCACGCGTTCTTCGGCGAACGTACCGTCTCGAAAATCCCCGGTATCGGCAAGGAGGTAAAGCCCCGCAAGATCGCTACCGCAGCCATCGTCGGCGCAGGCACGATGGGCGGCGGCATCGCGATGACATATGTGAATGCGGGCATCCCCGTCATCCTCAAAGAGACTTCTCAAGAGGCGCTCGACAAAGGCTTGGCCACCATTCGCAACAACTATGAGGCCTCGGTTCAAAAAGGCCGCCTCAAGCAGGACTTTGTCGATAAAGCGTTCGCCCGCATCACCCCGGTTCTCGACTACGGCCGCTTCGCCGAAGCCGACATCATCGTCGAAGCCGTTTTCGAAAATCTCGCTCTTAAGAAAAAGATCTTCCAACAACTCGACAAGGTGGCGGCGCCCGACGCGATTCTCGCTACAAACACCTCCACCCTCGATATCGACGCCATCGCAGCGGCAACCTCCCGGCCCGACCGCGTTGTCGGCCACCACTTCTTCAGCCCCGCCAACGTTATGCGGCTCCTCGAAATCGTCCGCGGCAAGCAGACCAGCCCCGAAGTTCTGGTCACCTCGCTCGACCTCGCCCGCCGCCTGAAGAAAGTCGGCGTCGTCGCGGGCAACTGCCGCGGCTTCATCGGCAATCGGATGTTCCACCAGTACATCTCCGAGGCTGTGTTTCTGGCCGAAGACGGTACCCCGCCCGACCAGATTGACCGCGCTCTCTACAACTGGGGCATGGCGATGGGTCCCCTTGCCGTCATCGACCTCGCCGGGCTGGACGTCGGCTGGCGCATCCGCCAGGAATTCAAACACCTGGAGCGGCCCGGCGTGCGCTACGCCGAAGCGCACGACCGCCTGGCCGAATGTGGCTACTACGGCCAGAAAACCCGCGCCGGCTGGTATCTCTACGACGACAAGCGCAAGCCCGCCGGCATCAACCCTGCCGCTCACGAAGTGATTGCGTCGATCGGCCGTCCGCAATCGCCCGCCTCCGCCGCAGACATCGTGGACCGGTGTATCTACGCGCTTGTGAACGAAGGCGCCCGCATCCTCGAGGAAGGCATCGCCATCCGCCCTGTGGACATCGATATCGTGTACCTCAACGGCTACGGCTTCCCGGCCTGGCGTGGCGGACCCATGTGGTACGCCGACACCGTTGGGCTCCCCAAAGTCCTTGACCGCGTTCGCGAGTTCGGCTGGGAGCCGGCGCCTTTACTTGTCAAGCTCGTCACAGAGGACAAGACTTTCGCCGCGCTGGAGCAGTAAGAAACGGGTTTCCGCAATGGGACCTCTACACACTGAGAGGTCTCAAACATGATCAGAAAACTCGCGATGTTCTGGGGCGTTATTTTCGTCGCAGTCGGCCTGTTAGGCTTCGTGCCGAATCCGATTGTCGGCCCCAATGCCTACTTCGATACGGACGTAGCCCACAATGCGGCGCACATCCTGCTCGGGCTTTTACTAGTCGTGACCACTCGCACCAACGCACTGGCGCGAAACGGACTGTTCATCGTCGGCGCCATCTACTTGTTGCTGGCCATACTTGGTTTTGCCACTGTGGGTAACGAAGGACAAGGGCACTTACTCGGGCTTGTACACATCAACGGCCGGGATAACTGGCTTCATTTGGTGATCGCCGTCGCCCTGTTCGGCAGCGGGTTGGCGCACCCCCGTACGCGTTTCGAACACGCTTGAAACCACCGCCAAACCGGTTTTCATTGATTAAGAACTCGCAATTGGCGGGCGTGAACGGTTATACTACCTAGCAACCGGGCCGGAATGTGCCCGGATTGAGGGGTACATAAAGTATGCTGTCCACGTCGAAACGGGGCGTGCTCTGCCTTGCAACGCTCTGTGTACTGTCGCACGCTCTAAGTGCTCAGGTCACCACCGGCACAATCCTGGGCATCGTCTCCGATGCCAGCGGAGCCGCCGTCGCCGGCGCCTCCGTCACCATCACCGAAGTTAATAAGAACACGACAACCAGAACACAAAGCGACCAGGACGGGGTATACAACGCGCCGTTCCTCGTACCCGGCATTTACAACGTCACCGTTGAAAAGGAAGGGTTCAAGAAGGCGGTCGCCCAGAGCGTGCAGCTGGAGGTCGACCAGAAGGCCCGTACGGATATTCAGCTTGCTGTGGGTAACGTCGCGGAAACCATCGAGGTGACGGCGGCCGCACCGCTTGTGCGATCGGAGTCGGCCGAACTCGGCGAGGTGATCGGCACCCGTGCCGTCCGCGAACTTCCGCTCAACGGCCGCAACTTCGCGCAGCTCGTATATCTGAATCCCGGCGTAACTCCTGGCCAGGCCGGTGAGAATCTCTCCGGCGCTTCTACCTTCAATCCTCGCGGACCTTCGAACTTCAACGCCCTCGGCAGCCGCGCAAACACCAACGCCTGGCTGGTTGACGGTATCGACAACAACGAGTTCACGTTCAATACGGTCATCGTTGCGCCGACCGTGGAATCCGTTCGTGAGTTTAAAACGCTGACAGGTGTGTTTTCCTCTGAATTCGGCCGCGGCGCCGGTGTGGTCTCGATCTCCACCCAGTCCGGCTCCAACGACTTCCACGGCAACGCGTTTGAGTTCCACCGCAACCACGAACTCGACGCCCGCAACGTATTCGCTCCGCCCAACCAGCGCAAACCGGTTTTCCGCCAGAATCAGTTCGGGTTCGCGATCGGCGGCCCTGTCATCATCCCCAAAATCTACAACGGCAAGAATCGCACGTTCTTCTTCTTCGACTACGCCGGTCTGAAAACGGCGCGCGGCATCGCGACGGTGAATACCGTACCCACGGCGCAGACGCGAATCGGCGACTTCTCACAGGTTCTTCGCGACGCTAATCTCACAATCTACGACCCGCTCACCACGCGGAACGTCGATGGCCGCGTCGTTCGCGACCCCTATCCGAACAACATCATGCCGGCCGGGTCTATCAATTCTGTCGGCCGCAACGTCGCCGGCATCTATCCCCTGCCCAACGCTCCCGGGCGCAACAACGGCCTGTTCGATAACTACCTCTCGGTTCCGAACCGGACGGTAAGCGATAACGTCTATACCGGCCGGCTCGACCAGACGATCAGCACGAAGGACAGCCTCTTCTTCCGCTACACTTACAACGACTATCAACTGACGGCTCCGCAGGGCCAGGCGAACTGCTGCCTGCCCACGCCCGCCGACGCCGCCCAACGCTTCACCCTCGGCCCGTATGTCGCCGGATTGCAGGACACCACGCTCACCACACAGGGCTCCGCGTTCAACTGGACCCACGTCTTCAAGCCCAACCTGCTCCATGAGTTCCGCGCCGGCTTTGCGCGAACGAACCCGATTACCACGCAGCAGGACATCGGCATCAACGCCGCCACTTCGCTCGGCATCCGCAACATCAACCTCAACCGCCAGTCCTCCGGCATCCCGACCATCAACATCACCGACATTACCGGTTTGTCCGGCGGCCCCGCCTTCCTGCCCGTGAACCCGCTCCAGACGCACTACCAACTCGATAGCGCCTGGAACTGGACCGTCGGCCGCCACACGCTCAAGTTCGGCTGGCACATCGTGCAGCGGAAGGCGATGCCGTTCGTCAACGAAGCGGTCCGCGGCAACATGAACTTCACCCGCGCCTTCACCAGCAATCCACAATCGCCCGCCACCAGCGGCTACGGGCTGGCCACCCTGCTCACCGGTTACATGAACAGCGGCGCGCGGTCCGGCGTGTTTGAGCCCTTCTACCTGAACATTTGGGAGAACTCCCTCTATTTCCAAGACGACATTAAGATCAATCGCCGCCTCACCCTCAACCTCGGTGTGCGCCACGAGGTCTTCCGCCCCGAGACCGAAAAGCGGAATCGCCTGCCCAACTTCGACCCCATCGGAGTCCGGATGGTCTACGCGGGTGAAGACGGTATCTCCGCTGCGGCCGGAAAGCGCACCAACTGGAAAAACTTCGGCCCGCGCGTCGGCCTGGCATACGACATTACCGGTAACGGCAAGACGATCTTCCGCTCCGGCTACAGCCTTGTCTACTTCCCGGATCCGGTTACGGCCAACGGCCAAATCGGCCTGAACGTGCCGCTCTTCTTTACGCAGTCGCTGGCTTTCGCGGATTTCCCGCTCACCATGGCCGGAGTCGCCACCATCGACAATCCGTTCCCGCTGCCCCAGGCGGTCAAGCCGCGCACGGCTGTCGAGATCAACTCGCTGAACCCGGCCCCGCGCCTGAACGGCCACTCCTTTGAGAACCGTACGCCGTACATGCAGACCTGGACCGCGAACCTTCAGCGGCAGATTACCAACTCGCTGATGATCGAAGCGGACTATGCCGGTTCCACGGGTATGAACCTCGCCTTCTCTTACAACCCGAATGAGGTTCAACCCGGCCCTGGCGCGCTCGAGCCGCGCCGCCTGCTCCAGCCCATCAGCCGCATTCCTACGGTCTTCTATGTCGACTGGCGCGGCCGCTCGTCGTTCCACTCCATGCAACTGAAGGCCACCAAGCGGTACGAGAACGGCCTGCAATTCCTGGCCGCCTACACCTGGGGCAAGTCGCTCGACTATACAGGTTCCGTGGGTTCGGGCGGCGGCGCCTCAGGCGGTCCTCAAACCGTCACCTGCCTCGACTGCAATCGCGGACCTTCCGGCTTCGACGTTCGCCACCGCGCCGTCTTCAGCTACGTTTGGGACCTGCCCTTTGGCAAAGGCCGCAAATACCTCAATGGCAACGCCGTCGGCAACCGGGTTCTCGGCGGATGGCAGCTAAGCGGCATCACCACGCTAACCACGGGACGTCCGTACACGTTGGGACTCGCCGCCGGCGTCAACAATGGCGCCCCCAGTTGGCCCAATCGCCTCTCCTGTAGCGGCAAGCTCGACAACCCCACTCCCGATCGCTGGTTCGATCCGGGCTGCTTCGCCGCCCCGCCGGCCTTCACCTACGGCAACGCCGGCCGCGGCATCCTCTACTCTCCGGGTAACGTCAACTTCGACACATCGTTCGTGAAGAACAACCGCTTCGGTTCCGACGGACGCTTGAACGCCCAGTTCCGGTTCGAGGCCTACAACCTGTTCAACACGCCTTATTTCGGTTTCCCGAACTCGAGCATCGGGTCTCCCACCGCCGGCCGTATTACTTCCACCGTCGGCGAGAACCGCAGCTTGCAGTTAGCCCTCAAGCTCGAGTTCTAAACCGAGTTACCACTCGGCCAGGCCGGTATCCTGCAAGAATCCCGACTCGCGAACCGCGAGCCGGCATGGTGCGAGACGGTACAATGAAGTTCGATTCTATGTCAATGCCTGAGTCGGCCGTGGAGTTCCTGGCCGGTCAAGCTGAACGTGTTCGTCAGCTCCCCTCCAAGAAGAAGATCGTCTTTCCCGAAGGCGCCGATCCGCGTGTGCAGGAAGCGGCCGCACGGCTTGCCTCCGAAGGCTTGCTTCACCCGATTCTGCTCGCCGCCGGACAGAGTCCCGCGCCGGGCGTTACGATGGTCGACCCCGCCACCGATCCGCGCGCTGACAAGTACGCCGCGCTGTACTTCGAACGCCGCCGGGCCAAGGGAGTCACCCATGCCGAAGCCGCGCAAGCGGCCAAGAAGCCGCTCTACTTCGGCTGCCTCATGGTGGGCGCCGGACATGCTGACGGGTTTGTCGGCGGAGCCGTGAACTCTACCGCCGAAACGGTCCGCGCCGCCCTGCAGGCTATCGGAACGCTGACAAGGGTTCGCACTGTCTCCACCTTCATGGTGCTCTGTTCACGCGTGCGCGAGTTCGGACACAACGGTTTGCTCGCCATTGCCGACCCGGCTATGGTCATCGACCCCACCCCGGTCCAGTTGGCCGACATCGCCCTGGCCACCGCTGCCAGCGTTCGCGCGCTGCTCGGCATTGAACCGGTGGTCGCGCTGCTGTCGTTCTCCACCAAAGGCAGTGGACCCCACCCCAACTCGGCCAAGGTCGTCGAAGCGCTTAAGATCATTCAAGCCCGCGACCCGCAGCTTCATGTCGACGGCGAACTGCAGGCCGACGCCGCGCTTGTTCCGGCTGTCGGCCGGTCGAAAGCGCCCGGTTCCACGGTCGCCGGACGCGCCAACACTCTCATCTTTCCGAACATCGACTCGGCCAACATCGGCTACAAGATGGTGGAACGCCTGGGCGCGGGTGCGGCTATCGGACCGTTCCTGCAAGGTCTCGCCAAGCCCGCGAACGACCTGTCCCGCGGCTGTTCCGCTACCGACATCTACGGCGCCGCCCTCGTTACGGCGCTCCAGGCACACGCCTCCCAGTCATGAGCGCCAGCCTTCCTTTCAAACTCATCTACCACAACGGGTACGACCTGAACTTCGGCAGTCACGTGTTCCCCTCCCGTAAATACCGCCTCATCCGCGAACGCATGCTGGCGGAAGGCTTCGCGACGCTCGACGATTTCCAGGTCCCCGAGCCCGCCACCGACGAGCAGATCCTGCTCGTTCACGAGGAAGGCTGGGTCCGCCGCCTGCAACGCGGTACTCTCAACTACGACGAGATCCTGCGGCTGGAAGTGCCCTACTCACGCCAGATGGTGCAGGGATTCTGGCTTGCCGCGGGCGGCACCCTTCTGGCGGCGCGGAACGCATTAACCGACGGCATCGGCTACAACATCGGTGGCGGATTCCATCACGCCTTCCCCGGCCATGGCGAAGGCTTCTGCGCCATCCACGATGTCGCGGTGGCAATCCGCTCCTTACAAAAGGAAGGGCTAATCGGAAAGGCGCTGGTGATCGATCTCGACAACCACCATGGCAACGGGACAGCTGTCATCTTCCACGGCGACAAGTCGGTCATCACGATCTCGCTCCACCAACTCAACAACTACCCCCACGAAAAGCCACCCTCCACCATCGATGTCCACTTGGAAGACGGCGCCGGCGATACCGAGTACCTGCAGAAACTGGGCGACGTTTTCCGTCTTGCCGTCCCAGGCTTCAAACCGGACATGATCTTCTACGTCGCCGGAGCCGACCCGTACTGCGAAGATCAGCTGGGCGGTCTGAACCTCACGCTCGAAGGACTAAAGCAACGCGACGCGATCGTCTTCGAGACGGCGCTCACCCACCACATCCCCGTTGCCGTCACCCTTGCCGGCGGCTACGCCTACAACGTCGAAGACACCGTCACCATCCACACCAATACTGCCAAAGCGGCTGTGGCTGCCCTGCGCGATATTGGCTATCGCGCGAAGTAGTCGGGCCTTCCCGGCACAGCAACTTGTTCATCAGGCCGCGCCGCGTCAGGTCCTGTCTCAGGTACCTTGCGATGAGTTCACGCATTTCAGGAGTTCCTCCTTCATGCGCGCCGGTATCGGGCACGATCGCTGGGTTGTGCGGTCCATGCATGCCACCACGATCTTCCCGCGCACAGCCAGGTGACCTTCATGCAGCACATCGAACTGCAGGGTGAACGACTTTTCGCCCACGCGTGGGACGGTCACCTCGATCTCGACCGGATCGTCGTAGGTGAGCGCCCGCAGGTAATCCGCTTCCACGTGAACGCGCGGCAGCGAGATCTCCTTCATTGTGATGTGGTTATAGGGAACCCCCAAATCGCGGAAAAACTCCACCTCGGCTTTTTCGAAGTGGCGGAGGATAGCGGTGTAATGGATGCGCCCGGATGCGTCCGTGTCTACGAACTGGATCCGTAGCGCCCAGCGGAAATTTGACATGCGGCCTTTCGGGCCGAGTGTATCACTGATGAGCGGAAAACTGCGCTTGCGGAGGGTTCAGTTTGACTTCGATCGTCTTTTCTTCGACATCCACTTCGTGTGTCTGCCCGTACGTCTGGTAGCCCTTCGCAATCACCTGGATCAGGATCTTGCCCTGCGGGATCGGCGGAATCTTCACTGCGCCCTGCTGGTTCGTGCGTAATTCCCAGTGCGTCCGCACGGTTTTCCCGAACTTCTTGATCGACCGCCCCTCCACAAACTTCACGATCACGCTGGCGCGGTCGACAGGTTTGCCGCTGAGGTTCTTCACCTCGATCACTAGGTTCGTCAGTTCCTTGTCAGCCAGCAACGGCAACGCACAGACAGAGGCTACGAGCACTGCGCGGCGGGTCATATGTCTATAGTTTAACGTGAACGGTCCGGCTATTGAGCGGCTTCGATCTCGAGCTTGCGCGCCTTCTCCCAAGCCAGGCGGTCCTTCCACTCCTGATGGAGTGTGGATAGCGCGGCCCAGTAATATCCGGCCACAAATATCATCAACAAAGGCACGGCGAAGAAGTTCCAGCACTCGATCGCATAGACGACCATGACCAGGAAGTACGTTCCGAAGACGAGTTCCACCCAGGGCAGCCAACCGCTCTTGCGCCGGTACTTCTTTTGCGGCGCGGCCGGCGTGCGCTCTTTCTTTGCCCCGGTGATCGCGTACTTCGGCGTACGGACAAAGCTCGTCTTGATGCCGAGGAGCGCTTCTATCACCGCGCGTGTGTTGATGATCGTCAACGCGGCGCCGGCGGCCAGCAGCACCGGCATCATGATAATCGACCGCTTCCAGCTCCTCGAATCGCGCTCGTACTGCGCATAAATGTAGAAGCTGATCACCGAACAGAACGTCGCAATCAGCAGCGGCAGGTCGATCAGCACCAGTTGCTGCCAGCCCATGTAGAACCGCACGATCATCACCGGCAACATCAGCGCCGTGGTCATGATCATCAGCGGATAGGTCAGGTTCGGCGTCAGGTGCCAAACCGCCTCGAGCTTCGTCGCGAACGGCAGGTCCGCTTTCAGGATCCGCATCAGCAGTTTGATCGCGACCTGCGTCAGTCCCTTGGCCCAACGCGACTGCTGCACCTGGAACCCGTGGGTATCCACCGGCAACTCCGACGGGCACTCGACCTCAGGTACATACACAAACCGCCAGCCCTTCACCTGAGCGCGATACGAAAGATCGGAATCTTCGGTCAGCGTGTCGTGCTCCCACCCGCCCGAATTGTCGATCGCGGTGCGCCGCCAGATGCCCGCCGTTCCGTTGAAGTTGAAAAACTGGCCCGACCAGTAGCGCGAATTGTGTTCCAGCACAAAATGCCCGTCGAGCAGCATGCCCTGGACTTCGGTCAGCAGGTTGTAGTGCCGGTTCAGGTACGACCATCGAGTCTGCACCAGGGCTATGCCGTCGTCCGTGAAGTAGTGAATCGTCCTCTGCAGAAAGTCGCGCGGCACAACAAAGTCGGCGTCGAACACCGCAACAAACTCGCCGGTAGCCGTCTCGAGCCCCGCCTCCAACGCGCCCGCCTTGAAACCGTGCCGGTTCGTCCGATGGTGGTAATCCACCGGGAACCCTTGGGCACGGTACTGCGCGCACAACCGCTCGGTAAACGGATGGGTCTCGTCCGTCGAATCGTCCAGCACCTGAATCTGCAGCAGTTCCCTTGGATAGTCCACTTTCGTGACTTCCTCAAGCAACCGCTCCACCACGAACCGTTCGTTATATAAGGGCAGTTGAATGGTGACACGCGGTAATTCGGCAAACCGCCGTGCCGGCTCGGTAGACGGACGTTTCTTCTTATGCCGCCAATAGGTCCACATCACCTCGTACCGGTTCAGGCCGTAAAACGCCAGCACCAGCAGCATGGAGAAGTAAGGAATGAGAAGCGTGTAGTCGAACCAGTTCAGCTGATGGACGCCCGCAAACGTATCGTCGAACAGCGCTTGCTCCAACTGTTCGCGCCAAGACACTGCGAGAATCCACGCTGGCACAAGAGAGGTGGTCATTCGTTCAGTCTGCTACCCGCTGTTACCACATTCTATCTGGTTTTGTCAGGCCAATCCATTACAATTCGCCGTTCTAATGTTGTAGCCTTACCTGACCCATGCACGCGAACTACCGAAACTGGAACGCGTAGAGTTTGGCAGCGCGCATCTTCACCCGCATCCGGATCGGCTTACCAGACAACGCGCTCAGGTCCGATTTACCTTCCCAACTGGCGACGGCGCGGGTACTGTTGATGTTCAATTCATCGGCGGCGTCGATCGTGTAGCCGGGCATGGGCTTGCCGGTTTCGTCCAGGAGTTCGATGCGCGCCCAGCCGCCGGCGCCGGTGTCGATGTTCAGTTCCAGCCGCGAACCTGTGAAGCGCATGGCAGGCGTGAGGAACCAGCCGCCCTCGTAGGCGGCATCGGCTGATACGAAACCGTCGAGACGCAAAGTGGCCCGGGTGACAGCGGCCTCTTCCTTTTCGGCCGCCGGGTCTACCTTACTGGCGTGGTTGTGATTTGTGCCGAAATAGTAGATCGATAACTCGCCATTGCGCTCCACCGGACGCAGGATCGGGTAAATCCATTTCGAATCGAAACTGCCCGCCGTTCCGGTGCGGATAAACGGAGCCCTTCCGCCCGGCCGCGAAAAGTGCCGCCCATCCCGGCTGACCGCTAGTTGGATATCGGACGTTGACGGTGACGCGTGCAAGCCGCTGCCGGACCAATGGTAGAACACCGGAATCAGCGCCACATACACCCCTTGGTACGGAAACACGCCGGGTCCATAAAAATCGATCGGCGAGGTCGGCGTCAGCACCTGGTCGTCACCAACGCGGTCGCCTTCCTTTCGCTCGCCGCGTAACGGCAGTATATCCTCCCCTTTCACCTGCATCCGCGCCGGATTGATGAACAGCGGCGGCATCGCGGCCATATCCCGTTCGTCCGGTTCGATCGCCATCGTCATCGAGTCCCAATTGATCAGATCGTCCGATTCGTTGTAGCTCGCCATCCGCGCCCCGAACCCCGCCTTCTCGCGCACCCATTCGCGCGAGTAGCCCACGTACCGCTTCGCCCGCGGATCCCAAAACCACGACGGCTGCGTATCGGCGGCGCGGAGTCCGGTGACGCGGCGCTCGTCCAGAAACCACTTCAGCCCATCCGCCGAGTACCAGACGCGGTGGGGACCACGCAGTCCGCTGCCCGGCTTCGGATACACCTTGCACCATGACTTGTACCGCCGCTCCGGCGGACACGACGGATTGTCGTCCCGCCACACCGATCCGCCCCCCACGGTCAGCAACTTCGGGTCGTGCGGCATCACCAGGTTGTTGTCCTTCGACCCGTTCCATTCCACCAGCCCCAGCCGCGGCTTCCGGAAATGGATCCCGTCCGTCGATTCCGCATACCCCACGCCCATAAACGGCGGGTTCTTCCCCGGTTCCGGCACCCCCGCCATCACGCCGTACCAGAGGCGAACCTTCCCCCCTTCATCCACCACCGTGCAATAGCTGCCGAGCTTCGCATCCCGCTCCCACGGCGCATCGGGCAGCACCAGCTTCTCCCCAGTCGCCCGCGCCGGGTTCACCGTCAGCGTCACCCCCTCCACCATCTCGAAAAACCGGTGATCGATAAACAGCTGCTTTACCGACCCGACGTCCACAACCTGCGCCACCAACAGCGGAACGGTCCAAAGCATAAAGCCATTGTGACATCCGTCTTACAAATCTGGGCCTGTCCCCAATTCCGCAACACATCCGCCCCACGTACAAATCCGGGCCTGTCCCCAATTCCGCAACACATCCGCCTCACAAACCGCTTACAAATCCGGGCCTGTCCCCGATTTCGTAGTGCATCGGTCTCACAAACGTACCGCATTCGCCTCAGCCCTCCGCTCCCCTCCACCTCTGTGATATCGTGGGGAAACTCATGTCCCAGGCAGCTCAGGCCCAGGCTGCGCCTCCCCCGTCGTCCCTCTCGATTTCACCGTCCAAACGCTGGACCATCGTCACGCTCCTCTGCGTCGGCTACGTCATCGCCTACTTCGATCGCGTCAACCTCTCCGCCGCCCTCGCCGACTCTTCCTTCAAAGACTTCTTCAAACTCACCGACATCGATCGCGGCACCCTCGGCTCCGCCTTCTTCTGGTCCTACGCCGTCCTCCAGATCCCGGCCGGGTGGTTTGTCGATAAGTACGGCGTCAAGTGGCCCTACGCCGGCGGCTTCTTCGTCTGGTCGCTTCTATCGGCCGGCACCGCCTTCGCGACCTCCATGCGCGAACTGGTCTTCCTCCGCGTCGCCCTCGGCTTCGGCGAATCCATGATCACCCCCGCCGGCATGCGCTGGATCCGCCTCAACTGCGCCGAAAACCAGCGCGACCTCTTCATCGGCCTCTACATGGCCGCCGCCAAGGCCGGACCCGCCCTCGGCGGACTGGTCGCCGCCCTGCTCCTCCACAGCTACGGTTGGCGCGCCATGTTCCTCATCATGGGCTTCGGCGGATTGCTCTGGCTCATCCCCTGGGCGCTGCTTGTCACCGATAACGACCGTCAGATCGAACAACAAATCCGCCGCGAATCCCCCAAGACCGCCGACATCCCGTTCACCCGCATCCTGTTCTCCCCCGTCATCCTCGGCACCATCATCGGCACCTTCTGCTATCAGTACTTCGTCTACTTCTCCATGACCTGGCTGCCCGCCTACCTCAAAGAACGCCGCGGCCTCGACCTCACAAATATGGGCCTGTTCACCTTCTTCTCGTTCATCGGGATGGCCGTCGTCGCCACCGCCGCGGGTTATGTTGCGGATCGCTTAATCGACCGCGGCTACGACCCCGTGAAGGTCCGCAAAGGCTTCATCATCGCGGGCTTCCTTACCGCCTCCACCGAAGTCATCGGCGGCCTGTCCGACTCCCAAAGCGTCGCCCTCTTCTTCGCGGTCTTCTCCCTCTCGGGCCTCGGACTCATGACCGCCAACTACTGGGCGCTCACCCAAACCCTGCTGCCCGGAGCCGCCATCGGCCGCATCGTCGGCGTTCAGAACTGCGCCGCCAACATTCCCGGCATCGTCGCCCCCATGCTCACCGGCTGGCTCAAGGAAACCACCGGACGCTACGACGCGCCCATGGTAGCCATCTTCTTCTTTCTCCTGATGGGCATTGCCGCCTACGTCACCCTGGTCCGCGAGAAGTACGTCCCCAAAGCCGGTCCCGCATAAAATAAGGAATTCTCTTCAACAAACACCATGGCTCAACAGAAAAAACTGCTGCTTGAAAACGTTCGCGCCAAAGTCACCGAAGTGACCTATGAACCCGGCGTACCCCGCCCCCGCTACCTCCGCCCCACTGACCAGATCATCGTCTTCCTCGACGATTGCGAATACGAACGCCTCGACTCGAAGACCGGCGAAAAAGCGATCCGCAAACGCAAAGCCGGCGAGGTCATCTGGCACGACCGTGCCGAGGACGCCCCCGTTCTCACCAACAAAGGCGCCAAGTCCTATCGCACCCTCGTCATCGAACTCAAGGACTAAAGGAGCCGCCTGAACGCGTTTTGGCGATCACCCACGGGTTCGGTAAACCCTTGCAAACACGCATTGCACCGGAAACGGAACCGCAACCGTAAGGGCGCGGGCCCATTTTTCTCGGTCCCGTGAGGGAGTGCTTCACATCAGCCGCCGCAACCAACCGGCTCTCTTCCCTACTATCTACTATCCCCTATGAACTATAAATTCGAAACCGCCACGGTGATCGGCACCGGCATGATGGGTCCGGGCATCGCCCTCACCCTGGCCTTAGGCGGTGTCCGCGCCACCATCCTTTCAAGAAAGGAAGACTCGGCCCGCAACGGCCTGACAAAGGCCTTCGAGCAACTCGCCCTGATTCGCGAGCACGCCCTCGCCCCCGCGGACCGCTGCGACCGCGCAGCAACCCTCATCGACTCCTCCGCCGACTTCGACGCCTCCATCGCCCAAGCGGACCTCGTCGTCGAATCCGCGCCCGAAGACATGAAGTTCAAGCAGGAACTCTTCGCGAGAATGGACCGACTCGCCAAACCCACCGCCGCGCTAGCCTCCAACACCTCCGGCCTGTCCATCACCGCCATCCAATCCGCCTGCCGGAACCCGTCACGCGTCGTGACAACCCACTTCTGGAACCCCCCGCACCTGATGCCGCTCGTCGAGATCGTAAAAGGCCGGCATACAGACCATTCGCTGGCGGTGGCCTTGAAGAAGCTGCTGGAGGATTGCGGCAAGGTCGGTATCATCGTCAAGCGCGACACTCCCGGCCAGCTCGGCAACCGCCTCCAGATGGCGCTGGTCCGCGAAGCCGTCAACATCGTGCAGGAAGGCATTGCCGACGTGGAAGACGTCGACCTCTGCGCCAAATCCGGCTTCGGTTTGCGCTTGCCCGTATATGGAATTTTCGAGCATCAGGACATGGTAGGGCTCGACATGTCCTCCAGCATCGTCAACTACGTAGCCCAGGATCTGAACAACGATCCGAAAGCCCCGCAGTTGATGAACGACCTCGTCGCACAAGGCAAGCTAGGCGTCAAAACCGGCCAAGGCTTCTACGACTGGTCAGTAAAGGACCCCGCCGCCGTCCGCGCCCGCCGCGACGCCTTCGTGCTCGACTTCCTGAAACGTTGGAGGCAGTGATTTAGCGCCGCCTTCCGCTTCCCGACACCTGCCGTGTCGACACCTGCCGCGGCCAACTCGGGCCAACTGACGTCTCTTGTATAACGTCTGGCGATACGATATCATCCTCTCTCCACTGCTCGTCCATCACGCGCACCTCCGCTCTCGTGCTGTGAACACATCTGTTGCCTGAAGGAGTTTTCGATGTACTCGGCTTCGCGGGTTCTCTTCCTCACAATCCTCGGCGTCGCTCTCACCGCGATGCCTGCCTGGGCCCAGCAGGACAGCGCCAGCATCACCGGCCAGATTACAGACTCATCGGGCGGCGCCATCGCCGGCGCTGTCATCACCGTAAAGAACCAGGCATCCGGCGCGGCATTCAGCACCGTATCGGATGCGTCCGGCTTCTACCGTGCGCCCCAACTTCGCCCCGGTGTCTACAACATCTCGGTCACGGCGAAAGGTTTCAGCACCGCCGTCCGCGAAGCGATTGAAGCCCGCGTGAACGACCGGTTGCGTGTCGACATGCCCATGCAGGTCGGCACAGTCTCCGAAAACGTCCTCGTCACCGGAGCGCCCCCACTCCTCCAAACAGAGGACGCCACCATCGGGCAAGTGGTCGACAACCAGAAGATCGTCGAACTGCCGCTGAACGGCCGCAGCTGGCTCCAACTCGCCCTGCTATCGCCCGGCGCGGTCACCTATGGGACCTACGACTCCTATAATCCCCAATCCGCCGTCATGAACCTCGGCGGCAACCGGACCAGCCAGACCGACTTCCTCATCGACGGCGCCGATAACAACAGCTTCGTCGTCGGCGGCGGAGCGCAGGCTCACCCGCCCGTCGATTCTCTGCAGGAATTCAAGGTCCAGTCGAACAACTATGGCGCCGACACCGGGCGTCTGGGCGGCGCCGTCGTCAACGCCACCATCAAGTCCGGCACCAATTCCCTCCACGGCTCACTCTACGACTTCGTCCGCAATCGCGAACTCAACGCCCGCAACTATTTCACCGCGCCCACCGCCTCCAAGCCCCAGTTCACCCGCAACCAGTTCGGCGCCAGTCTCGGCGGACCCATCATCCGCAACAAGCTATTCTTCTTCGGCAACTACGAAGGCCACCGCGTCCGCCAGGACTCCGTCATTGCCCGCCAGGTGTTCACCGATGCCCAAAAGGCCGGCAACTTCGCGCCGCAACTCGGCAACGTCATCGGCGCCGACCCCACCGGCGCATCCGTCCGCGCCGGCCAGATCTTCGACCCATACTCCCTGCAAACCCTCCCCAACGGATCGCTCGTCCGCACGCCCTTCCCGGACAACATCATCCCGGTCAGCCGCATGAACCCCGCCACCCGCGACCTCATCAGCAAGGTCCCCGGACCCAACGTCGCCGGCTCTCCCAACTTCGTCCGCAACGTCGGCTCCTCCCGAAACATCAACACCACCCTCACCAAGTTCGACTGGGTTCGTTCAGAGAAAGACACCGTATCCGGCCGCATCATCTGGGGCGACACCACACAACTGGCCGCGCCCGCTTTGGGGTTCCCCGCCGATGGCGTGCGCGACGGCGGCGCCGGCGGCACGTCCGAATTTGGGCAGCGCACCGGCAACATCACCTGGACCCACATTTTCAAGCCCACCGACCTGAACGATTTCCGCGTCGGCTACCTGCGCAGCACCGCCAGTATCATCAACCTCGAATCCGCCCAAAACCTCAACTCCCAGTACGGCATTACCGCCTTTCCCGACCCGGGCGCGCCCGCGGGCGGCTTGGCCGTACTGTCCGTCGCCGGATTCTCCGCCGTCGGCAGCGGCGGCACCACCTCCCAGCCGTTCATCAAATACGAGCTTTCCGATAGCTACACCGCCATCCGCGGCGCGCACACCTTCAAGTTCGGCTTCCGCGTCGGCGACAAGCGCTTCTATAACCAACTCGTCTGCACCAACTGCCGCGGCACCCTCAGCTTCAGCGGCGTCTACACCAACCAGCCCGGCTTCGGCGCGAGCGGCAACGCCGTGGCCGACTTTCTGTTAGGCATCGGCGCCAGCGGCCAGTTCCGCAACCGCGCCACCGCCTACGACTTCAGTACCGATTACCTCGCCTACGCCCAGGACCTCTGGCGTCTCTCCTCCAAACTCACCATCACCCTCGGCGTCCAGTGGGCCTACAATCCCGCCAATTACGAACGTTATGGCAACTCGAGCAACGTCCTCTTCGATTTCAACTCCAAGAACGTCACCATCGTCGTCCCCAAGCGCCAATCCGACGCCGTCTTCAACGCCATGAAGAACGTCCTGTTCCCGACCATCCCCGTCCGCCGCGGCGACGAGTACGCCGACAATCTCCTCCGCAACACCTACAAAAACTTCGCCCCGCGCGTCGGCATCGCCTACCAGCTCACCTCGAAAACCGTCATTCGCACCGGCTATGGCGTCTTCAACGGCTTCCCCGATGTGGTCAACTTCGTCCCGTCGTTGAACCCGCCCACGCGCGTCCAGTACAACCTGATCGGCAACAACATCAATCCCACACTGCTCGTCTCAATGCCCCTGGTGCCCAACAGCCCCCTCGCTCAAGCGCCCGTCAACCCCGTCATGACCGCTCGCGACCCCAACACCCGGCCCGACTTCACCCAGATGTACAACGTCAACATCCAGCAGCAACTGCCCGCCAACATGGTCCTCGAAGTCGGCTACATGGGCAACCGGTCGTCCCGAGTGTTGATGGTCCAGCCCGTCAACGATGCCTATCCCGCCCTGCCCAACGATAGTTCCAATCCGCAGACGCGGCGCCGCGTGACAACCCTGCTCGGACCCATCAACTACCTCACCCCCTCCGGCTATTCCAACTACAACGCCATGATCGTCAGCCTCGAAAAGCGCTTCTCGCACGGCTTGTCCGTCGTCGGCAGCTTCACCTGGTCGCGCGCGCTCGGTATGGCCCCCGCCATCACCGAAGGCATCAATGGCTTCTCCATTCAGGACCCCACCAACCTCTCCCGCGAGTACGGTCCCCTCGAATACGACATCGTCAAAAGGTTCGTCACCAGCTACCTCTACGAACTCCCCTTCGGCCGCGGCAAGCGCTTTCTCACCAGCGCGCCCCGCGCAGTCGACCTCATGCTCGGCGGCTGGCAGATCAACGGCATCACCACCATGCAGGGCGGCTTCCCGCTCACGCCGACACTTTCTTATTCCCTCGGCAAAACCGATACCGTCAGCCGCCCCAACCTCGTCGGCGACCCCACCGCCTCCGCCCGCCAGCCCCACAACTGGCTCAATGCCGCCGCCTTCGCCATTCCCACCAACGCCGAAATCGCCGCCGGCAACTTCTACGGCAACCAGGGCGTCAACGTCGTCCGCGCTCCCGGCCTCGTCAATTTCGACTTCTCCGTTTTCAAGAACATCCCGATTCGAGAAGAAATGAAACTACAGTTCCGGACAGAAATCTTCAATGCGACCAACACTCCCTTCTTCGGCGCTCCCGGTTCCGTCGGCCTTACCGTCGGCACCCCCACCTTCGGCCGCGTATCATCGGCCGGCGACCCGCGCATCATTCAGCTCGCACTGAAGTTTGTGTTCTAATCGCCCATTGGTCAAGGAAAAGGAGATCATGCGAGCATTCTTCCTTCTCAGTCTGTCGGCCGCCGCCCTGGCGCTCACATTTACACCGGCGGCGTCCGCCCAAACCCAGCCCCGGCGCTTCACCCGAACTCCTTACTTCACAGGACCCAACGATCCGGACCGTGGCAAGATCCGCGGCACGCTCAAGCTCGGCGAAACCGTCATTATCGACGTCCCCGGCGATACCGGCGATACCGACCTTAAGCCCGGCGTAGTGCCTGATCCCAACGTCACGCCCCCCAGAGGATCCCGCCCCGCCGGACCCTTCGAAATCGAAGGTGTCAAACCCCGGGACTGGCTCGCCATCAAGATCATCGACGTGGTCCCCGGCCCCTACGGCTACAGCAACAACCACGGTCCCGTCCGCGGCCCCATGCGCGTGTTGACCCCCATCAAAGACGGTATGGCCCACTTCCCGCCCGATTTCGTAGTCCCCATCCGTCCCATGATCGGTGTCATCCACTTGGCCAGCGCCTCCGCCCTTCCGTTTAGCATCTGGGATAGCGGCGGCAACCTCGACTTCAATTCCGTCAAGGCCGGCAGCACTGTCTACATTCGCGCCCAGCGCTATGGCGGTCTGCTCACCATCGGCGATGCGCACGCCTACATGAGCGACGGCGAACTCACCGGTACCGGCGTTGAGATCGACGTCACCGTAACCCTAAAAGTCGACAAAGCGCCCGACCTTCCCAACGGTGGTGTCGTCGTCGAAACCGCCGACCGCTGGTATACCGCCGGCATCGGCGCCACCTGGGAAGATGCCCTCAAAGTCGCCTGGGCCGAAATGCTGGCCCTCATGACCCACGTCCACAAAACCACATCCGAGCATGCCAACCTGATCGTCGGCACCATCGGCGACATCGTCCCCGGCTACGCCGCCGGCAAGATCTTCCATCGCGGCTTCGACCGGCCTTCTTATATAACGCTGCAAATGAGTATCCCCAAAAGCCTCAAACGAACCGGCAAACCGGTCGAGTACTAGCCGGTTGTGCCTTCAAAGTCTGGATGGGGTGGATTTGGTGGACGGCATGGGATTCGAACCCACGACCCCCACGTTGCGAACGTGGTGCTCTCCCAGCTGAGCTAGCCGCCCACACCTTGTGAACCAGCATTCAGTCTAGCATGGACTACCATAAAACTGATGGGTTCATTGACTCCCCAACAGCAAGCTGAATTGATGCGTAAGGACTGGGACGAGCGGGCTCGCGAGAATGCCCGGTATTACGTCAACACCGAGCGTGACGATTGGACGGATGAGGCGTTTTTTGCTTCCGGCGAGCGCACCGTTAAGGAAGAGATTCTGACGGATATGACCAACATCTGCCAGGGGAAAGACCCGAAGCAGATGAAAGTCCTGGAAATCGGCTGTGGGGCCGGGCGGGTGACGCGGGCACTGGCTGGATTGTTCGGGGAAGTGTACGCCGTGGATGTTTCCGGGGAGATGGTAGCGCGGGCCAGAGCGGCGCTGGCGAGCCATCCGAATGCGCATGTTTTCCAGAACAATGGCCGGGATTTGTCGGTGTTGGGCGACATTCAGGTGGATTTTGCGTTTTCCACGATCGTGTTTCAACACATTCCAAGCCGCGAAATTATCGAGACTTACGTTAGGGATGTCCACCGGTTGCTGCGGCCGGGCGGGTTATTCAAGTTTCAGGTTCAGGGGAATGTAACCACCGAGGCCAAGCCGGACGATACGTGGCTCGGTGTCTCGTTCTCTGACGAGCAGGCCGTCGCCATGGCGGAACGTTGCGGCTTTGAACCTCGCCATCGTCACGGCGCGGGCGAGCAGTACTTCTGGCTGTGGTATTTCAAGCAGTAGCGGCGTTCGCCGCCTCCGGCGGCTTCCGGATCTGCTCTTTGCGGCGCTTCTCCCAGTAAGCGCGCATCCGCTTCGAAACTTCCCGCCGTTCCGTCGGATTCATACTCTTGCGTCCGCGGCGGCGGGTGCTGGCGAGCGCCGGATTTTCCTCTATCAGCCGTTCCAAAGTAGCAATTGCTTCATCGAGTCGGTCGCGTTCCCGCAGTAACTCACGGATATATTTAGTAAGATCCAAGCGGCCCTCCAAGGGAAATGTTCCGTATAAGAACATCCCTATCCTAGAAGGGCGACTTAGCCGTGTCTATTAGATCGATCGGTTCAGCGTACCAGGTACGGGAAATGCGAAGTGAAGTGAAATCCGTATTTCGTTGTCGCGAAATACAGTGCTCCGCCCACCAGTAGTCCTATGCCTAATAGCATCAGGAGTAGAACTCCCCAGGGGAACCTCTTCTGTTCACGGCTCAGCCACAGCAGGTAGGCCGCAAAGACGCCGACGAAGTACAAAGCCGTCATTGGCAACGTGATAAGCATCAAGTTGTACACGTCGGGAGTAGGGGTGATGATGGCCGCGATTACCGTGATGATGAGAATCGCGTACCGGGAATGGTTGATGAGGAACTGCGGAGAAACAATGCGGAGCAGGGCTAAGAAGAAGATCAGGACGGGTAATTCAAACACTATACCCATACCAAGAGTTACGTTAATAAATAGGTCGAAGTACTCGGTAATAGATACAACGGTTTGAAGGTCGCCGCCGACAGCAATACCCAGCAAAAATGCCAGACCGAACCGGAACGCGACAAAGTAAGCGAATAAGCCGCCCAGTATGAAAAGGCCGGCGGTAGAGAGAACGAACGGTACCGCCCACCGGCGTTCTTTCTTATAAAGACCGGGAGCAATAAATGCCCAGACCTGATACAACACCCACGGAGCCGCGAGGAATATTGCCGTAAGAATCGGCAGCTTAATCCAGATAACCGAGAAAGCTTCGGTAGGAGTAAGCACTGCCAGGCGGGGATCTTTGACGCCGTTGAGTTCAAGAGCGCGTTTGGCGGGTGCGGAAATGATCTGCCAGAGGTCGTTCGTGAAGTAAAGCGAACAGACGAACGCAAGGCCGATGCCGAGCAGGGCTTTGAGCAGCCGGGAGCGGAGTTCCTCCAGGTGTTCGAGGAACGACATGCGGAGCATGCCGTCATCGTCTTCATCGTCGTCTTCTTTTGCTTTGGGCGGATCGGGCGGAGGCGGTGGAGCAGCGGCGGCGGTAGCGGGAAGAGTAGGAGGAGCGGGCTCGGTCACGGACGCCGATGACGAGGTCTGGTCGTAACCATAATCGTCGTAATAGGTATAGGAATCGGTGGAGTCGGTGGTTTGGGAGACAGGTTCCGGCGCCGGGGTAGACGGCGCCGGGGCAGAGGAGTTATCGGGCGCAGGTTGGCCCTGTTTATTGTCAGCCGATTCCATTTTGTTCGAAACGCTTCTACGTCTTTGTTAAGCCTGAACTGGTTTTGATTCGCCGGCCGGGGCAGCAGGCTGCGGGTTGGAGCCAGCAGGAGCCGCCGGGGCAGCATCGGTCGCCGCAGCCGCGCCGTTGTTTTCGGCAACGGTGGTCGCCTGTCCAGCGGTCAGTTCAGCGCTCGAAGATTCAGCAGCGCTTACAGTCGAAGAGTCGGCCGAGGTGGACGTGGTGTCCGAGCCATAGCCATACTCGTATCCAGAATCGTAGTAGGAATTGTTGCTGTCATAGTTCGACGAGGGCGACGAATCGTACATCGTATTGTCGATCTCGTTCTGGTATGACCGTGCAACGTCCTTCAGCGACTCATTCTCACGCTCCAACGACGCCATCTCCCGATCCCAAGTGGACTTGAGCTCGGAGGAGGCGCGCCGGAACTCTGTCATCGCCTTGCCAATGGTCTTGCCCAATTCCGGCAGCTTCTTAGGGCCGAAGATGAGCAAGGCAAGGATAAAGATGAAGATAGTTTCCTGCCAGCCCAACGGACCCATGGTTTACTCCTTCACAAAGGGACACGCTCGGTGCGCGCCCAGGATTGGCGATACTGCGTATTCATGATACCGATGGGGCGAAACGGGAGTCAAACGGGGGTACGGGGGTCGGAGCGTTCGGGCGGCGAGCAGTCACACTCCCCGGAGCGTTGACTTCGGGCTTCGGACAATAACCCTAATCTGCAATTCCCTACCGCAACGGCTTCAACTGGCTTATACCGCCCACCATCGCCAGCAACGCCCCGCCCGCGAACCATAGCGCTGTTCGGAACGCATCCATACCGGCGTAGCTATACGATCCAAAGAAGAATCCCCAGAAAACGGTGATCAGGACGAAGATCGTCCATACGGCGAACAGGGAACGCAACCGGCCGGTCACGGCCAGCGCCACCGACAATATCCCGATCGGCGCCGCGATCAGCAGAAACGGGATCAGCTTCGTCCCTGTCGCCCACGGGATCATCGGCAGGTCGAAGTTTCCGGCATGTGTGATCCAGGCCACAAAGGCGATGCCAAACAGAAACAATGCCAACACTATATGAAAAAGGTAGGAATAGGTGTGAAGCAAAAACCGTAGCGCGCGCACTTAAGTTATACTCCAGCGAAAACGGGCATGTACGTCCGTTTTCAAGCTTTTTAATTGTAGCAGTCGCCAGCACTGGTTGACCCGCCAATTTCCGGCTTCTTACAATGGAGACAGACGCCTAGGTGTACAACTGGGATGAGTGAGAACGATAGACTTTCACCCCGGTCGGAACAGATCCTCTGCTCGGTGGTCAAAGCATACATCGAGACCGGGGAACCCGTGGCTTCAGGAAACATCTCGCGCCTGCGGCGGTTTAACCTGAGTCCCGCGTCGGTCCGCGCCATCATGCAGCAGTTGGCCGCCGACGGCTATCTCCAACAGCCTCATACATCTGCGGGCCGCGTGCCAACCGGGAAAGCCTTCCGTGTATTCGTGGATTCCCTGCCCGGCAAGCGCCTGCTGAGTCCCGAGTTCGGCCGCATCCGCGAGGAGCTGAACGAAGCCGGCTCCGTTGAAACCCGGGTGGAACGCGCGTCCCATTTGCTGATGGAGATGACGCAGGGCGTCGGCATCACGGCCGCCATTCCAACCGTCAGTCAAACGCTCGATCAGGTGGAACTACTACCCCTGGGAGATCGACGGGTTATGATGATCGTCGTGACGCGCGACCGTCTGGTTCGCGACCGTCTGATTTTGCTCGACGAACCCATCTCGTCGATTGAACTCACCTCCATCCGCAACTACATCAACGAGAACTTTTCCGGGTGGATGATCGCCGACATGCAAGAGGAACTGCGCAAGCGGCTCGAGCAAACCAGCGCCGCTTACGATTCCATTCTCCGCCGGCTCATCCTGCTTTACGAGAAAGGGTTCCTTGACGTCCACCTGGAACCCGAAATCCATATGGAAGGCGCCTCCAACCTGGTCGCCTTCGAATTGCACCTCACCAAGGAACGCTTGAAAGAACTCTTCCGTGCCCTGGAAGAGAAGAAGCGCATGCTGCAACTGCTCGAGCGCTTTCTCGAAGCCGGTGACGGCGAACTCGGCGTCCAGATAGGGTTGCAGGAAGAGCACCCCAGCATGGGCGAGCTCTCCCTCATCGGAATATCGGTCCTGCTGCCTGGGGGGATGTCCGCCAAAATGGCTGTCCTCGGACCCATGCGGATGGACTACGAACGGGTCATGTCGGCCGTCCTGCATGTCGGCCGCGCATTCTCAAGCCTGCCATCCTAAACTAGTATTTGGCGGCCGGGGGAGCCTCTTTAGAAGGAAGTCATGGATATCAACGGGAAGAAGTCTGCGGAGTCGTCTGATCAAACGGAAGTCGATCAGCAATCTGCCGACAATACCACTACGTCATCATCTCAAGCGGCAGATCTTGCGGCTCAGCTCGACGCCGCTCTTGCCGAAAGGGCCCAACTGCAGGACCTCGTCTTGCGCCGTCAGGCCGATTACGATAACTTTCGCCGCCGCGTCGAACGCGAGAAACTCGACATTCGCGAGACGGCCAGTATGGACGCTGCGATGGCCCTGCTGCCCATCCTCGACGATTTCGAGCGCGCCCTCAAGGCCGTGCCCGCCGATGTCGATGACCAGGCGTTTCGGGACTATGCCAAAGGTATGGAACTGATCTATCAGCGGCTGCTGGACTCGCTCACGAAACTCGGCCTCGAACCGGTCGAATCGGTCGGACAACCGTTCGATCCTAACGTGCATAATGGAATCCAGCGCGAGGAACGCGAAGACGTGGAAGACCATACTGTTGTCGAAGAGTATCAACGCGGGTACCGCTTTAAGGGGCGCCTCCTGCGGCCCGCGATGGTGAAGGTAGCTGTCCGGCCGTGACCCAGCGAGATTACTACGAAATCCTAGGCGTCGAGAAGGCTGCCGACGACCAGTCTCTCAAGAGCGCGTACCGCAAAATGGCGCTCAAATACCACCCGGACCGCAACCCCGGAGACAAAGACGCCGAGGAGCGGTTTAAAGAGGCGGCCGAAGCGTACGGCATTCTGAGCGACCCGCAGAAACGCGCCGCCTACGACCGGTACGGTCACCAGGGCGTTTCCGCCGCCACTCAAGGCGGAGGCTTCGACCCGTCTGCGTTTTCCGATTTCTCCGATATCCTGGGCGACTTCTTCGGTTTTGGCGATATCTTCGGCAACCGCTCGCGGTCCCGTGGTCCGCAACGCGGAGAAGATGTCCGGTACGACCTGACGATCGACTTAGAGGACGCCATCCGCGGCGCCGGCATCGATATCCAGGTGCCCCGCCTCGACCACTGCACCCGCTGCGGCGGATCCGGTGCCGAACCGGTCGATGGCCTCACCCAGTGCCCCATGTGCCGCGGCCGTGGCGAAGTCGTCTACCAGCAAGGTTTTCTCTCGATCCGGCGCACTTGTTCGCAATGCGCCGGCCGCGGTCAGATCATCCGCCGTCCCTGCACGGAGTGCCGTGGCGAAGGCTACAAGCGGAGCGAACGCAAGCTGAAGGTCACCATTCCCCCCGGTGTCGATACCGGCACCCGGTTGAAGCTCACCGGCGAAGGTCAACCCGGCCAACCGGGCGCCCGCGCGGGCGACCTCTATGTCGTCCTCAAGGTCCGCGAGCACAAGGTCTTCAAGCGCGACGAAAACGACCTCCACTGCATCATCCCCGTCAACATCGCCCAGGCCGCATTAGGTACCGAAGTCGACCTGCTGACCTTCGACGGCCTCGAACGCGTCAAGATCCCCGAAGGCGCCCAGGGCGGCGACCAGTACCGGCTGCGCAATAAAGGCATTCCCTACCTGAACGGCGGCGGCCGCGGCGACCTGATCGTCCACATCGACGTCCGCACTCCCACGAAGCTGACTCGCGATCAGCGTAAGCTGCTGGAGCAACTCCGCGAAACGCTCCCTGCCGAGAACGAACCACAGGATAAGTCCCTGCTCGAGCGGTTCAAGGAGTTCTTCCTGTAAGCAGCCGGCTCGTCAGGGTGACTGCGGCCCAATTTGCGAAACGAACCCAATTCGGGCTAAGTTCTTTCAAATCAAAATAGTGCGAGACGAAATCAGCCGCCGCCGGTTATCCGGTTGCCCCGCGGCCGCGGCTCCGCTCTACACTAAACCCATATGTCCACTCCCCTGACGTTCCTCTCCGACGAGGAGCAGATGTTCCAGGATTCCGTCCGCCAGTTCGCCCGCGATCGAATCCGCCCCCACGTCCGCGAAATGGACGATGCCGCGCACTTCCGGCCGGAGATTCTGAAGCAGTTCTTCGAGCTCGGCTTGATGTCGATCGAAATCCCCGAGGAGTACGGCGGCCAGGGCGGGACATTTTTCCAGGCGGTGCTCGCTGTCGAGGAGTTGGCCGCGGTAGACCCGTCGGCGGCGGTGATTGTGGACGTGCAGAATACGCTTGTGGTCAACGCGCTGCTCCGCTGGGCCACCGCCGAGCAGAAGCGGCAATACCTCCCGCGGCTGGCGAAGGATACCATTGCAAGCTATGCCCTGTCGGAAGCCGGTTCCGGCTCCGATGCATTCGCCCTGCAAACCCGTGCCGCGGATACGGGCGACTCCTATACCTTGAACGGCCGCAAACTCTGGATCACCAACGCCCAGGAAGCCGGACTCTTCCTGGTCTTTGCCACCCTCGACCCTTCGGCTGGATACAAAGGCATTACGTGTTTCCTTGTCGAACGCGGCGCCCCGGGCTTCCAGGTTGGCCGGAAGGAGGACAAACTCGGCATCCGCGCCTCCTCCACCTGCGAATTGATCTTCGATAGCTGCAAGGTCCCCAAGCAGAACGTACTCGGCACCCCGGGACAGGGCTACAAGGTCGCGATTGAGACGCTGAACGAAGGCCGGATCGCCATCGGTGGTCAGATGATCGGGCTCGCACGCGGCGCACTGGACCACGCTGTCGCCTACGCCAAGCAGCGTAAACAGTTTGGCCAACCCATCGGTACCTTCCAGGCGGTCCAGTTGGAACTGGCGGACATGGCGACGGAATTAGAAGCCGCCCGCCTCCTGGTTTACAACGCAGCCCGCCTGCGCGAAGCCGGCAAGCCCTTCCTGAAGCAAGCCGCGATGGCGAAATACTACAGTTCGCTGATCGCTGAAACGGTCGCCTCGCGAGCGGTGGAAGTCCTCGGTGGTGTAGGATTTACAAAGGATTACCCGGTGGAAAAACTCTACCGGGATGCGAAAATCGGCCGCATCTACGAAGGCACCTCCAACATGCAGCGGCTGACGATCGCGAAACACATTCTGGGTTAGCCGCATCCAAACGAGGAGAACCCCATGCGATTCGTATTAGCTTTCGCGCTAGCTGTCGGCTCGCTGTTTGCGGCGGGCAAGGAAGACCTTTCCGAACAGCAGATTCAGGACATCATCCAGAAGTTCGCCGCCAAGGAAACCGAGTTCGCCCGGGCTCGGGAAAACTATATCTACCGCCAGACAGCGCGTATTTTTGAATACGATCAGTCCGGCACGCCCGGCGGCAAATTCGAAGTGACCTCCGACATCACCTTCAGCGGTGACGGCAAACGTACCGAGCGGATCGTCAAAGCTCCGGTTCCGACGCTGCGCCTGATCGGGCTGACGCCGGAAGACGAGCAGGATTTGCGCGCCGTCCAGCCCTTTGTGCTGACTTCAAAAGACATCGATAAGTACGCGGTTCGTTATCTCGGGCACGAGCAGGTGGACGAGATCCCCTGCTTTGTCTTTGCGGTGAAACCCAAGAAGATGGAAGCCGGCCAGCGGTACTTCTCGGGCATCGTCTGGGTAGACGACCGCGACCTGCAGATCGTCAAATCCTACGGCCGCGGTACCGGTCTCGCGAAAAAGAACTTCGACAACAAGTTCCCCAAGTTTGAGACTTTCCGCGAACAGATCGACGGCAAATTCTGGTTCCCGACCTATACTTCCGCCAACGACACGCTTTTCTTCGACGACGGCCAGATCGTCAAGATCCGCATGAACGTTCGCTACGAAGATTACAAGCAGTTTAAGGCAGATACGAAGATCACGTTCGGCGAACCCGTGACCAACGACGGCAAGCCGGCTGAACCGCCTAAAGAGAAGAAGTAGTCCTACGGCTGCCCGCTTCCGCTCTGGTCCTTACCTCGGCGTTCGCCCAATCTGGTGGACCGCCTGAATCACATCAACCGGGTTGGATTAGCCGGATCGCGCGCCACATGCACTAGCAACTTCAGTGCCCCCACGCCGGCCGTACCTTGTCTGAACGCTGTTGCAATTGCGTTCAAAAGATCGATCTTCTCTTCGGTCCAGGCATCCAACTCGTTCATCTGCGCCAGCAACTGCGCCCGTATGACAGCTGTCTCCACCCCTCGGATATCCTGATCGGCCAGCGCTTGCAGCAAAGCACCCGCCGTTTGAGCCGTCTGACTTGCAGCCTTCGCCATCAATTCGCGTTCCACCAATTGCACTTATCGAGCGCCGTTTCCTCCTTTTGAATCTTTCTCCAACCTACAGACACGCCCCCGTTCCGCCGATATGTATACCGAATGATCCGGCTCACCCGCATCAACCATAGGCCGCTTGTCGTCAACAGCGACCTTATAGAGCATGTCGAAAGTACGCCGGATACGGTGCTCTCGATGACGACTGGACAGAAGTTTGTTGTTCTCGAATCGGCAGAAGAGGTGATCGAACGAGTGATTCAATTTCGGCGGGCGATCGTGCGGCCGGAAATCGTTTCCGGCGGGAGTGATGTTCCGGCAGATGCAGTTCAGGATAGGGAAATATAAGCCGTCATGGCAGATCAGCCGAAAACGGGTGGCGTCAAGCCCGACATTGCAACGTTGCTGGGCTTGTTGGTGGCGATCGGTGGTATTGTCGGCGGCCTCCTCTTAGAAGGCGGCGCGATCAAAGACATTGCGCAATACACGGCGGCAATCATCGTGCTCGGCGGAACCATCGGCGCCGTCTTCATCAGCACGCCACTGCCAATCTGTATCAGCGCTATGAAAAAGCTTGGTCAAGTCTTTATGCAGAAGTCCGCACCGATGGAATCCGTCATCGAGCAATTGATCGAGTACGCCAATAAAGCCCGGAAAAACGGAATCGTGGCCCTCGAACAGGACGCGGCCACTATCCAGGATCCATTCCTCCGGAAAGGCCTCAATCTTGCCGTCGACGGCACCGACATCCAGGAACTCCGCAAAATGCTCGAACTCGAAATGGGGATGGAAGAACACATTGCGGAATCAGAGGCCAAGGTCTTCGAAGCAGCCGGAGGTTATGCCCCTACGGTCGGCATCATCGGCGCCGTGTTGGGTCTCATTCAGGTCATGAAAGATTTGGCCGACATCGAAAAGGTCGGCCATGGCATCGCTGTTTCCTTTGTGGCCACCGTCTACGGCGTGGGTGTCGCCAACATCTTCTTTTTGCCTGTGGCTAACAAGATCAAGGCCCGCGCACACGAGGCCATGCAGGTCAAAGAGATGATCCTCGAAGGCATCGTCGGCATTGTCGAAGGGCTCAACCCCAAACTGATTCGTAGCAAACTCGAAGCGTTCGCGCCTCACGGCGGTGGAGCGGCGGGCAAGAAAGGCGTTCCCAGTGGCCCGGCGGAGTAAAAAGCAGGAACACGAGAATCACGAGCGGTGGTTGGTATCGTATGCCGATTTCATTACTCTGCTGTTCGCATTCTTCGTAGTCATGTTCGCCAGCTCCCAAACCGACAAAGGAAAAGCACAACAATTCAGCGATGCCATGAAAGAAGCTCTCGATCAGGGCCACTTCGGCAGTGCCATCGCCGGCATCCTCGGCGGAACCCCGGACGACAAAGGTAAAGGCAACGCTCAATTACGCGGCCCCGGCGGCCAATCCAAACTCGTCGGGGATGAAACGAAGCAAGGCCGCAACATCGATCTCAAGGCCGCCAAGAAGGACCTCGAAGAGAAGCTTCTGAAAGAGATCAACACCGGCCAAATGCAGCTCACCATGGAAGATCGGGGGCTGGTCATCAGCTTCCAGCAGTCCGCCTTCTTCCCGTCCGGCACCGACGAGATTCCCGTCGATACCTACTCCGCCGTTCAAAAAGTCGCCGACCTGATCCGTACCCTCCCGAACCCAATCCGCTGCGAAGGTCACACCGACGCCGTTCCGGTCCGCGCCGATGCCCGCTTCCAGAGCAATTGGGAACTCTCCGCCGCCCGCGCCATCGCGATGATGGAGTTGGTCGTCCAGTGTTGCGAAGTTCCTCGGGCCCGCTTTTCCATTGCCGGCTACGCTGATAACGCCCCCGTCGACAACAACCACGAAGAGACCGGCCGCCAGCGTAACCGCCGCGTCGATATCGTTGTCCTGAGCGACACCGGCATGAAAGCGGAGCCAACTGCTTTTGCCAATGCCGCAAAAGCGGCTGCTCACACCGCAAAACACTAACGGCGCTACCGCCTGCCGGTCAGGAAATCCCCATCCGCCACCGGCCGGTCCACTTGGCGGAAGCCCGCCTCCAGCAGCCACTCACGATATTCCTGCTCGGTATAGGTTGACCCCGCCCGCGTTCCCACCAGCATGTTCAACGCAAACAGCGCGGCTAGCTTCGGGGCCGTTCGGTCCGGACCTACGATAAATTCCCGAATCAACACCCTGCCCCCATCGTTCAGGGCACGGTACGACCGCCGGAACAGATCT
The DNA here is from genome assembly GCA_020846745.1 of Bryobacterales bacterium. Taxonomy (GTDB): domain Bacteria; phylum Acidobacteriota; class Terriglobia; order Bryobacterales; family Bryobacteraceae; genus JADLDI01. Next base: position 131,049 of record JADLDI010000032.1, on the reverse strand, counting down.
CTATTCTCCGCCGGACTAAGCATGTGACAAATCGCCGACAACACCACCAGGTCGTACCCTTCCCCGAATTCGTCATGCGTCAGGTCTCCAACTTTAGCCGTTACCCGACCCTCCAACTCAGCCGCAGCGATATACCGGCGCGCCAGATCAACTACCGCCGGCTGATCGAGCACCTCCGCCCGTAGCTCCGGGTTCGCTCGCGCAAACGCAATCGATACCGCGCCCGACCCGCCGCCCACATCCAGCATCCGGCTCACGCCGCCCGCATCGCACACCCTCAGCATCTCGATCGCCGCTCGCGTCGCAATCGAGTGCATTGCTGAAATGAAGTTGGTGGTCCACGACTGGTCGTCCCGCCGCTCGACTCCCGGTATCTCCACCGCCGTTCCAGCGCGTACCGCCTCGGTCAATGTCGACCAGGTCCGCCACAGGTTCACGCGGTGCATCAGTCCCGGCCGCTGGTAATCCGGAGATCCCGCCACCAGAAACCGCGCCGTATCGGCCGTATTGAAGTAGACATCGTTCCGCTTGATCAGCGCCCCAATCGCCACCAACGCATCCAGCAGCATCGTGGCCGACCGTACTTCCGCCCCGATGCGCCCGGCTACCTGCCCCGCCAGTGCGCCATTCCCCACTGCGGTAAACACATCGAGCTCGATGCCCGTCAGCAGCAGCCGCGATTCCTGAAAGTCGCGCGTTTTCTCCACAATTTCGCTCCAGCTAAGTGGTTGCATCAACCGGACCTCGTTTCATCACCAGCCTAGCGCGGCGCGCGTTGACGCGTTCTCGACAGGTCTGATACAGTGACCGCAAACCGGGTAGAACCGCATGCGGCCATTCTTGTCCTTTCTGCTCACTCTCGGCATCGCGGTCCCTGCGCTCGCTGCCGTCCCGGCACCGGAAGACATCGAGTTCTTCGAAAAACAGGTCCGGCCCCTTCTGGCCGAAAACTGCTTCTCGTGCCACAGCGGCGCCGCCAAGGTGGCGTTTGCCGGACTTCGCCTCGACACTCGCGAAGGCGCGCTCAAAGGAAGTGACGCCGGCCCGGTCGTCGTGCCCGGCCGCTCGGCGGAAAGCCTGCTCGTGAAAGCCGTCCGCGGCGAAATGCCCAAGCGCATGCCGCCTGGCAGGAAACTCACCGAAACTCAAATCGCGGCACTCGCCTCCTGGATCGACCGCGGAGTTCCTTGGCCTGCTGAGGCCCCGTCCACCTCGAATGCGACACTCGCCTTTGATCTCCGGAAGCGCCGCCGCGAACACTGGGCCTGGCAGCCCGTCCAGCCGGTCAGCCTGCCCGCCCTCCAAAACAACGTCCAAAACAAAGCCTGGCCCCTCCAACCCGTCGACTATTTCATCCTCGCCCGCCTCGAACAGCGCGGCCTCACTCCTGCCAAGCCCGCCGGGCGTACCGCCTGGCTCCGCCGCGTCACCTTCGACCTCACGGGGCTTCCCCCGACACCTGCCGAAATCCAGTCCTTCACCGCCGACCAGTCCTCCAACGCTTACGACAAGGTAGTCGACCGCCTTCTTGAATCCCCCCGCTTCGGCGAACGCTGGGCGCGCCGCTGGATGGACCTCATGCGCTATACCGAATCGCACGGCAGCGAAGGCGATCCCGCCATCCCCTTCGCTTGGCGCTATCGCGACTACCTCGTCCGCGCTTTCAACGCCGACGTCCCCTACGACCAACTCATCCGCGAGCACCTCGCCGGCGACCTGCTCCCCAATCCGCGCACCAACCCCACTGAGCGTCTCAACGAATCCATCCTCGCCCTCGCCCAATTCCGCATGGTCGAGCACGGTTTCCAACCCGTCGACCCCTGGGAAGACCGCGTCAAGTGGACCGACAACCAGATCGATGTCTTCTCCAAAACCTTCCAAGCGCTGACCGTTTCCTGTGCCCGCTGTCACGACCATAAGTTCGACGCCATCAGCCAGCGCGATTACTACGCCCTGCTCGGCATCTTCGCCAGTGCTCGCCCCACTCAGATACCCACAGACGAACCCGCTGTCCTCAACAAGAACCGCGCTGAACTGGCGCAATCCAAATTGGCCATCAAGGCCGAATTAGCCAAAGCCTGGGACAAGCTAGCCGATACCGCCGCCGCTCAGTTATTGCAAGACAATCCCTGGTTCACTGTGCGAACCGAGTCGTTCCGTTTAGACCTTACCGCCGCCGCCCATTTCTACTCCAACGAACTCCCCGCCCGCCGCGCCTTCAACGCCCAACACTTCCCCCACTCCTTCAACCCTTCTGACCCCGGTTGGGTCATCCACGGACTCAATACCACCTCCACGCCGGGTGAAATCGCCATCGAACCCCAAGGCGCCAGAGTCATCACAGGCGTCTTGCCGCAAGGCGTCTACACACACCTGCTCACCCCCAGGCACAGCGGCATCATCACTTCCCCTCGGTTCAAGATCGATACCGACTACATCAGCATGAAGGTCTCGGGCGCAAACGGCGCAGCCGTCCGCCTGATTGTTGAGAACTACGCCGTTCCTCGCGGCGGCATCTACAACCAGATCACCCCCCTCAACGATTCCAAACCTCATTGGATCCGTTGGAACACCAACTTCTGGAAAGGCTTCACTGCCTACATCGAATTCGCCACGGCCGACATGCTTACCGTCCCGCCCGGCAAAGACGCCAAGGAGGGCCGCTCCTGGATCGGCGTCCAACAGATCCTGTTTCACAACACCGAACTCACCCCCAAAGACGACCTGCCTGCCGTAGCCGCACTCCTCCCGGCCGACCCGCCGGCCTCGCCCCAAGCCTACCAGACCCACATCGCCGCAACCCTCCGCCAAGCCGTCCAAGCCTGGCGCGATAACCGGGCCACAGCCACACAGGCCGCTCTTCTCGACCATCTGATCCGCCAGAACCTCCTGCCCGTATCGCTCGACGCTCTCCCCGACGTGCGCCCCCTGCTCGACCGCTACCGCAAGCTCGAGCAGGACGTCCCGCTGCCTCGCCACGCCCCCGGCATCCTCGAAGAGAGCGGTGACGACCAACCCCTGCTCATCCGCGGCGCCGTCAGCCGTCGCGGCGCGCCCGTCCCCCGCCGCTACCTCGAAGCGCTCAACAGCCGGCCCTACGCCGACCGCCGGTCCATGCGCCTCCAACTCGCCAATGAGGTCGCCTCGCCCGACAATCCCCTCACTGCCCGCGTCATGGCCAACCGCGTCTGGTACACCCTGTTCCGCCGCGGCATTGTCCGCACCGTCGACAACTTCGGCAAACTCGGCGACAAACCCTCCCACCCCGAACTGCTCGACTACCTCGCCGCACGCTTCGTCGCCGATGGTTGGTCGATCAAAAAGCTCACCCGCATGCTCGCTCTGTCCCAAACCTACCGGCTCTCGGGCGGCGACGCCGAACCCGAACCGTTGTGGCAGCACATGCCCATGCGCCGTCTCGAAGCCGAAGAACTGCGCGACACCATGCTCGCCGTCTCCGGCCAGCTCGATACCAAAATGTACGGCGCTTCGGTCCCCGTCTACTACTCCCACGAAACCGGCAAGACCAAGGACGACCGTCCCAAAGGCCCTCTCAACGGCAACGGACGCCGCAGCGTCTACCTCGAAATCCGCCGCAACGCCACCGATCCGCTCCTCGAAGTCTTCGACGTTCCCAAGCCCTCCACCACGCGCGGCGTACGCGACGTCACCAACGTCCCCGCCCAATCGCTCGCCCTCATGAATAGCCCGTTCGTCATCGAACAGGCCGGCAGATGGGCCCAACAAAACGAGGAAGCGGAAACCATGTTCCTCCGCGCCGTCGGCCGCCCGGCCACTCCCGCCGAAGCTGACGACATGAAGTCTTACCTCGCTGCAACCTCCCGCCGCGACCTCGCCCATGCCCTCTTCAACCTCAAGGAATTCCTCTATGTCCGCTAGGCGCCCCCTCTCCCGTCGCGACCTCCTCACCCAAGCCTCGATGGGCTTCGGCGCCCTCGCCCTCAACACCCTGCTCGCCGAAGAACTCAAACCGCACCATACGCCCAAGGTCCAGCACGTCATCTTCTGCTACATGTCCGGCGGCGTCTCGCACATCGACTCGTTCGACCCCAAGCCCCGCCTCCAAAAGGAAGCCGGACAGCCGGTCCCGTTCTCCATCGACCGTACGATGTTCAACGACAACGGCTCAATCTTCCCCAGCCCGTGGGAATTCAAAAACTACGGCCAAAGCGGCATCCCCGTCAGCGCGCTCTTCCCGCACATGGGCGAATGTGCCGACGACCTCTGCGTCATCCGCTCCATGACCGCCAAGTTCATGGAGCACGCCCAGGCCAACTTCTTCTTCCACTCCGGCCAGCCCTTCAACGGCTTCCCCACCATGGGCGCCTGGGTCAGCTACGGCCTTGGCAGTCCCTCGAAAGACCTGCCCGGTTTCGTCGTCCTCGGCAGCGGCGAAATCCCCCTCGGCGGCATCAATATCTTCGGCAACGGCTTCCTCCCCGCTGTTCATCAGGGCTCGTTCCTGTTCCCCGAACGCAAAGAGCCCCTCGACAACATCACGCCCAAGGAACCTGCTGAAATGCAGCGCGGTCGCCTCGCCTTCGTGGACAAACTCGACCGCCGCTTCCTCGAATCCAACGGACCCAACATGCAGGTGGAAGCGGCCATCCGGAACTACGAAACCGCCTTCCGCATGCAAGCCGCCGTTCCCGAATTGGTCGACCTCCGCAACGAATCCGAAGCCACCAGAAAGCTCTACGGCATGGATTCCGACAACGAGTACAAAGCCGCCTATGCCCGCCAGTGCCTGCTCGCCCGGCGCTTGGTCGAGCGCGGCGTCCGCTTCGTCGAAATCACCATGGTCGGCCCCAAAGGTTTAGGCGGCGGCAACACATGGGACCAGCACGGCGGCCTCAAATCCGGCCACGCCGCCAACGCCTTCGTTTGCGACCAGCCCATCGCCGCCCTGCTGAAAGACCTCAAAGCCCGCGGCCTGCTCGACAATACCCTCGTCATCTGGTCCGGCGAATTCGGTCGCGCACCCTTCGCCCAAGGCAAGGACGGTCGCGACCACAACCCCTCCGGCTTCAGCCTCTGGCTAGCCGGCGGCGGTGTCCGCAAAGGAACGATCTTCGGCGCCACCGACGACTACGGTTATCGCGTCACGGAAAACCCGCTCGACATTCACGACCTTCATGCCACCATCCTCCACCTCTTGGGCATCAACCACGAACGCCTCACCTTCCGCTTCGGCGGCCGCGACTTCCGCCTGACAGACGTCCATGGCCGCGTCATCCGCGAATTGCTCACGGCCTAGCGATCACAAGCCCGCTAACCGCCACGCCATGACCATCCTCACCCGCCTCGATCAGTGGAAGCAGTCCGGCGTCCTATCGCCCGAACAGCATGCCGTCCTCGCCGACCTCTCCCAAGGCAAGCCCTTCTCCGTCTTCCTCGAACTCAACATCCTCCTCTTCGCCGGCATTCTCGTCTTCATCGCCGGCCTCGGCTTGACCGTCACCACCTTCTCCCAGCAACTCGGCGACGTCCTCCTCCTCTCCATCCTCACCGCCGCCCTCGCCGCCTCGCTCTACTACACCTTCTCCCGCGCGCCTGCCTGGTCTCGCGCCGAAATTCCACCGCCCAGCCTTGTCTTCGACTACGTCCTGTATTTCGGCTGCCTCCTCTGGTCGCTCGAACTCTCCTACATCGAGACACAGTTCCATCTGCTCTCCGGCCAATGGGACCTGTACCTCCTCTCCACCGCCGCCTTCTTCTTCTCTCTCGCCTACCGCTTCGACAACCGCTTCGTCCTCTCGCTCGCCCTCTCCGCCCTCGCCGGATGGTTCGGCCTCACCATCTCCCGCTGGCCTTCCCACCAGGACGAGTCATACCGCTACTACGCGATTCTTTACAGCCTCCTCATCTCCATCGCCGGCGCCAACCTCGCCCGCCACAACCTGAAACCCCACTTTCTCGGGGCGTATCTCAACCTCGCCGCCAATGTGCTCTTCTGCGCGCTCGTCTCCGGAACGTTCAATCGCGACGGCAGCTTACCCTGGCTGCTCGGCCTTATTCTCGCCTGCGGAGCGTCCCTCGCCTGGGGCCTCAAAAACCGTGAGTTTCCCTTCGTAGCGTATGCCGCCCTCTACGGTTACATCGGCATCAGCGCCGTGCTCGTCCGCGGCATGACCGGCGACACCGTCATCTTCGGTTACTTCACCGTCACCGGCACGGCCATGCTCATCACCATCGTCGCCATCGCGCGCCGCTTCGGAAGGCAGCCATGAGAGCCTACTCCGACTCCAGTCAAGAAGCGCGCCTCGCTCGCGACCTGCTCCACGATTGGCGCAGCCAAGGCTTCATCACGCCAGAACAATTCGCCGGCATGGCGCAGGACACCCCTTGCGACCTCCGCCGCACCAACATCTTTCTCCGCCTCGTCCTCTTCTTCTTCACCGCGATCATCCTCGGCGCCATCACCGCTCTCTTTCTCTTTACCTTCCTGAAGAATGCCCCCGACTTCACAATCGGATCGTTCTTGCTCCTGTTCGCCGCCCTCGCCTATGCCGCGGCCGAGGTCACCGTTTCCGCCGCCCGCCTCTATCGCTACGGAATCGAAGAAGCGCTCCTCGTCTCCTCAATCGCATTCCTCTCCATCGGAACCTATCTCGCGTTCGGCAAGGAGCACGCTGACTTTTGGGTCCCGCCCGCTGCTGCGATTGTTTCTTTCTGCATCTGGCATCGCTTCGGCCTGTCCTATATCTTTCTCGGAGCCATGCTCTTCCTCGCCTGGCTACCCGCCCCCTGGGAGCCGCCCCCTTCAACCCACCGCCTCAACGTCGCGATCATGTACTCCGGCGGCATCGCCGCTATCGTCGCGTTACGACCTCGCTATCGCGCCACCTACCTCAACAGCCAGTACTCCATCGCTGAAGCGCTCCTCTGGTTCGGCCTCTACCTCGACCTGAACCTCCAAATACCAATCGGCGACCTGATGCGGTTTTTCCGGTACGTCGACCATCCCACCACGGAGCAAGCTCCATTTTTCTACTGGACCACCTGGGTCCTGATCTGGCTCATTCCGGCCCTCGCACTTCGCCGGGGCATCCGCGAAAAGGACCGCTTAGTAATCGCCGCCGGAGCTATCACCGCCTTCCTGACATTAGTCACCAACAAGCCGTATCTAGGCTGGCAACGCCACAGTTGGGACGCGATGTTCCTGGGTGGCCTGCTAATCGCCATCGTCCTGTTCCTCCGCCGCTGGCTAGCCCGGAAACCCGACGGAATCCGCCACGGCTTCACCGCCAAACGCCTCTCCGGCAAAGACAAAACCTGGATGAACATCGGCGTAACCGCCATCGGCCTGGCATCCCCGAATATCCTCACCTCCCAGCCGCCCCCATCCGGCCCCACCTTCAGCGGCGGCGACTCCGGCGGAGCCGGCGCCTCCTCCGATTTCTAAGTTGCCCGCCATGCGTCAAGCCTTCGGATGCGCCTTATCATATACAGCCATCAGGTCCTGCAAGGATACTTGCGTATACCGCTGTGTGGTCGACAACCGCGCGTGCCCCAGCAACTCCTGAATCGACCGCAAATCCGCGCCATCGCTCAACAGGTGGGTCGCATAAGCGTGCCGCAGCGAGTGCGGGTGCAGTGTATTGTCGCCGGCCAGATAGGTCGAATAGAACTTCACGATACTGCGGACGCTCCGGTCCGTCAGCCGCCCACCGCGAGCGTTCACAAAAACCGCCGCCTCACCGGTTGCCGCCTTGCGAACCTGCAGATACCGCTCGAGCGCCGCCGCGGCCCGCTCCCCATACGGCACCTGCCGTTCCTTCTTGCCCTTACCCATCACCCGGATCCAGCGCTCCGCCTGATCGATGTCCGAAAGATCCAATCCGACGAGTTCGCTCACCCGAACCCCGCACCCGTACAGGAATTCGAAGATGGCGAGATCGCGTTGCGGATACGGCCGGTCCAGCGTATCCTGCGCCACCGTATCGATCAGCCGGTTCGTATCCTCCGCCGACAGCACGTTCGGCAGCGTCTTCGGCAGCTTCGGTGTTCGCAGCAGCTTGGCGACGTTGATCGGCGCCTTGCCTTCACGGACCAGCCACTTATAGAACGACCGCACGGCTGCCAGCTTCCGGCGCGACGAGATCACCTTCAACTCCCTGTCATAGAGCGATGCCAACCACTCGCGCAGCGCGAGCGTATCGATGGAGTGGAGACTCGCCGTTTCGCCTTCCGGCGTCGTGAAGTACGCCCGGAACTGCTCCAGGTCCGACCCGTAGTTCCGCAGCGTATGCGGCGAGACATTCTCGCGCCGCCGCTCATCCAGAAACTGCGTAATCAGCTCCGCCAGCTCAGACATGCGCGCCCATCCATTCCTCCAGTGCCTCCAGTGCCCGCTTGCACACCGCCGCATGCCGCGCCTTCTTGTCGCGCCGGAACTTCTGCTGCAACTCTTCGGGCAGCTTAGGCAGCAGGTCGAACGTGATGTTCGCGGGCTGGTAATGCGACGGGTCCGCCCCGCTGACATACGCGCACAGCGAACCAAGCGCCGTTTCGCGTGGCGGCGCCTGTACAGGTTCCCCCCGCGACATCGCCGCGGCCGCACGCCCCGCCAGCAGCCCGGTTGCGATCGACTCCACATACCCCTCGATGCCGGCTATCTGTCCAGCGAAGAAGATACGCGGATCGTTGCGCAACTCGAGTGTCGGCTGCAGCACGGCCGGCGCGTTGATATACGTGTTCCGGTGGATCTGCCCATATCGCAGAAACTCCGCGTTCTGCAAACCCGGTATCATCCGGAACACACGCGCCTGGTCCGGATACTTCAGATAGTTCTGGAACCCCACCAGGTTGTAGCTCGATTGACGGGCATTCTCCTGCCGCAACTGCACCACGGCGTACGGCCGCCTTCCGGTGCGCGGGTCTGTCAACCCCATCGGCTTCATCGGACCGAACCGCAGCGTATCCCGTCCCCGCCGCGCGATCTCCTCAACCGGCAAACACGCTTCGAAATACGGTACGTCGTCCGGGATGTGCGGCGTATGCTTCTGCGCCTCGAGCAGCGCATCCAGAAACGCGTTGTACTCCGCCTCATGCATCGGGCAGTTGACGTAATCGTCCGTCCCGTCGAGCGACTTCCCGTAGCGCGATGCCCTAAATGCGATCGACATATCCACCGAATCCGCATCGACAATTGGACTGATACTGTCGTAAAAAAACAACCGGTCCGTACCGGTCAGCCGCCCGATCTCAGCCGCCAGCGCATCCGAAGTCAGCGGACCCGTGGCGACGATCACGATCCCGTCCGCCGGAATCGAGGTCGCCTCTTCCCGCCGCAGCTCAATCCCCGGCGCTGAACCGATAGCGGCGGTCACCGCCTCCGCGAACGCGTCGCGGTCCACCGTCAGCGCATGCCCGCCCGGCACGCGCGCGTCCGCCGCAGCCTTTAATAACAACGAGTCGCAGCGCCGCAGCTCTTCTTTCAATAGCCACGGCGCGGTCCACTGGCTTTCGCTCTTGAGTGAATTCGAACACACCAGTTCGGCCAGGCGGTCGGTCTTGTGCGCCGCGGTTGGCCGCGCCGGCCGCATCTCCCAAATCACCGCCCGTCCCCCTGCCCGCGCAATCTGCCACGCTGCCTCCGATCCGGCCAGGCCGCCGCCGAGAATATGTATTTCCTGGGTCAACTTTCATTGTCGATCGATCGGGTAGGATAAGAAAAGTCCTCGGCATCCCCGGGTGAGGGTCGCCTGTCAGGAGGGATCAGTCATGCAGTTCTTTGTAATCGGCGCCACCTTTTTCGGCGCCGCCATAGTAAGCTTCGGGGCGGGTGCAGGCGAGAACTGCACGTTCCGCGCGGACAAAAATGCCTATCTTGAGCGCGTCGCCCGCGAGCGGGCCCTTGTCGCCGAAAACACAACAAAGATACGTGCGCGGTCGGCGTTTACGTTTGCGTCCGCCGGCAACAAACTGTCCGCCGACTCCATGCTGATGCCGCGCCGCAACTTCATTGACCCTGAGATCTTCGACAAGATGCGCGATTCGGGAGTTCAATCCGCCAACCTCAGCACCGATGAAGAGTTCTTGCGCCGCATCTCGCTCGACCTCACCGGCCGCATTCCGTCACCCGCCGAAGTCCGCGAGTTCGTGAACGATCCTACTGAAGGCAAGCGCGAAATCCTCATCGACAAACTCCTCAATTCTTCGGAATTCGTCGACAAATGGACGATGTGGCTGGGCGACCTGCTCTCAAACACGGTCAGCACCACCAACGTGAGCCGCCAGTTGCAAGGCCGCAATGCCTTTCACGCCTGGATCAGAGACGCCATTGCCACGGGCAAGAGCCTGAAACAGATCACCTGGGAAGTCATCAAGGCGGACGGCAACAACTACCTCGCCGCCGACGGCGCGTCCAACTACATCATCGCCGGGCGCCAGACCATGGGACCCACACAGGACTGGTACGACCTGATGCTCTACCAGGCCACCGACCGGTTCCTCGGCATCTCCCACTACGACTGCCTGCTGTGCCACGACGGCCGCCGCCACCTTGACGAACTCAGCCTCTGGGGCAAGTCGCTCACGCGGATGGACGCGCAGAAAATGGCGGCCTTCTTCTCGCGCATCAATCTCACTACCAACGGGAATCGCGATAGTCCATACTTCAACAGCTTCACCGTCAGCGATCGCACCACCGGTGCCTATCCATTGGGCACCTTTGTCGGCAACCGTCCGAATCGCCCCTTTATCGGAAACATCCGCGCGGTCGACCCCGAATACCGCGACGGCTCCAAACCCCAGGGCGCTTATTGGCGGTACGATTTCGCTCGCTTTGTCACCGAAGATCCGCTGTTCGCCATCAACTTCGCCAATCGCCTCTGGAAGGCGATGTTCAACTACGGCCTCGTCGAACCCGTCAATGCTCTCGACCCCGCCCGGCTCGATCCTGACAATCCGCCGCCCGCCCCGTGGCAGTTGCAAGCGTCCCACCCCAGGCTCTTACGCGCCCTCGCGTATAACCTCGCCGGAAACGACTTTAGCCTCCGCGAGTTCCTCCGCCTGCTCGCTTCCTCCGCCGCGTACCAGTTGAGTTCGCGCTACGATGGCGACTGGAACATCAGCCAGGTGCCGTTGTTCGCGCGCCACTATCCGCGGCGGCTCGAAGGCGAAGAAGTCCACGATGCCATCGTCAAAGCCACCAACGTCTTCAACAACTACACCGTCACCGAATGGCCCGACCCGGTCAAATGGGCGATGCAGTTGCCCGACACCCAGGAGCCTCGCTCCAGCGGCACTGTGGCCGCGTTCATGAATACGTTCCTGCGCGGCAATCGCGACACCATGCTGCGCAACCAGTCCGGCTCGGTCCTCCAGCAGCTCTACATGATGAACGACAGCTTTGTCACCAACCGCAACAAGGTGAACGCGTCGTCCACCCTGCGCACCATCGCGCAAATGACCGGCAACGAGGCGATCCTTGAAGAGCTGTACCTCACCTTCCTCGGTCGCAAGCCCACCGAGTACGAACGCTCCCAGGCCATCCCGGTGCTGGCCAAGGCAACCACCCAGGCCACCCGCAACACGGCGGTGGAAGACCTCGCCTGGGTGCTCATGAATAAAGTGGAGTTCCTGTTCAGCTATTAAGGAGGCGGTCATGGGCGAATTCTTCTTGCGTAAACCTCACGTCGGCCGGCGGACCCTCTTCCGCCACGTCGCCTCAGCCGTCGGCGGCTACATGCTGTCTCCACTCGACCGCGCCGCCAAAGCAGCCGCGGGCGGCAGGGCGAACTACTGCGTCTTTATCATGATGTCGGGCGGCCCCAGCCACACCGACACGTTCGACCTCAAGGAAGGTTCGTGGCTGCCCGCGTCCTTTGCGCCCACCAGTTACGACTCCGTGCGCTGGTCTCAAGGCCTGATGCCCAAGATCGCCGAACAGCTTGGCGCCGTGGCTTTAGTGCGGTCCATCAAGTCGAAGGCGCTGGTGCATCAGCTTTCGCAAAGTTGGATCCAAATCGGCCGCAACCCCGTTGCCAGCACCGCAAGCATTGCGCCCCATATCGGTTCCGTGGTCGCGCGCGAACTCGCGCCGCTCGACACCGACAAGACGCTGCCGCCGTTTGTCGCGCTGAATGCCGCGTCAGATATGCCCGGCAACGGCTATCTTCCCCCTGCCAACGCACCGTTCGTCGTCAATCCAGGCGGGGGTGGACTCGGCAACACCTCCCACCGCGACGGCATCCCAGCCTTCGACCGCCGCTACGACCTGCTCATGAAACTCGATGCCGAAGAACGCGTCTTAAACGAACTCGGCACCGGTACCCGCGAGATGGCCCAGTTCAACACCGCCGCTCGAATGCTGATGTACAACTCGCGTGTCGACCAGGCATTCACCTTCGCCGCGGACGAGCGCACCCGTTACGGTAACACCGCATTCGGCAACGCCTGCATCGCGGCCCGCAACCTGCTCCGCGCCAAAATGGGCGCACGCTTCATCCAGATCAGCGTCGGCGGTTGGGACAACCACTCCGCCATTTACACGACGCTCAACCCCGCCAACGCCAACTCCGTTGGCCGCCAGTTCGACACCGCGCTCGGCACCTTTCTCGCCGACCTCAAGGCCGACGGCCTGCTCGACCAGACTTTGGTAGTCGCAATGGGCGAATTCGGCCGCACCATCGGCGCCCTCAACACCCAGGCCGGCCGCGATCACTATCTCCAACAAGCCGCTCTGTTCGCCGGCGCGGGCATCCAAGGACCCAAGGCAATCGGCAAAACCGACGCCCAAGGCGGCGCGACCGTCGAAACCGGCTGGTCCCGCGACCGCGACGTCCGCGCCGAAGATATCGAGGCCACGATCTACGACGCCCTTGGCATCGACTACACGAAGTCCGATCCCGACACACCCATCGGCCGGTCATTCGAGTACGTCCCCAAAACCGACCCCATCGAATACGCCCCCATCCGCGAAATCTGGGGCTAACTCTCGGGGGCCTGTTAGAATCGCCAAGTGGAAGCTAATCTTGGCCGGTGCTGGGCCTGGTCTTCAAAACCAGCGTGCGCTGCCTAGCGGCGCGGGTGGGTTCGACTCCCACTAGCTTCCGCCACCCAAGTCGCTGAAAACATGCCACTTAGTTGACGACCATACACCGTGTGACAACACGGCGTGACACGGCTAATGGAAGTTATGGGCCGGCGCCGCCGCGATCGCCGGTAACGCTGTCACCCGCCGCGCCTTAACTGACCGTACGTTGTCCTGGTTCTGCATGATCCCCTCGAACACCATGCAACTGTTCTGCAGGATAGTTGCGCGGTTCTCTTCGAAGAAATCTGGTTCGAGGATGATGTTGGAGATGCCGGTTTCGTCTTCTAAGGAGAGGAACACGAAGCCGCGGGCGGTGCCGGGGCGTTGGCGGACGATCACTATGCCGGCTACCTTAACGTAGCGGTTCTGGGGGACGTGCTCCAGGTCGGCGGCGCGGAGGATGTCGTTCGGTAGATTCGGGCGGTGGTAGCACATGGGGTGGCGCCCGATGGTTATGCCTGTGCCAGCGAAGTCGGCGGTGAGGCGTTCGACGGCGTTCATAAGTGGCAGGGGCGATTCGCCGGCGGCGGAGGGTTCGGCGAAGAGGGGTCCGGCGGAGCGGATGGTCCGTTCGACTTCCCATTGCGCGCCGCGGCGGTGGAGTCCGGCTTCCAAGGCATTGAGGGCCCCGATTTCGGCGAGGCGGCGGACCTCGTCTTTATTCAATTCGGGACAGCGGCGGCACATGTCGTCGACCGAACTGAACGGCCGGCGGCCGACGATCGCTTTGGCGGAGGCTTCCCGTAATGAACGGACGTAGTTGAGGCCGAGGCGGAACGTGGGTTTCTCCTTATCGGGCAGGACGGTGCAGAGCCAGTCCGACAAAGTCACGTCGACGGGCAGGACGCGCACGCCGTGGCGCTGGGCGTCCTTCACGATGGTGGCGGGGTGGTAGAAGCCCATCGGCTGGTTGTTGAGCAGGGCAGCGGTGAACACGGCGGGGTAGTTCACTTTGAGCCAGGCGCTGGCATAGGCGAGTAAGGCGAAACTGGCGGCGTGCGATTCGGGGAAGCCGTAGAGAGCGAACGAAACAATCGAGTGGACGATGGTCTCCTGCGTTTCGCCGACGATCCCATTCGCGGTCATACCGGCGCGGAGTTTCTTTTCGATCTCCTTCATGCGCTTTTCCGACCGCTTGAAGCCCATGGCGCGCCGCAACTCTTCGGCTTCGCCGCCGGTGAAGTTGGCGACGATCATGGCCATACGGAGGAGTTGTTCCTGAAAGAGAGGGACACCAAGGGTGCGCCGGAGGACAGGCTCGAGCCAGGGGTGGAGGCACTCGGCTGTTTCGCGGCCCTGGCGGCGGCGGAGGTAGGGGTGGACCATTTTGCCGACGATGGGTCCGGGGCGGATCAGCGCGACCTGAACGACTACGTCGTAAAACTTCTCGGGCCGCACGCGCGGGAGGGAAGACATCTGGGCGCGGGATTCCACCTGAAACATACCGATGGTGTCGGCGGATTGGAGGGCGGCGTAAACGTTGGGGTCGTCCGGCGGCAAATGGGCGAGGTCGATTTCCTCTTTGTAGGTATCGCGTGAGATGGCGATGCAGTCTTCGAGTACGGCCATCATGCCGAGCCCGAGCAGGTCGACCTTGATGAGGCCGAGGTCGGCGCAATCCTCTTTGTCCCATTGAAGAACCACGCGATTCGGCATAGACGCGGGTTCGAGCGGAACCACACGGCTGAGTGCGTTCTGGCAGATGACCATGCCGCCGGAGTGCTGGCCGAGGTGGCGGGGCAGGTCCTGCGCGGCGGAGTAGAGATGGGCGAACTGTAGGTAGCGATGATCGGTGAGGTCGAAGCCGGCCTTGCGGAATCGCTCTTCGACGCAATCCGTGGGCTCTTTCCAACCCCACATCGGCGCGGTGGCCGAAAGACGTGCGCATACCTCTTCGTCGAAGCCGAGCACCTTTCCCATTTCGCGGGCGGCGGAACGGCCGCGGTAGGTGATGACGTTGGCGGTCATCGCGGCGCCGTGCGCTCCATAGCGGTCGTAGACATACTGGATGACGCGCTCGCGCTGGTCGCCCGAGGGCAGGTCGATATCGATATCCGGCCACTCGCCCCGCTCTTCGGACAGGAACCGCTCAAACAGCAGTTCCATCCCGACTGGGTCCACGGCAGTGATGCCGAGGGAGTAGCAGACGGCCGAATTAGCCGCCGATCCGCGGCCCTGGGCCAGAATGTTGTTCCGCCGGCAGAATTCGACAAGATCCCAGACGATGAGGAAATATCCCGCTAACTCGAGTTTCTCGATCAGGGCGAGTTCGCGCTCCACTTGTTCGCGGGCTTTGTCGTGATAAGGGATATACCTCCGGCGCGCGCCTTCGTCTGTCACCTGGCGCAGGTATTGGGAAAGGTCGCGCTGCGTGGGAGGAAAGGGCACGCCGGGTACGGGGTATCGCGGGAATTCATAGCCAAGGTCTTTGAGCGTGAACGCCAACCGGTGCGACAGTTCCACCGTGTTGTAGATGGCTTCAGGTAGGTCGGCAAAAAGGGCGGTCATCTCGGCGGCGCTTTTGAGGTGGCGTTCGGAGTTGCGGTGCAGCAGGCGGCCGGCCTCGTCGAGCGTGGTGTAGTGCCGCAGGCACATGAGCGCATCCGTTATCTGACGATCGGCTGGCGTGGCATAGCAAACGCCGTTCGTCGCGACTAGCGGCAGGTCGTGCCGCCGCGCAAAGTCGATCCGTGCCCGGTTCGCCGCCTCCTGGCGGGCATCGAAGTGTCGCTGCAACTCGACATAGGTCTGCCGCGGGCCGTAGATGTCGTAAAAGGAAGGATCCAGACAGATGAGCCCCTGCCGGTGTGCCGCCAATTCATCCCAAGTAGCAGCGGCGTGACGCTTCGGATCGTTCTTAGGAACCCGAAGTTTCATCAGCGTCAGCAACTGGCACAGATTCTGGTAGCCTTGCCGCGATTCGCACAGCAGCGGCGCCCGCTTCCCGTTCGTACACGTGACCTCAGCCCCGATATGAGCAGTTATCCCGGCCTTAACCGCAGCCATATGAAACCGTGGCGCCCCATAAAACCCGTCGCGGTCAACAATCGCAACCGCTGGAATATTGAGCGCCGCCGCCGTCAATATCAAATCCTCCGGGTTAGACCCGCCCTCCAGAAAAGAAAACGCCGAGCGAGTCCGCAGTTCCACGTACTGAGGAGAGGAAACCGTAGCCAAGGAAAGCGCCCCCATTCGCCCTTTATTCTCCCACGCCGCCCCCTTGAGATCGGGGACAGGCCCCGATTCACCCAATCACCCCCGATCGGATCCTCCGATCGGGGACAGGCCCACATTGGGAGAGATATTCTGCCGCACCACCCCACCTTCTTTTATGTAATGGCTCGCCAGAAGCGATACTTCCGCATCCACGAACCCGTCCACGCGACCGCCCGCGGCGTCAATCGCACCCCGATCTTCCGCCACGGTTTCGATAAGCGTAAGTACCTCGAACGATTCGCCTTAGTCGCCGAACAGGAAAAGGTGGAAGTCCACGGGTATTGCATACTTGACAACCACGTGCACTTCCTGCTGGTTCCCACGACACTGGACGGCCTCGCCCGCCTCTTCCTCCGCGTCCACACCTGGTGGGCGCAGTACTTCAACAAGGTCCGCCACCGCTCCGGGCACCTCTTCCAGTCGCGCTTCCACTCCTGTCTGCTCGATTCCGCGCACTACTTCGCCGCCATGCGCTACATCGACCTCAACCCGCAGGCCGCAGGTATCGTCAAAGACCCCGCCGACTTCGAATTCTCCTCCGCCCGCGCGCACCTCACCGGCCAACCCGACCCCTTCCTCGTCCTCATGATGGCCAACTGGCGGCGCCGGTTCTCGAACGACCCGCGCCGTTACCGCGAATTCCTCCGGGAAACCCCGCGCGAAGAGCAGAAGCGCCTCGAAAAGGCCCTCCGCAGCGGCCTCCCGATCGGTGCCGACGACTGGATCGCCCAACTCGAGCAGGAATCGCAGCGCCGCCTCCGGCCTGCCCGCCCCGGCCCAAAGCCTCGCCAGACGTTTGCCGCATAAGTTAGGCCCAAACACCTCCTCAATATCTAACTTCACGGAACTCCCCCCGTCCAATCTGCGTAGCTTCTTTACGACATATGCAGAAAAGAAAGCGCCGCATCTGGTTGTGGCCTGCTGTACTATTGCCGCTGCTGGCGGGCGCCGGCTTTGTGATCCGCGCGAAGCTCCAGCCCGTGAAGACCATCGACGCCGCCAAACTCGCGACCGTCGAGCGCGGCGAAATCGCCCGCAGCGTCGTCGCGACCGGCAAGATCGAGCCCCGCTCCAAAGTTGAAGTGAAGTCGAAAGCCTCCGGCATTGTCCAGCGCATCCTCGTCGACTACGGCGAGTACGTCAAACAGGGCCAAGTGCTCGCCGAACTCGATAAGGAAGAACTCCAGGCGCGCGTGCGCGAAGCCAAAGCGAGCCTCCAGGCCGCCATGGCGATGCACGAGTCCGCCACCGCCGCCTTCGAGCGCAACAAGGCCGAAGCCCAAGGTCCGGACCTTCCGTTCCTAAAATCGAATGTCGACCGCTCCCGCCGCATGCACGAGCAAGGCCTGCTCGCCCGCAATGCGCAGGAAGAGGCCGAGCGCCTCTACGAACTCGCCGCTAACAAGCAACTCGTCGCCCAACGTAACGTGACCGTTTCCAAGGCCGAGATCGCCCGCGCCAAAGCTCAAGTTGCTCAAGCCCAAGCCGCGCTCGACCGTGCCGAAGAGGACCTGCGCAACGCCACCATCGTCAGCCCCATGGACGGCCTCGTCCTCTCTCGCGACATCGAAGTCGGCGACGCCGTCTCTTCGATCCTCGTCCTCGGCTCCCAGGCGACCCTCGTCATGACCCTCGGTGACGTCTCCGACGTCTACGTCCTCGGCAAAGTCGACCAGGCCGACATCGGCCGCGTCCGCCTCCGCCAGCCCGCCCGCATCACCGTCGAGTCGTTCAAGGACAAGAAATTCGAAGGCGCCGTCACGAAGATCTCGCCGCTCGGGGTCGAGAAGGATAACGTCACCACCTTCGAGGTCCGCGTTTCCATCAAGAACCCCGGCGGCGTGCTCCGCGCCATGATGAGCGCCAACGCCGAAATCGTCGAAGAGGTGCGTCCCAACTCCCTGCTCGTGCCCGAAGCCGCCGTTCTCTATGAGAAGGATCGTAAGGCGGCTGTCGAAGTGCCGGACCCCACCGCCGAATCCGGCAAGCGCCGCGTCGCCGTCAAAGTCGGCGTAACCAACGGCGTCCGCGCCGAAATTCTCGAAGGCTTGCGCGCCGGCGACAAGGTCATCCTCCAATGAGCTTCCGCGACCTGCTGCGCGACGTACTCCGTACGCTGTGGGCGCACAAACTACGGTCGGCGCTCACAATGTTCGGTATCGCTTGGGGCATCCTCTCCATCACACTCATGGTCGCCGCCGGCGAAGGCCTCCGCGTCGGCCAGAAGAAACAGGCCGACACCCTCGGCAAAGACATCATCATCGTCTTCGCCGGGCGCACCTCGCTCCAGGCCGGTGGTCTGCGTGCCGGACGCCGCGTCTTCTGGCGCGATACCGATTATGCGGAGATCGAACGCGAAGCCACCGCCTGCTCGCTGATCCTTCCGGAACTTGGCCGTTCCGGCAACGTGCGCAGCGCCTACAACTCCGCCTCTTTACTCGTCACCGCTTCGCACCCGCCCTTCCACGATGTCCGCTCGCTCGGCATTGCCGAAGGCCGCTTCTACAACTGGCAGGAAGCGCAAGCGGGCGAACGTGTCGCATTCCTCGGATCGGACGTGAAGAAGCAACTCTTCGCAGACCGCAAGGCCATCGGCGAAACCATCACGATCAACGGCTTCCCCTACCGCGTCATCGGCGTTATGGAACACAAGGATCAGAACTCCGACTACGACGGCCGCGACATCAATAAGGTGTTCGTACCGCTCGCCGCCAACGTTCGCGACAATCCGGAACCGCCGCCCGCGCCGCCACACTCCATCGACCAGATCCTCGTTGTGCCGCGCTCCGTCGCCGATCACGACGCCTGCGTCTTTCAGGTCCGCCGCGCCCTCGCCCGTATCCACGGCTTCGACCCCAATGACAAGGAAGCCATCCCCATGTGGGACACGCTTAAGGAAGCCGCGGCCTTCCGCCAGATGACCGATGGGATGAAATACTTCCTCGGCGCGGTCGGCATCGTCACGCTCTTCCTCGGCGGACTCGGCGTGATGAACGTCATGATGGTCGCTGTCCGCGAGCGCACCCGCGAAATCGGGATCCGCAAGGCCGTCGGCGCGACTGCGCATTCCGTACTCGCGCAGTTCTTTGTGGAAACCGTGATCATCGTCGCCATCAGCGGTTCGTTGGGCTTGCTGCTCGCCTATGGCGTCTGCTCCCTGGTCAACAGCTTCCCCATGCCGGCGTTCTTCGCGGGCCTCATCCCCACTTGGGAACTGGCATTCCTGTCGTTAGCCCTCCTCGGTGTGATCGCCGCGCTCGCCGCACTGTATCCCGCCGGCCGGGCCGCTGCAGTCGATCCGATTGAAGCCCTTCGTTACGAAGCGGGGTCGTAGAAACGCCATGCTCTTCGAGATCCTCCTCCAAGCCTGGGACGCGCTGCGTCGCAACCCCGTCCGTAGCGCCCTCACCATGCTCGGCATTGTATGGGGCATCGCCTCGGTCACCCTGCTGATGGCCTACGGCGACGGCTTCCGCGGCGTGCTCGTCCGTGGGTTCGATGCGTTCGGCAAAACCGCTGTCATCGCTCGCGGCGGCCAGACCTCGGAACAAGCCGGAGGCGAACGCGCCGGCCGCCGCATTCAACTTGAAAAGGAGGACCTCGAAGCCGCCCTCGCCGAAGGCAACTACATCAAGCACGCCTCGCTTGAAGCCATGTCCCGCCAGCCCGTCGAATACAACACCCAACTCGCCAACATGGCCGTCCGCGGCGTCTACCCGCAATTTGGCGAGATCCGTAACGAAGTCGCATCCGAAGGCCGCTGGCTCAACGATGACGACATTCAGCAGGCCCGCCGTGTCGTCGTCTTCGGGTCTTATGTCAAGAAGCAGATGTTCGGCAACCGGTCCGCCACCGGTGAAACCGTCCGCATCGCCGGTGTCCGTTTCACCGTCATCGGCACTATGGACCCCAAGATGCAACTCTCCAACTACTTCTCCCCCGACGACCGCAGCATCTTCATCCCCTTCACCGCCGCCGCCCAGATCTGGAACACGCGCTACGTGCCGGTGATCGTCTTCTCGCCGATTAATCCCGAATTCGAGCAACGCGCCATCCAACAATTCAAAAACGCGGTCGCCAAACGCCAGCGCTTCTCTCCCAAAGACCCCCGCGCGCTGAACCTCTTCGGCCGCGAGCAGTTCCGCCCCATCATCGACGGCATCACCATCGGTCTCCAAACCCTGCTCTACTTCATCGGCCTATTGACCCTCGGCATCGGCGGCGTCGGCCTGATGAACATCATGCTGGTCGCCGTCCAGGAGCGCACCCGCGAAATCGGACTCCGCCTGGCCCTCGGGGCAAAGCGCCGCTGGGTGCTCACGCAGTTTATGGCCGAAGCTCTGGCCATCACGGCATTCGGCGGCCTGATCGGCATCGCGCTTTCGTACTTACTGGCTTGGTGGATTGGCTCCCTCCCCATGCTTGGAGCCCTCTTCCAAGACGACTCCGGCCGCGGCGATCTGGTGTTACAAATCTCGCCCCTAACCCTGGCGATGTCGACGGTAGCTCTCTTCCTCGTCGGTCTGCTTTCCGGAATGGCGCCCGCTATAAGAGCCTCCCGAATGGACCCGGCCACGGCGTTGCGTTGGGAATAGGTTGGAACACCCGACGAGCACCGCGCTGTAAAGAAAGGGTTACCCAAACGGGTTCTTATAATAACAATGGAATGACAGATTCGATACTCCCGATTTCACGGCGGGCTGTCCTGGTGGGGGCCGCGGCAACAGCCGTGGGGCCAGTGCCCCTTCGGGGTAAAGAGATGCGCGTCGATGGACGGTATCGCGCCGTTAGTTGGTGGCTTACGCCCGAGGATCTGTTTTGGCCTAGCGAGCAGTTGATGGATAAGGTGCGGCGGCGGGCGGACCGGTGTGCTGCCGGCGGCGTGAACGCGTGCCTTATATTTGGGTTCCACTTGCGGTGGGACTTTCTGCCGGTGTTCGACCGTGTGCACGAGATGCTCAGGTTTATTGCGGACGAATTGCACCAGCGGGGCATCATGCTGATCGATCACCACTCGTCGTGCGTGGTGCACCGGGTTCGTAATCGGGAAGAGGCACTGAATATCGCCCGGCGTAACCGGCATCACGTTCCGTTCTACCCGTCGATGGAGGAGGCGGCGAAGTGGCAGGTGAACGGGTCGTATCTGAATGACTGGCGAATGATCGATGTGGTGACGGGTGGGCCGGTGTATCTGCCGGCGTATAACGCGCAGCAGTTCTGCATGAATAACCCGGCGTTCCGGGAAGCGTATTCGCACTACGTGAAACGGCTGGTGGCAGAGACCGGAGTGGACGGGCTGATGAGCGATGACGGGATCTTCTATGCCGACTGGCGGGCGTGTGCCTGTAAGCACTGCACGGGCCGGTTTGAGAAGGAGTACGGGCGGCGGCTCCCGGCCGTTGACGATACAACGTTCTGGGGCAACCGGAACAACGAAGCGTTTAAGGACTGGATCGCCCTGCGGTATCGCAGTAGCGGCGACTTTCTGAAGGTTGTAAAAGACGCGCTGCCGGCGGCGTTTCCACTGTTGAGCTGCTGCTCGAGCAGCGAAGGATGGGCGATGCCGGCGTACGGCATGAGCTACCAGGACTTCATCGGCAGTTGCAACATCGTGCTGCTCGAGATGGCGGGGTCGACACCGGCGATGTCGGGCCGGTGGGATAACCGCATCCCGAGCCAGATGCTGCACCTGGGCATCGCACAGGATCACAAAGTGCCGTGCCTCGGGCTCGGCTATGGATTCTTTCCCGATACGGGGTTTTTCGTTTGGGCGGTAAACAAGTTTTTGGGGGCGGATAGCTGGTTCAGCACGCTCAAAGGAAGGCTGAATGCTCCGCAGGCGCAACTGGACGCATTGCCGGACGATTCCGAAATCATGGCGGAAGGGTACCGCTGGGAGAAAGCTCATCCGCACCTGTTCCAGGGCGAAGTGGATACCGATGTGGCCGTGTTGTTCTCGCGTTCCACACGCGACTACTACGGCCAGTGCCTCGAAGATTACGTCGCCGATTACTATGCAAGCTGCCTGGAACTGTTGCACGCGGGCGTGTCGTATGAGGTCGTGACGGCGATTCCGGCGGCAGGCGGAAAGATCAAGCGTCTGCTCCTTTCGAGTGTCACGTGCCTGTCGAAAGCGGAACGCGACCAGTTGCGGCAATTCCTGTTGGCCGGCGGGATTGTGATCGCAACCGGTCCGACCGGGCATTATGACGAGCGGGCCCGTCCGATGAAACCCTGGCTGGAGGAGTTCGGCGCCAAGGTGGACTTGACCGAGCCGGAACGCCGCGGCACGTACCCGCCCGACAGCAATTTGGGGAAGAACCCGGAAGTCGCGCGCTGCCGGCTCAAAGAGACTCCGGAAGTGGGCGGCTGGTTCGGCGCACCGGTCGGACGGGGTAGGGTGCACTGGCTCCCCCACCGGATCAGCAACAAAAACGTCGCCGCGCAATGCATCGACATGGCGCGGGGAGGCAGCGTTCCCGTGCTCAAGGGCTTGCCCGATACTTGGCGCGTCCGCCAGTATCGCGATGGGAAGCGGCTGCTGATCCACGCGATTCCCGGGCAGGTAGAACCCGTCTTCCATGCGACGTTGCAGAATCAGTTCACACAGGAGCGCGTGATCGAGAAGATCCGGTTTACGGAACTAACCGCGCCGCTGACGTTGAACGCTGCGGGGCTGCAAAGCGCGACCCTGTACAGCCCCGACCTGGCTGAGCCTCGCGTGGCAAAACAAGCGACGATTGACCCTACCGGAGTGCGCCGCTATCTGGTTGTCGAGTGCATGCTTTCTGTAGGATGAAGGAATGCTCCGAAAGTTAGTCGCGTTTGCGTTCGCGTTGCCCCTGGCGGCACAGGGTCCGGATGTGACGGTGCTCAAGCAGGCCGCACAGGAAATGGTGGAGGCGCGGGCGAAGTTCACCCAGGTAATGGTCGATTCGATCTTTTCGTTTTCCGAATTGGGATATCAGGAGTATGAGACTTCGGCATACGTAACCGGGCTGCTCGAAAAGGACGGCTTCCGGATCACCCGTGGCGTGGCGGGCATGCCGACAGCGTGGGTGGCCGAGTGGGGATCGGGCAAGCCGGTCATCGGGCTGATGGCGGATATCGATGGGCTGCCGGAAACGTCGCAGAAGCCGGGCGTGGCGTACCACTCGCCGCTGATTGCGAATGGTCCGGGGCATGGCGAAGGGCACAACGCGGGGCAGGCCGTAAACGTGACGGCGGCGCTGGTGGTGAAGGCGCTGATGCAGAAAAACAAACTCGGCGGGACCATTCGCGTGTACCCGGGCGTGGCTGAGGAACTGCTGGGTTCCCGCACCTACATGGTGAACGCGGGGTTGTTCAAGGACCTCGACATCATGCTGTCGTCGCACATCGCCACTGAGTTCACGACATCGCACGGGTTCCCCAACGGGTCGGGGTTAGTCTCGACACAGTATTCGTTCCATGGACGGAGCGCGCATGGAGCGGGCTCGCCGTGGATGGGCCGGTCGGCCCTGGACGCGGTCGAACTGATGAACGTGGGCTGGAACTACCGCCGTGAGCATCTCCGGCCGGAGCAGCGGTCGCACTATGTGATCGTGCATGGCGGCGATCAGCCCAATGTCGTGCCGCCGGAGGCCACCGTCTGGTACTTCTTCCGCGAGTGGGAGTTCAAGCGGATCAACGAAATGCACGAGATCGGGACGCGCATTGCGAAGGCGGCGGCGATGATGACGGACACGACGATGACCGAACGCGTGCTGGGCGCGGCGTGGCCCGGCGCGTTCAATAAGACGCTCGCCGAAACGCTGTACGCGAACATCCAGAAGGTCGGCATGCCGCAATGGAGCGCCGCGGACGTGAAGATGGCTGAGGCCGCTCAGAAGATGATGGGCAGCGAAGTGAAGGGGTTGCCGAAAGAAGTTGCGAAGCTGGTGGAGGCGAGCGGCAAGCCCGGTTCAGGCGGTGGATCGGACGATATCGCGGAAGTGTCGTGGAACGTTCCCACGGTGGTGCTGCGGTATCCGGGCAACATACCGGGTATGATCGGGCATCACTGGTCGAGCGGGATCGCGATGGCTACGCCCATTGCCCACAAGGGAGCGACCGTAGGCGCCAAGGCGCATGCGATGACCGTTCTGGATCTGCTGACGAAGCCCGAACTGATCGCGAAGGCGAAGGAAGAGTTCGCCGCACTGACCAAGGATACGAAGTGGCAGTCGCTGATTCCGCTCGACACGAAAGCGCCGGTTTATTTGAACAAGGAAAAGATGGAAAAGGTGAAACCGGAGCTACAGAAGCTTCGCTACGATCCGGCGCGCTACAACACCTATCTGGAGCAATTGGGGATCGCCTATCCGACTGTTCAGGAGTAGCCGCTCTGTAGCCCAAATTACAGAGCGAGCGGGTACTATCAGATAAGGGATGTCCCAAATCACGCTGCTGCGTGGGGCTCGCCAGCTGGTAACGCTGTCAGGCCCGGCTGTACCCCGTCGCGGGCGCGCCATGTCGGAAGTTACCGTTATTCCCGATGGCGCGGTGCTGATCGTCGACGGGGTGATCGAGCAGGTGGGTCCGAGCCGAAGGGTTGAGCGTCTGGCGATGTCGCACGACGCCGAAGTCATCGATGTAACCGGCCATGTCCTCATGCCTGGCTTTGTGGACTGCTTTGCCCGGTTGCTGTGTGGTCCGCTCCGCGATTATGACGAGTCGACCGAACCGCATCTCGCCGCGCAGAAAGCGGTGCGATCCTATTCCGCGCAACGGCTGGAGTTAGAGGGCCGCAAGCGGTTGCGGCAGTTTGTCCGCAACGGGACAACGACGCTCGAAGCTTCATGCGGATACGGCATGGACGACAGCACGGAACTGAAGGCATTGCGGGTAATCCGGTCGCTTGCCGAGCGGCCGCTTGGCGTGGAACCGGCGTACTACGTCAGCGGCTGCCCGCCGGAGTACGAAGGCCGCGATGCGGAGTACCTCGCATTTGTCGCGGCCGAGGTACTGCCGCTCGTCGCGAGCCGGCACCTGGCGCGGGCCGTAGTCGTTTCGGATGCGTTCGCTTCCGAACCGCTCGATAGGTTTGTGCACGAGGTGCTCGGGAAGGGATTCCAGCTACGCCTGCAAGGATCGGCAAACGTGCAAAGGGCGGAGCGGGCCCTGAGCATTCGCGGATTGGGCAGTGATGTCGACCCGCGGGCGGCGGCACGGGCGCGCGTAGCGGTATTGACCCCAGGCGTCAATTTCCGCTACTCGACCCGGTCCTATCCGCCCGGCCGAAGTCT
This sequence comes from Bryobacterales bacterium, assembly GCA_020846745.1. GTDB lineage: Bacteria > Acidobacteriota > Terriglobia > Bryobacterales > Bryobacteraceae > JADLDI01. Next base: position 105,504 of record JADLDI010000032.1, on the reverse strand, counting down.
GATCGACGCGGGCGGAGCGGTGGCGCTGGCAACGGCATTCGACCACGTGGATTGCCCGACATGCAGCCTGCCGATGATCCTGTCTTTAGCCTGCACACAAATGGGAATGTCGGCCGCGGAGGCACTGACGGCCGTGACAGTGAATGCCGCCGCGGCAATGGGATTGGAAGCCGAAGTGGGCTCTATTGAAACCGGCAAGCGGGCCGACCTGCTGATTATGGGTTGCGGCGATTACCGCGACATCCCCTATTCTTTTGGGATGAACCTGGTCACCACGGTCATCCGCCGTGGCCGGCAGATCTACCCGATGGTGGAAATGACGTGATCGTCGAAACGGTTCCGAACTTTTCGGAAGGGCGCAACCGCGACACGGTTGAGGCGATCGCGTTACGGATGGGCGATTGCGTGCTCGACTGGTCGCTCGATGCGGATCATCACCGTTGTGTGATCACGGCGGCCGGTGACCGCGGTGAGCTGTTCGCGGCGGTGATGCGGGGCGCGGAGCAGGCTGTCGAGACGATCGACCTGCGCACCCATCGAGGGGTGCATCCCCGGGTCGGTGCGCTCGATGTGCTGCCCTTCGTCCCGCTTCGTGGGGCGGCCATGCAGGATTGTGCGGAGTTGGCCGTCGAGGCCGGCGAGCAATTGTGGCAGCGCTTCGGCATTCCGGTGTTTCTGTATGGCGAGGCGGCGCGGCTCGAGGAGCGGCGGAACCTCGCGATGGTGCGGCGTGAGATCAAGCTCGACGCGCGGGCGAAGCCGGATATCGGTGATGCCGCGGGGCATAAAACCGCGGGCGTGACGGTGGTGGGCGCAAGGTACTTCCTGATCGCGTACAACGTGAACCTCGCTACCGGTGACGTCTCGGCTGCGAAGGCGATTGCGGCGAAAATGCGGGCGATACCTCATGTGAAGGCCCTGGGCTTGCATCTGGCGGGCGCGGGCGTTGCCCAGGTTTCGATGAACCTGACGGATTACCGTGTGACGGGAATCGGCGCCGCGTTCGAAGCGGTGCGGCGCGAGGCGGAGGCGCTCGGCATCGCGGTCAGCGAGAGCGAACTGATCGGAATGGCGCCCCCGGATGCCTTAAACGACGACATCGCCGCGCGGGTCCGGTTGCGCGCGTATCGCCGAGGCCTGATCCTCCCAAAGAGCCTCTTCTAAAAAAACGTCCCTACAATAGAGATAGGTGCTCGTTCAATTAGGGGAAGCCCCGCGCGGGCGGCGGCCGGAGTGGCTCCGTGCGCCTGCGCCGGTGGGTACAAACTATCGCGAACTGAAATCGCTCATCACGGGGCTGGGACTTCACACCGTGTGCGAAAGCGCGGCCTGTCCGAACGTGGGCGACTGCTGGAACCGCCGCACGGCGACGTTCATGATTTTGGGGAACGTGTGTACGCGGCGGTGCGGGTTTTGCGCCGTTCAGAAAGGTGCGCCGCTGGCGGTGGATATGGATGAGCCACGGCGCGTGGCCGAAGCCGTGGCGATGATGGGCTTGCAGTACGCGGTGGTCACCAGCGTGAACCGCGATGATCGGAAAGACGGCGGAGCGCTGCTGTTCGCCATGACCATCGAGGCGATCCGGCAGAGGCTGCCGGAATGCAAAGTGGAAGTGCTGGTGCCCGACTTTCAGGGATCGCACGACGCGATGCAGATCGTAATGACCGCCCGGCCCGATTGCCTGAACCACAATACGGAGACGGTGCCGAGGTTGTATAGGCAGGTCCGGTTAGGCGCGCGCTACGAGCGGTCGCTCGATATGCTGGCCTACGCCAAGTTGCTGGCTCCCGACATTCCCACCAAGAGCGGCTTGATGCTGGGCTTAGGCGAAACCGGGGAAGAGGTGCTGGCGGTAATGCGCGATTTACGCAAGAGCAACGTCGACATCCTGACCTTGGGACAATACCTGCGGCCCACGCCGAAGCACCTGCCCGTGATCCGCTATATCACTCCGGACGAGTTTGCGGCCTATCGTAGGGCTGGTTACGAGATGGGATATGCGCATGTCGAGGCGGGTCCATTGGTGCGCAGTTCCTATCACGCGGACGAAGGCGCGGAGTCGGCTACCCTCCGGGCGTAAAGTCCCACGCCTGTAACGGCTGCCAGGCTACAAAGCTTGGGCGGTTGGGTATCTGGAACTGCTAGCTCTTCTTCGCCAACTCCTTGCGGTCGCGCTCGATCCTTTGCTTTATCTCTTTGATGCGTTTTTCATCGCCAGTGGCCTTGGCGAGAGCGTTCGATGCATTATCCAGCAACTGCCGCTGCCGCACGGGCTGCGATCCCTTTTGCGGATTGAATAACACCGACGACTGGTAGAGCGATTCCGCCATCGCCATCTCAAAAGCTCCGCGCGGAGCTTTTGATGGAACCTCTTTCATTAACTGCTGCGTTTTGGCCGAATCGTTATAGCCCCCCATGACATCGCAAACGTTCGCCAGTACGTTCTTCTGAACCATGCCGCTCTGCGCGGCGAGGATGTCGTTCTCACCGGGAATCTGGCCCTGCGCGATCTTCGTAATCGCTGCCGGATTCGACAGCACACCGCGCGATGGGTACCCGAATGGAATCGCGACATCCCCATCCGGTTGCGCCTTTTCAAACGCAGTGTACAGCTCATTGAGGTTCATCGCGGACCGTTCGGCCAGCGTCCGGTAGTCGACGGCTTTCCGGCGGAAGGGCGTCGAATTGCCTTTGTTCGTACGGCCGCCTTGTTCGTACTGCTCGGTAAGCTCGCGATAGGCGTCGGCCAGGCCGGCGGCCATGACCAGGCGCCAAACGCGCGCCTTCGGAGCGAATTCGTTGTCCGTCCGGAGCACCCTGTCCAGATGTTCCACGGTTCTTAAATAATCGCCCTGTTCAAAGTTCTCTTTGGCCGCTTGCCAGGAAAACGCCGCGGAGCCGGGCTTCGGTGGGGTGGGCCCTCCACTCGAACACGCAAATCCGAAAGCCAGCAAGGTGGTTGTGGCGGCAGCTATGTAGGTGTTATTGGACACAAGAATCTCCTGCGTCCCTCTGGAGTATCACATCGAAATGTCGAACACAAGGGTATGGCTTCTGAGATATGGCTCCTGAGATTCCACTGCCCACAAAACGCGCGAAACGAACCCAATTTCGAAGCCGGCACTCGCCTCCCCGATCGTCCGGTCTCAATCCTCCACTCGGGCGGACGAGGGCCGAGAGGCGCTCAACGACGCCGGTCACAAGAAAGGTCCAGTAGAATGTAGCCGTATGTCGCTGTTTCGCGATGAGGTCGTCGAATTCGCTTTGAGCGACGAGACCCGCAAACTGGAAACCGAACAGAAGGCCTGGATCGCCCGCGACCCTTTGAACCCACAGCCTTACTACCAACTGGCACTTGTCTACCGGATGCAATATGACCAGGACACTGCCCTCGCCCTCCTCCTCCACTCCACCCACCTCGATCCCGCCTATGCCCCCGCCCACATCGCCCTTACCGAGATCTACGCCGTCCGTGCCGATTACCCCGCTGCCTGGAGACACGCGAAACTCGCCGCCCAAAACGGAAAGGAGGAGGGAATCACCCTCCTCCTGCGTCACAACATCGCCGAGCCGCCGTCCTAAATACTCGTCCGCTTCGGTGCACTCGGTGCAGGCGGCGGTGGCGGCGCTGGAACGGCCGGGAGAACCGCGCCTCCGCTGCCTTTCCGCACCGTGATCTGCCCGCGTCTTGTGTACAGCGTCATCTCCGGACCCGAGCCTACCACCGCTTCGAACTTCGAGCCCTTACGGCCACGCTCTTCCCGCTCCGGAACGGGCGGGGCGAAATCGCTCTCGATCTCACCTTGCGCGGTTTCCGCTTTCAATTTGAAAGTCGATGCCGGTGGTAAATGGAGCACAATATCGCCGGAGTTGGTGCGGATCTCCGTCTTGCCCAGCGGCAGCCGTCCTGGACGCACCGTCACATCCCCGCGTTCAAGCTGAATATCAACCCCGGCGGTCAGGTTCGTGATCTCCACATCTTTATTCGATCCGCGCAAATACACGGGACCGACCACATCGTCGGCGGAGAGATCGCCGCGCGTCATCTGCACGAAGCCCGGCAGGCGTTCCAACCGTAGTTCCGTGCGGCTGCTCTCAAAACGCACCGGCTTGGCGAGCTTTCGCAATGTAATATCGCCTTTATAATTCCCGTTGACGGTCGCCTGGCCTTCGATCGCCTCCAGTTCAACATCGCTGCCGCTACCCTTCAATTCGACATTCCCCTTGCAGTTGACCACGCGCACCACATCGCTCTTCCGCGTCTCTACCCGCACATTGCCGCCGATGTTCGTCAGCCGGACGCCCGCGTTCTCGCTGTCAATAGCCACGCCTCCTGCCAGGTCCGCGATGTCGAAGTCGCCAAACCGGCCCCGGCCTTCTACCGAAGCGCCCTTGGGCACCGTAATTTCCAAGTCGGACGAGACCTTCAGCGAACCCTCTGCCCGTTCCTGGTTCGTACGGATCACAAACAGGTCGCCCTGCTTGATCAGCTCGAGCTTCACGCTTTTGTTGACCTTGTCCGCTTCTTCGCGGGAGAACGCGCGAACGGTATTGCGGCCGCTCACCCTAATCTCACCGGCTTCCGCGGTGCCGACGCGTGCGTTGCCGCGCAAATTCTCGATCAGAATCCGCGGCGTCACGCCCGAACCGGTGCGCTGTTCGGCGAGCGGATAGTCATACGTTTCCCCAAGGATATCGAGACCCCGCATCCGGATCCGCGCGTCGGGCCACCGATCCTTCATCCGGTACCCGAAAAACACAGAGGAGCCGAGCAGGCACAAAAATACGATGAATACCCACTCTCCGCCGGAAATGCCGTTCTGCGGTAACGGGCGGCCGCTCATGTGCCAGCTTGTGACCTCCACCAGCCGGATCGCACCCCAGCCAATCAGAATCCACGGCCAAAAGTTTCCGACGATCCGCAACAGCGACAGGTCGGGCCGCATATTGTTCAGCAAAAAGGCCACGCCGATCAGGATCAGTATGATCGGCCCGATGATCGATCCCCGTCTCATCACACACCTCCTGCGCCCGGTGGTGGCGGCGGAGCCGTTGGGTAGCCGGGCGTCACCACGCGCTCGAGTAGAATCATCAATCCCATTACCACCAGCAAGGCCGGCCAACTCCGCCAGAAACTCAACGATCCGGCAAAGTCGATCAGCAGCAACACTCCCAGAACGATCAGTAAAACCGGCCCGCGAATCGCTCGGACATAACTGTTAGTGACTGTCATGCGACACCTCCTCGACCGCCGGCGGAACCACCGCCGAGTCGCTTAGCCGGACATAGAGCATATACACACCCAGTCCAATTAGACCCAGCGGCCAGTACCGCAGCAGTTGCGAAATCCGCAGAATCTCCAGGTTATTCAGCAGCGCAATCAGGCCGACGCCGATCAGCGCGGCCGGCCCCGCCACGTTGCCGCCCCGGAGCGGAAAGACGCTCGAGAACTCGTCCACTCTAATTCCGTACTTGCGGCGCTTAGCCGTGTGATAGGCCTCAAACGCCATGTACGGAATCCACGCCATCACCAGCATCACCAGCAACGGCTCCAGTTCAGGCTGCGAATGGCCCGCTGAATTCGCCAAAGCCAGCAAAACGCCGAACACGAACACGTGAACCAGCCCTTTGACATATTGCGCGTTGTAGATTGCGCCTACGCCCGGAATCAGGCCGAGCATGAACGCAAGCCCCGGCGAGACGCCGTCGCTCACAGGCTCCACCCTCATGCCCGGCGCCGCCGTATAGGGCGATGGCTCGGTCACCGTGGCTGTGGCCGCGGGACCGGCGGCCGCGGACGGGGCGGGCGCGCACACACTGCACAGAATTCGGCCCGGTGTTGCCTTGTCCTCATCCGTCAGCGGCTTCCCGCAGTTGCGGCAGTATATGGCTGCGTTCGTCATTGGTCTTTCCTCCCCTCGGGCCTCTCCTGAAGCGTGCCCGTCGCCTTCGGTTCAATCACCTGCTGCGCCCGGCGGTCTTCTTCTTCCTGCGCCGTCCACTCAGTCAGCGTGTTCTGAATCTCGTACACAACACGCAGGTTTTCGTAATACTTCACCGCCCGTTCCCAACTGCGGTGGGCCTTCAGGTCAAGCGCCATCCAGATCTTCACCGGATCGAGGTCGGCCGCCGTAATCTGCTTCTCCGTCACTCCGGCAAAGCGGCCGATCATCGAAAACGACAGAATGGTCATCGCCATTCCCATCGCGAACCGCGGCTGCAGTACCGGTTCAAACACGGAATGTAGCCAGGCGAGCCCGCGCTCCAGGGCCGTTTTCGGTTCGCTCCCAACCGGCTGCCCGCCCCGCGACCCGGCCTGCTGCGTTTCAAACAGGATTCGCGTGATCAACTCGGGCGGCGGTTCCACATCGGGTACGGCGCCCAGAAAAGCGGTTAACGATTGTGCGTCCGCGACGAGAGAGGCGCAGCCGGCACAGCTTGCCAGGTGCAGATCTACCCGCGCCCGGTCTTCACCCGGTAGCGTCCCGTCTACGAAGTCGCAGAGCAGGAGTTCGATTTCTGCGCAGGTTCCCTTCATACCAATACCTTCCAGCGGCGTAACACCTTTGCCAGTTCCGCCCGGCCGCGATTCAGGCGCGACTTTACCGTGCCTTCCGGCACCTTCAGCACTTCAGCGATCTCTTTGTATTCCAATTCCTCCAGATCCCGTAAGATCACCGCTTCCCGCAGTTCCGGCGACAGTTTCTGCAACGCCGCTTTCAGGATCTCTTGTTGTTCCCGGCTTTCCAGCATCCCGTCGGTACGGCCGCCCTGCGGCGACTGCTCCTCCAGCACAGCCAACTGATCTTCCAACGAGTCGGTCGCCCGTTGCATCTTGCCCCGCCGGTAATTATCGATCAATAGGTTGCGTGTCAGCCGGGTGAGCCAAACCGAAAACAGGCCCTCGCCCGCTCGGAACGACTTCATCGTCTGAAAAACCCGCAAAAACACTTCCTGCGTGATGTCCTGCGCTTCGCTGTCCGACCCCGTAAACCGGTAGCAGATCGCGTACACACGCCGGGTATGGGCTTTCACCAGATCCTCCCAGGCGGCGTCGTCGCCCGCGAGGCACCGTTCCACTAACCTGGCGTCAACGTCCAAGCGCGTTTCCAGTAGGTCCCGATCGGCAGCCGGGGTCCAGCGCCCCGTTACCCCTATCGTCGATACTACAAGTGCGGCTGCCGCCATGACCATCCTCAATCACCCCTTCGCGGGCGAATCTCAGTTTCACCTTCCAGTAACAAGAACGAGGATTTATCATGAGAAGTTCACTTGAGTTTGCCGGATCAGGCAGATGCAGAACCACATTTTAGCCTTGCAGGTCGAACTTGGCAGCCGCTACCACGGGTAAATGGCGCAAATACCGCTTCTGGCTGATCGCCGGTGCGGCTCTTGTTGTGATCTTCGCCGCCCTCGTCATCCGCGGCTGGGGTGGCAATTTCCAGTGGACTGTATTCGCCACCACATTTCGGCAACTGGACCCCTGGTGGATTACCGCTTCCGGTCTCATCGCCCTCAGCACCTATCTCGGCCGCGCTCTGCGCTGGCAGGTGCTCATCCGCGCCCAAAAACCCGATTCCAGCGTCTGGCGCCTCTTCTCCGCCACCGCCATTGGCTTCACCGCCATCGTCTTGTTCGGCCGGCCCGGCGAACTCGTGCGCCCCTACCTCATCGCAAACCGTGAGCGCCTCACCTTCTCTTCGCAAATGGCCGCCTGGCTTCTCGAGCGCATCTACGACCTCATGATGGCTCTCCTCATTTTCGGGTTCGCCCTCGCCCGCGTACGCTCCTCCGGCATTCAGGTCGGCGAGCGCCTCCAGTGGGTCTTGTCCGCCGGTGGTTGGTTCGTCGCTGTCATTGCCTCTGTCTGCCTCATCGTCTTCATTGCGTTGCGCCAGTTCGGCGAAGGCAGCCTGCGCCGCATCGTTGATGCCATCAGCTTCCTCCCCGACCATTACCGCGCTTCCATCGAAAGCATGATCCGCGCCTTTGCCCGCGGCATCCAATCCACCCGCGACTGGTCCGCCGTTGCTTCTGTCCTGGCCTATTCCGTGCTCGAATGGATCCTGATCACCCTTTGCTATGTGTGCCTGTTTAAGGCTTCTCCCGCTTTCGCCCATTTCACCGTCATCGATATCCTCATCTTCCTCGGTTTTGTTGCCTTTGGCAGCGTCGTCCAGATCCCCGGCATCGGCGGCGGCATGCAGTTGGTCGCCGTCGTCATCCTCACTGAACTGTTCGGGCTGCCGCTCGAGGTCTCCAGTGGAATGGCGCTCATCCTCTGGGCCGTTACCTTCGTCGTGATCGTACCATTCGGGCTGCTCCTCTCCTTCCACGAGGGGGTCCAGTGGTCCAAGTTGCGGCACCTCAAAGAGGAGGGCGTCAAAGGGGAGGGCGACGCCGAGCAGTGAAAACTATATGATGTGCCCCTTTTGCAATCACCGCGAAGACAAAGTGATTGACTCTCGCGAAAGCAAAGAAGCCGATGTCGTCCGCCGCCGCCGCGAATGCCTCAAATGCGGCCGCCGCTTCACCACCTACGAGCGAATTGATGAAATTCCATACATGGTAGTGAAGAAAGGCGGACGCCGGGAGAAGTTTGAACGTCAAAAAGTCTTGGCAGGACTGCTCAAGGCTTGCGAAAAGCGACCGATCAGTATGGGTAGACTTGCTGAAATTGTCGACGACATCGAAAGCCGCTTGGCCGAGAGCCCCGAGCGGGAGATCTCGACCGTGCAGGTCGGCGAACTGCTCATGGATGCCCTTCAGAAGCTGGATAAGGTTGCGTATGTGCGGTTTGCCTCTGTCTATCGGGACTTCCAGGATGTTGAAACTTTCCTCGGTGAGCTTCAGGACCTGGTTCGACAAAAGCGCGGGTAGGACCCTTGTAACCATTACCTTTTCCGAGCATCCAACCAGTAGAGAAGGCGCGGGCTGAATTTAAGGCTTAACAAACAAGCCTGAAGGTGCTATGATCATACGACGGTGTTTGACCGCTGAGGGATCTCCGTGTGTGTGATTTTGCCTACCCACCGGACCATCAAGCGTTATTCATTGTGAAACGCATCCTGAAATTGTGGAAGTTCCGAAGCTGCGGTAGGCGAATGAAATACGGTGGGGAGCGGTGCACCATCCTCAAGGCCAGCGTGACAGAAAGCAGTAGTCGAGCAGGAGGTGGGTGTTAGTGGACCACTTTGAAGATCAATTTTTAGGCGAAGCCCCCGAACCGTTTAACCTACCGTTAGACGAGGAAACGCATTTCTTCCACCCCGAAGAAACGCACGAGGGCGACGACTTCCACGCGGCGCAACAACAAGAGGAGTCAATCTATACCGACGACCCCGTGCGGGTGTACCTGCGCGAAATGGGCGCGGTCCCGCTGCTTACCCGCGAGGGCGAGGTCGACCTCGCACGCAAAATGGAACGCGGCAAGCTGAAAATGCAGAAGGCGCTCAGCCGTTCGGCGCTGGTTCAGTTGCTCGTCCTCGAAATCTCGGAACAGCTTAAGAAAGATCCGCTCGAAGTTGATAACGTTTGCGATCTCGGCGATGTCGAAGAGGGCAGCTCGGCCGACCTCAAACGCCGCAAAGAAGTTCTCGATATGTTCACGGCCTATGCCAACGGGCATAAGAAGGTCGCCCAAACTTACGAAAAATTGGCAGCTCAACCCGCTTCCAACAAGCGCATGCGGCGCAAATGGCAGTATCGCTGGAACCGTTCCCGGGTCGAAGTTTCTCAAGCCATTCGCCGCATCCCCTGGATCCTGACGAAGTGGCGCGACTTCTCTCGCGAACTCGAGCGCGCAGCCGAAGAAATGTCGCACCTCGAGCAGGAACTCCAAAAGCTCGATAAATCGCAGGGCCCCCTGGCCGTGCAGCGGTCCCGCGAACTGAAGCGCGAACTGCGCAAGCGCGAAGCAACCGTCGGCGCCACCCTGGCCGAACTGCGCCACACCATGGCTGTCATCCTCCAGGGCGAGCAGGAAGCCGAACGGGCCAAAAAAGACTTGGTCGAAGCCAACCTTCGCCTCGTCGTTTCCGTCGCCAAGAAGTACGTCAACCGCGGGTTGCACCTGTTAGACCTGATCCAGGAAGGCAACATCGGCCTGATGCGCGCCGCCGACAAATTCGAATACCGCCGCGGCTACAAGTTCTCCACCTACGCCACGTGGTGGATTCGCCAGGCCATCACCCGCGCCATTGCGGACCAGTCTCGCACCATCCGCATCCCCGTGCACATGAACGAGAGCATGAACAAGTTCCTCCGCGCCACGCGCGAACTTGAAAAGGAACTCGGCCGCGCTCCGACCAACGAGGAAATCAGCCGCCGGATGGATATCCCGGTGGAAAAGGTCCAGAAGCTCAAAACCATTTCGCGCGATCCCGTGTCGCTCGAAACCCCGGTCGGCCGCGACGGCGAATCCGCCCTCGGCGACCTCATTGAAGATCGTTGGGTTGGCTCGCCCGTAGACGCCGTCATCGACACCAATGTGCGGGATGAAACGGCCAATATCCTCAAGACCTTGTCTCCGAAGGAGGAGAAGGTGATCCGGCTGCGGTTCGGCATCGGCTGCGACCGCGAGCACACGCTCGAAGAGATCGGCCAACAGTTCGACGTGACTCGTGAGCGTATCCGTCAGATCGAAGCTAAGGCTTTGCGCCAGCTACGGTCCCCGGAACGCGCCCGTCACCTGCGCGCCCTTCTGGCCGCCCGCTAAGTTTGTTCGTTTGCATTCCTTCGAGAAGGAATTGGAACCCCCTGGCCTCCCGGTTCAGGGGGTTTTTCTTTTGCTTGCGGCCCTACCCGAGATTTTCGAGCCACGGCCCGGCGGCGCTCACCTCCACATTCCCCGCATTGGCGTACCACCGCCTGGCATCCTCGAGCGCGATCGCTCGGCTCCACGCGTCGACAGCGCCGGAAATCTTCACCGGCCTCGGACCCACCGCGGCGGCCAGTTGCGGCAGATCAAAATGACGCAGGCCGTCGAACACGATATTGGCCAGCGGGTGGTTGTACTCCTCGGCGTCCGTCAGCAAACGATAGCTCGCCAGGTGGTCCGACAGATACACCGCTTCCACCATCGGTTCCAGCACTGCCGCAATCAAAGCCGGGATCGTCATCTTCCCCGTCGCCGCTAAGCTGATTTTGCGGCGCATCGCACGAATCAGCACCCGCAGATCGGTCACACGTTGCCCCAGCAGCGGCTTGCCGAGCATCAGCGAGGCCCAGGCGTATGCCTCCTCCCGCTGGTGCGATGCGGCATGGCGCGCCGACTGCCGCGGAAACTCCGGGTTCAGGTCTCCGATACCCCGCAGATCGGGCGCAATCACTGTATCGCCCTTTTGCGCCAGCCGTTGATACACGCCGTCTTCGCTCCATCGTCCATTCCGGCCGGCCGGTTCCAGCACAACCAGGCAGCGTGCGTTGGCGCTGGCCTTCTTGGGACGGAACTGCCAGGCAGGAACCCAAACGCCCGAAGCGGTGCCCACCTCGATCGCGGCCACGTTGACATACCGCGACTCGGTTGTCCCGCGGACATTCATCGGGATCTCCTCTGGAATCGGGTTCAGGCCCAAAACACGTTCCAAACCCGCCGGCTTCCCAGGTGTTTCGATCGCCTTCGCTTGTTCCCGAATCAGCACGTGCGGTGTTTTGCTCGCCAGGTCGCGTACCACATTGCCGGTCTTGGTGCACCACAGGTCCTCGTCGCGCTCGGCCTTTACCGGCGGCTCTTCCGGCAATGGCGCCGTTTCGTTCTGCAGCCATCGCCGGAACCAGCGATAAGTCTGCATTCGCAAGTCGTACGACAGGCCGTGGGGCAGGGGAGTCTCATACCAGGCCAGGCGGTCCGGTTTCCCCATCGCGCCGTACATCCTCTGCATCGCCGCGTACTCTTCGCGGCCGTTTTCGATATACCGCGGCGAGTACGTCCCGAACGAGTCTTTGGCGCTCACCAGGATCAGCAGCGGTTTCGGGACAAACGGGTGCAGCGTGTCCCAGCGGTCGAAACCGGCCGGGGCGCCGTTGATGAAATCCTGCTCGGCATCGTCGGTCGAACCGGGCGGATTGAAATTCGCGCATACCAGGTTTTCGGTGTTCCCGCTGGCTACCGCCGCGCAAGCCAACCGGTCGTCTACCGTTGCCAGCAGCATCGTCAGCGTCCCTCCCCCGGAGTTCCCGGTGGATGCCAGCCGCTTCGGGTCCACCAGCGGATGCTCCGCCAGGTAATCGAGGCTCCGCACGGCATCCCACACCTGAAACCGCGACGACGTGTCACCCACCAGCAGGAACTGCTTGCCGGGCACCGTATGCTCGTCATCGGCCGAGGGCAGGCGTGTCAACACACCGTTTTCTCGGGGATAGTACGTCCGCTCGCCCTGCCCCATCGGATCGAACGCCAGCACCACAAACCCCAACTGCACCAGCCCCTGGCAGCAGTATTGATACATCGGCGACGCCTTGCCGTTCAGCGCATGGCCCATCTGGAACAGCACTCCGGGATACGGCGGCTTGCCCGTTTTGGGTATGTACAGGTTCCCTGTCACCGGCAGCCCGGGACGGCTGTCGTAGATGACGTGCTCCACCCGGTAGTTCTCCCGCTCAAACGACCGGACTACGCGTGCATTGAGCGGCGTCTTCTCGAGCGGCCCGCCCGTCAGCCGCCAAAACGTCGACCGTGCCCATTCCCGGCGCTTGGCCACCGCTTCCGGCGTCGTCAGCGCCTGCAGGTCCCGTTGCCGCCGCTGATACGCCTGCTGCACCAACGCGCGCAAATAGTCGGGAAGGCACCGTGAATAGTCGCGATACTGAATCGGCGCGCGCGGTAGAACCGCGGCGGCCGCCAGGAACTGCCGGCGATCGATCATTCCCTTATATTGCCACCGGTGCGCCGCACTCATCCGCCATAATGGTCAGGTACCTCTCATGCGCGATCGCGCCATTGTCTCCCCCGCCGCCCTCGAAGGGGAAAAGCAGCTCGAAGCCACGCTACGGCCCTCGCGCCTGGCGGATTTCACCGGTCAGGCGAAGGTGAAAGAAATCCTGTCGATCGCCATTCAGGCCGCCAAGGCCCGCGGCGAAGCAATGGACCACGTCCTCTTACACGGCCCTCCAGGACTCGGTAAGACGACGCTCGCCTCCATCGTCGCCCAGGAACTGGAAGTCGCTTTCGATCTCACCTCCGGCCCCATCCTCCAGAAAAAGCTCGACCTCACCGGCATCCTGTCCAACATTCGCGACCGCCAGGTGTTCTTTATCGATGAAGTCCACCGCCTTCTGCCCGACGTTGAGGAGATGCTTTATTCCGCCCTCGAAGATTTCCGCGTCGACATCGTCATCGGCGCCGGACCCGGAGCCCGCACCCATTCTCTTCCGATCCCCAAGTTCACCGCAGTCGCCGCCACCACCCGCCAAGGGCTCGTCAGTGCGCCTATGCGCGGCCGGTTCGGTCTTGTCCTCCGCCTCAATCACTACGACGTAGAGGAGATGACCCGCATCGTCCTTCGTTCCGCCGAACTGTTAAACGTTCCGATGGACGAACCCGGAGCCCGCGAAGTCGCCCGCCGCTCCCGCGGCACTCCCCGCATCGCCAACCGCCTGCTGCGCCGTGTCCGCGACTACGCCCAGGTGCGCGCCAATGGCTACGTCGACCTCGGCGTCGCCCAGGTAGCCCTCAACCTCCTCGAAGTCGACCGCTTTGGCCTCGACGAAACCGACCGCAAATTAATGCTGACCATTCTCGAAAACTACGCCGGCGGACCGGTCGGCCTCAACACACTCGCGGCCGCCATCGACGAGCAGTCCGACACCATCGAAGAAGTCTACGAACCCTACCTCATTCAGCAGGGTTTCCTCGAACGCACCCCACGCGGCCGCCTCGCCACCGAACGCGCCTGGGACTACTTCCAGGTCCCGAAGCGCCGCTCATTCGGCAACCAACCCTCGCTGTTCTAGCCCCGAGCCGCAACGCGCCATGAAAACCGCGTATCTCTCCCTCGGCTCCAACCTCGGCAACCGTGCTCAAAACCTCAACACTGCGCTAGAGCTACTGGAACAGCCGCGCGTCCACGTCACCCGCCGGTCTTCCCTCTATGAAACCGAACCGCAAGACCTTAGGCATCAGCCCTGGTTCTACAACATCGTTGTGGAGGTCGAGACCGCACTCTTTCCCTTGCAGTTATTAAACGCAACGCAACGTATTGAAACACGGATGGGCCGTCAACGCCTCATTCCTAAGGGTCCTCGAATCATCGACATCGACCTTTTGCTCTGGGGCAGCTTCATCATCCAAACGCCAAAGCTACAGGTTCCTCACCCGCGAATGCTCGACCGCCGCTTCGTCCTCGAACCGCTCCTTGAACTCGCCCCAGCGTTGCGCCACCCCGTAACCAAGCAACCGCTCAGCTCAGCGCTTGCGGCACTTCGCGGTCAGGCAATCAAACGAGTGCCCATCGAAGCCGCAGATTGAGCCTGTCGCTATGATGTGTCGGTGGGGTGTGGAAACAAGCAGCATCTAACCGAGCCGCGACCGCGAGGGAGCGGTGTTCCGGATTTTAAAGGAGTGGCGTCCCCAGCGGGATTCGAACCCGCGTTACCGCCGTGAAAGGGCGATGTCCTAGGCCGGGCTAGACGATGGGGACCCGGCTGACTGCCTCTGTGTGAGCGGCAGTCAGTGCAAACTTACAGAGTCTTCAGATAGGCGATCAGGTTGTCTTTTTCTTTCTTGTCCAACATCTCGGCATACGCAGGCATGCCGTTACCGCCTTCATCGATCTTCTTGCGGACGCTCGACTCGGTCACCGCCGTCTTGCCATCCGCCAGCGTCTTCTTCTTGAACAAACCCTTGAGGCCCGGTCCCATCTTCTTTTCGTCGCTATCGGCGGCGTGACACACGCCACACTGCTCGAAAACTTCCTTGCCCTTTGCCTCGTCCTGCCCAAACAGGAACGAAGAGGCCAGGACCATGCCCGCACTAATTCCCAGAATGCGTTTGATAGTCATGGGGAAAACCAGAATCCTCCCGAAATTATGATTATACAAAGCCATGGATGCATCGCGCTACATCTTCGGTTCCAAAGTGTTCCAAAGTCACGCGATGAAACGGCTGTAAAGTATCGATTCCCGCTTCCGACCGCCCCAGCAATCAGGGCCTGTCCCCGATATCCCCCCGCTCCCCCAGTAATCCGGGTAATCCGGGGTCTGTCCCCGATATCCCCCCGCTCACCCAGTAATCCGGGGTCTGTCCCCGATATCCCCCCGCTCACCCAGTAATCCGGGGTCTGTCCCCGATATCCCCCGCTCCCCCAGCAATCAGGGCCTGTCCCCGATATCCCCCGCTCCCCCAGTAATCGCAGTAATCGGGGTCTGTCCCCGATATCCCCCGCTCCCCCAGGTAATCGGGGTCTGTCCCCGATATCCCCCGCTCCCCCAGTAATCGCAGTAATCGGGGTCTGTCCCCGATATCCCCCGCTCACCCAGGTAATCGGGGTCTGTCCCCGATATCCCCCGCTCCCCCAGTAATCGCAGTAATCGGGGTCTGTCCCCGATATCCCCCGCTCCCCCAGGTAATCGGGGTCTGTCCCCGATATCCCCACCCGCTATCCCCCCAAAGTGTTCCAAAGTTACGCGATGAAACGGTTGTAAAGTATCGATTCCCGCTTCCGACCGCCCCAGTAATCGGGAGTAATCGGGGCCTGTCCCCGATATCCGCGACGCCTCGCGCACCCCGGCGCACCTGTATACCAGCATTCGGAAGCGGGATACGGTAAGCTGGGCATCTAAGCGCCTGTATGCCAGCAAAAGCAACGACCACCCCCGCCGCCCCAGCCGAAACTGGCGGACTGAAGGCCGGAGACCCGGCCCCTGAAATCGAAGTTCAGACCGACGCCGGCGAGCCGTTCAAGTTATCTGACCTCCGGGGGAAAGACGTGATCCTGTACTTCTACCCCAAAGCCGACACCCCCGGTTGCACCACCGAATCCTGCCAGTTCCGCGACGAATCGAAAGCCATCGGTAAGAAGAACGCCGTCGTCGTAGGCGTTTCACCGGACACCACCGCCGCCCAGGCGAAGTTCAAAACAAAGTATGGCCTGCCGTTCACCCTCTTAGCCGACGACGAGCACAAAGTCGCCGAATCCTACGGCGTATGGAAAGAGAAAAGCATGTACGGCAAGAAGTACATGGGCGTCGAGCGGACCACCTTCCTCATCGGCCCGGACGGCAAAATCAAAAAGGTCTTCAATAAGGTGAAGCCCGACGGCCACGCCAAAGAAGTCCTGGCGGAGCTCTAAAAACGTAAAGGGCGGCCCTGCGCGAGGAGCCGCCCTTCCGCTTCCACATCGGGATCAGAAGCGATAGTACAACCCGAACTGGACGGCGCGGCGCCCGGTGAAATTGCTGGTGATCGTGCCGAATGTCGGCTGATTGATGTTGAACCGCGTTGTGGCGCCCGCATCAGCCGAATCGCCCTCGTCGCCGACATAGAAGGTGGGATGGTTCATGACGTTGATGGCTTCCATGCGGAACTCCAGATGCTGGCCCTCCCTGATACTGAAGCGCTTCTGAATGCCCGCGTCGAAACTGAACACGGAAGGTCCGGAGAACATGCGGCGCTGAAGGGCGCCGGGCATGCCGGGGGCTGGGTTGAAGAAAACCTGTCCTTGGAACTGACTCCCGTCCGCTCCCACACCGCGGCCGTCCGGACCGACAACGCTCCGGTCGACAAAGAACGGGCCGTTGCCGGTCATGACGAACCCGACCACTTTGTCCAACTGCTCTTTCGTGAGGGTGGTATCGGCCGTGTTCGAGTTGGAACGTGTACCGGAGCGGTTGATGGTGGCGCGAGTGGAGAGAATGGAGAACGGCGTGCCCGATTGCCAGCCCATCAAACCGCTGACGCTCCAGCCCCCGATCGCAAGATCCGCCACCCGCGAACTGCCCAGACGATGGCCTTTGCCAACGGGCAGATCGTAAACGAAGGCACTCTTCCAGTTGTGGGTCAGATCAAAGGGTGCGCGCGCCCGTTCGATCTTTGGATTGTTGTTATCAAGGAACGGTTCGAAAAGCGATTGTCCATCGCCAAGAGCGTCGCTGAGCACCTTGCTCCAGTTGTAATTGCTGGTGAGCGTCAACCCAAATTTCGTGCGGCGTCGGAATTCGATCTGAAGCGCGTCGTACGACGAGTTCGTATAGTTCGTCATCACGTTACCGCCGTAGATCAGCGGATTGCCGTAAAAGCTAAACGGCATTGCAAACAGTGCCGACCTGTAAGTCTGCGCCAACCCGGCCACTTCGCCACGCTCGATCAGCCCTTGCACTGTCCCGTTGGTCAGCAACCCTCCGTTCGCAATAGACGCGAACACCGGTAAGGGCTGGCTGCCCGCGATCGCGGGGTTGTAGGCTGGATCGAAAACCCCCCGCGCCGCCCGCGCAAGAAATCCGTTGCTCCGTGCCCGGAGGAAGTCCTCGTAGAATCCGCCGGCGCGAAAGTTGATCTGGTTAAAGTCAAAGGCCCGCAGTTGCTTCGTACTCTTGTTGCCCACATACCGGACTTCAATGATGTTGCCCTTGATTTCGTGCTGGATGCCGAAATTCCACTGCTGCACGTAAGGCGTAACCAGGTTCGGGTCTACTAGTGCAGCCGCAGCCGAATCCGGAGCGAGGTTGTAGTTGTCCTGGAAAGTACGCGGCACTTTGTACGCCGGTGTCGCGATACCCGGAAGCCCGGCGCTCAACCTGCCGCTCAGCCCGGAGCGCGATGCCGACGCGGACAACCCATTGTTGGTCCCCACGGAGTTCCGCACGGCCGTCATCACCTGATCGTTCACAAAGTGCATGGAGTAGCCCGCCCGGATGGCGGTCTTTCCGTTCCCAAACACATCCCAGGCCATGCTGATATTCGGACCGAAGTTATTGCGGTCGCGCTTGTAGAAGTCGCGCGTGCCCGGATTACCGGCGAAGTCGACTGTAGCGTTACCGGAAAGCGTCGCGACGTAATTGTCATTAACCAAAACAGGCATCAACTGCAGGCTGTCGCGTTCCCGCAATGGAGTCTGATATTCCCAGCGGACGCCCAGATTCACCGTCAAGCCCCTCCGCGCTTTCCATTGATCCTGAATGAACAGCGCGTAATTGTTCATATTCCAATGGCGCAGTTCCGTGGCGCCATTGACGAACCCGGATGTCCGTGAATTCACGTTAAAGGTCTGGGTGTAGCTGTTCACAAATCCGCCGAGCGACGCCAGCAGCGTGTTAGCGGCAGCCAGTTCATTGGCGCTGATCGGCCCGGGGAACTGCGCCGCCGTCAATGCGCGCTGGCCGACACCCATGCCCACGGTGTAGGTAGGAATGATGCCTCCGTCGTTATATGGCGCGCTATTCGCGATTTGTTGCTGGTATCCGAACTGTAGGTTATGTTTGCCCCGGAACCAACTTGTAGTATTCGAGATGTTGTAGGTGTCCGTGGCGCGGCCCTGGTTCATGAACGAGTTGATCGGATTCTGGAAACTCAGTCCGTCCACATAAAACGCCGGCCGGGCGCTCGAATTGACAAAGTCGCCTGGAGCCAGATTGAACCCGCCGCGCAATTCATTCACCATCTCCGGTTTCGGATTCCATCGCCACGTTCCCGAAATGAAATGCGTGTGGTTCTTATTGGTAACCGCCGGAACCGGGTTGTAATCCGTTCCGGCATCGCTGCGGTCGATCGCATCGGTGTTATATGCATAACTCACCGCGAACGAGTTCTTGTCGCTCAGGACGTAGTCGCCTTTGGCCAGAAAGTTATTTCTATCGCGATTATCGCGAGCCTGAAACAAGTAACCGGTGGTATTGCGCGAAAAGGCCGGTTGCGAGTCGCCTCGCTGGAAGTTGTTGCCCGCCGACGCCGCCGGCGACTTGCTGATCAAATCCGCGATCACCGGATCGATTGAGACGCCCGCCAATCCGAGCAAGTTCACCCGCTGCACGTTACCGGCGGTGTCACGGTAGATGAAATCGCCGCGGCGGGCCGAATCGGTCAGCAGGATGCGATTGCGGCCGGTCTGCTGGCGTAGCCGGACAGCCTCGAAATTCGCGTAGAAGAACAGCTTATCTTTCTTTATCGGTCCACCCAAATGGCCGCCCAGGTGGTTCTGGTTCAGAAACGGTTTGTTCACGCCCGCCTGGTTGGCGAACCAGGTAGAGGAGGCGAGCGCGTTATTCCGGTTGTACCAGTAGGCCGCCCCGTGCACTTGGTTTGTGCCGCTAGGAGTGGTGAAAATAACCTGCGCGCTTCCGCCGGGCGCCGCCGCCGTCGCATTCGAGGTGAGCACTGTAAACTCACTCACCTGATCGATCAACAACATGTTGGGTTGATAGCTCAGCGTGCTCTGCCGGATGAAGTTGTCCTGGATGTTGATGCCGTCCAGCGTGATGTTCGCATACGAGGCACGCATGCCGTTGATCACCGCGGGGCCGCGGCCGTTCTGTACGCCTGGTGAGTTCAGCAGCACGCTGTACAGGCTCCGGTTCAGCAGCGGCAATCGCCGGATCTGCTCTGTCGTCACCGTACTGGCCACCTCAGCATTGGCCGTCTGCACCACTTCGGCGTTCGCGCTGACTTCCACCGTTTCCGATAGGCTCGACAGTTCAAGCTTGATCGCCGGAACCGGGGTTTCTTTACCCGCATCCACCTTCACCGCCCGCAGCACTAATTTCAAAAAACCCGGCGTCTCGACCGTTAAATCGTAGTTCACCGGCTGCAAGGCCGGAAATGCATACAGACCCTCCGCCGACGTCTGCGTCACCGCAACAGCTTGTTGCCCGCCTGCAAGCAACAGCGATACCTTCGCATTGGGCACAGCGGCCCCCGTCGAATCGGTGACTGACCCGGTCAAACGACCGGTTACCTGTGCACTGGCAACACCAGTCAACAGGACGACAGCTCCAGCCAGGAGCACTCGACTGCACTTCATTCTGGACTCCCTCGCGACTTCAAACTTCGAATCTCTCCGTAACACTTTCGAAGCTTGTTGTCCGATTATCGCTCATTTCGTATAGTATACGAAGCGTTAATCCCCTCTCTCACGTTTGAAATACGTGCTTCAATGGCGATAGTGGTCTTTGCGGCGGTCATCGTTCTTGCTTCCTTTCTTTTCTTTCTGGTGCAACCCATGGTCGCCAGAACCCTGTTGCCCGCATTCGGCGGAGCCTCCTCCGTCTGGACCGTTTGCCTCCTCTTTTTTCAAACCGCCCTCATGCTCGGCTATGCCTACGCGCACACTGTCCGTCGCGCCGTGCATGGCGTCGTCGTCGTAGCGGCCGTCATCGCCCTCACAGAGCCTGTTCCCGCCGCGGCCACCGCGCATCCCACGTGGGCCATTCTCCGCACCCTCGCCGTAACCATCGGCTTGCCGGTCACCCTGCTCGCCTCCACCTCGCCGCTCGCCCAACGCTGGAGCCGGCTCGAAATCCCATACCGCCTGTACGCCCTCTCCAACGCCGCTTCGCTTGGCGCGCTGCTGGCCTACCCCTTTTTGATCGAACCGGTGCTTCCGCTCTCGCTGCAATGGTCCGTTTGGCGAATCCTTTATTTCGGATTCGCGGGCCTGTCGCTCCTGGTCACCTGGCACGCCCGTGAGCACCCACACCGCTCCACGACCCTTGCACTGCACCCGCTCTGGCTCATCGCTCCCGCCGCTAGCGCCGCGCTCCTCATGGCCACCACCAACCAGCTCACACAGGAGGTCGCCTCCGTCCCGTTTCTGTGGGTGCTGCCTCTGGCCGTCTATCTGCTCTCGTTCATCATCTGCTTCGAACGCTCCATCTGGTACCAGCGCGGACTGTTTGCCATCCTCGCCGCGATCCTCATCCCCATCTCCTGCACCCTGGTCATCGTTGGCATCAACGTCGGCTTCTGGTGGCACCTGCTTGCCCACACCTCTACCCTTTTTGTCTGCTCCATGCTCTGCCACGGCGAGCTATCGCTGGCCCGGCCCGACCCCTCGCGCCTGACGAGTTACTACCTCGCCATCGCCCTCGGCGGTGCGATCGGTGGACTGCTTGTCGCCCTCGTAGCGCCCACCGTCTTCTCGACCTATGCTGAGTTCCCCATCGCCTTAGCCGTCTGCGCCGCCGTCGCCTTGCCCGGTGTCTTGCGAACGCCTTCCCCGCTGAAACGCGCCACCGTCATCGGATTGGCCCTCGCTATTCTCGTGCCAGTCACCGTGTTGACGCCTGGTGGGCACGAACAGACGCTCGTCACCAAGCGGAACTTCTACGGCGTCCTTCGCGTCACCCAAGCCGATCGCCGCCGCACCATGACCCACGGCGCGATCACACATGGGTCGCAATTGTTAAATAAACCGAATACACCCACCACCTACTACGGCTATGCCTCCGCTGTCGGCCGCATCCTCGACGAGCGTCCTCACCTTCCCGCCCGCGTCGGCATTGTCGGCCTCGGCGCAGGCACCCTCGCCCGCTACGGCCGCCCCGGCGACGTGTTCCGCTTCTACGAACTCAATCCCGCCGTCATACGGTTCGCTCGCCAGTACTTCACATTCCTGTCGAATTCCCCAGCAAAGATCGAAGTCGCGGAGGGCGATGCGCGCCTCCAACTTGATCGGGAACCGCCTCAGAACTTCGATTACCTCGTCGTCGATGCCTTTTCGTCAGACTCCATTCCCGTGCATTTGCTCACCAAACAGGCAGCATTGCTCTATGGCCGGCATCTCAAGCCCGACGGTACCCTGCTGATCCATATCTCTAATCACACCTTAGACTTAGAACCGGTGGTGAACGGCGTCGCACGAGCGCTCGGCTGGGGCGCGCAACGCTTCGATTCGCCCGCCGACCCTACTCAGGCGACCTATTCCGCTACCTGGATGATTCTAAAGGCTGGAACCGGCCCGCCCCCTCAAACATCTTTAATATGGACCGACGATTTTACCAGCCTCGTGCCCCTGCTCAAAAGCATGCGGCCGGCGAGGCAATTAGTGGAACCAAACACTGGGAGAACGAAATGAAACTGTTACGTAGCTTCGGAGCGCTGTTGATTCCTATCGCATTAATGGCGGCCGACCCGCTCACGAACGACGACGTCGTCAAGCTATCCAAAGCCGGGTTGAGCGAATCCTTCGTTCTCGGGCTCATCAACGAACGCCCCAATCGATTCTCCACCGATACGTCCCGTCTGATCGACCTCAAGTCGCAAGGCGTTCCGGAACGCATCGTCGAAGCCATGATGCGCAAAACGCCGCCTACCGAGTCCATGAACACCGACAGCATCATCCGCCTGTCGAAGGCCGGCTTCGGCGAAAACTTCCTGATGAACATCATCCAGGCTTCGCCCGGCCGTTTCTCCACCAACGCCGAGCGGATCATTGAACTCAAACAGGCCGGTTTGTCGGAATCGGTGATCACCGCCATGGTCGGCCGGTCCGGCCCGGCTAACCTTCCGTCAGGCACGAACATCGCGGTCCGCCTGATCGATGAGATCGACTCGCAGAAGGCCGGCACGGGTGACAGCTTTAAAGCCAGCCTTGCCGAGCCCATCGTCATCGATGGGCAAACCGTCGCTCCGCGCGGCGCCGATGCCACCCTCAAGCTGGTGGAAGAAAAGGAATCGGGCCGCCTTGCAGGCCGCACGGTTCTTTCTGTTGCCCTCGCGAGCGTCAAAATCGGCGGCCGTGATGTCCCGGTGAACACCACCCAGTTCGTTCAACAGAGCGACTCGCGCGGTAAAGAAACCGTCGTCCGCACGGGCGTCGGCTCGGCCATCGGCGCTGCCATCGGCGCCATCGCCGGCGGCGGTAAAGGCGCGGCCATCGGCGCCGGAGTCGGCGGCGCCGCAGGCGCCGGTTCGCAGGTGCTCACCAAAGGCGAGCGTGTCAAGATCCCGTCCGAAACGGTGCTCACCTTCATGACGACAGACGGTTCGGCCACGCCGGCCTCCACAAGCAAAACCCGCCCGGTCGATAGCCCCGCACGGCAATAATCAAAGCTCAAAGGCGGTGCACCACCAGCACCCCCTACCTTCTGCCCTTAATTTGACTCCCGCCCGCCGCCTGAGCCTCCCTGCGGATAACTGGTTTTGTGGTTTCTAATGGAAACAAGAGGCCATAGTTCCGATGAGTGCCATTCAACCGAGAGTTCTGGCGTGGGCTCGAGAGACAGCTGGCTTGTCCCTCGGTCAAGCCGCTGACGTCCTTGGGCTGAATGCATCCAAAGGGAAGACGCCCGCCGAACGCCTGACTGCGCTGGAGGAGGGCGTCGATGAGCCTACCCGCCCCCTACTCCTCAAAATGGCGAAAACGTACCGCCGCCCTCTTCTGACCTTCTATTTGGCTGAGCCGCCTCGGATGGGGGACTTGGGTCAGGACTTCCGTGCTCTCCCCCACCATGATCGGAACCGCCCAACCGTTGATGCCCTCGTTCGCGACATCAAAGCTCGCCAAGGCTTAGTCCGATCGATGCTTGAGGACGTCGACGCAGAACCTTTGAGCTTCGTCGCATCTGCCAACCCTCGAATCGCGCCGGCAGCATTGGCGCAACAAATCGTTACGAAGCTCGACTTCTCGCGTCACCAGTTCCGCGCCGCCAGGAATGTCGAACTCGCTTTTGAGTACCTAAGAGGCCGGATCGAAAATGCAGGCGTTTTTGTTCTGCTCCTCGGCAATCTCGGCAGCCACCACACCAACATCGCTGTCCATCTCTTTCGAGGATTTGCGCTCGCCGACGCAATTGCCCCGATGATCGTTATCAACGACCAGGACGCGAAAGCCGCCTGGTCGTTTACCGCCATTCACGAGCTTACACACCTGTGGCTGGGACAAACCGGCATTAGCGGGACCGATGCGGAGAACACCGTTGAACGGTATTGCAACGATGTCGCCGGAGAACTCCTGCTTCCCGAAAACGAACTGGAGGTCTTCGGCCCGATTGCCGCCGAGAGATCGTTCCAGAGACTTGTGGCCGAAATAACAGCTTTTGCTGACCGGAACCGCGTAAGCCGGACCATGACCGCCTATCGGCTCCGGCGCACCGGCTATCTTACACAACCGGTTTGGCTGCAGTTACAGGCGCACTTCGCTACCGAGTGGGCGCAGTTCAGACAAAGGGAGGCGGCCAGGTTCAAAGCCTCGGAAAACGGACCGAGTTACTACGTCGTGCGCCGCCATCGTGTCGGGCATGCCCTCCTCGGTCTCGTTCGCCGGTCTCTCGACGAAGGCACGATTACATACACGAAGGCGGGCCGCGTACTTGGAGTTAAACCTCGCAATGTTGAACCTCTTCTCTCCGCCGGCCGCAAGACGGAAGCATAAACCGTCGTGCTTTATCTGTTTGATGCCAACGTGCTTATCACCGCGAGCAATGTTTATTACCCACTCGATCAGATCCCGGAGTTTTGGTCGTGGGTCGAGCATCAGGCAACAATTGGGAACGTGAAGATTCCACTCGAAAACCTAGAAGAGATTCTCGAGGGAAGAAAGAGTGACGATCCGCTTCTCGATTGGCTTTCGCCTCGAAAGGACCGTTTCAGCCTCGATGAAGCTGTTGAGCCTGCCAAGGTTCAGTACGTTGTCGCCCGCGGCTACGCCCCCGACCTTACGGATGACGAGATTGAGGAACTCGGGCGCGACCCCTTCCTCATCGCCTATGCTTTGAATCGCAGTGAGCGTTGCGTTGTCACTACCGAAGTAAGTAAACCTTCCAGGAAGCGACACAAGCGCCACGTTCCCGACGTGTGTAGGGATCTTGCAATCAATTGTCAGAATCCCTTTCACGTCTATCGGGCACTGGGCTTCCGCACAGGCTGGCGATAGGAGCCGCCCTTGGTGTCCCCTACCTCCCCGTACCCCTACTCATACCGCGACACCCGGATCCGCCGCAGCGCCACCCCTAACGCGCCCGACGCCAGCACGCGATACTCAACCCCCGCCACATCCGGTCCTGCGACCTCAAAGAACAGGTCCATAATCGCCGTCCGCGACGACCCGAGGTCCGAGAGCGATACCTCCCGATAGCCCATCACGCCCGTCTGCATCGCGAACGACTCCAGCCGGCACACCCAGCCTTCCTTCACCCATTTCGGTTCGCCGCCATCCAGGTGCAGCCAGAACTGCGCCCGGTACCGTCCGTGCTCCAACCCCTGATACGGACCCCAGCAAAGCGTCTCTGCCTTGCCTCGATGCGACTTCAGGCACATCGACCCGAAGCTCGCGTCCCATTCGACCGCCACGCCGTCGCCACGCTCCATCGCCAGCGCCTCCGCGTCGAACACCACACGTTCCCGCGACTTCCAGGCCTCCACCACCCTTTGGTAGAACGGCAGCGTATTCCGCGCCATCACCTCAGTCGTGAACTTCTCCTCGAACCGCACACGTCCGGCCGCGCCCATCGACGCCCGCAACTGCGCGTCTTTCACCAGCCGCAGCATGGCTTCGCTCAGCGCACGCGAATCGCCCGGCGGAACCAGCATGCCCGTCTCGCCGTCGGCCACCACCTCCGGAATGCCGCCGGCCTTCGACCCGATCACCGGCTTGCCGTGCCGCATTGCCTCCAGATAGATCAACCCAAACGATTCGTAAATCGAGGGCGCGACGAACACGTCGCAGCCGGCATACAGTTCCTGCAGCTTCGCATCCGAAACCTCGCCGTGCCCGCGCACCCGCAGCCGCCACTCCGGATGAGCGTCCAGCCACCGCGCCACTTTACCCGGCCTCTCCAGCTCGCGCCCGGCGATCTCCACCACCGCTTCCGGGCTGTGCATCAGTACCTGCGGCAGCGCCGCCAGAAACACGTCGATGCCCTTGCGCGGTTCCAGCCGCCCCACGAACAGGATCTTGGTCACACGCGAAGCACCCGCCGAAGCCCCATCCTCCGGCCGGACGGGAATCCCCAGCGGGATGCGCGCCGTCACGTCCGGCTTCAGCCGGTAATGCGTCAGCACAAGATCGAGAATCGCTTTGGTGCTTCCATAAACGGCGGTCGCGTGGCGCAACAGGCTGCCCTCCAGCCCGATGCACAAATCCAGGTCCGCTGTGTGCTGCCAGCCTTGGATCTTCATCACCTCAAATAGCGGCGAATGCAGCCGTACCGCCAGCGGCAGCCGGTTGTCCAGCGCCAGGAAGAACCCTTCGAAGTCCCATGCCGGCGATTCCACTATATCCAGCGCCCACCGCGAATCGATCTCCACCACCCGCCGCCACACGCCGTACGCATAGTCGAGGTTGCGCGCCACCGTGGAATACTGCCCACCCCACTGCTTCGCATAGTCCGTCTCGCGCGGGACGGCCGTGTGATACCACACGCCCTCGCGCTGCTCGCTCGTCTCCCGGTCGCCGCGCGACACCACGTGCACCTCGCACCCGCAGGCCTGCAAACCATGCGCCAGCGACACCGTATACGTCGCTACTCCTCCGGGGCTTTCGTGCGGCAGCGTTTGCGTCAACAGGCAAACGCTCAGCCCTTTTGCTTCCGCCGCCGGATAGAGCAACACGCCATCGGCATGCCGCGTGAACCGGCGCAGTTTCGGCGCCTGCGTCATCCCCTTGCGCCGGCCCTCCGCGATGCCGCGCTTGCAGTCGCGCCGCATCTGCAGAAACTGGCTGAACGTCAGCTCCCGCCGCTGCCACCATTTGAATAGCGGCTTCACCCGCAGCCGTTCCACTTCCTCCGTCACCAGCTTCGCCAGTTCCTTGCGCGTGCCTTCAAACCGCACCAGTTTCCGGTCTTCCGGAGCCGGCTCGCACGCCTTCAGCTCCGGCATCGTCATGTCGATCGGCACGCCGTTTTCGGGATAGTTCTTCAGTGCGCAATAAAGCGTGTTCTTGACGATCACGAACCAGTTCAGCGAATACTTGCCCGACCGGTTGTGGCCCCCCGCCGCCTCGTGATACACAATGGCCCGCGGGCGGTGCACCGTCCGGTAACCCGCCGCCGCAATCCGGATCACGATATCGGCTTCATCGTGGTAGTACTCGATTTCTTCGTCGAACCCGCCGATCTCTTCGAGTGCCGACCTGCGGAAAATGCAGTTGTTCCCCGACACCGTATTCAAATAGCCGCGCGACCAGTCGAACTCCAAGCCCGGCTCTTCGCGATACCAGTCCACCAGCCCCAGCCGGTCGAGCACGCCGTTCCGGAACTCGTAATCGTGTCCGCGCCAGCGATACACCATGCCGCCCACGCCGCCCACCTTCGGGTCCTGGAAAGCCGGCGCCAGCTCCTGCAGCCAGGTCGCCTGCGGCACCGCATCGTCGTCCAGAAACGCCACCAGTTCGCCGCGCGCCGCCTCAATGCCTTCGTTGCGCGACACGCAGATAATCCGTTTGTCCGTCCGCGCAATCCGGATCTGGTCTTTAAACTTCTCGAGCCGTGCCTCGGTATCGTCGGTGGAAGGTCCGTTAACAACCACCACTTCGAAGTTCCGGTACGTCTGGTTGCGCAGCGCGTGCAGGGCGCGTTCCAGATAGCTGCCGCGGTTGTACGTGTTGATGACGACGCTGATGGTCGGCTCATACGGCTCGCGTACCGGACGCGCATTGGTCAGTTCCACCAGTGCCGAAACACGCCGCCGCTGCGCCTCATCCGAGAAGTCCTCTAAGCGCGCCGCCTGCCGTTCCAGCACCGCTGTGCGGCGCTCCGGGTTCGACAGCACCCCGTAAACCTGCGCCGCCATCTCCGCCGGCTCCCGCTTCCGCACCAGCGTCAACTCGTTTGAAAGTGTTTCCCCCGACGCGCCGGCATCCAATGCGAATACCGGACGCCCCATGGCCATCGCCTCAATCAGCGGCGCGCAGAAGCCTTCGTGTTCGCTTACCGAAACGTAAGCATCGGCCACTTCAAACCAGCCGCGCACCTCTTCGTCGCTCAGCTTGCCCGCCAGTAGAAAGTCCGAGTCGAGCCGTAATCCCGCCGACTTCACCGCCTGCTCCACCTTCGCGGTGTACTCCGGGTGCTGCTCGTTATCGCCCACCACCACGAACCGCGCGCCCGCGTCGTGACCCCGGTACGCCGCCAGAAACGCCGGCAGCGTGTCCACCTTCTTATTCGGCGAAACACGTCCCAAATAGAGAAACGTGGTGCGCGCCGCATCTTTCATCGCGACGATCTGCGGCTTCGGCTCCGCAGCCCGTAAACGGTCCGCGTGGATCAGCAGCGGAAATACCCCCGTGCGCGGAAAGCCCATCGCTTCCAGGTCGCGCCGCGAGAACTCGCTCATCCCAACCGCGTAGTCGTAAAGCGCCGGCAGCGTCCGCAGCAGCCGCAGTCCGCGGTCGCACCGTTCCCATACCGGATCGTCTCTGTCGAAGAAATCCGGCGGCGTGACGTTGTGGTACATCAGCACGCGCCGCCCGGGGAAGCGCTCCACAAAGCTGATCAGGTCCGTATCGTTGAAGTACTGGTGGAACAGGATGTCCGTCGGATCGGCGCCTTCCAGCAGATGCTCCGGCGAAGGTCCGCGAGCGTCCTCCCCCAACCGCTCGTCAAACTCCTTGGCGTAGATCTCCGCCTCAATTCCCAGGTCCTGACAGTACTTCTTCAGCAGCACGCAGTGCAAGCTGACGGCATCGCCGTAAATGAGCGCGTTCGTGAGGATCTTTACCTGCATAACGCGCCTCAGCGGTTCTCCAGCTTGGCGCGCAACTCGTGAATCTCGGTTTCGAGTTCGCGGATGCGCCGTTGCGATTGCTGCTGCTCGCGAATCAACTGCGCCACTTGTTCGGTGATTTCAGACGTGGTCCTCGCCGATATTGTGGAAAAGCGTTCGAGCGGGCGTGTGTACCACGGCAGCAGTGCATGTAGGATTCGCATCACGATATCTACGTGCCGCGGGTAACCCGCCGGAATCTTGCCCACCTGCTCCGATTCGTGCCGCAAATCGCATAGCAGGCGATACAGCCCCTCAAGGTCGTGTGTGGACCGCTCCGCCCGCTCGGCCAGCCACTTCGGTTCCGGCAATCCTATTTGTGTCCGCACCGCGCGTTCGACGTCTGAAAGTTTCATGCCGCACCTGTCCGTAACGCTTGTTGATAGGCCGCTATTACGTCGCGCGGCGCACCGTCTTTTCGTACTTTACCCGCCCACAACAGGATCGCGCGATTGCACAACTGCTCCACCTGCTGCAGGCTATGCGTCACCACCACCACCAGCGACCCGCCGTCGATCAGCTTCTTCATCCGGAAATACGACTTCCGGGCAAAGCTTTCGTCCCCCACAGCCAACACCTCGTCCACCAGCACAATGTCCGGCGCGAACTGCGTCGCCAACGCGAACGACAGCCGGGTCGCCATTCCCGACGAGTATGTCTTCACCGGCACATCGAAAAACGGACCCAGATCCGTAAAGTCCTCAATGGCCGGCAGCGCCGCCGTCATCTCTTCGCGCGGAATGCGGTGGATCGCGGCATATAGATACGCGTTTTGCCGGCCCGTCAGCGTCGCGTTCATCGTGCTCATGATGTCCAAAATCGGCCGCACCTGCCCCCGCGCCACTACCGTTCCGCGCGTTGGTTCCAGAATCCGCGCCATCACCTTCAAAAGCGTGCTCTTGCCGGCGCCGTTCGGTCCGATGATGCCGACCACCTCGCCCTTGTGAAATTCGACCGTTATGCCGTCCAGCGCCCAAAACTCCACCGGCTTCGTTGCGCGAATCGACAGCGCCGAAAGCACCCTTCCTTTAACGGTCCGCGCCTGGTCCTGCACCAGTTGGTACCGCAGGCTCGCCTGGTCCAGAGTCAGCATCGCTTCACTCATCAAGGCGCCCATCACAGGTAGTAATAAAAGCGCCGCTGCAATCGGACAAACAGCGCCGCGCCTACCGCGAACATGCCCACCGCTAGCGCGCCCGCCGCCAGAAACGTCTGCGCCGAAGGAACGCTACGCATCCACACCGGCCATTGCAGCAATCGCAGGAAAGGGACTACCGGGTTCACCGCCGCTACCATCGCCAGCGGTCCCGCCGCTTCCGGCTTCCACAGAATCGGCGACAGGAAAAATCCGATAAAGAAGACCGACGACAGCAACATCTTGAAGTCGCGGAAGAACACCTGCGCCACCGCGGAAACCAGCGCCAGCCCCAGCGTGAACACGCCCAGCAGCAACACCACCAGCGGCGTCACCGCCAGCGCCGCCGAAAACGGAGCCCCCAGTATCGCCATCAGCGCCATCAGGATTCCCAGGTTTAACAGGAAATCGATAATCCCCGCCAGCACAAACGCCACCGGCAGCAACAGTTTCGGCACCCGTACCGACGTGACAAACGAGGCCTGCCCCGTGATGGAGTCCGCCGCGCCCAGCGTCGTGTTGGTGATGAAGTTCCACACCACGTACCCCGAGAAAAAGAACACCCCGTAATCGCGGATATCCCAATGGTTGACGTACGAAAACACGAATGCCAGGCTGCAGAACGTCACCAGCGGATAGAGCAACGCCCAGAACAACCCGAGCACCGACCCGTGATATCGCTGATGGAACTGCTGCCTGACCAGATATTTAAGAAAGTCGCGATAAGACAGCGCTTCGCGGAACTCCGAAACAATCAACTCCCTGATTGTACCGTTGAATGCGATTTAGCACCGCGCCCCGGGTCCGGTAAACCACTGCAAACACCCACTGCCCCGGCTGCGCCACGTCTTCTTCTCCTATTTTTCGCCTACCCTGAAAAAGTTCATTCACAACTAATTCCAAAAACCCCAACAAAATTTTAAGTCCCTTCCTCGCGCTGACTTACGGGCGAGTCGACCCTGCCCACTTCCCTTCCGCTGATGCGGGTCTCGCGGCGGCCAATGCTATTTCCGGGACATGAGTGATACGAACTCTCACCTTCTCGACGGAAAAGCCCGCATGATCGAGCTGCTCCATTCCATGAGCGACGCTGCTCGCCCCGAAGGCATCTTCGAACGCCTCACCGTTCAACGCTTAGTCGGAGCCTGGTGGCACTACGAGCGCTTCATCGCCCTAGCCATGCAGCGCGTCAACACCGACGACGGTCCAAAGCATCAGAAAAACGCGCTCCGTTGGGAAGCCTGCTACAACCGCGCCATGCGCGAACTCCGCACCCTCCAAACCGCACGCGCCATCCTCAACCCCGCCGCCCCGCCCCCGCCAATGGCCAACCTCCAGCAATTACAACATTTTGCGAAACGAACTGCCTCGACACCCGACCCGTGCCCGGAACGTCAGCGACGGGTTACCGATCCAACCGCACCCACCCCGTCTAACCCCGCAAAATCAACACTTTGCGAAACGAACTCCCACGCTCCTGACGTAGGTCGCAACAGCCCCTGCCCCTGCGGCTCCGGCCTCAAGTTCAAGCGCTGCTGCGGCGTAAACGCTCCCCCGATCCTCAATAAAGCCGCCTGATTCAAATGAAATCAGCACTTTGCGAAACGAACCCAACCGGAACCCCGAGTGTAAGGGCGCGAGAAAACTCCCGGGAAGGCGATCCAAGGTGCATTCCGGGTGCTGTAAGCCATTGCAAACTTGCACCCAACGTCGTAACCGAACCACGGCGCGTTAGCCCGTGGTCGATTCCTTCTCAAAACCGTAAACGAGGGGTCACGCTATCCGGGTCTGGTCCGTTCCTAACCCAAATCGACTTGCGAAACGAACCCCCGCTGGGCAGGCCTTAGTCGCCGAAGCTCTAAGTTCTTTGAAATCAGAATACTGCGAAACGAACTCAGCCAGTCTCGCCCGTGCCGGCGCATTACTTCCGTCACCAGTCCCTCACGGTCGCGTCCGCCATGTGTTTGGCAGGATCGCCGCGAGGTCAGCGTGTAGTTCGATCACTCTGGCAACGACAAGCCCAAACCGGACATGTCAGTCCTGACGCTTTCGAAGTTCCTCCGCATCGGCTCGGTCTTTTGCGCGGTTGGTCGATTCTTTGTTGCGGATGAGTTTTTCAACTTCGTTCGAGTTGAGTAACTCGACAAACTCGCGCAAGTCCTTGCTGAGATGCATCGGGGTACATTTGCTCGCGCAACCTGAGCACGATCTCGATTCGCTGCTCGGGCGTCAACCGAAGGTCCGCTTGAGCGTCGGCCTTTTCCGCTTCCTCGAAACTGGAGAATACCTGGACTACCTTCTCCATGCACCTCATTCTACTGCGCTGGAAAGAGGAGCGCGAGCTAGGCCGCTTGCGGGACAGGTTCGTAATGGAGCCGCATCAGGTGTTCCGCTTTCAATGCGGCCATTGCGTACGCCTTGCCACTGTCATCACAGAACTCGACTTCATAGATGCCCGGCTCCCAGGTTTCGACCACAGTACCGACCTGGCCCCGAATCAGCCCAACTTCAGGCAAATCCTCGAGCACGGCGACGACCGAATGGAGGTCAATGGCTTTCACGGTAACCCACCTCCTTCATAGTACATAACAACTCGTGAGACGCGGTACGTCCTCTCCCTTGCGGACGATCCATGTGCTTCGTATTCGGACGGTCCTGCTCCCTCTGATTAGATCGAAATCGACCACATAGCGCTGTCCGTACGGATTCTCAATCCCGAGCGTCGCCTCGCCGTTCATCGCAGCATCGAGAAGGGCAGTTCTCAAGTCCTCCGCATCGGCTTGCCTGATGCCAACCACAGCGAATACGCGCGCTTTGTTTCGGCCGCGCGGGTGTTGCGGGTTGAGGCAGTACGTGCGTAGTTTCTCGATGTCAACAATCGCGCGTTCGCCATTGGGCAGTTTCATTTACTACTTCATCGTAGGAAGTTATCTAATCTGAGGTCGCGGTACACGAAGCGTCAGGCTGACAAAAACAATCGGCGCCACGACGCCTACACGCGCCCGTTCTGACGCATTACCTGCTCCGTCACCCAATCCGTCACAATCGCTTCCGCAACCGGCGCCGCCGGGGGCTTGCCTTCTAGCACCGCGGTCGCGAAATCCTCGATGCACGGATAGTGCAGGTTCTTGTGCGTGGGCAGTTGCTCTTCGCGACCCTTAAACGCCAGCCGTGGTCCGTTCAGCGGCGACAACTGCATTTCACCGTCGGTCCCGATGATGCGGAAATCGTCGCGGTCCTGGTGTGTATGCCAGCGGACGTCCACCACGCCCCGCATACCCGATTCATATTCGATCAGCAGGGTTGCCGAATCCTCGACCTCCAACTGATGCACCACATTCGACATCTGCCCGGCCACCCGCCGAGGGCTTCCGAACAGGAAGTTCAGCACATCGATCCGGTGTGAGGCGATGTCGTAGAGCGGACCACCGCCGGACATCGCGGGGTCGACAAACCAGGACCGGGGACCTGACTGCGGAGGCGGTCCCGAATGGCAATTGATCTCGGCATACACCGGCTGGCCGATTACGCCATCCCCCAAAAGCTGCCGGGCGCGGAGCAGTTTCGGATACGTGCGGCGGTAATAGGCGATGCCTAAGATACGGTCGCTCCATTCGGCCGCGTCGCGCATCGTACACGCTTCGACGTAGTTCAACGCTACCGGTTTTTCGCAGAGCACGTGCTTGCCGGCACGAAGTGACGCGATCGTCTGCGGGGCGTGCAGCGCTACCGGACTACCCACATACACCACGTCGGCATCGCCCTCATTCAACGCCGTCTCGAGTTCCGTCCAACCCGCCACACCGAAAGCCTCAGCCTTCGCCGGCGTCCGGGTCACGATGCCCACCAGGCGGCTCCGCGGCTCGGCGAGAATGGCCGGCAGCACACGCTTTGTCGTGATGTCGCCGACGCCGATGACGAGCCACTTCACCGTCCCGCTCACTTCGTATACTCCTGGAAGGTCAGAAACATCTGCAGAAACGCCCATGCCGTCGCCAGCACCGAGAGCGCCGCCAGTCCGTTCCAGACATGGTCCGCTGCACTGCGCAGATTGATAATTCCCGCCAGGTACGACACGACAAACCCGCCGACCAGTCCGCCGATGTGCGCGGCATTATCGATCCTGAACCCCGGCAGCAGGCCGATGATTAATCCATAGAGCGCCCAACGCGTGTAATGCGTCCGGATCAATTGCCCTGCCGCCGAGCTTTTCAGCATGCCGTAGGCGATCATTGCGCCGATCAAGCCGAAAATGCCCGCCGACGCGCCCACCGACGGGTTCATGCTCCACCAGTTCGACAGCGCGAATCCGGCGACGGTGGCCACAAAGTAGATCACCCACATGCGCGCCGCGCCGAACGTCTCTTCCACCGCCGCGCCCAGGTCGAACAGCACCCACGAGTTCATCAGGATGTGCATGATGCCGCCGTGCAGAAATCCCGCGGTGATCAGCCGCCACCACTGCCCCACCTTGATCGCCGGACCATACTTGCCGCCAAACAGCAGCAGCGTCCGCACGTCGATGTCCGTCAGCGCCGACGGATTGCCCGCGTTCATGCTGTAGAGCATCGTCGCCGCGTAGAGTCCGCTGTTGAACACCAGCAGCACCATCGTCAGGAACCGGGCGTGGGGAATCAGCCCACCGACCAAGGCTCCGGGGTCGCGCAACTCAATTGCCCGTGGACCCAACCGCATGTCGCAGTAGGGGCACACCTTGTCGTCAGTTGTGATGAAAGCCCGGCAGTTCGGGCACATTCGCCGTTTTTCCACGAATCTACCTATTGTAGGCTTGCTACAATTTTTCCTTGCCGGATGCCCAAGACCGAACGCGAGATTCGTGACGACATTGTCCGCATCGGACAGCTTGTCTATCAAAAAGGGTGGGTAGCCGCCAACGATGGCAACATCTCTGTGCGGCTGGGCCACGATCGGATTGTCTGCACCCCGACCGGTGTGTCGAAGGGACTGATGCAGCCGGACGACATGATCGTCTGCGACATGCGCGGGGACAAGATCGAAGGGCGCAGAGAGCGCACCTCCGAGATCCTGATGCACCTCACCATCTACAACGCGCGGCCCGATATTCGCGCCGTCGTGCATGCTCACCCGCCGGTGGCCACCGGTTTCGCCACCGCGGGCCGTCCGCTCAACGAAGCGCTCTTGCCTGAGGTGATTATCGGACTCGGCTGCGTGCCGCTGGCCGCTTACGGCTTGCCCGGCACGCCGGAGCTCACCGAGCCCATGCTGCCGTACATTCCGAAGTACGATGCGATCTTGCTCGCCAACCACGGCGCAGTCTGCTATTCGGACGACGTGTGGAAGGCGTTCTTCAAGATGGAAACCGTGGAACACTACGCCCGCATCGCGCTGGTGGCGGAACTGCTGGGCGGCGCGAACGTCCTGCCGCGGACCGAGGTGAACAAGCTCCTCGACGCCCGCACACGCTACGGCATCAAAGCGAAAGTCAGCGGCGAACCGGGCTGTCCGGTGGCAGCGGAAGACCGCGGCAGCGGCGGCGCCTTCTGCGGTTTGACTCCTCCGGCGGCGCCGGCGCCTGAGAAGTTCGAGGTCACCCGCGAGGAACTGATCGCGCTGGTGGACGAAGCTCTGCGCGCCCGCGGCATGGCGTAGCCGTCATCTACTTGGCCCGTCGTTTCGCCCACTGCTCGCGGTAATGCCCGACCAACACCGGGAACGGCGCCACCCTTCCAAATCGCAGCACACCCCACACGATTACGAGAGGCTCGACCAGCGTTAGCCTCCAAAGCCACTTCATCCGATTCGCACCGGCGCAGTAGATAACCGGTACGGAGCGGCCAAACACCGCCAACTCCGAAAACGAACTCGCGGCGCTACCCACGACGGCCTGCGTGCGCCGCAACAGCAGCAGATCCACCAGCGCGTCCTCTATGGCTTTGGGATCGCGGCGGTCCAGTGTCGAGGGCTCGGCAGTTACTATGCGGTCACCAAACTCTACGCGCAGGCGTTCCACTACCCCTTCCTGACCAGTCGCTTCCCCGGTGTACGGATTGACCGCTCCGTCGTCGGTAGCCACAAAGACCGCCGCATCGGGCATGGATCGCAGAAGGGACCGAATAGCCCGTATGATCCGCTCCAGGTCAGGTGTCGCATCGGGACGCTGTGCCGGGAAGTCGCCCCGCCTGACGTGTACCCCAATCGTCTGAAGGCCGAAGTGCTGAGCGGCGAACTGCTCCACTCGTTGGCGGATTCTTTCGAGGGGACGCAACCGGTCCAGCTCGATCACCGCCTGCGCGATCACCTTCGCGTGCGTCTCTGTGAAGGGTGCCGGAGCTTTGGGGAGCAGCTTGCCCGCGATAGTTGCCGCGCGCGGCAATCGCGGCGGAACCAGCCACCCGGAACACCGGAATGTCAGCTCCGGCTCCGTCGCGCCGGCGATATCGAACATGGGCGTGAACAGATAGCTGCCCACGGCCCGCAGGGCCATCACCTCGGCTTCCGTTGCCATGGCCACTTCCGGCACCGGTTCGAACAGATCGGTGAATGCGGCCGAGCATGGCGCGGTTTGCGGCCACCACATGGTGAACTGCACACCCGTCAGCCGCTGCCAGGCGAGCCCCGACGTCAACACGCGCAGCCGGTTCGCCAAACCCGCCGTGCACCCCACCATCAGACGACGCAACTCAAGACTTTTCTACCATGAACTTTGATGCCCTCTCCGGAATTGTCCGTCGTCCTCACCGCGACCGAGGATTACGCCACCGTTCGTAAAACGATAGAACATCTGCGCCGCCAGACCGCGGCCGCGAAAATCGAACTGGTTCTGGTGGCGCGCCGCGCGAGCGAGCTTCGCGCGCCCGCGGCGGACCTTGCGCCGTTCCACTCCCATGTTGTTGTGGAGCTCGATCCGATCCGGTCGATCGGCGCGGCGAACGCAGCCGGTGTCCGCGCTGCGTCAGCGGCTGTCGTTGCATTGGCGGAAGACCATTGCTTTCCGGCGGAGGATTGGGCGGAACGCATCCTGCTCGCTCACCGCAACGGGTACGCCGTCGTCGGACCCGTGATGACGAACGCCAACCCGCGCACCGCGGTGAGTTGGGCCGACTTCTTTATCGGCTACGGCCCGTGGGCTGCCCCGTGCGCATCGCGGGAGGCAAACTTTCTGCCCGGCCACAATAGCAGCTACAAGCGCGAAGTGCTGCTGGGCTATGGACCGGGGCTCGAAGGCATGCTCGAATCGGAGACGGTTCTGCATTGGGACCTGCGGGGTAAAGGTCATCGCCTTTACCTCGACTCCACCATCCGCGCCGCGCACACCAACTACTCCCTGTGGAGCGTGTGGCTGCGGGTGCAGTACCTGGGCGGCCGCATGTTCGCGGGAACACGACTGAAAGGCGCGCCGCTCGCGAAACGTCTGCTTTACGCCGCGGCGTCTCCGTTGATCCCCGCGATTCGCCTGCTTCGGATTACGAAGTCCGTCGCCGGCGCAGGATTGTGGACACAGTGGCTGCGGACACTCCCCACCTTGATGATCGGGTTGACCATCGACGGGGTCGGCCAAGCCGTCGGCTACCTGGCCGGTCCGAGCGACGCTATGGAACGGCTCGCGCCATACGAATTCTGCCGGATCCGCAATATCACGGCTGAAGACCGCACGGAGGTGTTTGGGTAGGCGCGTGTGTTGTTACACTCAGACCAGTTGATGTACTTCTCAGTCGTTGTGCCGACGCATAACCGGCCAAGCGAACTGGCAAGCTGCTTAGAGGCATTGGCGAAGCAGGAGTTCGCCGGCTTTGAGATCGTCGTCGTCGACGACGGAAGCAGCATGGGCGACCAAGTGGAAGGTGTCGTCCGCCAATTCTCCACCAGTGTTCCGATTCAACTGTACCGGCAATCGCGCTCCGGACCCGCCGCGGCGCGGAACTTCGGCGTTAGTAAGTCGCAGGGTACGTATCTTGCGTTCACGGACGACGATTGCCGTCCGGCGCCGGACTGGCTGGCGGCCCTGGCCGCGGTTTTTGCGCGCCATCCATCCGCCGCGGTTGGCGGTCACACGGTCAACCTGCTGACGGACAATTCCTACTCGGCGGCGAGCCAGGTATTGATCGACTATCTGTATCGCTACTACAACACTCCAGGAGGACTAGCGCGGTTCCTGACGTCGAACAACCTTGCCGCCCCTGCCGCGGGGTTCCGCGAACTCGGCGGGTTCGACTCCACCTATATGCGAGCGGCATCGGAAGACCGGGAGTTCTGCAGCCGCTGGCTTCAGGGCGGCTTAACGCTGCTCTACGAGCCTTCCGCACGCGTGTTCCATGCGCACCGGTTGACGTTCAAATCGTACTGGGGGCAGCATTTCGCTTATGGGCGGGGTGCGCATCGATATCACCTGACACGGTCGGTGCGCGGGCTGGCGCGTCCCCCCGTTGAGCCTTTGCGGTTTTACACGGATCTGCTCAGTTTTCCGGTTGAGCAGCAGTGTCAACATCGGTTTCGCACCGCGGCCCTGCTTGGGCTCAGTCAGGTTGCACATACCGCCGGCTTCATTTCCGAAGCGATCCGCCCGCAGCGAAAACCGTCTCGTTCCCAAGTGCCTGAATGGTCAATCAAATAAACGTCGGTGTAATCGGCTGTGGCGGAATCGCCACCGAACGGCATCTGCCGGCCGTCACGGGTCTACGGACGCTGCGCCTTGCCGCGGTGGCCGATATTGACGCCGCTAAGGCAGAAGCTGCCGCTCGCCGGTTCAACGCGCCGCGTTCATTCAAAAGCTGGCGCGACCTGCTGGCCTTGCCTGACCTGGACGTGGTGGCGGTTTGTGTTCCGGCGTCTGCTCACGCAGAAATCGGGACCGCGGTGCTCGAATCGGGGCGGCACCTGTTTCTGGAGAAGCCTCTGGCGCTAACGCCGGCGGATGGTTCAGCCCTGACGCGCGCCGCCGCCGCCGATGGGGTGCGTTCCACCATTGGACTGAACCTGCGCTGGCACCGGCTGGCCCGGCAGGCGGCCGCGGCGATGTCTACGGGAATGCTTGGCCGGGTGCACTTGATCCGGTCCACGCTTTCCCACAATGTGCAGTTGAGATCGGACGGCGACTGGCGCGGGCAGGTTGCGCTCGGGGGCGGCGTTTTGCTCGACCTGGCAGTGCACCATCTGGACCTATGGCGGTTCCTGACGGGGGCGGAGATCGACGAGATTCGCGCGATTCAGCCTGGAGACG
This sequence comes from Bryobacterales bacterium, assembly GCA_020846745.1. Classification (GTDB taxonomy): domain Bacteria; phylum Acidobacteriota; class Terriglobia; order Bryobacterales; family Bryobacteraceae; genus JADLDI01. The sequence goes on along the minus strand of JADLDI010000032.1, from coordinate 66,537 downwards.
GCTCGGCGGGTTCGGCCGCGATCGCGGCGCGGCTTTCGAACGGTGCGGTGGCCACACTGGCGCTATCACAGTCCGTTCGAGCGGTGAATCAAATTGAGGTGCTGGGCAGCGAGGCGCAACTGATGCTCGATTGCTATCGCTTTGATGGCTTGGAGGTTGCGCCGACGGGAACGTTTAGCGGGAGCATCGGATATCGAGTGGGCCGCCTGGCGGCGTCTCTGGGCGCGGCTGTTGCGGCATTTCCGGTGATCCGCCGCGGCGGCGACTGGGCAGACTCGTACCGGAACCACTGGATGCATTTTGTGGACTGTATCCGGCGGGGCATGCCGGCGACGCCTTCGCTCGAAGACGGCGAACGGGCGCTTCAGGCGGTGTGCCGGGCAGGGTTATAGTAGGTTTGACGGGCTTCAGTGTGTTGGGTGCAGTAACGCCATTGGGCGGGGTGGCGTTCATCGCCGGATGGCTGATGCGGGCGCTGCGGCTGATGTGGTGAGGCTCAATCTAAGCGATATCGTCCAACAGGAACTCGCGCTGGTCGCCTAACGCCTGGGTGACCGCTTCCGCGGCGATATAGCCCGACCGCACCGCGCCTTCCATCGTGGCCGGCCACCCCGAGCGGGTCCAATCGCCCGCCAGGAACAGGTTGGGGATATCGGTGAATGGACCTGGGCGTTCCGCCTCCATGCCGGGCCGCGCGGAATAGGTGGCGCGCACTTCTTTGACGACATGGGCGTTGACCAGCTTGGCTCCGAGAACTTCCGGGAAGAACTCGGCCAGCTCACGAACGGCAATCTCGATCACATCGGCGCGTTGGCGTTCGAGCAGCGACTTGGACGCGCTCACCACCAGTTGCAGGTAGCGGCCGCCGTCTTTGTTGAACATCCACTGAATGGTCCGGTCGAGCAGCGTGGCGTGCGGCAGCTTCGTCACCGGCCGGTCGAACCACAAATGAATGCCGGTGATGGGCGAGTGTTCCCATTTCTCAACCAGTGGCTGAACATCCGGCACGAGTTGCGCCAGCCGCTCAAAGGGCAGGGCCGAGACATAGAGGTCCGCCTGCCAGGGGACACCGCCCGCAAGGACGCAATTCACGCCATCATTTGAGAAGAGAATGCTCTCCACCGGCGTCCGCAAATGCAGTTGGACTTTGGGGAGATTCCTCCATGCCTCCACCGCGTACAATTGCCCCAGCGGCACGGCCGGAACGCCCATCTGGTAGGAATTGGGCGAGGCGAGAAATCCCAGCCAGAAGACTTGAAACCCATGACTTGCCGCCATCCGGTCGAGTTCTTCATTGATCGCACTCACAAGTATCTGCCGCCAGAACCGTTCGATGGCTTGCGGCGGCTGCCGCTTCTCTTCGAGCCACTCGAGCATCGTGATCTCATCCAGATCTTTCCGCTTCTTCCGCTCAGACTTAATGGCCAGCAGACCCCGGATCACCGCCAATTTGTCGCGTACTGTCAGGAACCGCAGTTTCGCGAACGATCCCGTGAAATGGAGCGGCGGTGGCAGCACGCCGGCTTCGAAGGTGGACGTACGGCCACCCGGCTCGACAAAGTAGAACTTCTTGTGGAACTCGACGGCCTTGCGCACACCGAGCCGCTCGTAAAAATCGAGCAGGTTGACGCAGCAGCGCAGCAGGATGTGCTGGCAGTTGTCGATCGTCTCGCCCGTAGGCAAGGCATATGAGGCAGCGCGTCCGCCGACAAACGGGCGAGCTTCGAGTACATGTACTTCGTGATTCGCGCTGCCCAAGGCGGCAGCGGTGGCCAATCCGGCTAATCCACCACCAAGGACTAAGACCCTAGCCATTCACTCATACGGTGGGCGGCCGACGCCATGATCGGGTCGGCATCTTGTGGCAGGCGCACGCGAATGCGCTTGCCTCCGGGTCCACCTCCGTCCAAGTTGATCAACATCCAGATCAACACAACCAGGAATAGCACCCAGACAAGATCGCCCATATTCGAAGTCAAGTTTAAATCCGTCCTCTACTTCTCAGGTAATTCAACGGTTCCAGTACCCCGTGTACGAGCCGAGAGCAAGCGCTAACACGGTTCCGGCTACGGGAAAGGCAGCGAGGCTGGTGACAAGCCGTGGGAACCAGCTCCAACCCCAGCGGACAGGAACAAACGCACAGAGAGCCTGAGAAGCGATCATGCCGCCGTAGACGAATACGTAACCGGTATAGCCAAACGAACACCACGGGCAGTGCTTCCCGTGAGCGTTATGGATATTGCAGTAGCGGTCCGCGTCTCCAAACAAGGATTGGCAGCCGCACTGAAAAATGGTCGCACAGAATTGGATGAAGAAGACACTGGTTAGCGTCGCCGATAAGATGAAAATTACTAAAGATGTGTAGTGCGCCACTTTCATGCCGTAATTTCAACGGCTTTCGTCAACGTTCGCACTACGTTCGCGATCAATTGCAAACCAGCGTCACCTTCTAATGTCAGGATAGATTCGGGATGGAACTGGACCGCCTCAATCGGCAGATCCTTGTGCCGTACCCCCATGATCACGCCGTCTTCACTTTCGGCTGTGACTTCCAGCACACTCGGGAGCTTGTCTTTAACGGCGAACAGCGAGTGGTACCGGCCCACTTTGAACGATGCGGGCAGACCTTCGAAAGCGCCGATGTTTCTGTGCGTGACTATTGAAGGCTTTCCGTGCATCGGGTAATCGAGCACGCCTAACTCACCGCCGAATGCTTCGACAATACCCTGCAAGCCGAGACACACGCCGAACACGGGAATTCCCCGCTGCGCCGCGTGCCGCACTAGCGCTGGGACACCAAAATCCTGCGGCCGGCCGGGACCTGGCGAGACCAGGATCAACCGCGGCTGAATCTTATCGATCAGTTCGGGCGGGAACCCGGCGCGATAGGTGACCACTTCCGCGCCCGTCTGCCGCGCGTAGTTCGCTAGTGTGTGGATAAAGCAGTCGTCATTGTCGACCAGCAGCATCCGGACGGGCTTGCTGCCGGCAATGCTCTTCGGTTGTTCGGCTGCAGTTTGCGCAGTGCGCCGTAAACCGCCTAAAGCGCGGAAGAAGCCGGTCGCTTTGGCGCGGGTTTCCAGTTCTTCGCTCGCCGGAACGGAGTCGTAAAGGAGCGTTGCGCCGACGGGATACTCGGCAATGCCATTCCGAAGGTGCACCGTACGGATGAGGATGCCGGTGTTGATGTCACCGTTCATGGCGATCATCCCGACGGCGCCGCCATACCAGCCGCGAGCGTTCTTTTCGAGGTTCTCGATGGCCTGTGCGGCGGCCTTTTTCGGCGCGCCGATCACGGTCACCGCCCACATGTGGGTGAGGAACGCGTCGAGCGAATCGAACCGGTCCTCCAGCGTGCTCTCCACGTGATCGACGGTATGGAAAACGCCGGCGTAGGATTCGATCAGCCGGCGACCGATGACGCGCACCGTTCCGGGTACCGAGACCCGCGACTTATCGTTGCGGTCGACATCGGTACACATGGTGAGTTCGGACTCTTCCTTGAGCGAGCCCAGCAGTTCGCGGATATTGTCGGCGTCCTGGAGCGGGTCGCCGGTGCGGCGGGCGGTGCCGGAGATCGGACAAGTCTCGACGCGTTTGCCTTCCACGCGAACGAACATCTCAGGCGACGCGCCAATCAGCGCTTCGTCGCCCAACTGCAATAGGAACTCGTATGGACTCGGCGACAGTTGCTGAATGCGCTCAAACAGTTCCGCGGAGCTGCCCGAATAGGGTGCGCTGAACTTCTGGCGTAAAACGACTTCGTAGTAGTCGCCAACCTTCATCCCGCGCCGCACGGTTTCCACATTCGCCATGTACTCTTCGGGCGTATGGTCGGACGTGATCTCGCCGGTCCCGGTGTCCGGTGGCGGTGCGATCTGTTCGCCGCCGCCCGCCAACGCGAGGGTCGACAGTTCATCGAGCGAAAACTCGTACTGGAACCGCTCGATGATTTCCTTCTTGCGGTCCATGAAGTAGATGTCGTCGCAGAGGAACAGGTGCAGGTCTTTGGCGCCGTGGCGGGGGAGCTTCAATTCGATCGGGTCGAACTGAAACAACAGGTCGTACCCGAACGCGCCGACGAGCGCGAGCCGCGTGTCCTTTGAATTGGCAAATTCCTGAATGATGCGCCGCAGGATCGAGAATGCGGAAGGCTGGCGGCTCCGTTCTTCTTCGGAAAACAGCCCTTCGAGCGGTTTCAGGCGCCCCTGCAAAGCTCCGCCCGGAGCAGGTTGCAGCGATTCCCAGTGCGGATGGCCGGCCAGGATGCGATGGAAGATCCGGATGAGCACATGGCCGCGGTCGTTGAGCGGCCGGAACTCCATGTCACGCCCGCGCCCAATGATTTCAAGCGGCGGACAAATCGATGCGATGTCCCATCGCGAGTATCGCCCCGGATACTCGTAACCGGAAGAAAGGTAAACGCCGCGTTGCCGGTCCAGCCCGCGCAACAAGTCCCGTAAACCCTTCTTAAACGGTATCTTAGAAGCGGTTCGCGTGACAGCGATACCGCTAGCCGTCACATAACGAAGTTGGGACATCAATACCTAGACCTAATCCCGAAGGCGGGTGTGATTTTGAGACTTCAGAATACCATGTGGGTGGGGAGTGCCAGTGTTTGCCGGGCGGCGCATCCGGAGGACCTGGCTCACACCACCTGACCGTCCTCAAATCATCTCGTTCAACAACTCCGGCCGCGGTTGCGGGATAACGACTTTGTTGACGAGCAGTCCCTTCCGCCCGATCATTGCGGCGCCCGCATCCACCGCTGCCGTCACCGCTGCGACGCTGCCTGTCACCGCTGCGAAGGCCTTGCCGCCGAGCGCCATCGCCAGGCGGACCTCCACCAATTGCACTTTGGCGCTTTTCGCCATTGCATCGGCGCCCTCGATGAGTGAGGCCACCGAGAACGACTCGATGATCCCCAGCGCCTCGAGCGCCTCCACCTTCGTGATGCCGCTGATGGCCGGGAAAATCGACTCGTGTACGTTCGGGATGATGAACGTGTCGATCACCGAAAATCCCGCCGCCGTCTGCCCGGACCGGACCGCCGCGTCAATCGCGCCTACCTCGCCGCGGATCAGCACCATGTACTTGCCCGAGCAGATGGTCCGCGAGAGCACCAACTCGACATCCGCGGCCTTCAGCATCGCGTCGCACACCTGAAATCCCGCGGCGATGCTGCCCAGTTCTATCAACCCGATCGAATTCTTATTGGCCATCAATCACCACCGTCTCCGCCGTGACATCGCGCACTACGCCCGCGATGGACGCGTGCACATCCGCCCCTAAATCTTTGTCCGCCATGCGTCCCACGGTGTCGCCGGCTTTAACCGTTTGCCCCGCCTTTACGACGGGCTGTGCCGGCTTGCCCGCATGCTGCTTCATCCGGATCCGCACCTGCTTCGGCACCGGCGACTCGTCGCGAAACGGCGCTTCGCATTCGTACTCGTCCACCTTCAGGCGCTTGCGGAGCATGCTGAGCGGCACGCGCCGGTACTCCTTCATCGGGTGGACCTTCACCGGATGCTGCTGCACGTACTTCTTGCCGATGTTGCGCAGGTCTGTCTTGGCCTGGTCGCAGGCTTCCTTCGGGTACAGGTCCTCCGGACAGGCATACAGCGTGCACAAGCCGCACGCGCAGCACAACTCGCCCCACTGGTTCCAATTGTCCGCGCCCGTCAACGTGAACCCCAAACTGCGCATGACACGGTGCGGTTGCACGTCGTAGCCCAGCAGGAACCGCGGACAGAACTCGGTGCAGTAGCTGCACTGGTCGCAGGCGCTCTTGCCGATATGCGCCATCGCCCGCACGGGCCGCGTTTTTCGGGTGATCAGGTAGTGGTCGCGCGGCAGCACGATCAGTCCGCCTGTCGTCTTCGTCACTACGTCGTCCAAATCGAACGTAAGCGAGCCCATCATCAGTCCGCTCACGAAAACGCCGAACTCGGCTGTCGTCACGCCGCCCACATGTACGATCAGTTCGCGAAAGGTGATGCCCACCGGCGCCCAGAACGACTGCGGCTTGCGCACTGCGCCGGTTACGGTGAGAAACTTACGGGTCACCGGCTGCCCTTGCGCCGCCATCTCGACGTTATAAAGCGTCTCGACGTTGTTCACGACGCAGCCCACCTGCAGCGGAATGCCGCCGGCAGGAATCAGCCGCCCGGTGCCGGCGTAGACCAGTTCGTATTCGTCGCCGGAGGGATAGAAGTCGCCCAGCAGCACCATGCCCCATCCTCGCCGCTGCACCTCAGGGCTCACCTTCTCGACAGCGCGTTTGTTCTTCTCCTTGATACCGAACTTCACGGCCCGCGCCCCGGTCACCCCCGCCATGCGCTCCAGCCCGGCGCAGATCTCCGGCGCGTAACGCACCATCAACTCCAGGTCTTTATGCAACAGCGGCTCGCATTCAGCGCCGTTGGCCAGAATCACCTCGGCCTGCGATCCTGCCTTGACGTGTGTGGGGAAACCCGCACCTCCGGCGCCCACTACTCCCATTTGCTTCAGCTGTTCGGCGGCCATGTATGCGAACCCTTCATGGTAGCGGAAAAGGGCTGACCGGATCTTAATTAGCCAAGCCCTTGCGCCCGCAGCCGCAAACAGGTAGGGTTATCTGCGGAGAGTTCAATTTATGGCTTTTTGCACCAATTGCGGATTCACGCTCGCCGGACCGTTTTGCACCAATTGCGGGCAGGCCCAAACGCCGGAAGCAGCGACCGCAGCACCGCCGCAGGGGCCGCAGCCGCAGTTTACGGTACCGGCTCCGCAAGGCTATGCGGCCGCTCCGCCTGTGCCGGCGAAGAAAAGCGTTTGGCCGTACGTCCTATTCGGGTGCCTGGGCGTGATCGTGCTGGGTGCTTTAGGAATTATCGGGACCGGTTATTTCGTGGTGAAGAAGGTGAAGCAGGCCGGATTCGATCCCGAACTGATGCAAAGGAACCCCGCGGTCGCGATCACCAAAATCCTGGCCGCCGCAAACCCGGAAATCGAGGTGATGAATGTCGACGAGAGCCGCGGCATCATCACCGTGCGCGACAAGACGAACGGTAAGGTACTGACCCTGAATTTCGAAGATGTCAAAAACGGCAGGATCGTCTTCGAAGAGCCCGGAAAAGGCAAGGTGGAGATCAAGGGAGAGGGCAGCCAGATGCAGATCTCGACTCCGGAAGGGACGGCCGAGATCGGCACGGGCAAGATGACGCTACCGGCTTGGATTCCCAAGTACTCGTCGATAGCGGCCATCGGCGTGAACGTCGCTGGTCCCAAGGGTGGAACGGTTAGCTTCACGTCATCCGACAGCGCCGCCGCCGTTGCCGGATTTTACGAAAACGCGTTTCAGCAGGGTGGCTTGAAGGTCAATAAAACAACTGCCGGCGCGGGCGAGCAATCGGCAATCGTCATATCGGCTCAGGGTGAAGGAAAGTCGGTCAATCTGACCGCTACGCCGGCAGACGGGAAAGTCCAGGTGACCATCCTGTACGAGTCGAAGTAATAGACCCGTATTGATCGGATGCCTTAAAACGTCAAAACACGGCCTCACCGATCTCCAACATAAGCGGCCACAAACCAGCTAATAGAGCGGTGTCCGTTCGCCCTGCGTGACCTTGGCCTCGATCTGCCCAACGCCGACGATCCGCCCGCCGACGCGGTCGCCCGGTTTGATCCTTGCTCCTTTGGGGCAGCCTGTGGAGATGAGGTCGCCGGGGTGGAGGGTCATGAAGTTGGAATGGAAGCGGACGAGCTCGAATGGGCGGTGGTTCATGTTGCGGACATAATCGCGCGAGCAGATACCGTCGTTATGCTCTGTAATCACTTCGAGGAAGTCCGGATCGGCTACTTCGTCCTTTGTGACAACGACGGGACCGAAGCTGAAGAACGTATCGATAGCCTTAGCGCGGGTGAGGTAGCGGGGGTTCTTGCGGAGAACGTCGAGCGCCGTCAGGTCGAGCGTCACCGTATAGCCGAAGATCACTTCTTCTACGTGCTCAAGCGGGACGAAGCGACAGGTCTTGCCGATGATCACACCGAGTTCACCCTCGGCATCGACATCGTTCGACACGTCGTGTGGAGGGAGAACGATGTTGCCGCCGGGCTCGAACAGGCACGAAGTGGGTTTCATGAAACTGCCCGGCTCTTCGGGTTGCACGGCGTTGATGTCTTCGGCGTGCGTTTTGTAGTTGAGACCGATACACCAAATCTTCGGCGGCACATACGGAAGCAGCGCCTTCACCTTCTCGGTGGGAAGGGCGAGCACACCGGTGGTGTCTTTCAGTTCCTCGACTGACCCGCCCTGGATAATGGCCAGCAGGTCATCCGGGATGCGTGTACCTTTGGTCGCGTTGATCTCGGCGACGGGCACCACTCCGCCATCGGTGAAAACGCCGGCGTGGGCGCGGCCTTCGAACTCAAAACGAAGAAGCTTCATCGGATAAGGATTAGTTTACTTGGCATGGAATGGACTTTGGGTTGGGCGGCCGATTACCACCGATCCGAAGAGAGATCGCTATTTGACCCGGGCTACGCCTAAGGCACGCAGCCGTTTGTGGAGGTTGGTGCGTTCGAGGCCGAGGGCGCGGGCGGCGGCGGAGATGTTCCAGTTGTGCTCTTCCAAAGCGCGGCGAATGTGGTCGCGTTCGGCGTTGGCGCGGGTGTCGTGCAGGGACGAAGGGGTGGGCCGCACGTTGCGGAGTTCCCAGGGGATAGCTTCGACTGCGATCAGGTCGCCGCGGGTGAGGATAGCCATTCGCTCGACCACGTTGCGGAGTTCGCGGGCATTGCCGGGCCAATGATACGCCTGGAGCGCTTCGAGCACTTCGTTGTCGATCATCTTGCCGCGGAAGTTGTTGCGACGGCAGAACTCTTCGAGGAAGTAGTTGACGAGGGCAGGGATGTCGTCGCGGCGTTCGCGAAGCGGGGGGACGCGAATGGGGACGACGCAGAGGCGATAGTAGAGGTCCTGACGGAAGCCGCCATTGGCGGCCATTTGCTCGAGGTCGCGGTTGGTGGCGGCCACCACTCGCACGTTGACGCGAATAACTTCTTCGCTGCCGAGGCGGTGGACTTCTCCTTCCTGCAGGACGCGCAATAACTTGGCTTGGGCAGCGGGGGAGAGGTCGCCAACTTCGTCGAGGAACAAGGTGCCGCCGTCGGCCAGTTCGAACTTACCGCGGCGCATCTGGGCGGCTCCGGTAAAGGCGCCTTTCTCGTAGCCGAATAACTCGCTTTCGAGCAAATCAGCCGGGATAGCGGCACAGTTCACTTTGACGAAAGGTCCGGAAGCGAAGGGGGATGTCTGATGGATATGGGCGGCTAGTAACTCCTTACCGGTGCCGGATTCGCCGAGTAATAAGACGCGAGCGTCGGAGGCGGCGGCGAGCGAGGCCTGGTCGAGCGTGCGCTGCCAGGAGTCCGAAGCGCCGACCATTTGGGTGGAGCCGACCATTTCGCGGAGGCGGGCGTTTTCGTCGCGGAGACGGCGCTGTTCGACGGCGTTCTGAAGAGTGAGGAGGACTTTGTCGCGGCTGAGGGGTTTTTCGAGAAAGTCGAACGCTCCGGCGCGGGTGGCCTCGACAGCCTCGGCAATGGTGGCCTGGCCAGAGATCATGACGACGGGAAGGTTCGGGTCGGCGGCGCGGAGTTGCTTGAGGATTTCGATACCGCTGCCGTCGGGCAGGCGCACATCGACCAGCCAGGCATCGGCACGGAGCGGACGCGCGCGGAATTCAGCGATCGACTTGAAGATCGAAACGCGGTACTTTTCCCGTTCGAGGATCAGGCGGAGCGAGAGCCCGATGTTCGGTTCGTCATCGACGATAACGACGTGATGCGACATACGCGGACTAAGCGGCGGGGCGGAGCAGGACGCGGAAGGCCGCGCCACCGAGTTCCCCTTTTACCAGCATAATGTCGCCGCCGCAGAGGACAGCGCTCTTACGAGCGATGGAGAGGCCGAGGCCCATGCCTCCGCGCTTGAAGGAGATAGTGGGTTCGAAGACGGTGGCGAGGGCTTGTTCGGAGAGGCCGGGCCCGGAATCGTGCACTTCGATTGCGACGCCTTTGGGTTCCGGCGCGCTGACGACGAGCACGTGGCCGCGAGGTCCAGCGGCTTCGGCGGCGTTCTCTAGTAAGTTCGTGAGAACGGCTTTGAGTAAGTCCTCATCCGCCAAGACATGCGTGGCGCGCGGCGGTAACTTCAACTCGTAACTTACCTCGGGGTGCGCGGTGCGCAGGAAGCCGACGCGTTCTTTGAGCAAAGCGGCGGCATCGAGCGGGCGAAGTTCGACCGGCGGTTCCGCGGCGAAATCGGAGAAGGCGCGAACGCGGCGTTCGAGCGAGTTCACTTCCTGGACGATGATTTCAGAGGCTTGGTGTTCGAACGAGTGTTGCGAGTGGGAGTAGCGGGACGCGAGTTCCTCCATGGTGAGGCGAATGGGGGTGAGCGAGTTTTTGACTTCGTGGGCGGTTTTGCGGGCGAGAGCCTGCCAGGATTCGAGGCGGGCGAGGTAGAGGAGGCGTTCGCGGCTTTGTTGGAGGTCGGCCGCCATGCGGTTGTAGGCTTGCGTCGCGACTGTGGTGACGCGGTGGACCGAGTAAATGAGGATGGCGAGCGCGGCGCACCACGGGATGGCGGCGAGCAGGAGAAGCGTGGAGCGGAAGCCGCGGCGGAGGTCGCGAGCTTGGGCGTCTTCGACGAGCCGGCGTGCGCGGGTGTACTGCCGGCGGACGGCGTCGAATTGGACGCCGCCGAGCGATTGGGAGTATTGCAGGATGTGGCCGCCGTCGCGTTTGAGGCAGACGAGGGTGTCGCCTGCGCGCCCGGCGACCATGAAGCGCTCGGATTCGTGGGAATCGGCGAAGTCCTGCACTTCCGCCGGCCAGGTGTCGCGGCGGGAAGCGGTGAATATTTTCGGCTCAATTCGTTTGGCCGCGATTGCTTCCGTGAGCGCCTGGCGCTGCGAAAGGTAATAGATGCGGGCGGTTTGTTCGAGAGTACGGGAAAGCTGGTCGAGTTCGAGGGTGGAGGAATAGCGAAGAGACCGGTCGATTAACGAGTTCGCCGCCCACAAGGTGAGCAGCAGCGGAACAGCGGTGCCGATGACGAAGATGGCAACCAGGCGCCGGCGGATGCGTGTCATTGACGAAGCTCCGCGACCTGCAAGGCGCCGGTTTCGAAGGTCCAATGGCGGGCGTCGCCCTTCACGGGGCGGCTAAGTGTTTCGATCAGGTTGACGAGGGAGACGCCGTTGTCATCGAAGATTTCGTTATTCTGCTTGGGGTCGGCGGCGTTGACGTCGAGGCGGACCCAGATCTGTTTGTCGCGCGAAAGGTCGAGTTCGGTGAGCTTGATGTTTTTCAAGCACCAGGGTCCGATTTCTTCGGGCTTGAGACGTGTGGCTGAGATGCGCGGCTTGCGGAGCCCGGTGACGGCGTAGCGCTCTTCCCACAGGTCGTAAGAGACGACGAAGCGTTCGAATGCGCGGCGACGCAGGTTGGATTTAGAGCCGGACCAGAGGGCGAGGTGAAAGTCGAAAGCAACGGGCAAGCCGTTGCGGAGGCGCTGGGCGACAGGCCCATCGACGAGGTTCAGGCGTGTGATGCCGACCAACACGTCGGTCCCGCGAAGCTCGACACGGAGCGCGTCCGCCGCAATCAGAGGGGCGATCAGCAACGCGACGACGAGCGTGAGATGAGGCATATGGTGTCAGAAGTTCAACCCCAATAGAAGGATCGGTTCGATGGTCCCGTTTCGGAGCGGGAAGGCGATCAAGGCGGTGAGGCCGGAGGATTCAGAGATGTAACCGATGGCGGCGGAGTGGCGAACGACGATCGGCCCGCGGCGCTGCCATGCAGAGCCGGTGTCATAGATCATGCGGAGCCAGCGCATCCGGTATTCGACGGAGGCGTGGCCATAGCGTTCGGCGCCAAGCGGGTCGAGTTGAAGGCGGTTCCATCCGCGGAGGGTGCGAGAGTTTCCGATGGTGAAACGTTCGAACAGCGGAGCGCGTCCGTTGAGCAAGCCGCCTTCGAGCGAGGCGCGCAGTTCCGACTTGTGGTGGCGAAGCGTGTAGCGGGATTCGGCCTGGTGGCGTGTGAAGCTGTAATCGCTCGAAAGTGAGGACAGGCCGGAGCGAAGGTTGTAGGCGCCTTCGAGCCGCTGCGTGAAGTCTGGCCCCAGCTCCCAGCGCCGGTCGAAGCGCAGAGTAAACCGAGCGGCGCTGGAAAGCTGGGGTGTGGTGGTTGGAGTGGTGTACTCCAGCCGATCGACACTCACCCCGAGCTGCAGAGTGAGCGGTCGAAAGAGCGAGATCTGGGCAGACGGGTCCAGGCGAAGACGGGTGCGGTAGAGAGTTCCTTCGGGCGCCGCGGCTTCGGTGGTTTCCGCCCATTGGGAGCGGAACGATGCGGCTTCGGCGCGGAGGCGAAGGCGGCGGGTGGCGGCGAATTCGTAGCCGGCCGTGACACCGGAGTAGCGTTCGACAAGCTGATCGTTGTCGGTGAGGGCGCCGGCTTTGGCGGTGTGCGCACCGTGGCGGACGGAGCCTTCGACGGCGGCGGTAAAGTTTTGCCGGGAGTGGTAGAGCAGGCGAGGGACGGAGAGGTCGAAGCTGGTTTCTTCCGTCATCGTTACTTCGAAAACCACCTTGATATGGTTTGGCGCAGTGCCTTTCACTACCCGCATGTTGACCCGGGTGCGGAGTTCTTCGCGGATGCGGCGGGCGATGTCGTCAAAACTGGCCTGATCGAAGGGGTTGCCGATGAGGCCGTGAACGCGAGTGCGTAGCGAGCGGCTGAGCTTTTCGATGCTCACGGGCTGGAGTTCCACGTTTTCAACGGTGTAACGGGCGTTGACGTTTACGGCGGCGGGGTCTTCGACGGGCGGTTGCGCGGCGGCCGGGACGCAGAGAAGCAACGTCAGCGACAGCAATCGGTACGACATGCGCCAGGGAGGAGCACCCGTAATGCCAAATGCTAAGCCGTTGAAAGGCAAGTAGAGGTGGACGGATGAGAGTGTGCCGGGGTTTCACAGGTGTGGCGGCACGGGGGAGTGAGCCGACTTACTTATACCGATTTGAGTCGATGCGCCATGGCGGACGGCGGGCTTACGCGCCGTGGCATGGTTTGCCGGCTGCTTCGCGGACTGCGGCGATCAGCCAGTCTTCCTCGCTTTCGAAGACCGTACGCGGATCGAGAAGAAGACGGCCGTTTTCGATCCGGGCGACGACCGGGGGGGCGCCCGAGCGGAGGCGGCGTTCAACGGCGACGACGTCAGGCGGGGAGAGAGCGACGAGCCAGGCGGGAAGGGACTGGTCCGGAGTGGAGCCGCCGCCGATAACGCTTTCGCCTTGGATCACAGAGCCGCCGACAGCGGCCGCGATTCGGTCGGCACGTGTCCGAAGTTCGTCCGAGTTGGCGCGGATCATCTTAAGGGCCGGGATATCATCCCAACGTTCGAGCAGAGTGCCGCGGAGAGTGGCTTCGAGTTCAGCGAGGATCAACTTGTCGACTCTCAGCGCGCGAAACATAGGTTGGCGGCGGATGCGGGTGATGAGTTCGGGGTGGCCGGCGATGATTCCGGCCTGCGGGCCGCCGAGGAGTTTGTCGCCGCTGAACGAGAGAACGGAGAGTCCATCCGCAATGGCTTCTTGAACCCTGGGCTCGGCGATTCCGTAGGAGGAGAGATCGGCGAAGCAGCCGCTGCCGAGGTCTTCGTAGACGGGGATGCCGCTGTTGCGGCCTAGCTCGGCCAGTTCGTGACGGCCGGGTTTGGCGGTGAAGCCCTGCATGCGGAAGTTGGAGGGGTGGACGATCATGAGCAGGGCGGTATTGGAGGTGATGGCGGCGGCGTAGTCGTTGATGGTGGTGCGGTTCGTGGCGCCGACTTCGCGGAGGATCGCGCCCGATTCGGACATGATGTCGGGAATGCGGAAGCTATCGCCGATTTCGACCAGTTCGCCGCGGGAGACGATCACTTCTTTGCCGGCGGCCAAGGTACGAAGGGTGAGGTAGACGGCAGCGGCGTTGTTGTTGACAACAATAGCGGGCATGCCGAGCAGCCGATGGAGGAGCCGGCCGGCATGAATGTCGCGCTTGCCGCGGCGGCCGTTGGTGAGGTCGTACTCGAGATTCGAGTAACTCTCGCCGGGCAGGGGCGCGCGGCCGAGATTGGTATGAAGCACGACGCCGGTAGCATTGATAACGTGGCGTAACGAGGGCCGTTCCCAATCGGCGAGGCGTTGACGGATGCGCCGGGAAACATCGGCAAGTTGGATTTCGGCTCCGCCGCGCAGTTCCAGGCGGACTTCCTCGACGACGGCGCGAATTTCCGCGATCAGGAACTGGTGGGGAAAACGCGGGGCCACGTCGTGCAACGCAGTCAGCAACTCGTGTACGGCCGGGAGTTCGGAAAGTTTCATCGCATGCACAGGGGGCGGTAAACTGGAGTTTATCCCATGGCCAACTTAAATACTTTTGGTGCGGCTGCGCCCCTGCGCGTTGGCGGCCGCGAGTATCGGATTTTCCGCTTAGACGCGCTCGAGAAAGCGGGGCTCGGCACGATGAGCCGGATTCCGGTGTCGATCCGGATACTGCTGGAAAACCTGGTGCGGTTTGAAGACGGCGCGCAAGTGAAAGCGGCCGATGTGAAGTACGTGGCTGGGTGGAACGGCAAACCGGACGACCGCGAGATCAGCTTCATGCCGGCGCGCGTGCTGCTGCAGGACTTTACGGGCGTGCCTTGCGTGGTAGACCTGGCGGCGATGCGGGCGGCCCTGAAGAAGATGGGCAAAGATCCGAGGAAAGCCAATCCGATTTTTCCGGCGGATTTGGTGATCGACCATTCCGTGCAGGTGGACTACTTCGGGACGAAGGATGCGTTCGATCTGAACTCGGCGTTGGAGTTTCAGCGGAACGCGGAAAGGTATTCGTTCCTGAAGTGGGGGCAGCGGGCGTTCCAGAACTTCAGCGTGGTGCCGCCGGAAACGGGCATCGTTCACCAGGTGAACCTGGAGTATCTGGCGCGAGTGGTGTTTACGGCGGAAGGCGGCATGGCGTATCCGGACACGTTGGTGGGCACAGACTCGCACACAACGATGATCAACGGGTTGGGCGTCGTGGGCTGGGGAGTGGGCGGTATTGAAGCCGAGGCCGCGATGCTGGGGCAGCCGATCACGATGCTGCTGCCGGAGGTGGTCGGGTTCAAGTTGCACGGGTCGCTGCCGGAAGGCGCGACGGCGACGGACCTGGTGTTGATGGTGACGCAGATGTTGCGGAAGAAGGGCGTGGTCGGCAAGTTTGTCGAGTTCTATGGAACGGGCTTGTCGTCGCTGGCACTGGCCGATCGCGCGACGATCGCGAACATGGCGCCGGAATATGGCGCGACGATCGGATTCTTCCCGATCGACAACCAGACGCTCGAATACTTGCGGCTGACGAACCGGAGCGACGAGACGA
The DNA here is from genome assembly GCA_020846745.1 of Bryobacterales bacterium. Lineage (GTDB taxonomy): Bacteria > Acidobacteriota > Terriglobia > Bryobacterales > Bryobacteraceae > JADLDI01. The sequence goes on along the minus strand of JADLDI010000032.1, from coordinate 51,084 downwards.
TCGCGCTGGTGGAAGCGTATTACAAGGAACAGGGTCTGTTCCGCACGGATGAGACGCCGGACCCGATTTACACGGACACGCTGGAACTGGATCTGTCGACGGTAGTGCCGTCGCTCGCCGGACCGCGGCGTCCGCAGGACCGGATCAATCTGCCGGATGTGAAGTCGAGCTTTTTGAACGCGCTTGGCGCGGCGCCGAAGCAGGGGAACGGACTGGGCGACGGGTCGGTAGTGATTGCGGCGATCACAAGCTGCACGAATACATCGAATCCGTCGGTTCTGGTAGCGGCCGGATTACTGGCCAAGAAGGCTGTTGAAAAGGGCTTGAAGGCGCAGCCGCATGTGAAGACATCGCTTGCGCCGGGATCGAAAGTGGTGACCGAGTACCTGACGGCCTCGGGGTTGATGCCGTACCTGGAACAGTTGAACTTCCACCTTGTTGGTTATGGCTGTACGACTTGCATCGGCAATAGCGGTCCGCTGCCGGACGAGATTGCGGCGGAGGTGAAGTCGAACAAGTTGAATGTGGCGGCAGTGCTGAGCGGCAACCGGAACTTCGAGGGCCGCGTGAATCCGCTCGTACGGTCGAATTACCTGGCGTCGCCGCCGCTGGTGGTGGCCTACGCGCTGGCCGGCCGCGTGGATGTGGACCTGACGACGGAGCCGGTCGGCAAAGGGACAACTGGCGAGGATGTGTATCTGAAGGATATCTGGCCGTCGCCTGCAGAGGTGCAAGAGGTACTGGCCAAGCATGTGCGGCGCGACATGTTCGAATCGCAGTATAAAGACGTGTTCGCGGGCGATGCGCGGTGGAACGGGATTCAAGCTCCCGAAGGCGATCTCTACGAGTGGGACGAGAAATCGACTTATGTGAAGCGGCCGCCGTACTTCGATGCGATGGTGGACCCGTCGACTTCCGTTACGGAGTTGAGCGGACTGCGCGCGTTGTGCGTGCTGGGCGATTCGGTGACCACGGACCACATTTCGCCGGCCGGTAATATCGCGCTCGAGAGCCCGGCGGCGCGGTACCTGATGGAACAGGGCGTGAAGCCGTCGGACTTCAACTCGTACGGGGCGCGGCGCGGGAACCATGAAGTAATGGTCCGCGGGACGCTGGCGAATATCCGGCTGAAGAACCTGATGGTGCCGGGCGTGGAAGGCGGCTACACGATGCATCCGTCGTCGCCGGAAAAGATGTTCATTTACGACGCGGCGATGCGGTACCAGAGCGAAGGCATCGGTACGGCGATCATCGCGGGCAAGGAATACGGCAGCGGATCGTCGCGCGACTGGGCGGCGAAGGGCGTGGCGCTGCTGGGCGTGAAGGCGGTGATCGCGGAGAGCTTTGAACGCATTCACCGGTCGAACCTGGTGGGCATGGGCCTGCTGCCGCTCGAATTCACGGGCGGCGACAACCGTGAGTCGCTGAAGCTGGACGGTACGGAAACGTTCGAAATCACGGGCGTGGTGGCGGCGTTGAGCGGTGGTCCGAAGGTGGCGAAGGTGACCGCGACGAAGCCGAACGGGACCACCGTTACGTTCGGGGCTAAGGTTCGGATCGATACTCCGCAGGAGGCCGAATACTATCGCAATGGCGGCATTCTGCCCTACGTTTTGCGGCAGCTTGCGGCGAACTGAGCTGTGCGGGCGCTGGTAACCGGGGGAACCGGATTTGTCGGCGGAGCACTGGTGGACGAGTTGCTCCGCCGCAACTATCAGGTGCGAGTGCTGGCACGAGGAACGAGCCGCACGGCGGCGTTGGAAGCGCGCGGGGTGGAGATCGCGCGCGGGGACATTCTGGAATCCGCATCGATCGAAAGAGCGTTGGACGGCTGCGATGTGCTGTTCCACGCGGCGGCCATTTACGAGTTGTGGGCGCCGGATCCGGACCTGATGATTCGGACGGAGATCGCGGGGACGATAAACGTTCTGGAGGCGGCATGGCGGCTCCGTACCCCAAAGGTGGTTTACACGAGTACCGCCGTGGCCGTGGGCGAACGGAAAGGGGAGGTGGGCAACGAGGAGACACCTCATCGCGGCTATTTTCTGAGCGTGTACGAAAAGGCTAAGTTCGACGCGGAGTTGGCGGCGAAAGAGTTTCTGCGGAAGGGCATGGACCTGCGCATTGTCAAACCCGCCGGGGTAATGGGCGCGGGCGATTTGAAACCGACCGGCAAGGGTGTAGTGAACATGTTAAACGGGAAGTTCCCGATGCTGTTCGACGGCACACTCACCGGCGTAGATGTTCGGGATGTGGCACTGGTCCACGCGCTGGCGGCTGAGCAAGGGCAGCGCGGGCGGGATTATATTGCCGCGGGGTGGATTATTTCGACGCGGGAGTGGCTGGGGACGGCGTGCCGGGTTGCCGGGAGACGGCTGCCGGTGTTCGGTCCGGCGGTGCTGGCGAAAGTGTTTGCGGCGGGCTGTGAAGTGTACGCCCGGGCGATGAAAACCGAGCCGTTGCTGTCACTCGAAACGTACAAGCTGCTGACACACGGATTTCGTGTGGATGGTTCGCGGGCAGCGCGCGAGTTGGGCGTTGAATACCGGGGTTTGGACGAGTGCATGATGAGTGCGATTGGCTGGTACCGGGCGCAGGGTTTGATCGGTTAGTTTGCTGGGATCGCCACGACATCGATAGCGAAGGAGGCATCGAGCGACGGCAGGCCTTCAAACGGCAGCATGGTGGATGCCGGCGGTTTCTCTTTGCTGTAGAACTCGAAGCGCAGGGCGCGGACGCGGTTTGCAATGGTTTGCGTGAGGGGGTAAACGGAAGACATGACCGTGTCTGAGATTTTGGCGCCGGCCTGGTCGAGAGATGTTTTCAGACGATCGAAGGCGAGACGAATGTCCGCATCCTGCGAGCGGAAGGCAAGTTGGGTGCCGGTGAGGACGAGACGGGGCGTATTCACGAGAGCCACCTGCGAATAATTGGGCGACGCAGCGACGCCGGGAGGGTTGACGAGTTTGACGGGCGCGGCGGGGGCAGCCTTAAGCCGCGCGACGGCTTCGCATTCCACGATGCCCTGGCCTGGCGAACGCTGGGCTTGGACGATGGTTGTGGCGGCCTGGGGAAACTCGGCAGTGACGAGGCGGCGGACTTCGGCGTAATCGTCGAGTGAACTGGTGAAGCAACTGACGCGGAGCACATCGCGGGGCGTGACCTGGATGCCGTCGAGGACTATCTTGAGATCGGCGATGGATTTCGCGGTGAGCGGGGCGACGTGCATGGCGGACTGATCGGGGTTGAGCTTTTCGGTGGCGGCTTGACCGGAGATGAACGCGAGTCCGCTGGGATTGACGGGTTTCTTGGCGACGGCGGTGGCTTCGATCAGCACTTGGGCGCCTTCGAGCGGCAGCACGCCGACCTGAACGGTCGAGACCGCCGGCAAAGGCTGCTTCTTTTCGGAGAACATTTCCGACACGATGGATTGGACGCGGCGCATGTCGCCGGTACCAGCGACGAACGCACGCAACTTCACGATCTGCCCGACTTGGGGCTGCTTCCAGAAGACCTTGATCGAGTCGCGAACCTGTTGCGAGAGCAGGCCTTTGCCGGTGAGCGGAGACACGAAGAATTGCAACCTCGCGGTGTCCACTTTCACGGCGGCAGGAGGATCGGGCAATACCTCAAGAGTTTGGGTGAACTCTTCTTCTTTCTTCTTCTTTTTCGCGCCGACGAGTGCAGGAACGAGGTAGAAAATGAGCAGTGCGGCGATGGCCCGCGCAGCAAATGAGTGCATTGACTCAGATGATTGTAGCGCGAGGTATGCGGGGTGGTTACCTGGCCGAGAGGCGTTCGTAGTAGACCGCCCGCTGATGGTGCTTGGCTACTAGTGCCGGGCAGACATCGAGTAAGGACTCGGTAGCCCCCACCACGACGCGGCCGCCGGGGGCGAGTGCCTTCTCGATGCGGCAGAACAAAGACGAACGGTCCGCCGGGGAGAAATAGATGGCGACGTTGCGGCAAAAAACGAGGTCGAACTGGCCGAGAAAGGTGAAATCTTCGAGGAGGTTCAGCTTGCGAAAAGACACAAGCGAGCGGAGATGCGGCCGGACTGTCCAGCCGTTCGGATGCTTATCGAAGTAGCGGGCGACCCAGTTGGGATTGATGCCACGCTCCACTTCTATGTCGGAATAAACACCACGGGTGGCCCGGCTGATCGCGGCATCGGAAATATCGGTACCGACGATTCGGACATCGAAGGAGGTGTTGGCGCCCAGTGCCTCTTTGATTGTTATTGCGATGCTGTAGGCTTCCTGACCCGTCGAGGAGGCCGCACTCCAGATACGAATCGGTGTCGACAAGTTGAGCGCACGCCGGTTCTCGATGATGTCGGGAACGAGTTTGGTACGGAGCAAGTGAAAGGGCGTCTGGTCGCGGAAGAACGACGTTTCTCCAGTGGTGATCGCGTCGATGATCTGCCGGTCGATGCGGCGCGACAAATCGGCCTTGGCTTTGTAGTAGAGTTCGCTATAACCGCTGCTGTTAGTATCCTTGACGACCGGGCTGAGACGGCTCTCAATCAGGTACTGCTTGGAGACATCGAGTTGTATGCCGCACAGCGAATAGATGTATTGAGCGAGGACACGCCACTCATCTGGTTGAAGGGGATGAACCATCAGTTGCCTACCGCCTTGACAATCGCATCGGCAATTTGGTGAAGCGGCAAGATGAAATCTATAACGCCCGCCTTGATGGCTTCTTTCGGCATACCGAAAACCACGGAAGTAGCTTCATCCTGGGCTATGGCGAGACACCCGGATTTCTTCAGCTCCTTCAGCCCCTCGGTGCCGTCCGCACCCATGCCGGTAAGAACAGCCGCCACGGCCCGGCCGGGCATGGTCTCCGCCACCGACCGGAACAAATAGTCTACGGCTGGACGACAGTTATTCTCGGGCGGGTCCATGGTGGTGAAGAGACGCGTTTCGCCGCCGCGTCCGCGTACGGCCTTGAGATGGCTTCCGCCGGGTGCAATGTAAACCGTTCCGGGGAACGCGATTTCGCCGTTCACGGCCTCTTGCACATTGATTGGACTCTGCGCATTGAGGTGTGCGGCGAGGTTTACGGTGAACATGGGCGGCATGTGCTGCACAATAATCACGGGCACGCGAAGACTGGCCGGAAGCTGCGGGATTATTTGCGCTAAGGCGATGGGCCCGCCGGTGGACACCCCGATCAAGGCAATGGCCGGGCGGAGTTTGCCCGCACCGATCCTCTTCATTCGTACAGCCACTTCGTCCAGTACCCTGGGTGGCCGGCCGACAGCGGGCGGTACGGCTTCGGTGCGCCTCTGCGGCTTTCGGCGCAACCGGCGGACAGCCGCGGCCAGAACGGGGATGAGTTGCCGGCGCAGCCCCGCGATGCGCTCTTCGCGACGCTGACAATCGGGTTTAGTTATGAAGTCGAGAGCGCCCAATTCAAGCGCGCGCATCGTCATGTTCCGGTATTTGTGGGCAACGCCGCTGACAACGATTACCTCCGGCTTGTTCTCGAGGCGCTGCAGTGCGTCAAGCACTTCGAGACCGTTCACTTCCGGCATTTCAATGTCGAGGGTGACGATGTCGGGACGTTTGGCCAAGATCGTTTCGAGCGCCTCGCGGCCGTCGGAGCAAAAACCGGCCAGTTCAACGCCTTCGATGCCCTCTAATGCGCGTGTCACGACATTGCGGAACAAAGCGGAATCGTCAACGACGAGAACGCGTGTAGCCATATGCCGTCAGGCCTCCAGAATTCCCGCCGGATTGAGTTGCAGCACGACCTGCCGCTCGAATCGTCCAATGCCGGCAATGTATCGCGAGTTGCCGGCCGGCAGGCCTGCCGAGCCCGCATTCAACTCGTGGGATGGCAAGTCCACGACATCAGAGGCTCGATCTACCAGGAGCCCAACAGCCTCGTCGCCATCCCGCACAATGTACATGCGGCTTTCCGGAGTTACATCGGCAATACCGAGGTTTAACCTGCGCGCCAGATCAATGACAGTGATGATTCGTCCGCGAAGGTTTGTCACGCCGAGCACGTACTCCGGCGCGTGCGCGACCCTTGTGACCGGCCGGACGCGCACCACCTCCTGAATCGATGTCGCGTCGAGAGCACACAAGACGCCTTTGACGTAGAACGTCGACGCCAGCGCGGCCTGGGATTCTGGTTCCCCGCTCATGACGCCCTCAAACTCTGAACTTCGCGACGGTATTCCGTAATTGCTCGGCGACGCGCGAAAGATTTTCGGCGCCGGTGCGCACGAGGGCGCTGCCGCTGGCGGCGTCGCCCGCTTTGTGAGTTACGGTTTCTATGTCGTTGGCGATTTGGGTGCTGACTTCGGAACTGCTGACCACTTGACCGGTAGCACTACGCACGCCCATCGAAGCACGCGCGATGTTACCGGCAATGTCACGGGTAACAGCGGCCTGTTCCTCGATCGCGGTAGCAATGGAGGAGACGATGGCGCTGACCTCGCGAATGGTATTCGAAATCTTGCCGATGTCCTCTACGGTATGGGACGTAGAGAACTGAATACCGCTGATTTTGCCCTTGATGTCTTCCGTGGCGGCAGCGGTTTGCTGGGCCAAATCCTTGATTTCATTGGCCACCACGGCGAAACCCTTACCGGCGGCGCCGGCGCGGGCGGCCTCGATCGTGGCGTTGAGCGCGAGCAGGTTGGTTTGAGCCGAGATGTTGCTGATGGTTTCGGTGACCTTGCCGATGCTCTGCGCGGCCTGGCCAAGCTGGTTCATAAGTTGGGATACCTCTTCGGCCTGGCGGGTCGCCTCACCCGTGATGTGACGGGCCTTTTCCGAGTTGGAGGCGATCTCGCCAATTGTGGCGGTCATCTCTTCGGTAGCGGCGGCCACGGCGCTCAGGTTTTCCGAGGCGTTCTCCATGGATGACGTCAGCGTGGCCATTGTGGCGCTCATCTCTTCGGCGGAGGAGGCTACAGCCTGGGCCCGCTCAGAGGTTTGGTTGCTGCCCGCCGACATGTTGGCCGAAACGGTGGTGAGTTGGGTGGAAGACGCAGACAGGCTCTCGACGCCATCCGCCACATCGCGGATCATTGGGCGCAGGTTGGTGATGACCTGCTGCGTTGCCCTAGCGAGGTCACCCGCTTCATCGCTTCGATTGAGGAGATCGGCCGGCATATCCTGCGACACGTCGCCGTGGGCTACCTGTCCAAGGTGACTGATAACAGAAGCGATGGGGCGGACCACGTCGCGGGCCATGATCCAGGTGAGCGGCAACGCGGTGACGGCAGATCCGAAGACGATCAGGATCAGCACGAACTGCACCAGCGAGAGAGTGGAGGCGGTGCTCTGAGCAATCGAATCGACGAGGGCCCGGTTATGATTGACGAGCGCGGCAATGGTGTCATCCATGCGTGTGACAGCGGGCCGGCTGTTGATGCAGTACAGATTCCAGGCCTCGCTGTATTTCGCGGCCTCCCACAACCGGATCACCTCCGCGTTGGCGGATTTCACCAAGGCACTGGATTTTTGTGCAGCGGCGAGCAGACGCTTCTCCTCGGCACTCGTCGCCGATGCGGCCAATCCGGAAAGCTGACGTTCGTACTCGCCGGTCTCCTGCCCGATCGGATCGAGCAGGGTTTGCATCGGGCGAGGCTCGTGACAGGCGCCGCAGCGCCCAACCGCCTTCCGGCTCTCGAGCGATCGGTTTTGCTCGTGAACAAGAAGATTTCCGACCCGCATAACGGTCCGGACGACATGCGCCTGCGCATCCTGCATTTCCTGGGTTCGCAGCCCCTGCCGCCGTGAATCGTCGGCGCCGGACTTGATCTTACTCATCATCCCGACCGACAGCGCCAGGCTTCCCAGCAGCACTGTAACCATCGCCGTGGCGCCGAAGGCCATCTTATGTTTAAGCCGGATGCTTGCTAACAAGCTCATCTAAAGTCTCCTTGCGTGGTGCGCACTACGTCTAGTTCGGCCGGCACCGGGACAGGTGCAGAAGCGGAGATTCCAGCGGAATGTTCCGCGGCGTTGGCCACCGGACTGACGGGTGGTCCCGCTGCCAGCAGTTCGCCGGACAGCTGGGCTAAGCTCTGGATCGCGGTGTCCGGCCGGGTGGCCGAGCCGAGCAGCCGCAGCAGCGTCGAGGCCAGTTCGTCGCGATCGAGTTTGACCGAGTACGCCGTGGCTCCCGCTTCGTGGCCCCGCCGGCGGGCATCTTCGCTGCCAAGAGAGGTCAACATGAGGACAGGTATATGCGCCAGCCGAGCATCGGCACGGATGCGTTTGGTGAGAGTAAGGCCATCGAGGCGCGGCATTTCGACATCAGTCAGAACGAGTGAAATCCCGTGATCAGGCTGCCGCAGGATCTCCCATGCGGCGAGCCCGTCTTCGGCATCGATAGCGACGCACCCCTGGGCGTGAACAATCGCGACAACCTGCTCGCGCATGAATGCCGAGTCTTCGACGACCAAGACGGTGGGCCGGCCGGTAATCTCGCGCATGCCGGTTTGTTTCGAGCGGTTCCATCCGGGCCAGCAGCGGTCCGCAATTTCAAAGGGATTCACGATGAGGGTGGTGCGGCCGCGAATAATGGCCGAACCGGCAACACCGGGTTGGCGCAAGGTACGGGTATCGATCGGGGCATCGGTTTCCACGACGTCCACGGGCTCCATCCCGAGCATTCCCATTTCCCTGCCCCCCATCCGCAGTACCACAACGAGAGCGCCGTGCTGGATTTCCAGGGGCTGAAGGCCGGCCGCATCGCCCAATGTCATCAGCGGGAGCGTGCCTCCCCGGTATTGCATACTCCGCCGGCCGCCCACGGTTTCCACCGCGGCCGCCTGAATGCGTTCGACACGAGCGACGAGGCCGAGCGGGACCGCGCAAGCCTGGTTGGCGGAGTGGCGCAACAAGACAAACTGCTGAGCATCCGTTGCGAGGTCCGCACCAGCCGCAACCGCCTTGCCCTGGGCACGGTGTTCCAAGCCCACCAAGCCGGCTAATCCGGCAACGTCGAGAATGAGAGCGATCCGGCCGTCGCCGAGAATGGTGGCGCCGGCGTAGTGCGCCAAATGCTTGACGTGGCGGCCCAGCGGCTTCACAACGATTTCGAGCGTGGTGTGCAGACTGTCGACTAATAGGCCATAGCGGTGTGAACCAGCGGCAACGATGACAATATTCAAAGCCCGATCGGCCGAGGGCCGGGCGCCGCAACAATCAAGTACCTGGGCGAGATCCACAAGCGGGAGCAATTCGCCACCGAGCATTAGCAATTGGGAGTTGCCGACGCCGCCAATTCGCTCGGGCGCCTCAGCGGGGGCGATGCGCACCAACTTCTGCACACTTACCTGAGGAATGGCCAATTGCTCACCCCGTACCGAGACAAGTAGCGAGGGAATGATGGCGAGGGTGAGGGGAAGTTGGATGCGAAACGTGGAGCCGTGGCCCAACTCGGAACTGATTTCGAGCTTTCCGCCGAGGCGTTCGATGTTGGTCTTCACGACGTCCATACCAACGCCGCGGCCGGATAGTTCGCTGACCTTGGCGGCAGTGGAAACGCTAGGCACTAGAATCAATGCGAGCTTTTCGGGCTCGCTCATTCTGGCGACGCTCTCTATGGTGGCGATGCCCTTACTTATGGCGCTGGCAGCGACTTTCTCGCAATCGATGCCGCGACCGTCGTCAGCGATTTCGAGGATGACTTCACCGGCTTCGTGGAATGCGCGAAGCCAGACCGTACCTTCCTCAGGCTTGCCGCATTGGATGCGACCCGCCGGAGCCTCGATGCCATGATCCATTGCATTGCGGATCATGTGATTAAGGGGATCGCTCAGACCTTCGATGATTTTCTTGTCGAGTTCAACGTCGTTGCCTTCGGTGATGAGGCGAATCCGCTTGCCGAGGCGCTGGGAGGAATCGCGGACCTGGCGGTGAAACTTGTGAAACAGCGATCCGATGGGCTGCATGCGGGTGCGCGTGACCGCCTCCTGCAGGTCGGAGGTGGCGGAGCTTAACCGCTGGCTGGCGGCGACGATCAACTGGGTGTCCTGGCGGGAGACCGCGTCGTTCAACTGGTTGCGGCCGAGTACAAGTTCGCCGGCGAGGTTCATCAACGAGTCAAGAAGCGAGACGGGCAGCCGGACAGTGGCTTCTGCCGCCTGGCGTGAGGCGGTTTCCCCAGGGGCCTTTGCTTCGGCCGCGGGTGGTGGATCGGGCGCAACCGGAACCACCGCGGCCAGCGGTGTGGCCGCGGCCACTGGCGGGGGCTCCGGATTCGCCGCAGCCAGGGCGGGTGGGGGCGGATCGGCGCTACCGACGAGTTGCAAACTGCCATCGACGGCAACAGTCCAGATTCTCTGCTGGGCAACTTCCACCACCTGGGCGATCAGGTCTGCGCCGACGGCGGTGGCGTAGAGAATGTCAAGACAGAACTCATTGGAGGACTCCTCGTCGAGGGTTCCGGCGGCGGCGAGGTCGAAAGCCGTATCGAGGACAACACCGTAGTCAATTAGCTGGTGGAGAAGGGTGAGGGGTGTCTTTCCTTTCCGCTGGACATCGTGGATGAGGTCGCACCGGACGAGATAAACGAGTTTGCCGCTGCTGCGGGCGGAGTCGAGATCAAACGCGGTTACGCTGACCCGTGGCTGGACGGCGCCTGCGCCAACGCAGACGTGTTTGCGCATGTTTTCGGCTTGCGGTGAAGAGCCGCCGGCCGCGACGGTTTGTTCCAGTGCGGCTTGGAGCGGCGCGATGTCCATACTGGCTGAGCCGGCAGGGTCGTCAACCATCGCGCGCAGCCGGTCGAACCCTTTTAGCAGGGCGCTCACCACGTCGCCCGTGGGAACCAGTTTTGCAGACCGGATCAAGTCCAATACGTTTTCGAGCGTGTGCGCGAGGTCGCGCATGCGGGCGAGGTCGAAAAACCCGGCACCGCCCTTAATCGAATGTGCCGCCCGAAAGACTTTGTTGACATGATCGGTATCGATGTCGGCGCCGCGCTCTTCGATGAGCAGCAGGTCGGCTTCGATATCGGCCAAATGCTCACGCGATTCGGCGAGATATTCGTGGAGAAGGTCATCCTCCATATTGGGAACCGGCATCGGCTTATCGCCCGGAAACAGGGAAGTGCTGGCTGATGCGAAGGCTCTGGAACAGTTCAAGCAGATCATCGGATAAACCACGAACGGCGAAGCTGCCTTGCGCGGTCGAAACACTGTTATACGCCGATAGCAACAAGCCGAGACCAGTGGAGTCGATCATCTGGGTGTGTTGCAGGTCGACTACGAGGTGAGTCTTACCCGACTTCACCAGTTCGCGCAGCCGAGCGCGCACATCGGGTACCGAGGAAGCCAACAAATCGCCCGGCACAACGATGACAGTCGCTTTAGGCTCTTGGTGAACTTCTAGGTCAAGCATGAACATTTCCTTTCCGGAACTTTCTCGTCCATTCCATCTCATTGCCCATTGGATTGAAAGCAATCGAATCGGCGTACAGATGAAGTATTTGCAAGCCATGACCGGAACTCGTCAGGGCGGTCTTCTCTGGTATTTCCCACTCGCTCCACTCAAAGCCTGAGCCGCGGTCTGTAACTTTTGCGCGAATGGAGTCTGCGGTACGTTCAATGTCGTAATGAATGGAAGCATCGGTAAGATCTTTGCTGCCATGCACAACAGCGTTCAGCAACGCCTCACGGAGTAACAACTCAATGATGAACTGCTCTTTTTTCGGTATATCCGCAATCAGCCGGCATTTCACTTCTGCACAAACGGCATCGACCGATTCAACTTGAGCGGGTACGTTGCCTTCCAAACGATTCGTCAGATTCATGACGGGTTCCCACTTCTCGAACTGCATTGGGCCCACGAACTCATATCGGTAGAATCCGGCGATTTCCTCAGGGGTTTGTCTTGGTTTTCGTGTAGTTTTTTTGACGGCCGGCCGATGAGATTATTAACGGTTCGGTATGAGTTCGCCCAAGATCCTGATCATTGATGACTCTCCAATTAATGTGGTGCTGATACGCGGGATCTTAGAAACAGAGGGGTTCGAGGTGATTTGGGCTCCGGACGGGGCGGCGGGATTCGCGGCGAGCCGGAACGAGCGCCCGGATTTAATTCTTCTCGACGTGATCATGCCGGGGGAGTCGGGTTTTGAGACGTGCGCACGACTGAAGTCGGACGAGAGCACCTCCGACATCCCGATCATTTTTCTTTCCGCACTGGACGACGTAAAAAGTAAGGTGACCGGTCTCAAGATCGGCGGGGTGGATTACATTTGTAAGCCCGTCTATCGCGACGAGGTCCTTGCACGAGTTCGTGTCCACTTGCGAATTCGGGAAACGAATCGGGCGCGGATAGAAGAGCAGCGCATCCGGCTTGACAGGCTGCGGGATGCGCAGCAGGCAATTCTGGCGAATCCGGAAGACATTCCGGAGGCGAAGTATGCCGTGTACTACGAGCCATTAGAAGAGACCGGCGGGGACTTTTACGACGTCGTACGGCTGGACAGCGATGTGTTCGGCTACTTTGTGGCAGACGTGAGCGGTCATGGAGTGAGCGCATCGTTTGTGACTTCGGCAATTAAGGCGTTGTTGCGTCAGTACACCGGTCCGCTTTACTCACCAGAAGAGACGATGCGGGGCATTGGCTCGGTGATGCGTGAGGTGTTGGACCACGAACAATATCTGACCGCGTGTTATGCGCGGCTGAACCGCCGAAGCAACTGGTTGTCGGTGGTGAGCGCCGGCCACCCGCCGGCGGTGGTGGTGGAACCGGGGGGGCAGGCTCGTACGGTGGAAATGGATAGCGATCCGTTAGGGTTATTCAGTTCTGTGGTTCTTCAGCGAAAAGACATCCTGCTGTCCGGAGGAGAGCGAATCTACCTATATACAGACGGGATGGTGGAGCCGTCGCCGGGGGCACCCCGGAAGGTGGGTCTTGAGCGGCTGAAATCGACCTGCATCCGGCATGCGGCCACACCGCTGCCGAAAGCGACAGTCGAAATAGCGCAGGAGTTACGTCCAGCGGCGGGTCTAAAGGACGACCTGTTGCTGCTGGCGATCGATGTCGATCGCCCAAACAAAGGGGCGAGGAAGGCGGTGTAGGGAGGAGGACAAAGGCGGAAGTGAGGGGAAGACGGAAGACCTGTCGCCGCGGCAATCGTGCTACCCTGATTCCGACCATCTCACGCATGCCCGCCACACGCGAAAAACGACAACTCATGACCGCCAGCGAAATCGACCGCACGCTCGTTCGGCTGGCCCACGAGATACTCGAAAAAACCGATAGCATCGAGCAACTTGCCTTTATCGGCATCCGGCGCCGCGGTGTTCCGCTGGCGCAGCGTCTGGCCGCCAAGATCGAGGCCCTTGAAGCGCGTCCGATCCCGGTCGGGATTCTCGACATCAACCTTTATCGCGACGACCTCTCGACTGTCTCACAGCAGCCTGTCGTCAACGCCACTGAAATCAACTTTCCCGTCACGGGCAAGGACATCATCCTTATTGACGATGTCCTTTACACGGGCCGTACCATTCGCGCCGCCCTCGACGCGCTGTTCGATCACGGCCGTCCCGCCCGCGTCCAACTTTTGGTACTCATCGACCGTGGCCATCGCGAGTTGCCGATCGAAGCCCGCTACGTGGGCCGGAACGTGCAGACCACGGATCTGGAAATCATCGAAGTGAAGTTCAATGAAATTGACGGGACCGAGAAGGTGCTTCTCGTCGAACGAGTCGATTAGCTTACCCACACACAATGCCTGCCGGATTGCTTGGGATCGAAGAGCTTAACCGCTCCGATATTGAACAGGTTCTTGCGCGCGCCAAAGATTTTCAGCAGGTGCAGGCACAGCCTGTGAAGAAGTACGACCTGCTCCGCGGCAAGATGATCGTGAACCTCTTTTTCGAATCGTCCACACGCACACGCACCAGCTTCGAGATTGCCGCGAAGCGGCTCGGCGCCGACGCCGTCTCCATCACGGCCGCAGGTTCCAGCGTTTCTAAAGGTGAATCGCTGGTGGATACGCTCAACACGTTGGGCGCGATGCGGCCGGACGCGATTGTCATGCGTCACGCCGCGTCCGGCGCCCCGCACTTTTTAGCCCGTTACCTGCCCACGCCGATCATCAATGCCGGCGACGGCACACACGAGCACCCGACGCAGGCCCTGCTCGATGCACGGACTATTCTCGACCATCGCCCCACGCTCGAAGGCCTGAAAGTTGCCATTATCGGCGACATCGCCCATTCGCGGGTTGCGCGATCGAACATGTATCTGCTGTCGAAGTTCGGCGCCCACGTCGTTTTGTGCGGCCCCCCCACACTGCTGCCCCGCGAACTCGGCCGGCTTGCCCCAAACGTTTCCCTCACCTACGACATGGACGAGGCCATTCGCGATGCGGACGTCATCATGATGCTTCGCGTCCAACTGGAACGCCAGCACGAGACGCCCTTTCCTCCTGGCGAGTACTTCGGCTTCTACGGGCTGCGCCTCGAGCACGTGGGCGCCGCCAAGCCGGATGTTCTCGTCATGCATCCCGGACCGATCAACCGTGGCCGCGAACTGTCGAGCGAAGTAGCCGATTCGCAACGCTCGGTGATTCTCAACCAGGTTGAAAACGGTGTTGCCGTTCGCATGGCAGTCCTCGAGCGAGTGCTGAACCAATGAAACCGCTGCTCATTAGAAACGGCCGGGTGATGGAACCGTCGACCGGCCACGACTCGGTGGCCGATGTGCTGCTGGAAGACGGTGTAGTCCGCGCAATCGGCACGCACTTTGATGCGACCGGCGCCGAGGTGTTCGATGCGCACGGGATGGTGGTCGCCCCCGGGTTCATCGACATGCACGTCCATTTGCGCGAGCCGGGCTTTGAACATGCGGAAACGATCGAAACGGGCGGCCGCGCCGCGGCGGCCGGAGGCTTCACTTCGATCTGCTGCATGCCGAACACCGCCCCGGTGAACGACAGCGCTACCGTTACGCGGTACATCATTGAACGGGCCCGCCAGTTGTCGCCGGTCAATGTGTTCCCGATCGGCGCCATTACGAAGGGTAGCGCCGGTGAAGAACTCGCCTCGATTGGCGCCATGCGGAAGGCCGGGGCCGTTGCTATTTCGGACGATGGCCGCCCAGTGATGAATTCGCGTGTCATGCGGCGGGCGATGGAACTTGCCAACGGCTGGGACATCCCGGTGATCGATCATTGCGAGGACTTGAACCTTTCGGCCGGCGGCGACATGCACGAAGGCACCACCTCTGTCCGGCGCGGGCTGCGCGGCATCCCCGCCGCCTCGGAAGATGTGATGGTTGCCCGCGACATCCTGCTCGCCGAGGTTACGGGCGCGCGTCTCCACATCGCACATATCTCGACATCGAACGCGGTGGCGATGGTCGGTTTGGCCCGGTCGCGCGGTCTGCGAGTCAGTGCCGAAGCCTGTCCGCATCATTTTGTCCTAGCCGACGAGGATTCGCTCCCTTACGACAGCAACTACAAGATGAAGCCGCCGCTACGGGCGAAGCGCGACATTCAACATGTGATCGACGGGTTGGTGAACGGCAGTGTCGAAGTTATCGCCACTGACCACGCGCCGCACGCCGGCAGCGAGAAGATGCAGGAATTCGAGCGGTGCCCGTTTGGCATCACCGGCCTTGAGACGGCCATCGCGTTGTCGCTTCAGGTGCTGGTGCATCCGGGAAAGCTGCCGCTGATGCGGATGATCGAGATGTTCACCACGGGTCCCGCGCGGGTTCTCAAGTTGGACCGCGGCCGGCTCGCACCCGGCGCTTGCGCCGATGTGACGATCTTCGATCCCAACCTGGTCTGGACGTACGACGTCAATAAGACCCATTCGAAGAGTAAGAACTCTCCGTTCCACAATCAGGAGTTTCGTGGCGGGCCGGTGGCAACGATCGTGAACGGCAGGATCGTGCACCAGCGGGAGCGGTGAGCCGTCCAGCCTGGGTGGTTATTAATTAACGTTTAGCCATGTCGCAATTGGGGTCGCAATTGGGTTCGTTCCGCACGGATTCTTGCAGGGCGGTGGGGAGTTCGTTTCGCAAAGTCTTGAATTCTAAGGGCGTCGGCGAGGGGAGCGACGCGGGTATCGGGGCGGCACTGGGAGTGGAGTTCGTTTCGCAAATTGTTGAAAAGAGAACGGTACGCCGCCAGTCGCGGGATGCAGCCGGCAACAACCGGTCACGCAGGAGGTTGTCGGCGCGTGAGCAATTCCCCCGGGCGGACCGCGATTTCGGGAAATTTCTTCAGGAGCGCTGTATCGAACGTGGCGAGAGGGAGTTTCTCCCGGGCTGCAAGCTCCACGAACAGGGTGCCGTAAACCGGAATGCCGGATTGATAAGCACGGATCAACGCCCCTTGCCAAAGGCTCCGGTTCGATACGGATTGAATGCGAAATCTGGACGCAAGCGCCAGCCGCACACCAGCCTCCTCGATCGTGAGGACGTTGTGGCGCGACGCCATCCACACCACGTTGGCCAGTTCGGCCTCCCAGATCGCGGGCGCTTGTATTTCATGAACGGCGGCAAGGAAGGTACGAGCTTCGTCCAGGTACTGTTCCGTCCCGAGTACTACGTACGCGATTACGTTCGTGTCAACGACAGCTTTCACGCGCGGCCCGCTGCAATCCAGTCATCCACCTCGTTCGGGGCCGGCCGCCGCGATTGACGCTGCCATGCCTCTTCCATCTGATCGAGTACCGATTTCCGCTCCGATACATGTTCGGCAAGCAACTCACGAATCTCCTGCTCCATCGACCGGTGACGCTGCTTTGCGAGGGCCTTCAACGACCGGACGACGGCCGGCGGGACATTCCGAATAGTGAGAGTGGGCATGCGTCTACGCCAATGCTAGCATAATGCATGCACTCGGGCAGGACAGCCTCCGGTCCGGCGGATGCCGGGAACCGATAGCCGTCCGCCGTGTGTGTATGAAACAAGTCGGATCCTAACGGTTTCAATGGAGCGGAGTACCAAAATGGCTCGCAAGACTAAGGACAAGAAGAACACCACGACCAAAGCAAAGAGCGGCACGATGGGCAAAAGCAAGAAGGGCTAAACCCGCGCACATACCGTTATGTCAGCTCCACCCGGTATTCAACTCGGGCGGGCATGAAAGGAAGGCTCATGCCCGCGTCCTCATGGTCCGTTCTGGCCATGCTGTTGATTGATGTTGGCCTAGCGGGAGCACAGAATTTTGAAGGACGGCGCGTAGCCGCTGTCGAGTACTCGCCTGCCGAGCAGCCGCTGGCCACGGAGGATCTAGAGGCTCTGCAAACGGTCCGCGCCGGTGAGCCGTATCGCGCGAAAGACGTGGGGGCGGCGATTGACGCACTGTTCGCGACCAGACGCTATACCGACATCCGGGTAGAAGCGGAGCCGCAGGCGGAAGGAGTGAAGGTCCGGTTCGTAACCGTCGCGCAGTGGTTTGTCGGGGGTGTGAGCGTCGAAGGGAAGATCAGGCGGCCTCCGAATCGAGGACAACTGATCAACACCACAAACCTGATGCTTGGCACTCCGTATGAAGAGGCGGACCTGAAGGCGGCGGAGGACGGTTTGCGGCGGCTGTTTGAAAGCAATGGTCTTTACGAAGCGGACCTGAAGTCGAATCTCACGCGCAGCGACGAGGCAGAGCAGATACACTTTACGTTCCGCGTCAAGACAGGCAAACGGGCGCGCTACGAGAGGCCCGCGATACGGGGCGACCTGAAGCTGTCGGAGGACACGATTATCGCCGCAACCGGCTGGCGTTACCGGTTGATCCACATATACAAGAAGGTAAATGCCGACCGGACGAGGAACGGCGTTCGCGGTATTCAAAAGAAGTATCAATCGAAGGGCCGGCTGATGGCGCGAGTGGAATTGGAGGGCGTCGATTACGACGCGGCGACGCGAAGGTTACGGCCGAAGCTGAACATAGAAGCGGGACCGCTGGTGGAGCTGAAGGCAGTGGAAGCGAAGGTTTCCGCTGGAACCCTGCGGAAGCAGGTGCCGATCTATGAGGAGCAGCGTGTCGACCGCGACCTGTTGGTAGAGGGCGCGCGCAACCTGCGGGACTACTTCCAGGCAAAGGGTTATTACGACGTAGACATCGATTTCCGGCAGCGCCAGGAAGATCCGGAGCATGTGGTGATCGAGTATCTGATTGCGCAGGGGCAGCGCTACAAAGTAATGCGGGTCGGAATTGAAGGAAGTAACTACTTCCCTCGGGAGACCATTGAGGAGCGTTTGTTTGTGCAGGAGCGGGCGTTTCCGTTCCGCCGCGGGCGGTTCAGCGAATCGCTACGCAAGAAAGACGAGGAGAACATCGCCAACCTCTTCAAGGCGAACGGATTTCGGGACGTGAAGGTCACCTCGACCGTGGAGCGAGGCCATCAGGGGAAAGCGGATCAGTTGGTGGTGGATTACCGGATTGACCAAGGTCCGCAATGGTTTGTGGATAGCCTGACCATGGATGGGGTTACATACTTCGACGAGCAGGATCTGCTGGCACGATTGAATTCGTCGCCGGGGCAACCGTTCAGCGAGTTGAACGTCGCGACGGACAGGACAGTGCTGTTGAGCGCCTACTACGAGGCGGGATATCCGGAAGCGGGATTTGAATGGAGCTTCGAGCCGGCGACAGAGCCGAATCACGTAAACGTCACTTACAAAATCGCCGAAGGTCCGCGGCAGTTTGTTCGGGATGTTCTGGTAAGCGGCTTGAACACGACGCGCCGGTCGCTGGTCCAGAAGCACCTGAGTATTAAGCCGGGAGATGCGCTATCGCCGCTGGCGATGCTTGAGACGCAGCGCAGCTTATACAATCTCGGCATATTCGCCCGCGTCAACGCAGCCATTCAGAACACGGAAGGCAACACCAGCAGAAAGTACGTCCTGTACGACATAGAAGAGGCGAACCGGTATACGTTGAGCCTTGGCTTCGGAGCGGAACTGGCGCGGTTTGGAGGAGCGACAAGCAACCTGAGCACGCCGGGCGGCGCCACCGGGTTCAGCCCGCGCGTCTCTGTGGATCTGAGCCGGTTGAACTTCCTTGGGCTGGGCCATGTAGTAAGTTTGAGGACTCGTGTCTCAAACCTGCAGCAGCGCGCTTCGATCAACTACATAGCCCCGCGGTTTCGCGACGTAGAGGGCCGGAACATCACGTTTACCCTGCTGCACGACGATTCGCGCGACGTCAGGACATTCCGGTCGCGGCGGGAAGAAGCGGCAATTCAGCTGTCGCAACAACTCTCGACGCCGACGACGGCGCTGTTCCGGTTCACTTACCGGCGTGTCAGCACAAGCGACATTGTGATTCCAGCTTTGCTCGTTCCCGCCCTGCTGCAACCCGTCCGGATCGGAATGATTTCGGCGAACATCGCGCAAGACCGCCGGAACGACCCGACGGACGCAACGCGCGGAATATTCAACACGGTGGATACGGGATTGGCCTGGAGCGGATTCGGATCGCAGCGCAGCTTTTACCGGCTTTTAGCGCGCAACGCGACCTATCATCGCATTACACGCAACCTTGTATTTGCCCGGCAGACACAACTGGGCCTGTTGTTCCCGTTCAATATCCCGCAAGGATTGTCCGAGGCAGAGGCGATTCCGTTGCCGGAACGATTCTTCGGCGGGGGCAGCACATCGCACCGCGGGTTTCCCGATAACCAGGCGGGTCCGCGGGATATCGGATCGCCGGCGGGACCAGGCGGGACGGCGACACAGCCGACCGGCTTCCCGCTCGGGGGCAACGCACTATTGTTCAACAACATGGAATTGAGGTTCCCGCTGCTTGGGGAAAACATCAAAGGCGTGCTGCTGCACGACGCAGGCAATATCTACAGCCGCATTGGGAAGATCTCGTTCCGGCAAGCGCAACGGAATCTACAGGATTTCGATTACATGGTACACGCCGTGGGGATGGGGGTTCGGTATAAGACTCCGATCGGCCCGGTAAGAGTGGACCTTGTTTACAGCATCAATCCCCCCAGTTATGTAGGGTTCAAAGGAAGCGTGCAGGAGTTACTCGCTTGTAACCCCAACTTACCGCCGTCTGAGCTTCCGGCGGCATGCCGCGGCGTACAGCAGAACGTCAGCCATTTCCAATTCTTCTTTTCCATCGGGCAGACTTTCTAATGTTATCGGTGCTGCTGCTCACATTGCTGGCCGGTCAAGCGGTGGTAGTGGACCGGGTCGCCGTGGTGCTTGAATCGCGGGTGATCAAGACGAGCGATATTGAGCGCGACACCCGCATAACGGAATTCCTGAATGAGCAGCCGCTCGATTTGTCGGCCGGCGCGCGGCGCAAAGCGGTAGAGCGCCTGATTGACCAGATGCTGATCCGGCGCGAAATCGAGTTAGGCGGTTATTCGATCGCCTCCCGCGAGGATGCAAGCAACATGCTGGCGGGGTTGCGTAAGGAACGGTTCCGAACCGAGGCCGCGTACAAGGCTGCTCTACGAAGGTACGGAATTTCGGAAGATGACCTGCAGGCACATTTGCGGTGGCAATTGACCGTGCTGCAGTTTATTGAAGAGCGGTTTCGGCCCGGAGTACTTATCCGCGATCAGGAGATCGAACGGTACTTCCGGGAAACGTTTGTGAAGACGGCGGCGAGCGGCACGACGCTGACGCCGGCGGTGCGGCGGCAAATTGAAGAGCAGATTACCGGCGAACGGGTAAATGAGCATTTCAATTCGTGGCTGAAGCAGGTTCGAGACCAGGCCAAGCCACGGTTTATCGATGGAGCGCTGCCATGAGCCGCCGGAACCGCATTCTGCTGATCGTGGGCGGCAGTTTGCTCGGCTTGGTGCTGCTTGTGGCCGCCGCTGCGTTCATGATCGTGCAGACCGCCTGGTTTCAGGACTATGTACGCCGAAAGATCGTTGCCGTCACGGAAGAGTCGACCGGCGGGCGGGTGGAGTTACAGTCGTTCGCCTTTGACTGGAAAGCGATGCGCGCCACGATGCGCGGGTTCACCATCAGGGGCTTGGAGCCGGCCGGGGCGCCGCCATTGCTCACGACAGACTCGGTACAGGTGGAGTTGAAGCTACTTTCAGGACTGAAGAAGGCTGTCGACCTGCGATCGCTGGTGGTCGAGCGTCCGCAGGCAAACGTAATCGTGTTCGCCGATGGAACCACGAACATCCCGTCGCCGAAGATCAAGAAGAAGCCAAACGACAAGAGTCCGCTCGAAACAGTGGTAGATCTGGCGGTGGGCCGGGTGGAGATCGATAACGGACTGTTGCAGTTCGAGCAGCGGAAGATTCCGTTGAATCTTCATGCGGAGAACCTGGAGTTACAACTGGCGTATAACTTGGCCACGCCGAGATATGAAGGGCAGTTATCGGCGGCTCCGATACGGCTGGGATATGCGAACAAGCAGCCGGTTGACCTGACACTGAACCTTCCCGTGGTGCTGGAACGCGATCGGATTCGAATCTCTGACGGGCGGGTGACCTCTCCGGAGTCGAATTTCGTCCTGAACGGCGCCGTGACAGATATGAAAGATCCCAAGATCGAGGCGCGGCTGAATGGCCGTGTGTCGCTTGCGGAGGTTGCGCGGTTCACCGATCTGAAAATCGCGCGGCGGCAGGGATTGCCGGACACGGCCGAAGCCGACGTGGCGGTGCGGATTGGCGGCGGCGAGATCGAGATCGATAGCGGGCGGTTAACGCTAGGCAACTCGAACGTGGAGGCGTCAGGACTGCTGAAGGGTCCGAGTACAAAAACGGGTCTGGAATTTAAGACGACGCTCGACCTGGCTGAGGTGAGCGGCCTGTTCGGGTTGGCGGCAGCACCGCAGGGGCAGGTGCAGGCGAACGGAAAAGCGCGATTGCCGGATTCGGGATTTGAAGTAGAGGGGAACGTTGTGGGCCGCAATGTGTCGTTTGTGCAGGATGGAAAACGCATACGGAACATCAACCTCAATTCGGCGTTTCGCGCGACTCCGCAGCGGATCGACTTGCAAGGAATGAACCTGGCGGCCTTTGGAGGGCGCTTTACCGGGAACGCATCGCTCGAAGACATGTCCGCGTTGAACTTGGAAGGACGGCTGGAAAACCTGGACATCAGGACCGCGGGAGCGGCGTTTATGAAAGAGCCGCTGCCCTATGAGGGCAGGGTCTCGGGGCCAGTGAAGATTCAGGGGAATATAAAGGCGCCGGGCACGTCGGGATTGAACGCGGACGTGAAACTGTCGATCGCACCCGGCAAGCAGGGCATTCCTGTTTCGGGGCGATTGAACGGGCGGTTTGAAGGCGCAACGGGTCAGTTGCAGGTGACGGATAGTTCGATCTCGCTACCGAATTCGAAGCTGCAGATTAGCGGGGAACTGGGAAAGCAAATGAAGGTGCAGATCACGTCGCGGCGGCTCGAGGACTTTCTTCCGGAGTCGATGCGGAAATCGTTCCCCGTCGTGCTGCATGGGCCGGCTACGTTCGATGGGACGGTTTCCGGCAACATGAACAACCCGCGAGTTGCCGGGCACTTGACGGTCGCGAATTTTGAAGTGTCGCAACGGCACTTCGATGCGCTGACCGCGGACGTGGCGGCTTCGCGAGATCAGGCGCGTGTCATGAACGCCGTTTTGTCGCGTGGGCCGATGCGGACGACGGTGGACGGCACACTAGGGCTGCGCAACTGGAAGCCCTTGCCCGAGTCAACGGTGACGGCAGCGGCCAAGGTTTCAAACGGCGACCTGGCGGATATCGTGGCACTGGCAGGTAAGCCCGATCTGCCGGTGGCGGGTGCGTTGAGCGCGACGGCATCGGTTAGCGGAACTTTCGGGAATCCGCTGGGCGCACTAACGGTGGACGTAGTAAAAGGATCGGCCTGGCAGGAGCCTTTCGATCAACTTCGGGCGCGGGTCGAGATGGCTGACCGCGTCGTCCGCTTAGCGGACGCCTTCGTGAGTTCCGGCCCGTCGCGAATTGAGGTGAGCGGGCGATTCGATCATCCGCGCGAGAGCTTTACCACGGGACATGTTGATGCAACCATACAAACCCGGCAAGTGACGTTGGAAAGTTTCCGGCAACTGCTTAAGAACCGGCCCGGGTTGGCGGGATCGGTAAACATGAATGCACACGTGACAGGCGACCTGACGGCTAACTCGCAGTTTCAATTGTCGAGCGTGAATGGCGATTTTGGCGTTCGCGGGCTACGCGCCGACGGACAGGCTTACGGGGATTTGAATGGGACCGCCCGGACAGCGGGTAATACGGTGACTTACCAGGTCCGGTCGAATTTCGCGGGATCCGCATTATCCGTAGATGGGGCGACACGCCTGGAGCCAGGCTATGCCACACAGGCCAGTGCAATCATACGCGACCTGCCAATCGAGCGTGTGCTGGCGTTGGCGCGGCGATCGGATATCGAGGCGTCGGGTAAGCTATCCGGAACGGCGCGTGTAAATGGTCCGATGGACCGGATAAGTGGCGACGCGGACGTGACCCTGGCGGATGCACAGTTGTACGGGCAACCGGTGGAACGCGTGGCGGCGCGCGTTTCCGTCCAGCCGGACGCGGTGGAATTGTCGCAGTTGGATATCAACTCAGGACCATCGCGGATCCGTGCGGCGGCGACTTACAAGCATGCGGTTGGCGATTATCTGAACGGACAGGCTGAGTTTCACATCCGTGACAGCAGAATCCAATTGAGCGGCCTAAGAAGGGTGCAGCAGAAGCGTCCCGGTCTGTCGGGGTTGGTGGAACTGAGCGCGGATGGAGCAGCGACGACGAAGCGCGCAGCCGACGGGAGCGCGGACGTGCAGGTGTCGCGCGTGAACGCGAACGTGGATGCCCGCACGCTGCGTATTAACAACACGGATCTGGGTGGAATGCGGCTGGTCGCAAAAACGAAGGGCGACATAGTCAATTTCTCGCTGGAATCGAACATCGCGAAGGCGGATATACGCGGCAGCGGCACGGCAACATTGCGCGGTAACTACCCGGTGAAAGCACAGTTGAAGATCGGCAACGTGACATATTCGGGCTTGCGGCCGCTGGTTGGGGCAGCGACATCGACGCCGAACTCGTTCGACGTACTGACTGAAGGGCAACTGACTATAGATGGTCCCGCTAAGACACCGGAGCAAATGACGGCGCGGCTTGAACTGCCAACCGTGCGTGTGACGGCGGCGGCTTCGGCGGCACAAGGTTCGCGAACGCTGCGGATTGAGAATCGCGACCCGGTGCTGGTTACGCTTGAGAACTACATCGTACGAATCCGTTCGGCACGGTTTTTCGGGCCGCAGACCAATATTCGAATAGCGGGCGCAATCCCGCTGCGCGGGGTCGAGGCGATGAACGTCAACGTAAGCGCTCGCGCGAACCTCGCTTTGATTCAGGAGATGAGTCGTGACATCTACTCCGAAGGTATCGTGCTGCTGCAAGCGGTGGCCCGGGGCACGATTTCTGAGCCGCAACTGAACGGCCGGCTGGAACTACGCAATGCCTCGTTGAACTACATCGACCTGCCGAACGGGCTGTCGAACGCTCGCGGGGTGATTGTTTTCAATGGCAAGAGCGTCGCCATCGAGAGTCTGGTGGCAGAGTCGGGCGGCGGCAAGGTTACAGTGAGCGGGTTTGCGGGGTTGAACCGGGGATTGCTGACTTACAACGTTCGCGCAGCGGCAAGTTCGGTGCGAGTGCGTTATCCTCCGGGACTTAGCGTGGTGGCCAGCGCCAGCGTGAACCTGACGGGTAACACGGAGCGGAGCCTACTTTCGGGAGTAACAACGATTGAAAGCCTGGGATTCAGCCCGCGGCAGGATTTCGGGTCGCTGCTATCGCGAACGGCGGAGCCGGTGAAGACACCAGAGGCGCCGAGCGGTCCGCTGCAGGGTATGCGGCTGGATGTGCGGATACGGACATCGCCGACCGCCAGTTTCTCGACGACGATGGCGCAGAACTTACAAGCGGACGCATCGCTGAATTTGCGCGGAACCATCACGAGTCCGGGTTTGATCGGACGGGTGAATATCACGCAAGGGGAGCTGGTTTTCTTCGGATCACAATACACGGTAAATCAAGGGACGGTGGCGTTCTACAACCCGCTGAGGATAGAACCGGTACTGAACGTGGATCTGGAGACGCTGGCGAAGGGCGTGAGAGTGAACTTGAATGTGGCGGGGCCGATCGACAACATGAAACTCACGTATACGTCCGATCCGCCGCTGCAATTCAACGAGGTGATCGCACTGTTAGCTACAGGAAAGACACCGACGTCCGACCCGAACCTGCTGGCGCGCGAACCCGCGGCGCCGCCACAGTCGCTGCAGCAGATGGGCGGGTCGGCAATTTTGAGCCGGGCGATTGCGAACCCGGTGGCGAGCCGGTTGGAACGAGTGTTTGGGGTGAATAAGTTGAAGATCGACCCGACATTCACGAGCGGGTCGGAGTTACCGCAGGCACGGCTGACACTGCAGCAGCAGATTACTTCACGGATCACGTTTACTTACATCACGAATCTGGCGCAAACAAATGCGCAGATTGTACGGATGGAGTGGGCGTTCGACGATAACTGGTCGGCTATTGCAACGAGGGAAGAGAACGGGCGATTTGGGGTGGATTTCTTTTTTAAGAAGAAGTTCCGCTAGATAGAAGGAAAGGGGTGAAGAGATGATGCAGGATATGCTGGTTCTGCCTGAGCGGGCGACGCAGGAATTCAACCATGTTGCTCCAGGCGTGGTGGGGACGCGGATTGTGATGGTGAATGTGTACGCGATCACGGCGCCTGACGGGTCGTGGATGCTGGTGGATGCCGGATTGCCTTTCTCGGCGGGCCGTATTGAGCGATGGTGCGCTGAGAATTTCGACTACACGCGGCCGCGCGCGATTGTGCTGACGCACGGGCACTTCGACCATGTAGGCGCTTTGCGAACTTTGGCTGGACGATGGAATGTGCCGATATACGCGCATCCGCTGGAGATGCCGTATCTGACGGGACGGTCGCCGTATCCGCCACCAGATCCGGCAGTGGGCGGCGGCGCGATGGCGCTGATGTCGTGCATGTATCCGCGAGGACCGGTGGATGTGAGCGATCGCGTGCAGGAGTTACCGGAAGACGGGTCGATTCCAGGCATGCCGGGCTGGCGCTGGATTCACACGCCCGGACATACGGCGGGGCATATCTCGCTGTTCAGGGATGAGGATCGAGTACTTATTGCGGGCGATGCCTTTGTCACGACTAAGCAGGAATCGGTAATCGCGGTCGCGACACAACGGCGGGAGTTACACGGGCCCCCGGCCTACTACACGAGCGATTGGGAGGCGGCTAAGTTATCGGTCCAGCGGCTGGCCGGACTTTTTCCGAACGTGCTGGCGACCGGGCACGGGCAGCCGCTAGTCGGCCCGGAAGCCGGAGCGGCGCTGCAGTACCTGGCCGATCAGTTTGACGCGGTGGCCCGGCCGGCGCAGGGGCGGTATGTGCACGAGCAGGCGATAACCGACGAGCGCGGGCTGGTGCGTGTTCCACCGGCGGTTCCGAATCCGGCCACGCCTTACGTATTAGGGGTGCTGGCGGCAGCCTGCATTTGGTATGGGTTATCGACCAGGCAGAGGCGGCGGGCTTATTAGTTAAGTTAGTTAGTTAGCGTAGGAAGCCGCTCATGTTGGGAGTGGCGGCGCTTAACTCATCGTTCAACGGATCGTCGATAGCGAGTAAGTGGCGCTGCTCTGGTGTAAGCCGATCGATTGTTGCCTGCTTTAGCAGCCGCTTTTGATATTGCTGCTGGGGCTTGTCGCGGCGGCAATAGAAGGCGTGGATGGCGCGGCGGGGTTGGGTGGTCCGGTTCGCGGTACCGCCGTGCCAAAGGTGGGCGTTCATGATGACAGCGGTTCCGGCAGTGCCGGTAACCAGGATTTCGCCTGGTTGAGGTTCGGAGGGGTTGGCGAGCGTGTGGACGGGGTTCTGGCCGGACTTGTGGGTGCCGGGTACGGCTCGCAGGGCTCCGTTGTCGGGCGTGAAGTCATCAAGCATCAGGACCACGTTGCAGACCGAATTGCCTTGGTCGTCAGGTAGTAGCCCCTGATCGACATGAAGCGGCTGGTGGGAGTTGGAGCGGGGATCGGCACACCGGGCATTCAGAGAGGAAAGCTTGAGCTCGTTGCCCAGGACCTGGCGAACGTAGTGAAGGATCGCCGGATTGGAGGCCAGGTCGAGAAACAGGTCGCCTTTGTCGCCGAGGTTGGCCAGCCGGCGGGCGCCCGGTTCGAGGCGGAACTCGGAGCCGGCACGGCCGCCTTCTTCCTCATAGAGTTCGTCTACCCGCGACCGGAGGCGGCGAAGGAGTTCCTGGCCCAAGAAGTTTGGGAGGATGAGGTAACCGTCGCGATCAAGCCCAGGATGCATGGGCTTTAGGGTATCACGCGTAAATCGATTTTATTGGGCGCAAACTCCGGGAATGTCGCACAGCGCGTACTTGGCGACGAAGCCATCGGAAAACCCGGCACTGCTCTGCTGAACCGGGTCCGGTCCGGCGGAGATGCCCTCCGCGGAAGTCGTGAAGCCGGTGACCGCCATGTTGCCGCGGTTGTCGAGCGAAACGCTGTAGGCAACTTCTGTCCCGGCGCCGCCGAAGTAGGTGCCGAACAGGAGACCGTTGGGGCCTGGGACGTTGGGGTTGATGTAGGAGACGAAGGCGTCAAAGCCGCCGCCGAAGGCTGCCTGGGCCGGACGCGCGGTGGGCATGGAATTCGAATAGGTATAACCTGAGATCGCAACACGGCCTGCATTGTCGACGGCCAAGCCGTAGGCAATGTCAGTGCTATTGCCGCCATAAAAGGTGGAGTAAGTCAGGGAAGAGGCGGCGGGACGGGAGAGGTCGAGACGGGCGAGGAAAGCATCGGCATCGCCGTTCTTTTGCGCCTGATAGGCGGTACCGGTAACGGGGAAGTCGGTAGACATCGTATAGCCGGTCAGGTAGACGCGGCCGGTGGTGTCGGTGCGAATGTTGTAGGCGATGTCGGTGTCGGCGCCGCCGAAGTAAGTGCCGTAGTCAAAGGCGTCCAGGCCGACTTTTGTGCTGTCGAGGGAAGCGATGAAGGCGTCGCCACGGCCGGCGTAGGCGGGCTGAACGGTGTCGCCAGTGGTCGGAAAGTCCTCTGACATCGTGTAGCCGGTAAAGAGGACACGGTTGCCGGTGGCAGTGATACCGGTGGCAACGTCGGTAGAGGTGCCGCCAAAATAGGTTGAATAGATGACCGAGTTGGAGCCGGCCAGGGGGTCGACGCGGGCTACGATGGCGTCATACCCACCGCGGTTGGCGGCTTGCGCGCTGGTGCCGATCAGGGGGAAGTCGATGGAGGTGGTGTAGCCGGCAATCCAGACATTGCCGTCGGGGGCTACGGCGATGGCGTTGGCAACGTCGGTGAGGGCGCCGCCGAGATAGGTGGAATACCAGAGGGATCCGGTACCACGGTCACCCGCCAGGTTGATACGGGATATGAAGATGTCGCGGACGCCGGCGTTGGAGGTTTGGTTGCTGCCGCCGGCGGTGGGGAAGTTGGTGGAAGCGGTGTAGCCGGTGATCCAGGCAGCGCCGCCCTGATCGACAGCGATGGCGGTGGCACGGTCGTCATTATCCCCACCGAGGTAGGTGATGTAGTCCAGCGTTCCGTTGGGGTGGTAGCGAGCCACGAAGACGTCGGTATTGGCTTTGTTCTCGGCGGAGAAGGGGTCGCCGAAGTTGGGGAAGTCAGTGGAGAAGGTGTAGCCGGTGACCCAAAGCCCGCCCTGGTTGTCGTAGACGGTGGCAGTGGCCACGTCGGCGCCGGTGCCGCCGAGGTAGGTGGCGGAGAGGACAGGGTCGATGGTAATTGGCTTCGTTTCGTCAAACTGGCCGAGGTGGAAGGCGATGGACCGGTCTGGAAGGACGCGGTAAGAGGCTTGGACGGGGCGGCGGCCGGTGGGCAGGTCTTGGTAGGCGACGGGGGCGCGCTGGATGATATAGTCCTTGCCGACCCGAAGTACCAAATCGCCGGACTTCGTTTCGCAAATTTCGTCGGCACCGCCGAACTGGAGGCGGATGCGGGAATGGTCAGCGCCTGGGTTGACGATGAAGTCGTATTCGATTTCGC
Source organism: Bryobacterales bacterium (assembly GCA_020846745.1). Classification (GTDB taxonomy): domain Bacteria; phylum Acidobacteriota; class Terriglobia; order Bryobacterales; family Bryobacteraceae; genus JADLDI01. Next base: position 22,046 of record JADLDI010000032.1, on the reverse strand, counting down.
GGCCACGGCCGTGATAGACAAGGTCGATGGCGGGGTAGATATTCCTATAGCGGACAGCGGAGTAGTGCTCGACGCTTTGGCGGGAGGTGCCCTTATAGTACTCTGATCGTGAAGGTAACATATTGAATCCTTCAACGGGCGAATTCGTTTGGGCGTTGAGGGGGCGAATCCGGAGGGCGGCGGACTTCAACGGAACGATGACTTCGTTTCGCAAAAACAGCGCATTGCCGTCAGCGTTGCGCGCGACGAAGAGAACGGGGGAGTTGCTCTGGCCGCGATGGGGTTCAAACCGGAGGGGTTGAATCGCGGCGCACGCCACCGAGCTGTAGAATATCACACCTATAGCAGACTTGTACATAGTAAATCTATCCTGACGCCGGAGAACGGTAGGGGGTTCCCGGCAACTTACTGAGGCAGCGCGAAGGCTACGTAACTTCCGCCTGACGGAGCGCCGGATTTACCGCCGCCGGCGGCGATGACGACGAACTGGCGGCCATTGGCCTGATAGACCGCCGGAGTCGCGTTACCGGCTGCCGGCAAGGTGGTTTCCCACAACAACTTACCGGTAAGCTTATCGAAAGCGCGGAACTTGTTGTCGTGATTCGTCGCGCCGATAAACAGCAGGCCACCGGCGGTGACTACTCCGCCACCGTAATTTTCGGTGCCGGTGTTCCGCAAACCTTGAGCAGCCAGTTTGGGGAACTCGCCAAAGGGGATCTTCCAGGCGTATTCGCCGGTGTCCAGATTGATGGCGTTCAGCGTTCCCCACGGCGGGGCGATGGCCGGATACCCGTCAGGGTCCAAGAACTTATTGTAGCCGTCAGTGGTGTACTTAAGGTCGATGGGGGAGGAAGTTGTTGCGGCGGAGACGGCTTCGGTGTCCTTACCGGTGATCAGATAGCGGGTGATGGCGGCGATGGGTTCGTTTCGCAAATGATTGAAACCAGGCATCCTTCCGGCTCCTTTGACGATAATTTCGTCGACCTGTTGAACGGTGCGGCGGCCGGCGATGCCGCGGAGGGACGGGAACTCGGGAGGCGAGCCGCCGAGGTCTTCGCGATGGCAGGCGGCGCAGTGGCGGTTGTACAGAGTCTTGCCGCTTTGGGCGCCCCCGGCCGGGGGCTTGGGCACGATGCGGAGGATCCAGGCCATCTCGTTGGCGTTGATATAGATGTTGCGGGTTTCGGGGTCGTAGGCCGGACCACCCCATTCGGCTCCGCCATCGAATCCGGGGAAGACGATCGAGCCTTCGAAGGACGGCGGCTCGAACTGGCTCGAGGAGCGGACACTGCGAAGACGTTCGAGGGCAAGTTGGTGGGCGGCGGGAGTTCGTTTCGTTAAAACGTCCTCAGTGAGGTGCTGACGGGAGAAGGGTTCAGGTTTGAGGGGGAGGGGTTGGGTGCGTGCGAGCCTCTCCCCATCGACTGGCGATGGTGGTACCTCTATCTCTTTCCAGGGGAATAGACTCTCGCCGGTCTCGCGGTTAAACACCCAAAGGTGGCCGGACTTGGTGGTTTGGGCGACGGCATCGATCAACTTGCCCTCGCGCCTGGCCTGGACGAGGACGGGGGCGGAGGGCAGGTCGCGATCCCAAACATCGTGCTTGACGAACTGGAAATGCCATTTGCGTTTTCCGGTGCCGGCATCGAGGGCGATCAAGGAGTTGGCGAAGAGGTTGTCGCCGTGGCGGTTGGCGCCGTAGAAGTCGAACGCGGCGGAGCCGGTGGGGACGAAGACGATGCCGCGTTTCTCGTCGAGGGTGAGGCCTGGCCAGGAGTTGGCTCCGCCGAGGTACTTCCAGCCGTCGGCAGGCCAGGTTTCATAACCGAACTCGCCGGGGTGGGGAATGGTGTGGAACGACCAGCGGAGGGCGCCCGTGTGGACATCGTAGCCGCGGATGTCGCCAGGGGCGGAGGGGAGGCCTTCGGAGGTAAGGAAGCCGGTGATGTAGAGGTCCTTATAGATGACGCCGGGGCTGGTGACGGAGAGGGTCAGGTTTTCGGCAGGGCGGCCGAGGTTCTCGCGAAGGTCGATGCGGCCGTCGTTACCAAAGGAGGGAATCGGGTGGCCGGTTTCGGCGTCGAGCGCGTAGACGTGATAGCGGACAGGGGCAAGGATGCGGCGGGCCTTGGTGGCAGGGTCCTGATAAAACATCAGGCCGCGGGAGCGGAACTTGGTTTTGGGCGGATTGCCCTGGAAGGGATCGAAGGACCATTTGAGCTTCCCGGTGGCGGCATTGAGGGCAAATACGCGGTTCTTGGGCGAAGTGGCATACAGGACGCCATCGAGGACGATGGGATTGCACTGGATCTCAGAGCCTTCGAAAACGTCGCCGGTGTCGTAGGTCCAGGCCTGCTGGAGTTTGTGGACGTTGGAGCGGTGGATCTGCTTGAGCGGCGAGTGGTGGGAAAACCCCTGCTCACCGCCGGCGGCGCGCCAGTTGGTGCTTTGGGCGGCGAGGGAGAGAGGGAAGGCTAATAGGGCGAAGGGGCGGGAAAGGCGCATCTGTAATAGTGTGCCACTGAGAGAATGCGGATTCGCTTGAGTGGGCAGAGGGAAGTTAGGAAAGGGCGACGCGAACAGGTTAAGATGTAAGCGTTTTTGACTATCGAATTACGATGGCCTATACGTTGAACATCGAAAAAGCCGCGCGGCGGCATCTGCGGGCGGCTCAGGTTCTTTACGCACAATCGGGGGCTGGGGACCAGCCAGGGTGCATCGCCGTGGCGGGCTATTTATTTGGTATCGCGGGCGAGCTCGCGGTGAAGTAGATGATGCTGGTCATCGGGTTGCCAGCGGATGAGAAGAATCGAACTGGGAATCCGTTCTATTTACATTTCCCGGCATTAAAGACGCATCTTCCAACTATCTCGGGCCCCCGCGGAGCGCCGCTGCGAAGATTGGGTGAGGATCCGAAACTGTTTCAGCACTGGGACATTGGAATGCGTTACGCGCCCCCCGAAGAGATTGACCGGAGGTGGGTGGATAGATGGAAGAACTCCGCCGAGGAACTGGTCGGGAGGATGGCGAGCCTATGAGCGCCACCGCCGGAGTTTTCTTTGACGATTCGCTGCCAGTGTTCGTGAAAGCCCTATCGGAAATCTTCGGGCAGGAACTGCTGAGGCGAGGGGTCGTTTTGCGGGACACGAGCGGCCGTCTGCGGTTTATAAATCCGGAGGCTCCCCCTCCAGATGAGGTGTTAAGCCGCTACGAAGCCCGGCTCGCAGCAGCGTTGGGTGCGTACGTACGTCACGATGGCGCGATTAGTTTCATAGGCGACCCAGGAGCGCAGCAACTGCTGGACGATCCGGCTGCGTTTCCGATGCGACTGGATACGCTCGAGTTTCGGTTGCTAGACAGGCGCATTGTTGGAGCGGGGTGGACAGAGCAGCCCGCAAGGGAGGCGGTTGGGCCGCCGAGGATCGTGTTTGCGAGTCTGAAGGGGGGTGTTGGACGGTCAACGGCACTTGCGGTGACCGCTTCGGATCTTGCGCGGCGCAAGCGGAACATTCTAGTGGTTGACCTCGACCTGGAGGCGCCGGGCGTTGGTGAGATGCTCCTCGACGAGGGGAGATTACCGAACTTGGGGACTGTCGATTATCTTGTAGAGAATGGGTTGGGCGGGGTTCCAGACGAGCGAGTAGCGGACTTCATCGGAACGAGCGCGTTGACGACGCCAGGCGGAGGGCGCGTAGATGTCGTACCGGTGCTGGGCCGACGGGCAATTGCGAACCCGGAGAATACGCTGGCGAAGCTGGCGCGCGCCATGATCGAAGACATTGACCCGGAAGGCCGTCCGGTTCCGGTAACGGTGAAGATGGCGGAGATGGTGAAGCGCTTCCTACGGAGCGAAACATACGACGTTGTTCTGATCGATAGCCGAGCGGGGTTATCGGAGATCGCCGCTCCCACGGTTTTAGGGCTGGGGGCGAACGTTCTTCTGTTCGGGACAGCGCAGCGGCAGACGATGCAAGGATATGCGGCGCTGTTTGCGGCGCTGAAGTTACTCGCTGAACGGGACCGGGCGGCTGGACGACCGGCTGAATGGAGACTGCTGTTCAAAGCGGTTCAGGCGAAGGCGAGCTTAGACGAGCGGATTACTGCCGGGTATCGCGACGAGTTATATGACCTGTTTGCCGAAGGTCTCTATGATGCGGAAGACATGGAGGGGGAGAACCCTGAGGTCATTAACTTCGGAATTGACGATCCGAGCGCACCACATTGGCCACTTGTCATACCGTTCACGCAGAACTTTGTCGATTTCGATCCGGTGCGAGCACCCACTCAGTTAACCGCGGCATTCTATGAGCAGGCGTATCGCCCCTTTCTGGACGGTATTGACGCGATCATTGCGGCTTCAGGCGTAACAGAAGAGACCGATGGGCATGAATAGCGAAATTCCTGATGTCGACCTGGCAACTATCCGCCGGGCGATGGCCAATTTCGAGATATCGCCGCGCGTGGAACCCAACGAACAGATTGATCTGGGGCGTGTCTTTTTTCCGGAAGGTCATCGCGCGGTTCTTGACCTGAGGCGCCAGTTGGTTGTGGGTAACCGTGGCACGGGCAAGAGTTTCTGGACCCATGCGCTGACAAACCAAGAGGTGCGTAAGCAGGTGGCGCGTGCGTACTCTTTCCCAAGACTTGCGCAAACCGAGGTCATGATCGGGTTCAACGGGTCGACGAAGATCAGCAAGACAACGCCAACGATTGAAGATATTCGGCGAGCGCACAGCGCAGGCCACAATCGGGAGACTATTTGGCAGGCAGTCATGCTGAGCGCGATTCGGTGTTCGCAACAGGCCGGCGAGCGAATAGGGTTTGCCGATACGCTCCACAGTCTGACCCTTCGTCCACGAGAGTACGCTGAGACACTCACGAGTGCGGATGATAAAGCTTACAAGAACGAATCATCGATTCTGGTTGTATTTGACGCTCTAGATAAGCTCTCAAACGAATGGGGTTCGATTCGCGAGCTGACGAAGGGACTACTACTTACGGTGGCCGGGCTCCAGTCGTTTCGGAGTATTCGGGCGAAGGTCTTTATGCGTGTGGATCAGTTCGGCGACACGGAGTTGTTCCGTTTCCCGGATAGTTCGAAGATACGTAACGACCGAGTGGACTTGTCATGGCGGGCACAGGAACTGTACGGCCTTCTAACTTTCGAGTTGATGCGTGACGAAGCCGCGGCATCCGCACTAGGGGAAGTGGCGAGGAGCGTTGGCGCGCAGTCAGCGCTGCCAGCGGGGGGGCACCTGAATGTAACCGGGAGCGAGCAGGAAGCTCTGATCACTGCGTTGGCTGGAGAGTACATGGGGAAGGACCGCAAGCGAGGGCGAGTCTATACATGGGTTCCATTGCATCTGAGCGATGCTTCGAACACTTGCTCACCGCGGACGTTTCTGACGGCATGGAAGACGGCTGCCGAACATCAGCCGATACCGCGAAAACTCGTAGTGGACCATCTCGGGCTGAACGAAGGTGTGCGGATAGCGTCAAGCACCCGGTTGACGGAACTGCGTGAAGACTACCCCTGGATTGACCTGGCTCTGGCTCCGCTGAGAAGGCAGTTCGTGCCTATTGCCAAAGACGACCTGTTCGATTTGTGGCGACGGGACGGGGTGACCGAGCGTATTCTGAGCCAGGCGGGTGGGAGCGGGTGGTTGACACCCATAGGTGTTTCGAGCGAAGCGAACATCCACAGCGAGGACGGGCTTCTCCAGACCATGACAAGCATCTCGGTAATGGAACAGCGAGCGAATGGCAAAATCAACGTGCCGGACATATTCCGGGTGGAGGCGCAGATTCTTCGGAAGGGTGGGGTCGCCGTTGCGCGGCGGAGTTGAGCGAAGGGATCGCCAGAAGATATTGGCAGGCCGCGATGTAGTCGAGGTGGAGCGGCAACGGATTTGCGAGGCCGTATCCAGCAGGATTGCGCGTGAGTAACAGCGTGTGAGAGCATGAGTTTCTCGTTACTTACAAAAGTTAGTGAGCGACATATTCATCAGTTACGCCAGCGCCGACCGGGCTCGCGTGAAGCCGTTGGTGGAGGTGCTCCAGCGGGAAGGTTGGTCTGTCTGGTGGGACCGGACCATTCCGCCGGGCAAGACGTGGGATGAGGTGATCGAGAGCGCCATCCGGCAGGCCCGGTGTGTGGTGGTGCTGTGGAGCAAGGCTTCGGTGGCTTCGGAATGCGTGCGCTTGGAGGCTCACCATGGGAAACAGCGGCGCATTTTGATTCCGGCCAAGATTGACGGTGTGGAGCCGCCGTTCGCGTTCCAGATGATTCAGGCGGCGAGCCTGGTGGACTGGCGCGGGGAGCGGGACCATGCGGAATTGATCGAACTGCTGCGGGAGGTGGAATCACTGGTTCCGCGCCGAGTGCAGGCTGCGGCGGAACCGGCGCCAGGATCACCAGTGAATCCGGTCCCAATGCCGGTAATGGAGACTCCACCTGCGGCACCGAAGATCCGGGAGAAGAAGGTCGCCCGACCTTGGACAGGGCACGGTCGCACGATGACATTTGCCGCAGTGGGAGTCCTGTTTATTGCGGGACTGGCCGTATGGCAGCCGTGGCGGTCGGGACCGGCGCCGAAAAAGGAGGAAGCTCGTCCGGATCAGCCATCGAATAAGGTCGATTCGAAGAAAGGCAACCCGCAAACGGTCGCAGTAGTTGAGGAAAAGGATAAGGCGTCGACCGTCGATCCGAAGGCTTCACAACCGGCGGTAGAGGCGAAACCCGAGCCGAAGAAGTCAGAAGCGGTCGTCAGGCAGGCGCTGCCGCCAGCACCGTCAGACGTGCGTACGAAGATTGACCCCAAAGACGGACTCGAATACGCCTGGATTCCGCCGGGACAGTTCCAGATGGGATGCTCGCCGGGGGACACCGAATGCGATAGCGACGAAAAGCCTGCCCATCCGGTGACGATCACGCGCGGGTTCTGGATGGGGAGGACGGAAGTGACCGAAGCGGCGTACAACCGCTCAGTGGGCAAGCCCGGCGGCAGTGAGCAAATGGCGAAGGTGAACGTTAACTGGGATGAGGCGAAGACCTACTGCGAATGGGCGGGCTTGCGCTTGCCGACCGAAGCGGAATGGGAGTACGCCGCTCGCGCCGGCAGTTCCGGGGCGCGTTACGGAGCGTTGAGCGACGTCGCTTGGTATGACGGTAACAGTGGCGGCAAGCTCCATCCCGTGGCCGGCAAGCGAGCAAATCCGTGGGGCCTTTATGACATGCTCGGAAACGCTTTGGAGTGGGTGCAGGACTGGTATGACGAGGGCTACTATAAGGGAAGTCCTTCCGCCGATCCGTCCGGCCCACGAATGGGAAAGTATCGAACTCTGCGGGGCGGTTCCTGGCTCAGCTTTCCTAGGCTCACCCGGGCATCGCTCCGTGACAGGCTCGCTCCAGGCGACCGGAACCTCGGTATCGGGTTCCGGTGCAGCGGGGAATTCCGTTTGGGGTTTTGAGTTTTCTGTTTAACGGGGGATCCAAGGGGGCTGGCCCCCTTGGGGAAAAATTTTTTTAGGGGATCCCTTATTACTGACCTAGCTGTTGTTGTGCAAAAGGCTTACGACTGGAATCTCTGGATACTTCCCAAAGTAGAGAAGTTTCCGAAGTCGTACCGGTTCTCAGTGGGGGCGAACCTAATTTCAACTTCGATGGATCTGCTGATGAATCTGGTGGATGCGACTTATCAGTCGCGGAATAATGCAGCTTTAGCGTCGGCGGTACAGAATGTGAACCGGGCACGAATTCTTGTGCGACTATCGAAAGACCTTCGGCTGATCAGTTTGGATGCGTATGAATTCGCCGCGAACGGATTGGATGAGATCGGGCGAATGACAGGCGGCTGGTGGAAAAGCCAGCGGCCGAAGGCATGAAGCGGGCGGGCAATCTGTGGCCGGGGCTGGTGAGTTGGCCGAACCTGCTGGCGGCGCGAATAATTTCATCGCTGGCCGGACTCGGCCCCGTTCGACGTCCTCGAAGCCTTGGAGGATGCCCTCCTCCGAAGAGACCCGGGCCGCCAGACCGTTGTCCTGAATCGGAGGGAGAGCGGGTAAGCGGCGGCCTGCGGTGGCAATTCGTCTTCAGGAGTCTGCATAACGTGAGCCCAAATCGCCGGTTCGCGGTTCGATTGAGAGCGGACGCGATCCTGTCACGGGTGACAGGATCGCATTAGACTAGTAGGGCGGCGAGGCGCATCTGTAATAGTGTGCCACTGCTTGCTGCCGGTACAGGGCACAACTTCGGCCGACCCTAGATATGGTTAGCGCCGCTTAGAAGTAAAACTTCGCGGCGACCATGATGCGGCGAGGCGTACCCTGCTGTCCTGTGATGACACCAAAGGTGCGGGACAGGATTGCGTTGCCAGGGCTGCCGGGGTTCATCTTGTTGAAGAGGTTCTGCGCCTCCATTCGGAGTTGCAACGAACGCTTTTCAGAGAAGATGCGGAAGGTCTTTAGCAGGGAAAGGTCCCACTGCGAGAAGCCGGGCGCGCGGAAGTTCGGCATGGTGGACGGAGCGTCGCCGATCTCAAAATCGCGCACGACACGGAACGCATCCGGGTTGAAGTACGGGCGAAATGCCGCGGCGCCTTCCAGGGCGATCTGGCCGCTGACGTTATTGTTATAAGCCACGCCGGGAACCATGACGGGCTGTGAGTCGCGGCCGTGGCCGATGTTGTACCAGTTTGAGCCGAGCCCACCCACGGTGTTGGAAGGCGTACGTACGGTTACGGGAACACCGCCGCGAATGGTGGTAGTGCCGGCCAAGGTCCATCCGCCTACAGCGTGATTGACCAGGTGCGAGGCGAAAGTAGTCTGCGTATTGAGGAACCGCCGTCCCGGCCCGAACGGCAGGTCGACCGAGTAATTGAACAGCAGTTTGTGGGCAATGTCGGTGGTGGCGATTCCGTAGGTGTTCGAGACGGGCAGGCCCGCTTGCGGGTAGGGCATGCTGAAACTGCCGTCGTACGAACCGACGTCGTTCAGAAGCTTCGAGAACGTGTAGTTAATCAGGAAGCCATAGCCGCGGGAGAAACGGTGTTCGGCCTGAACGTAAGCGGCATGATAGTTTGACGTGCCGAGAGGTTCGCCGAGCGTCCAGATTTCGGTCCAGAGCGGATTGTTCTGAAAGAGCCTGCCGAATGGGATTGTGGCCGAGCCCATGCCAGTGAACTGTGGAATGAAACCGACATAGGGGTTGGATACCTGGTTGTTGAGTTTCAAGCCCAGGGGCCCGATCTTGTGGTAGGCATTCTGCAGGATGTGCTCGCCCGTGCCTAAGTAGTAAGGAAGCGTCCTGCCGAGGTTGCCGGTATAGTTGGCTTCGAGCAGCCAGGAATTCCAGCCGGAACCTACCTCGCGCTGAATGCCGAAGTGAAAGACATGTTCGTAACCGGGGCTAATGTTAGTGGCGGAAGAGACGAACCAGTTACCCATGACTGACTTATTCAGCGCGTCGACGTCTCGGGTCAGGCGAACCAGGCCGGCGCCGCCCGGCATGGGATTCGAAAAAGACAGTGGGAATGTTAGACCGCCATCGGGCGTGCCGCCCTGGATGAGACGGGCGGCGTCACCATAACCGATATTCCAAGGCGACCCATTCAGGTGGAAGCTGCCGGTAAGCGTCATCCAGATAAGCCCGTAGCCACCGCGGATGACGGTCTTCGGCGTGACACTCCAGGCGGCGCCGAACCGCGGTCCAAAATGGTCGAATTGCTTTTCCTGCATGGTGCGCATGGGGTATTCTTTCGTGTTCATCAGCGCCACGCGCCCGAAGATGCCCTTTTGTGTCCAATCGGGAGTTAGCGCATTCGACCCCACGGCCTGGGCCTCGGCAAGCGCCTGGTTCCAGTTCCAACCGGCGGCGGGATTGACGGGCCATTTATAGTTGCGATCCCAGAAGGTTTGGCGGTCGTACCGCTCGGTCCGCGGCGGCTCATAGTCCCAGCGCAAACCGGCGTTAACGGTCAGCGTCTTCGAGACCTTGAAGTCGTCGTGGATATAGAGACCGTGATAGGGCTGAAGCGAGGCCGGGCCTGCTAACTGGGTACCGCTGCCGCCCGCGACAACGCCTAACATCCAACTCGCGAATCCCGAGCCCTGGCCGTTGTTCGGCGCGTCGAAGTACTGGCTGGTGGCGCTACGGATACTGGCTGTGGAGAACGAGCCGCCGGAATAGATATTCGAGTAATAGCGGCGATGCTCGTAGCCGGCCTTCAGTGTGTGGCGGCCGGTTAGTTTCTGCACGGAGAACTGCCCGGAATAGATGGTGTCGCGGTTGTCGGTAACGCTGCCGCCGCCAATACCGGTAATGGTGTCGGCCGTGCCGAGGCTCGGTACCCGGTTTTTGGTTGTTCCCAGCAGATCGATAACTTCCGGGGCGAGCTTCCACCCAGCGGAATCCGCGTCGACCTGTGCGCCGCTAAACCCAATCGAGCGCACAGCGCCGAGTTTGAAGTTGACGATGGTGGTTGGGCTAAGCAGAATGTTGTGATCGAATGCCATGGTGAAGGCTCGGGTGTCGTTGGTGGTGACAGGTTGCAGCGGAGACAACCAGCGCAAGGCCGCGCTGAATTCGGAGAACTGCGTGATCGTGAAGTGACTGTTATTCTTTGCAGACCAGTTCTGGTCAAGCCTGCCTGTCCAACGGTCGTTATCGAGCGGCGTTGTCGCGGAGCCGATGAAGTTCTGATCGTGCGAAGAGTTCGGCCGCGGCGCCGTATTCGCCTTAGGATAGAAACCCAGGTAGATCTTGGAAATCGGATCGATGCGCGAGGCGGGAAGCCGATTACCGGCAAAAGGCTGCCTTACGACGCGTCCTGCCTCGGCGCGCGCTGTCAACGGGTCGGAAATCTGGACAGGAACGCCGGTATCGATGAGCGATCGCGAGAAGTCGCCTTCGCGTTCGAGGTCGGAAGGGACTCCGGCCAATTGAGCATTGGATCCTGTGCGGCGGCGTGTCCCTTCGTAGTTGAGGAAGAAGAAGGTCCGGTCTTTGCCCTTGTAGACCTTGGGAAGCCAAACCGGTCCGCCGAAAGCCGCGCCAAACACGTTGTCGTGGAAAACGCCTTTGGCTCGCCCGAACCTGTTTGAATTCCAGTCGTTGGCGTTCAATTTGTCGTTACGAAAGAACTCGTAAACCGAGCCGTGATACTCATTGGTTCCACTGCGGGTAACGAGAGTGACGGCACCTCCGGACAGCCGGCCGTACTCAGCCGAAAGCCCATTGGTAATGACTTTGAACTCGCCGACAGCTTCCATCGAGGGTACGGAAGGCGGCACATCGTGCCGGTACCCAGTAGTAACGGCGACGCCGTCGATGATGTATTCTGCCTTGGCAGTTCGACCTCCGTTAATCCGGAAATCTGTGGAGTAACCCTGCTGATCGGCCGTGCCGTTCACGTTTGGCGCAAGCTGCGCAAAGGCCAGCGCGTTACGGTTGTACTGTGGCAACTCCTGGATACGCCGGTTATCGATAACAAGCCCTGTTTGCGCATCATCTTTGCGCAACAGAGGCATTTCCGCCACTACACTAACTGACTGTGTTTGGACGCCCACTTCCAGCTTGATGTCGAGAGTTACCAAATCGTCGATCTGCAGAATGATATCCGTTTGCTTCACCGACTTGAAGCCATCGCGGTTAGCGAGCAGCGTGTATTTCCCCGGCTGTAGCAACGGCAAGCGGTAGATACCTTGTTCGTTCGATACGGTCTCCCTGACCACACCTGTGGCCGTGTTGGTGAGTGAAATGGTGGCGCCGGGAACAACCGATCCGGTCGGATCGGAGACCAAGCCGCGGAGTTGAGCGTTCTGGGCGAATAAACTGAGCGCCGACATGAAACCAGCAACGAAGATACGTTTCATTGCGGGTTAGATTACATTATCTGATCACTGTAATCAACGGGGATTACGGTATATTTCCGGATATTCATTTACGCTGCCGTTTGCAGCGCGTCGGAACTCGAATGAGTGGATAGAGGTTGATCAAAATCGCCACAATCGTGCTTGGCGTATGGAGTTAGGTCTCCGAGTGTTAGTAAGGCCGTGGCGGCATAAAGGACACCATTCTGCAAGGTGCGAACGTTGATGAGCTTCAGCGGGGAGTGATGAGAAGGCCTGCTCACCACCAGCGGTGCGCCGTCTGGTGGATTGGGCGGTGAGGGAGAGGCCGGATTGCGTGGCGGTAGGAGCGTGTGAGAGCATGAGTTTCTCGTCACTTACAGAAGCTATTGAGCGACATATTCATTAGTTACGCCAGCGCCGACCGGGCGCGCGTGAAGCCGTTGGTGGAAGTGCTCCAGCGGGAGGGTTGGTCTGTCTGGTGGGACCGGACCATTCCACCGGGCAAGACGTGGGACCAAGTAATTGAGAGCGCCATCCAGCAGGCGCGGTGTGTGGTGGTGCTGTGGAGCAAGGCTTCAGTGGCCTCGGAATGGGTCCGACTGGAGGCTCACGATGGGAAGCAGCGGGGCATCCTGATTCCGGCGAAAATCGACAACGTAGAACCACCGTTCGCGTTTCGGATGATTCAGGCAGCGAGCCTGGTGGACTGGCGCGGGGAGCGGAACCATGCGGAATTGGCCGAACTGCTGCGGGAGGTGGAATCACTGGTTCCGCGCCGGGTGCAGGCTGCGGCGGAACCGGCGCCAGGACCACCAGTGAATCCGGTCCCAATGCCGGTTATGGAGACTCCACCTGCGGCACCGAAGATCCGTGAGAAGAAGGTCGCCCGACCTTGGACCGGGCACGGTCGGACGATGACATTTGCGGCGGTGGGGTTACTGTTTGTTGCGGGACTGGCCGTATGGCAGCCGTGGCGGTCGGGACCGGCGCCGAAAAGGGAGGAGCCTCGTCCGGATCAGCCGACGAATAAGATTGATTCGAAGAAAGGCAACCCGCCAACGGTCCCGACAGTTGAGAACAAGCATAAGGCTTCGACCAGTGAACCGAAGGGCTCACAAACCGTGGCAGAGACGAAATCCGAGCCGAAGAAGAGAGAAGCGGCCGACGGGCAGACGCTGCCACCAGCACCGTCAGAAGTACGCACAAAGCTCAACCCCAAAGACGGACTTGAATACGTGTGGATTCCGCCGGGCCAGTTCCAGATGGGGTGCTCGCCGGGCGACAACGAATGCTATGGCGAAACGCCTGCTCACCCGGTGACGATCACGCGAGGGTTCTGGATGGGGAGGACGGAAGTGACTGAAGCGGCGTATAACCGCTCGCTGAGCAAGTCCGGGGGCAGCGAGCAAATGCCTAAGGTGAACGTTAACTGGAATGAGGCGAAGGCCTATTGCGAATGGGCTGGATTGCGATTTCCGACCGAGGCGGAATGGGAGTACGCCGCTCGGGCCGGGACGACTGATGCCCGGTACGGCGTCGTAGACTCAGTGGCTTGGCATGAAGGCAATAGTCGCGACAAACTCCATCCGGTGGCCGGCAAGAGACCGAATCGGTGGGGCCTGTACGACATGCTCGGAAACGCCTGGGAATGGGTGCAGGACTGGTATGACGAAGGGTACTATAAAGGGAGTCCTTCCGCCGATCCGCCCGGTCCACGAACGGGAAAGTACCGAACTCTGCGGGGCGGGTCCTGGTACGCCCCTCCGGGGTACACCCGGGCATCGAACCGTGGCAGGGGCGAGCCTACGGACCGGGACTTCTACGTTGGGTTCCGGTGCAGCGGGGAATTACGTTAGGTGCTTTGGGTTTTTGTCTTTAGCGGGGGTTCCAAGGGGGCTGGCCTATCGAAAGACCTTCGGCCGAGCATTATTACGTGAAAAAGTGAGAATTGTCGGGCGATGTGCTTGCGCTTGGTGGGCCCGGACTGTGGTTGGAGCACGCGATGAAGGTTCGCGACGTGATTCGACTCGTTGAGGCCGATGGATGGCGGCATGTTGCGACGCGCGGCAGTCACCGTCAGTACAAGCATCCCGTTAAGCGAGGGCGCGTGACCATTCCGGGTCATCCTGGCGACGATCTCAATCCTGATACGCTGAAAAGTATACTAATCCAAGCGGGACTGCGAGTGAAGCCATGAAAAAGTACGCGGTCGTTATTGAACGTGGGCCGAACAACCTATCCGCTTGGGTTCCCGATCTTCCGGGATGCGTTACAACAGGACGGACGATTGAAGAAATCGAGCAGAACATCCGAGAGGCAGTGGAACTGCACCTCGAAGGAATGATGGAAGACGGCGAGCCGATACCGGAGCCTTCAACGTGTGTTTCGTATGTTGAGTTACAGGTTGCGTAAGCCCTTACGCGGACAAGATTGGCGCCTCCGCGTCGATCTGCCGGTAGAGTAAGGCGAGGTCACGTTCGGCACGATTTGTCAGCTTAACGACGAATGCCATTTGCGGCTTCGAACTCCGCGAAGAACTCCCTCGCCGGCCGGACTTGGCCCCGATCGGCATCCTCCAAGCCCTGGCGGATTCCTTCGTCCGAATCGGCCTGGGCGGCTATGTCCAATAGCCGCTGGTATGCCTCAGCATCCTGCACCACTGCCGCCGCCTGCCCTCTTACGGTTAGTACGAGCGGACGTTTCGTCCTCTTGAGTTCCTTTATGAAATCGCCGGGCCTCCGGCGGAACGTGGTCAACGATTGAATGTCTTTTGTGATATCAAGCATGGCATCTCGCCTCCCCGGCGCTTTTTCGGTGCTCTCAGGATAGCGCTTTCCGTAAAGGGCCGCATTCGCTAGTCTTGTTCGTCATCTTGTTCGTCTGCGGGAGCACTCGCTGCCACATTCGGGCGGGCAAACGCGGCGGACTGGCCGCGAGCACCGGAATGGTTACCGGGCCAGGGGCGTCGTAGCGACAAGATGGCGCGGCGTCTCGGCAAAGCAGGGCTAATGGTAGAATCAGACCAGTCAAAACGACCAGTCAGTATGCGTGAAATTCAGGCATCGCAGGCGAAGACACATTTACTGGAACTACTGGACGCAGTGGAGCGGGGAGAGACGCTGATTATCACGCGGCGCGGGCGAAGGATCGCCCGGATTGCACCTGAGACCGGTCATCAACAGCAGGAAATCGACCAAGCCATTGAAGGCATTCGAGCATTGAGGAAAAGGATTGGCAAGGTGCCTCATGCGGAGATCTTATCGGCGCGAGACGAAGGCCGGCGATACTGATGGCCTTCGTTTTGGATGCATCGGTGACAGCGTGTTGGGCGCTGGCGGACGAAGATCATCCTGCCGCCCGTGCGGCGATGGAGCGAATGAGACACGATGAGGCGGTCGTACCGGCTTTATGGTGGTTTGAAATCCGGAACATTTTGGTAGTTAGTGAGCGGCGGAAACGGATCACGAAGGGCCAGACGGCGGAGTTTCTCGGATTCTTATCGAAGTTACGCATTCGCATTGATCGCACGCCCCGGGAAGACGAGGTGATGAGATTGGCTCGAACGCTTCGCCTATCGGTGTACGACGCTGCCTATCTGGAGCTAGCCGCGCGGGAGCGTTTGCCGCTGGCGGCGCTCGATTTGGATCTGCGGAAGGCGGCGTTACGGGAAGAAGTGAGCATGGTGGGGTGAGCTTGTTTGATCGGGGTCGACCGGGAGGTCGGGGCGCGAACGGGGACGTTCGCCCTGGTTGGGGGGTGCGGCGGCCGGGTCGCTGACGCTCCCGCTTCCATGAGAGCGTGTGCAAGAATCCGGAACACCGCTCCCTCGCGGGATTGAGAAAAAATGCGGCCCGCGCCCTTACGGTTGCGGTTCTGTTTCCGGAGCAGTGGGTGTTTGCAGTGGTTTACCGGACTCGGGGCGCGGTGCTAAACCGCATTCAGCGGGTTTCTTTCACACGCTGATAAAGTGTCATTAACGCAATAAGTTAGTTAAGTTATTAGAACATTTGACCTTATTGCGCTATATTCTGCAGATGGAGCTCGCACGCAAAATGCCTCAGCGCATCTATATTTCACAGGAACTCGCGAAGCTTCTTGGAGTCTTGTCGCATCCGGACCGGATCCGGCTGGTTGGTGAGTTGCGGCAGGAAGAACGCGACGTGAACACTTTGCGCGAGCGGCTGGGATTGACTCAGGCTCGCGTTTCGCAACAACTGGCTTTGCTTCGGGCGCACCGATTAGTGCGCATCAGAAGAGATGGGCGGCATATATTCTACCGCCTGAGCCAACCAACGCTGGTGGATTGGTTGATCGACGGACTACGTTTTGTGGAAGGCGAACCGACGACAACGGCAGATCTACGAATAGCATTGATGCAGGCACGAGACCTGTGGACAGCCGGCCGGCAGCCGGCGGAAGCGGCGGAGCAAGAGGCGCCTGAAGCGGCGGCGGAACGCGCCGCGGCGAGCGCAGATTGATTGAGTTCACGAATTGGAAACGGTGAGAGAATCGACGCTATGTCTCGAATCGTTGGTGGAGAGGCAGGATGGGCGGCTGTACAACTCGGCGGTGCTGATATCGCCGGCGGGAGAGGTACTGCTGCGGCATCGCAAGTTGAACGAACTCGAGTATGGAGAGGATGCGGAGGAGTTGGCGATCGTGGAGGCTCCGCTGAGTGCGGGGGTGCGGCGGTATGCGCGGGAGTGAAAGCGCAGAATAGGAAATTCAACCAGACAACGAAACGGCCCCGGAAGAGTTACCTCCTGAGGCCGAAGCTAACAACAATCTCCGAGTTATGGTTATTAGAAGCTAAGCCGCAAGGACAACTGCACCTGGCGGTTGGTTCCTAAGCCGACCGTACGTTCCACGGTCGAGTTCAGGACACCGAATGCGCCACCGGCGGCTCCGGCGGTGAAGGGGCGGCCCGGTTGGATGAGGTTCGATCCTACGCCGAGGGCGTTGTTGAGCGTGGCGGGCGGATTGGCGAAGTTGGTGCGGTTGAAGAGATTGTAGAGTTCGCCGCGGAACTCGAGGCGGAAGCGTTCAGAAACCCGGAAGCGCTTTTGGAGCGTGAGGTCGAACTGGGCCAACCCGGGACCGTGCAGCGCGCCTCGGCCGAGGTTGCCGATCACGCCAGGAGCAGGCATGGCGAAGGCCGCGGGGTTCAAGTAGAGGCGCTTGTCAGAGCCGGTGAGGAACGGATTCACACCAGTTACGACATCGGGACGGCGCACGTTGCGGAACGAACCGCCGCCCGGATAGTTGACGATGGCGGTAGTTACGGGCAAACCATCGGCGCCGAGAATCGGGTTGTTAACGATAGCGCCGGTGCGATTGTCGCGGTAGACGGTGTCGGGCCGGGTGATCTTCACATCGATGGGCAAGCCTGTGCGGCCGTTGAAAATACCGCCGAGTTGCCAACCGCCGAGGAAGCGGTTGCCGCGGGCGAGCGGGATGTCGTAGAGAGCGCTGACATTGGCGCTGTGGCGAACGTCGAAGGCGTTGTTGCCGCGGTCGGCATTGAAGTCGAAAGGGTTGACCGCGGTTTGGGCTTCATTGGAGCCGCCGGTGTTGCCGATGGAGTGGGCGTAGGTCCACTGTGCGCCGAGCGTGAGGCCTTGCTTGAAGCGGCGCTGGAAGGTGCTCTGGAGCGAATCGTAATGGTCGGTACCGCCGCTGGTTTTGTAATCGATTTGCGCGAAGCGGTTGCCGAACTGATACTGCGGAATGGCGACGCCGGTGGTGGGGTTGGTGGCGACGCCGGTAAGGAGGTTGGTCCAGGAACGGAGGAAGAGGTTGCGGCCCTGGCTGCCGACGTAGGCGACCGTCAGGACACCGCCGCCGGGCATTTCCTGCTGGAGGGATGCGGTGTACGAGAGAATGCGTTCGGGCAGCGTGTAGCCGGGGGCGTAGGCGCGGGGTTGGTAGCCGAGGTTGGGATCGTTGATGTCGTACCCTGCGATGACTTCCGCGGGGACGATCGGGTAGGCGACGTTGCGCAGGGTGCGGCTGACACGGTCGCTTTCGATGGGCTGGATCTGATCCTCGGTTTGGCCGGGCCCGTAATAGAAGCCGGCGCCGATGCGGAAGACCGTCTTGTTCTTCAGCGCGGCGGGCGACCAGGCGAAGGCGAGGCGCGGTCCGAAGTTGAGCTTGGATGACTTGTAGAACGGGGTGTTGGAGGGCAGGATGCCGCCATTGACCGTGTCGAAGAAGACGTTGCGGTTGCCGGCTTCGTGCAGGACGGAATAGTATTCGTAGCGCAGGCCATAGCTCATGGTGAGGGTGGGCTTCAGGCGCCACTCATCCTGCGCATATCCGATGTAGTAGTTCTGCCGTGCCTGGCGAACACCGGTAACGCCGTTGTTGAACGGGCTAGGGGCGGAAACGTCGCCGAGGAACTGCACCTGCGAGGGCCGGTTGGCGAGCAGGTCGGCCAGGTTCGAGAAGGTGTAGGTGGCGCCGCCGAGGCGATCGGTATAGATGTTGATGGGGCGGATTTCGCCGCCGAATTTGAGGGTATGTTTGTCGAGGGTCCAGGAGAAGGTGTCGATGAACGACATGGTGTAGTTGGTGTAAGGCTGGCCGCGGCCGTTCTGGGTGGAGTTGGAGCGGACCAGACCGCCTGGCCGGGCAGCGCCGGCGGAAGAACCCTGGCCGCCGATACCGCTGAGGGCGACGTTACCCGTGAAGTCGATGGAGATGGCGGACATGTCGAGGCCGTTGACGGAAGGGGCGTAGCCGGACGCACGGGTTTTGGCGCCATTGAAGCCGAGGCGGAACTCATTGAGCTTGTTGGCGGAGACAACGCTTTGCAGCGAGACCATCGCATTCTGGGGAACGGCGCTGATTTGAAACTGGTTGCCGGTAACGCCGAGGGGTTGCTGCAGGTAGCCCTGGTCGCGGAGGTAGCGGGCGGAGACGCGATGGGCGGAGTTGATTTGATAGTCGAGGCGGAGGGAGCCGTAGTTTTCGTCGATCGGATAGGCGGCGGCGAGGCGCGCGATATCGAGATCGGGATTAGCGGACGGTTCCGTTCCGCGCGGAAAGGCATTCAAAACCGGCGCGATCGAGGGTACGGCGCGCGCACGGGCGGCGGCGGACGGAACGGTCTCGATGAAGTTGACTGAGGCGCGCTGGCGGAGGCCTTCATAAGCGGCGAAGAAGAAGAGCTTGTTCTTGCGGACGGGTCCGCCGAGCGAGCCGCCAAACTGGTTGAGCCGCAGGGGCGACTTGGCGGCATCGAAGAAGTTACGGGCATCCATATTGGAGTTGCGCAGGTACTCGAAGAGCGAACCGTGAATGTCGTTGCCGCCGCTTTTGGTGACAACGGTGATCTGGCCGCCAGTGCCAGTGCCGAACTCGGCGGGGTAATTGCTCGATTCTACGCGGAATTCCTGAATACTTTCGAGGCTGGTCTGGAGCCGGAAGCCGGTGGAGGACTCACCGTTGAGGTTGCCGGGCGAAGCATCGACGATCGAGGAACCTTCGACGCCATCGAAGCGGACGGCGTTCTGCTGGTTGGCGCGGCCGGAGAAACGGATGTTATCGAAGCTGCCGCCGCCGGCGGTTTGTGCACCGGGCGCAAGCAGATACAACTGCGACAACTGGCGGCCGTTAAGAGGCAGGTTGGCGACTTCGCGTTCGTTGACGTTAGCGCCCACGCGCGCGGAGGAAACATCGACCGTAACGAGTTCGCCGCCTGAGACCGTGACTTCCGTCTGCACGGTGGCGGGCTGCATAACGATATTGATCAGGCGGCGCTGGCCGACGATGAGCGGGATGTCGGTGGTGTCGTTGGGCGAGAGGCCTTCGGCCGAGGCGTGCAGCCGATAGGTGGATGGAGAAAGGTTGACGAATTGGAACGTGCCGTCCGCGGCGGAGACGACCTCGCGGGTGATGCCGGTACGGATGTTCGTAATTGTGACATTAGCGGAGGGGACAACCGCTCCGGTGGTATCGGCTACCGTGCCCGCAATCTGCCCGGTATCCTGACCGCCGGCGAGCGCAGCCAGCATAGCTCCCGCAGCGAGGAGCTTCGATATTGCTTTCGTTTGCATGCGACACCAGAGTCGCAAGCGCAAGTAACAATTCCGTTAAAGAACGATTGCGGTTGTAACAATTAATCGGCGACTAATGGAAATGTTACTCCCCCGTGTCGCGGCCCAGGTAGAGTTCGCCGATGACGCGGCGGTGGTTTTCGATGACGCGGGCGCGGCGGACCTTCATGGTGGGAGTTATCTCGCCGTCTTCGATCGTGAAGTCGCGATTGAGGATGTGATATTTGCGGATTTGTTCGAACGGGGCGAGTTGTTTGTTAATCCGGCTGACGATGCGCTTCACCTCGGTGATAACCGGGGGCGCGGAAGAAATCTCATCGAGTGGTTTTCCTTTCCATTCGTCCATCCCCTTCAGTGCTTCGGCCATGGAGGTGTTGATGGTGAACAGGGCGGTGACGTAGGGTTGCTTGTCACCCACGAGCAGGATGTGATGGATGAGCGGTTCCATCTTGAAAAGCCCCTCGACGAGCGCCGGGTAGATCTTCTTACCGTTGGAGGAGACGAGGACTTCCTTCTTCCGTCCGGTGATGTACACGTAACCTTCGCGGTCGATTTCGCCGACGTCCCCGGTATGCAGCCAGCCATCCTGCAGGACTGCGGCTGTCGCGACGGGGTCGCGATAGTAGCCGCTAAATAAGGTTGGTCCACGGAAGATGAGTTCGCCGTCTTCCGCCACTTTGACCTCCACACGCGGCAGTGGGCGGCCAATGCTGCCGGACTTGGTTTTGCCGTAAGGGTTGAGGGCGAGAATGCCGCCTTCGGTGAGGCCGTAGCCCTCGTGGATGGGCATGCCGATAGCGGCGTAGAAGTCGGCGAGATCTTTGCCGAGGGGCGCCGCGCCGCTGATGGCTAAACGAAGGCGGCCGCCGAGACGTTCACGAATCTTCGAGAAAACCAGTTTGTCGGCGAGCTTCAGGGCCTGTTCGATCCAGGCGGGAACGGTTTCTCCGCGGGTCCGGATCTTCCACGCCTCGGCTCCCAAACCGAGCGCTATATAGAAGATACGCCGGCTGATTGTGCCCTTCTTGAGGATTTCGGTGCGAATGCTGGCATGCATACGCTCCCAAACACGCGGCGGCGCGACGAGGAAGGTCGGCTTCACGGATTTGAGTTCGTGCGGCAGGCGGCTGAGTCCGTCGGAGAAGTAGACGGGCATGCCCGCGCGGAGGGGGAACATCTGCATGGCCAGGCGCTGTGTGATGTGAGCGGAGGGAAGGAAGGCGATGGAAGCGTCGTCGGGACCAACAGGCGCCGCCTGGATGCCCACGTCGACGTTAGCCACCACCGACTCATGCGTCACCAGGCCCATTTTCGGCTCGCCGGTGGCGCCGGACGTCAGATAGACGATGGCGTAATCTTTCGCGGTGTAGCGCCGCTGCAACGCGTGGATCAGATCGGGATCGGCATCGAGCGCGGAGCGCCCACGGCGGCGCAATTCGGCGAGCGTGAGTGTGTCGCCGTCCTCGCCGGTCAGCAATATCCAGGTGGTATCGAGCGGCGGGTCGGCTGCCGAACGAAGGGTGGCCAGCACCTTGGGAGAATCGACGAAGACGACGCGCGGCGAACAAATGCGCAGCGTTTTGATGTGTTCGGGCGGGGGGTAGCTGGTATAAAGGGCGGCGGCAATCGCGCCGCAGCATTGAATACCGAGGTCGGCAATGTAGAACTCCAGGCGCGTTTCCGCGTCGAGCGCGACAATGTCGCCGGCCTGGACGCCGAGGTCGGCTAACCCGGCGGCCATTTCTTCGACCATCCGGCGGTACTGGAGCCACGAATACGGGCGCCACCCCTGTCCTTTGACGGGTTGGTAAAGCGCCGGCTTGTCACCGTACTGCTCCGCAGCCTCAACCACGAGGCTGTAGACGGTGCGATCGTTCATCAAGAAAACAGTAACATGCGGCGGGGCAGCGGGAAGACCAGACGGGTGGCTTACGCTGGGGTCGAGAACGGATCCTTTTCGGCTGGTCGGCGATGCGGAACGGAATGCGAGCGGCGGCTTCGGGGTATCTCGAGACCCGTCGCTTACGGGATTGAGAAGAAATGGACCACGGGCTTATAGTAGGTCCGGACGGTAATGGAGCGGGGAAAGGGGGCGGGGAAAGGGGCCGGCGTTTGAGGCCCCGTTCCCCGCAATCA
>JADLDI010000031.1 GCA_020846745.1 Bryobacterales bacterium | reverse complement strand
TCCGTAGCCGCCGAAATACGCGACGACGCTGCCAACCTCGATATCTCCGTCAACTTCCTCATCAGCCAGTACGCCAAAATCGGCTACCAGACCGCCCTGCAAGAATCCGTGCGGAACGAACCCAATTACGACTCCGTTAAACGTTAATCCGCTTAACCGGCCACAAACCACCCATGCTCAAACTCTCCCGAATAGCGGCATCTGTGACGACTGCTCCCGCCACTCTTCAAACGTCGGCAATACCAGGTCTTCTTTGAGTTCCTGCCGTAGAAGCTGTTCGGCTAGTGCTTCCTGTTGCAGGGTGGGGAAACGGGCGAACGTTTCGTCTTCTTTGCGGCGTTTTCGGGCTACTTCCTTCACTTGGCGCGATAGCGTAGCGCCCGGATACTTCTGGTGTAGCGCGGTTTCCACCTGTTCGGAAACGTACTCGTCGTATTGTGCTTCGAGTTCGGCGGCCGATACTTCGGGCTCGCTGCGTTTACCGGGAGCCGGAGGCGGAACGGTGGCGCCCACGAACTCGGTTGGAACGGGGACCCTGTTTTCGATGATGTAGACGAGGAAGCCGGCCGGATTGTCGATCTTCCGGCGGTGGTCGCGGGCCATCAGCCAGTCCGCATAGTCGATCTGCCGGCGGATGGTAGTCGGGTCGCTATCCTCCACCAGGGTCTTGGCTTTGGCCGGTGTCACTCCCTTTGTTACCAGTGCATCCACCGTTTCCTGGAACTCGCGGGGCACCTCGACAGGACCGGCATCGGGCAAGCGTTTGCGTTGAGAAAGCGCCAGCACGTGCCGCAGTTGTTCGCCCGCATGGAGGACAAGCTTGTAGCCCTCCTTGCTCACCATCGGTTTGATATCCCACTCGGACAGGTACCCCACCTCCGCCAGTTCGTCGAGCGACCGGCCCATCGTCTCCTTGATCTTTGACACATGCCGGTACACCGGAATGTTCAGCAGCATGCACAGTTCGCCATAGTCCTTCTCGACCGGCCGCCCCTGGCTCGCATGAAACCACAGGTGGAGATACCCGAAAACGCCTTTCGCCGTAGGCCGCTTCAACATGCGGTACGCGTTAAAATCTTCGGGAATGACGTAGCTCTGGTTGAGGTTCTCAAGCAGCCAGTCTTCGAGCACAACCTCGTACATTTCCGCGCGGCCGGTGTCGTCCAGATTGCTGCGGCCCGCCCGGACAAAGCTGCGGAAAACGTGGACCGTCTTGTTGACATACTTCTTGCGTGCGGCCAGGTAAATTACCTGTTCGGAAGTGATGGTGGTGTCCGCTATCCGCTGGCCCCAGCGGTTGATGTCCTCGTAGTTTTCGCCGGAGAAACTGAGGCCCAATTCTTTCAGCAGTTGATAGCCGGTAAACCGGATGGGGTTTTCAAGCTTGCCCAACTTAGCCCGCTGCTCCATGGCGATCTTCATGAATGCGATGTACTTGTCGCGATCGCTGGTCGAGGGCAGGCCCATTTCCTGGGATCCGCGGAATTCAGCGGCCACTTTGATCTTCTGCCCGTCACGGTTCACCCACTGTTCGATACGCCGCGTGGAGAGGGTATTATGCCGCGTGTCATGAGCCCCGAAGAACCCCATTTGGAGGAGGTTCTTTTCGAAACGGATGAGATCAACAGCAACCGGCAAAGGGATCAGTCCCGCGGGGACCTCGATGTTGTTTGCTTTACGTGGCATGCGGCAGTATCGCGGACGGAACCTGTTGATGCTGAGAATACTATAAGTAAGTACTTTAAGAAAGACACTATAAGAACTGTGGTTTCTCGTATCTGTATGAAACTAAACAGGTTAAAGCGGAAATTTTCCAACCGGGTGCGATATTCGTTCCAACCGGGTGCGATTGCCCTTCCAACCGGGTGCGACTACCGTTCCAACCGGGTGCGTGGTGCCTTCCAACCGGGTGCGACTCGATTTCCAACCAGGTGCGTTGGGGTCGATTTCCAACCAGGTGCGATACGGATGCTAGCTTTTTCCAACCAGGTCCGAGGTGCTGGGCACCCTGTCAGAGGCATCTTCCAACCAGGTGCGATACTACTCTTACATCGACTGCGTATTGCGGCGTGCCGTCATAATAGCCGCCACCGCTAAACCCGTCCCTACCGCTAATGCCGCCGTAGTCATCGGATTGCGGGC
Source organism: Bryobacterales bacterium (assembly GCA_020846745.1). Taxonomy (GTDB): domain Bacteria; phylum Acidobacteriota; class Terriglobia; order Bryobacterales; family Bryobacteraceae; genus JADLDI01. The sequence continues at coordinate 23,420 of JADLDI010000031.1, read as the reverse complement.
CGCTTTGGTGTAAGGGCTCGATTCCCACACCGTGCCGTCGTGCTGGCCGCGCTCGCGCACATCCTCCGACGGCTGCCGCAAGATAGGTTTACGCCCTGTGGCGACCTTGCGCTTCTGCTGCTCGAACATCGTCTTTTCCATGTACTTGTCGGTCAGGCGCGGAGCGTATTTGCCCATGGTTGACATGGCTTTGGCGGCGCCGCCGATCATGAGGTCGCGGACCGGGTGCTGTGCCGCGTCGAGAATCGCTTCGGCCACCAGGTGCGGCGCATACACTGGTCCGGCAAGGCGCGGCTGGGCGTCCATGTAGTTCGGCGCGTGTTGTGGGAAAGGTGTATCGATCGAAGCTGGTTGGATGAGGGTCACCGAAATCGGCGCCTCTTCCTCTTCGAGTTCCATGCGGATGGCATCCGTGTACGACTTCACCGCGGCTTTCGACGCCGAGTAAGGTCCCAGCAGCGGGATCGCACGATCGGAAACGACGCTCCCCAGGTTGATAAGGGCGCCGCCGTCCCGATTGCGCAGGTGTTCCACCGCAACGCGGCAGCCGTAGACGATGCCCCAGAAATTGGTTTCAAACAACTGCCGCTGGTCTTCGACCGGGATTTCGAGCGCCCGGCCGTACATACCGACGCCGGCATTGTTGACCCATGTGTCAAAGCCGCCGAAGCGCTGTTTGGCCTCCTGCGCAAGGCGGCGCAGGTCTTCCTCCTTCGTAACGTCTGCTTCGACGGCGCATGCATCGACGCCTGAGCCTTTCAATTCCTGTTCGATCGTATGCAGGGCGGCGTCGCTGCGGCCGCTGATGACGACCTTGGCGCCCTTCTTCGCAGCCATACGAGCCGTGGCGAGTCCGATGCCGCTGGTGGCGCCGGTGATGACGATTACTTGTTCGCTTAGCTTCTTGAGGTTAACTTTCATCGGTTGCTCCTGTCGTGTGGGTTCCATTTCCTGGACACGGCGGTGTTCGGGAATGTTGCCGGGGCATGCAATGCCGGGACCATGTGGGTGCTCTAATCGACATGCAGGATGCCACGCGTCAGACCCGCTCGCTTTGGCAGAAGACCGCCGATGAGTTAGCTTTCCCCCCGCTCGCGCGCGACCTGGAGACGGCAGTCTGTGTCGTCGGGGCCGGCATTTCGGGCCTTACGACGGCATACCTGCTGGCGCGCGAGGGCGTCGAAGTCGTGGTGGTCGATGGAGGCGCCGTCGGCTCCGGGCAAACGAGCCGGACCACCGCCCACTTGGCGAGCGCGCTTGACGACCGGTTCACCCACCTGGAGAAGCTGTTTGGCGAAGAGGGGTCGCGCCTGGCGGCGGCCAGCCATTCGGCGGCGATCAACCAAATCGAGCAGATTGTCCGCGACGAGTCGATCGAGTGCGATTTCATCCGGCTGGAGGGCTACCTGTTCCCCGCCGCGAAGCATTCTTCGGACATGATCCTGAAAGAAGCGGAAGCGGCCCGCCGGGCCGGTCTGGAATGCGATGTCGTCACACAGGCGCCCATTCCGGGCATCCAAACGGGTCGTGCCCTTCGGTTCGCCAACCAGGGCCAGTTTCATCCACTGCGGTACCTGAACGCGCTGGCCGAGCGTGTCGCGAAGATGGGTGGGAAGATCTACTCGAACACGCGTGTGACTGAAGTCCAAAGCGGTCTACCCGTCGCTGCGGTAATCACGGCGGGCGGCCCTGTGATCAAGGCCCGGCACGTCGTGGTGGCGACCAACACCCCGATCAACGACCTGGTTTCCATGCATACCAAACAGGCGCCGTATCGGACGTTTGCGGTGGCAATGCGGGCCCCGGCGGGCGCGATTCACCAGGCGCTCTATTGGGATACCCTCGATCCTTATCACTATGTCAGGTTGCAGCGCGGCGACAGCTACGATGTGGTGATCGTGGGTGGTGAGGACGTCAAAACCGGGCAGGACGAAGAAGCCCACAAGCGCTTCGACAAGCTCGAAGACTGGGCCCACGAACTGTTCCCGCAGTTGGAGGAGACGCTCTACCTGTGGTCAGGCCAGGTGATGGAACCCGTCGATTCGCTGGCCTACATCGGCCGCAATCCCGGGGACGACAACGTATATATCGCGACCGGCGATTCCGGCCACGGAATGACGCATGGCACAATCGCCGGCATGCTGCTGAGCGACCTGATTCAGCAGCGCACGAACCCGTGGGTGGACCTCTACGATCCATCCCGCAAACCGTCCTCCCTGAGTTCGATCAAAGAGTTCGTGACTGAGAACGTCAACGTCGGGCGGCAGTATCTCGATTGGTTGAGCAAACCGTCGGGCGATCCGGATCGACTGCAAGCGGGCGAGGCCTGCGTGATCGGCAAGGGAGCTTTCTATCGCGACCGCGAAGGCGCGCTGCATGCGGTGTCCTCGGTGTGTCCCCACCTGGGGTGTCAGATCCAATGGAATGCCGTGGAAACATCGTGGGATTGCCCATGCCACGGGTCGCGCTTCGATGTGGAGGGCAATGTCCTAAACGGTCCGGCGACGAGCAGGTTGGAGCGGCAGGAGGTGGGTAAAGGCGCGGCGGGGTAACAGGTTGAACCACCCCCGGGACCGCCAACCTCAAAGCCGGCGGTCCGGGAAGGTCTTAACTACCTTTTGCGGCGGCTCGGCGCCGGCGCCGGCGTCACCGGTTCGACTTCTTCGTCGTCTACTTCTTCGCCGTCCTCCTCCATGTCCTCATCGTCTTCGTCTTCCATATCCATTTCTTCGTCATCCTCGTCCTCGAGTTCCTCGTCATCCTCCTCCTCTTCGTCTGAGTCGGTTTGTTCGAGCAGGTGTTCGCCTAGTTCCTCAAGGTTGCGGTCGGTTTCCTCTTCCTCTTCGAGAGTTTGACGCAGCAGGTCCTGGATTTCTTCGTTGCCCATCGATTCGGCCATCGCAATCAGGCCGCTGTAGGAGGCGATCTCGTAGTGTTCCACCCGGCGGGCCGACCCGATCAGTGCGACATCGCCCAACATTCCTTCTGCATCCTGTCCCATCATTTCTTCACCTTCCTCAATGATTCCCTTCATACCGGCGCAGGTCTTCGCCTGCGGTTTGGCATCGAGCAGTCCGAAGACCTGTTCGAGCCGGGCAACCTGATTTTTCGTGACCTCCAGATGCTCCTGGAGAGCGGTTTTAAGATCCTCTGACTGCGCGGCTTTGACCATCTTCGGGATCGCCTTGGTCAGCCGCTTTTCGGCGTCATAGGTGTCTTTCAGTTCCTGTTTGAACAGCGTTTCAAGGCTGTCTATCTTCATTAGGGTATGCTCCTCCCCTCATTGTTGGAATCGCGTGTTTTGCAACAAAAAGGCGCCACGATGCGGGTGCGCAGAGCATCGTGGCGCGTCATGTTTCCAGGCGGCGCACTCAAGCGCCTGCCCGGTTACAACATCGTGGAACCGGTCCGGCGGACGCCGGTCGTCTCGGTTGTAGAACTTATCGTGTCGTCCCAGTAAGGGCGCGAGCCGTAGTAAGAATGCAGTTGCGCTCCCCACGACGGGTCGGACATATCGGGCCAGTTGTCTTTGTCGAATCCCGGCGCCTGCTCGAGCGTCTGGCGGTCGACGTCCAGGACCAACTGCTTGTTCTCTTCGTCGACAAACAGACGGTTCCATGGAATCGCAAAAAGCTTGTCGCCGATGCCGAGAAAGCCACCGAACGACAGAACGGCGTAAGCCACACGGCCGGACTGCACGTCGATCATGATGTCCTGCATTTTGCCGAGATCCTCGCCGGCAGCATTGACGACGCGGTCGCCCTCTAGCGTCGATGCGCTCAGCACGCGCCTCCGGTTCGTCGTCGAACCGCCGTAGGTGCCCGCTGTTGTGGAAGTGTTGTAGTCCATTGCCATCTTTCTCGTGCCTCCGTAGGCAGCCTGTTGGCCGCCGCTCGGTAGAGCGGACATGGCTTCCGTTTGTTTCACCCGCGGCCCCCGGTAGAAGCGGTATCATTGTGGGCTTGTGAGGCTAGGGGCCGTGGCCATCCTCGTGACGGTCCTGGCCGGCGGGACAATCGCCCGCGGCCAGCACTCCATCCCTGCCCGCGTCGGCATCTACGTCGAATTCGAAGAAAAACCATCGCCGGTCGCTGTGGAAGTAATGCAAACAGAGACTCAAGCCCTGTTGCTCGGTGCGGGCTTACAGCCCGCCTGGCGATTTTTGAAGCGCACCCCCAGGACCGAAAACGAGAAGTTCGACAGCGTCGTGGTGGTCCGCTTTAAGGGATCGTGCCGGCCAGTGGTCGACACGGCAGGTACCGAGTGGGAGCCCTTTGCCGAACAGGTACGGCTGGCCGCCACCAAGACTCGGTCAGGCCAGGTGTTGCCCATAACCGAAGTGGAGTGCGACAACATCGGCCGGGCCATACGCAAGCTCCCCTTGAAGCAGCGCGGGCCCGCGCTCGGCAGCGCACTGGGCCGCGTGGTGGCGCACGAGCTTTATCACATCCTGCTGAACACCACAGGTCATGCTGCCAAAGGCATCGCCCGGCCCGTCGTCAACTGGGACGATCTGGTCGCGCGCAAGGCGACGTTCACGGCAGGCGATCTGGAACGGCTGTCCCGGTCGCTGCGGTCACGTTAACGCCGCGGCTTTTACGGCGCCGGCGGCGGATCTTCTTTCGGCATCAGCACGGGCAACGCGGTATACCCCGCAATGCTGGTCTTCAGCGCCATTGCCGTCACGTACTGTGTCCCCTCCAGTTTCACCACGCGGACCGTTCCCTCTTTCACATCCTTGAACACATCGTTCAACACCACGATCCGCAGCGCGCCTGCTTTCAGTGTGAGGGTGCGCGCGTCCACCTGTTTGCCGTTTGTATCGATCATCCAAATACCAAGCGAGGCGTCGCCCTCCAAAGCGTTATTCAGGACAACGAGCCCCGTGGTGTTATCGGACGCCGCCAGGAACGGCACCGAAAATACGGGTTCCGACTCAGGCTGCAGCGGCGTCACGAACTCACGCACTGCACCGTTTGCCGTTGTATTACGCACGATCGCATACCCGGAAAACCTCTCCGTACGCGGTTCGGCTGAACAGTATGCCCAAGCCGTCGTCAGAGCTGTCTCCGTGCTGACGCTCTTGAATGAGGCGGTGGAAAGCGAAGCAATCTGTGAACTCGTGCCGGCCGTCGGGGTCTTGTCGTCAAAATCGAACGTGAGCGGCTTCTCCTCTCCATTCGGACCAACAAACTCACAAACCACCTGAATGTCGTGGTCTTCCAGGTTAGTCAGGTGGATGGAGGTAGTCCATGACGCGCTGGCCAAGATGTACGGAAAAACGTGGTTCACATCGCGTTCGATGATGATTTGCCGGCGGCCATTGTCCTTGCCGGCGACGCCGCGAACGTGACCGTCGAATGCGGTTGTTTGCGCTGATGCAGCAACAGACACAATACTTGCCAGCAGCACGAGAGATTTCATGAACTGTTCCTTCCGCCAGGTGTTTGAGGGCGAGAGGAAGTATACCGCGCTGTGAATTTATGAACAACGCCCAGAGGTACTAGGAAAGTCGGTATGGTGCTCTTAGCGCATCGCCAGCGACGAGACGTACGCCTCAAGCTCGACCGCGCGGTGCTCTCCCGTGTGTGCATTGAGCACCTTCGTGCGCGCGGCTTGGCTAATCTCCGATCGAGCGGAGGCCGGCAAATTGGTCAGGTACTCTTGCACCTCTTCCGGACAACGCGCAATCAGGATCTCTTTGCCCGGCGCAAACAGCGTCTCAAGCCCCGCCCAGGCATCGGAAATGATCGGTGTCCCGCACGCCGCCGCCTCGAACAGCCGCACGCTCGGCGAGTATCCCGCCGCCACCATGTCGGCTCGCGTAATATTCAACGTGTACCGCTGCGAATTGTAGAAGCCACGATGCAGGTTGGGGGCGAGGTGCTCGGTCCGGGTGACATTCGGCGGCCATTGAATCTCTTGGGGATACATCGGACCCGCCACCACGAACCGCTGCTGCGTACACATCGCGGCCGGCTGGATCAGCAACCGGTCGAGTGCGGGCTGACGATCCGCCGAGTAAGTGCCCAGATACCCTAAGTCCCACTCGATCGCCTTGTCTTCCGGATAGTACAGTTGCGGATCCACAGAACAATACAATGCCCGTGCCGCCGGCGCCCCAAACTGCTTCTCTAGTCTCTCCAGTGTCGGCCCGCCCGTGAACGACAAATATAGGTCGTACCGCTTCACCAGCGCCCGCGTCAGGTATTCCGTATCGTTCCGGTTCAGCTTTGCGATCGTCACCGGCGTGTCGATGTCATAGAACGCGGTCACTCCCTGCGCCGTGTCCACCACCCATTCGCCGATCGCCACTCCTTGCGGCACATACGACCCGACAATCACCAGGTCCGCCTGCCGCACCTGCCGTGTAAACCGGTCCTTCACCTGCGCCACGCTGTCGTAAAGTTCCGTCGTCCCGAATGGCGGCCTGGGCATGTCGCGGTTCTCGGCGTACCATGGCACATCGCGCTCCAGGAACAGCACCTTGTGTCCGCGCTGCTCCAATCCGCGCACCAGTGCCCGGTATGTCGTCGCGTGCCCGTTGCCCCACGACGATGTGATCGACAGCCCCAAAACGACGATGTTCACCGCGCGGCCCCCGACAGCGCGCCCGATACTACGGCTTCCCACTGTGCCGCCCGCCGCGCATAGGTATGTTCGGCCAGCACCCGCCGCAGCGCCGCCTGCCCGATGGCCCGCGCGTGCCCCTCGTCCAGCCGGCGCAACGTCTCTGCTACTTCATGCCCGTTTCGAACCACCAGCACCTCACTCCCCGGTTCCAGGAACAGCTCAATCCCTTCCCACGCATCGGTCAGTAGGCAAGCCCCGGCGCCCGCGGCCTCGAAAACGCGCGTGGCCGGCGAAAATCCGTAGCGCGCCATGCTCTCGCGGCTGATGTTCAACACGGCCCGCGGCGTACAGTTGAACGCGTTATGGTCCACTGTAGTCACGTGACCCAGGTTCCGCACGTTCTCCGGCAGCGGTTTATCCTGCCAGCCGCTCCCTCCCAGCAGGAACGACGCCTCCGGATACAACTCCGCCGCCCGCAAAAAAAACTCCTCCACCCGAGCCTCCCGGTCTGGCAGCCGGTTGCCGAGAAAACCTAAATCCGCGGCAAACCGGCTGTCCGGCGCGACCGGGTGATGCGATTCCGGGTCGAGCGCGTTATAAATCGGAACGCAGAGTTGTGCCCCACGCGCCTTATAAGCCTCAACCACCGGATCGCCGCCCCCATACGTGAACACAAAGTCGTAGCGCGGGATCAGCGCATGAAATGGATCGTTGGGATTGTTGTCCAACCGGTCGAGCGTGGCCGGCGCGTCCACATCCCAGAACGCCGTCAACGTCGCGCCATGAGCGGCGTGCGGCGCCTCGCGCTCCAGCAGTTCGTCGAACACGCCCACGCCGCTCGCCTTCACGATCATGTCCGAGTGCCGCGCCTCTTCCAGGCACCGCGTCACCCCCGCCTTATCCGCCGGGTACACCACCACGCGCGCCCACTCCGGCGGATCGATATCCCGATGCGACTGCCGCTCGTAAGCGTCCGGCTCATAAAACGTCACCCGCGCCCCGCGCCGGGCGAGTTCGCGAATAATCCCCCGATAGTAAGTAGCGGCGCCGTTCCAATAAGACGACACCAGGCTCGAACCGAAGAACGCGATGCGGAAGTTGTGCATCATGACGATCGGACTATCTCCATCAACTCATCCACGCGATGCCCGCACGTATGGCGGCGATAAATCGTCCGCAACCCCTGGCTGATCTGCGCCGCGCGATACGATTCGTTGCCCATCAGCGCCGCCAGATGCACCTGCATCTCGGCCGTGCTGCTGGCCACCAGGTAATCCACCCCCGGCATAAACAACCCTTCCGAGTCGTCCCATGGGGCCGACACCAGTGGAATGCCGCAAGCCAGCGCTTCAAAGACGCGAATCGTCGGAATGCCCGGCAGGATCCGCGCATAGGGCCGCCGCGGGATATGCACCGTCACCCGATACTCCGCAAACACGGCCGGCACACGGTAGTTCGGCAACCACCCGCCATACCGCACGCCATGCGCCGCCAGTGCCGTCAAGGCATGCTGCGGATACCGCACGCCATATACCAGCGAATCCAGCCGCAGCGCCTTGGCGGGCTTCAGCAGAAACTCGCGGATCTCGTCCGACCGTTCGTCGTCGCCCCAGTTGCCCACCCACACGAGATCGCCCGAATGGGTTTTCGAGTCCACGGGATGGAACACCCGCACATCGGCTGCTTCATGCCAGGTCCACGCCTTCAGCTTCGGCCGCACCTGCGCGTACTGCCGCCTGAGCGACTCGCCAAAGGCCAGCAATCCGTCGTAACCCGCCAAGTCATACTGATCGATCTCCTCCGGCGACGATACCGCCCGGTGGTGCGTGTCGTGGAACAGCAGCTTGTAACTCTTGTGGCTCCGGTGATGCTCGCCGATCCGTGCCACCAGTTGCGGATCGTTCCATTCGTGCACCAGCACCAGGTCCGCTCCGCTGAGCGCTTCCTCTATGTTGAGCGTGTCCAGATCGTAAAAAGCGCTCTCGAGACCCGGGTAATATTGCCGGAACTCCGCCACCGCCTGCTCGCCTTCGGTCTGCAGCAGGTTGTTCTTGCTCCACCCGTCGCGCGGCTCGAAGATCGCCACTTCGTAACCACGCGACAGCATCTCAGTGGCGACACCGCGCAAAAAGTGGGCGTTGCCATGGTTCCAGTCCGAGACCAGCGAGTGGTAAAACATCACGACGCGCATGCGAGGGTCCTCGAAATCAGAGAGTGGTAGACCGTCTTGTAGGCTTCGGCCATCGACGCGGCCGAGAAACTCTGTGCGCGGTCGAACGCGGCGGCCTGCAGCCGGTGCAACCGGTCGGCACTCATCACGAGTGCTTTGATTTTTCGTTGCGCCGCTCGCGCATCGTTGGGGTCGATAAACTCGGCCGCGCCTTCCCAGTTCTCGCGTAGGCTCGCGATATCGCCCAGCACCAGCGCGCAGCCGCAGCGCGCCGCCTCGAGCACCGATAACCCGAACGGCTCATACAGCGCCGGCAACGCGTAAATCGCCGCTTGCGACTGCCACACCGATAGCGTCCCCCGCGACAACGCACCGAGTTGGAAAAAGTTCGACGTCCACGCAGGCGTTCCTTCGCCGGCCACAAACACAGGCCACGGCAATTGCGGCGCAATCGTGGCCAGCAACTGTACATTCTTCGCCTCATCCCACAGCCGCCCGGCGCTGAGTATGTAGTCGCGCTTGGGCCGCGGCGTATACAACCCGCGCGCCACGCCGTTCGGAATCACCTGCGTCTCAGTCAGTGGACCGTAATATCGCTGCAATTCCCCAAGCATCGCCCGCGTGGGAGCCACCACAACATCTGCCGCCTGCAAACCCCGCGCGGCTTTATTGCGGTACCCGTCCCACTCCGGCGGAGCCTCCGTATGCTTTACGGCGCGCCACCACGACAGCACGCACGAGTGTCCAACCGCTACCACCGGTGCGCGCCAACCGAGCGCGCCATGCGCGTACCCATTCACGTGGATGACATCGGGCTTGTGCGCCGCTTCCAACCGTAGCAGCCACTCGCCCGCCGCCTCGACATCGGCCCACGCATCGTCCATCCATTCGAGCTTGTAAGTGCTCTCGATTACCGTCACGTTTCCGGCCTGCCGCGCCTGGCGCCGTTGTGCCCCGTCGAGCCGCCGGCCCATCGTGGCCAGCAACACCGTAACACCGTGCGGCGCGAGCGCGCGCGCGAGTTCCACCGCGTACGTGAATACACCGCCCACGGTATCGGCGGTCATCAGCACAGTGAGCGGTGACATGCTTACGCGGAAACGCTCCGCTCCAGATCCGGCAACGGCAGCGGCCGTTCTTCCTGCACATCGCTGAACTCGGTGTACAGGTTCAGGTAGTATTCATGCGCCCGTTCCCAGGCCCGATCGTCGGGTTTGCCCCAGCGCTGCGAATAGTCCGGCGAACCCGGGTACGGGAACAGCGGTACGGGCTTGTTGGCCCAAACGCCATGCGCCAGCAGCCGTTGCCGGAACTCTTCTACCTGCTTCGGCGAGTCTGTCTTCATCTCGATCAGATTGGCCTGCACAAACGGCACTCGCTGTTTGGCGTAAATCAACCGGTCGGCCAACTCATCGGTCGACATCCGGCAGCGCTTATCCAGTAAGTTGCGGCCTAACTCCGAAATGCTTTCAACGCCCGCCTCGATCGACACACAGCCGGCGCGGCCCAACAGGTCGAGCGTCTTCGTCGACCACAAATCGATGCGCGTCTGAATGCCGAACCGTATATCGCGTTCCGCCACCGCCTCCAGGAACTCTTCCCAGGGCAGGAACAGTTCATCGATGAAGTACACGTACGTCGCGCCCTGCGCGATCAACTGGTCCAACTCATCGAGCAGCACATGCAGCGGTCGCCGCCGGTAGCCGTTGCGGAAGTTCTCTTTCGCGCAGAACGTGCAATGGTACGGGCACCCGCGCGACATCTCCATTTCCGCGCCCGGACCGTCCGCAGCCCGTTCGAACCGGTGATGATGATGGGCGTGCCGCGAGAGCTGCCGCCGTTCCCACTCAAGCGGCGGCAGCTCAGCCATACTGGCCGAATGCGTCCCTCCACGCACGGCCACATCGTTGTCTTCGCGGTAGGCAACCGAATCGAGCTTCGTCCAATCGTCCGTCAATCGCGGCAGAATTTCTTCGCATTCCCCTAGCACCACAACATCGGCGCCCAGCTTCCTTAAGGCCGCCCGCGGTGTTGTCGACGCATGCGGACCCACGCCCACCACAATCCCCGCCACGTCCTGCACCGCCGCGATCAGCTGCTGCGGCACACGCAGTTCCGGCGGCGCGCACCGCCAGAACAGATAGCTCGGAGCCGTGGTCACCACCGTAAAATCGGGCCGGTACTCTTCCAACCGGGTGCGTATAGTGGCCGTAGTGAGTCCGTCCAACTGTCCGTCGATGATTTCGGCCTCGTGGCCCGCCTTTTCAAGCAGCGCTTTGGAGTAACCATACTCCAGCGGCAGGTGCGGCTCCCTGCAGCCGAAGTAGATGCTGCCTTCAAATGACCACGGTGGATTTACCAGCGCATACTTCATCGTGTTCTCAAACCATCAGCCCGCGCTGTGCCAGTTCGTTGCGCGATTCCATCACACGGTCGCTCGCGCTTTGCGTGCTCAGCCATTCGGCCAGATCGGCCAGCCCCTTTTTTAGCGACACCTTCGGCTCAAACCCCAACACCTTGCGCGCATGGCTGATATCGGCGAAACAATGCCGTATGTCCCCCGCGCGGTACTTCCCCGTGATTTCCGGCTTCAGCCGGTCTTTTCCAAGCGCCTGTGCGACCTTCTTCGCCACTTCAAGCACCGTATAGATCTTGCCGCCTCCGACGTTGAACGTCTGATACGCCGCTTCCGGCTTCTCCTGCGCCAACCGGCACGCCCGCGCCACGTCATAGACGCTCACAAAGTCGCGATGTTGCAACCCGTCCTCATTCACCAGCGGCGCATTCCCGTTCAGCAATCGCGACGCAAAAATCGCCAGCACGCCCGTATAAGGATTCGAGAGCGCCTGGTTCGGACCGTAGGCATTGAAGAACCGCATCACCACCGTCGGAAGGCCATACGCCCGCCCCACCACCATGCACATCTGCTCCTGGTCGTACTTCGACAAGGCATAGACGGAAGAAAGCGATGGCGTTTTCCATTCCGGCGTTGCGACCGGCGTAAGCGGCTCGCCATCCGCCGATTTCACTTCCCAATCGCCCGCCCGCAACTGCGTCAACGTCCGGTCCACTGCCGGTTTGATTGCCCCGCTCGCTGTCCGATACAACCCTTCGCCGTAGATGCTCATGCTCGATGCCACGATCACGCGTTCCACCGGCCGCTGGACCAGTTGTTCGAGCAACACCGCCGTGCCTTGCGTGTTCACGCTCATGTACTCGGCCATCTCGTACATGCTCTGGCCGACGCCCACCCGCGCCGCGAAATGGTAAACGATATCCACTCCCATCAGAGCCTGGCGCAGCGCGATCGGATCGCGGACGTCGCCCACCTGCAGCTCGACCTCAGGGTCGAGATACGCCGGACGGCGGTGGCCGGGCCCATGCACTTGCGGAATCAGACGGTCGAGCACGCGGACACGGTATCCGTGCCGCAGCAATTCGACCGCGAGATGCGAGCCGATAAAGCCCGCGCCCCCCGTTATCAATACTTGCTTAGCCACTAGCCCAAGTTCTCCTTGAAGTGGATTTCGTCTGCGGATTCATAAGAAAGCACTTGGTCGGCCATTTCACGTTTTTTGCGGTAAGTAGCTTGGAATTGGGTAAGTAGATGCTCTGGCGCGCGTCCCCGCCTGGCTTCTACATACCCGAAAATTTTTCGCACTGCGGGAGAAAAGGTGCGGAACTGTCACTTGTTTTCTGCCGGTTCCCAATGCGCCCGAAACTGTTGAATATTCTCGACTATATCGGTGAAATTACCGGTAAAGCAGATGGCCCGGTCGTCCACAAAAACATGTGCCGGCAGCTTCTGATCGGTCACTGTGTCGATGTAGGTTTCTAAGCCGTGCAGGCGTATCCAGTCCCATACATGCGGAGCCCAGCGCGTCGTGTGCACCACCACTCGATACCCGCTTTCCGATAGCGCCTTGAGGAACTCGCGCGCGCCCTCGCGCGGCGGATGAAAATAGTCCGCTCCCCGCCACCCGTCGTAATCGTTCAGCACGCCGTCCAGGTCAACGCAGACTATAAGCCGTTCGCTCATTCAGTTCCTCTGCGGCCGCTGTGACCTCTGCCCGATATCTCGCCGCGTCGTGCCGGAATCGCGCGGCCTCTTCGGCATTGCTTGACGCCAGCGCTTCGGCCGCCATGGTGGTGTAGCCCAAACGGAACGCCGCATACGCCACGCGATAAAACGCCTCGCGCCGCCGCAGCGACGGGTCGCGCCGCCGGCGCAGGTAGCGGTCGTGCAGATACGCCCGTCCTTCGCGGCTGAGCTTGAATTCAATGGCAAACCCGGCCAGGTCCCACGCAATGTCCTGCATGCCCGGATAAAAGTGGTCGCGGCAGTGGTCGAGCGCATCGGTCTTCCAGTAGCGGCCCGCATCCAACAGCCATTCATGCGGCATCATGCGGCCGTCCACCGCCACCCGTTGCTGGTTGATAATCGCGTCGCGAAACCGGCTCACGTCCGGCACAGGCAACCCCGCCTCGCTCGTATTCACCGCGATCAGGTTCGCCAGCTCGTCGAACGCCGCGCCTTCTTGCGATCCGTGAAACGTCGAACGCGCGTTCAGGTAATCCGCCACATGATGCAGGAAATCCGTATTCAGGTCCTCCGGCGTCATGGGCCGTCCGTCCACGAATTCCATTGCCAGAAACCCGTCCGCCAGTTGTTGCACCGGCGGGATGTAGCCCGCGCCCGATAGCGGCACCGCCGTTTGATACGCCTCCCGTCCATAGGGGCCCAACCCTTCGAACTTGAACAGTGTCTTGCCCATAAGGTACTTGCGGCGCTCGTGTTGCGGCTGCACCGCGGGCCAGTCCGCGCCCTTCATGACTTGGTTCCGCCACTCCCCAGCCGACACTTCTACCGCCGCCGAGGGGATCGCGCGCGCATGCCGCCGCGGTTCAAACGGCCGGTGGTAACGGCCTACGCGCGTCCAGATCGCCCGCGCCGATTGCGAGTTCAACTGCGAGGCGTGCGCATCCCACGACGGAAACAATACAATCCGATTCGCCGCTACACCCAAATCGAGCAGCGGCCGTACCGTCGCCGCGAATGACGACCCGCTCAAACCCGGCCCCTCGTCGACAATGACGAAAATTCCGCGCGGCGGCACGTGCATGTGCCCCGGCAGGTACACGCGCCGGTCGAACGGATGGCCATGCGGCCGCAAGGTAAACCGGTGAACCGTCACGCCGCACGCTTCCAGTTCCGCCGCCACCACCGCCGAAAGCGTCCCGCCGATCGTTCGCAGCCCGATCACGACGGCGGCTTCCGGTTTATAGTCCGCCACCAGGTCGCGCGCGGCTTCGGCGTATGTATCGGGATACAACCCGTAGAACGCGAAGCCTTCCGCGATCGACGAATGCGTGACGGGAGGCAGATGGATCCGTCCCAGTGCGTCCAGGTGTGGACGCACGTCCGCCGCCCTCCCGCGATACAGGTGGGCGGCGGCGCGCATGGCCACATCGAACCGCGCTACCAGGTTCCTCGACGCGCCCTCGACATCTAAAACCGATGCCTCGAGCGCGCCCAGTTCCAGCAGCAGACTCGCTGTCGCTTCGCGGTCTGTTTGAAATATGCGTTCTGCGTCGCGCCTGAGCTGGTAAATTGCTTGAGCCGGAAGAATTGGGCGGCGACGGTCCGAATAGACGATCAAACGTGGTGGCGCTCGGCCCGCGCCTGGAATTCCTCACGGAACCCGGGAATTACCTCTTCCATCAGGTTCTGCGCATACTGCGCCGCGACAGACATCAGCGCGCTTTGCACGTTCGACCAGGTCCGTCCGAACCCGCTGTGCGGCGAAAACGAACCGCGCCCGCCCGAAATCATGGCCGACGCCGCGGCGCTTCCACAAAAAGCCACCGATAGGAACAGCCACGGATTGCGCTCGTAGTGCGACCGCCAGTCGAGTGTCGACTTCACCCGCGTTCCCAGCTCGTCCAGGTTCCGCCCCAGTTGTTCCTTCTTCGCCTCGATGTGCCGCTCAATCCGTTGCGACTCGTGCTCCATTCCACGTTCCTCCTTGTTGTTGATTCTTCGCTTCCCGATGCTCTTCCGCCGCCTTCTTGCCCGTCAGCCGGTTCATGCCCATCAAGATCATCACCGCCGCGGGAAGGCCTACAACCAAGCCTACAATCAGCGCCGCCGCCCAGCTTTGCATCGTCATGCCCAGCCCCAGCACCGCCGCCAGCAGCAACAGCCCGAACGCGTATAAGCCCAGAATCGCGCCCATCGCCGTCAGCTTCACTCCGCTCATCATACTGGTGGCGTACTCTTTGGCCTCGGCCTTCGCCAGCCTGATCTCCGAACGGACAATTTCCTGCACGTCCGTAAACACGTCCCGCACCAGTTCCGTCACCGGCTTCTGCATGCTTGCGTTCATACGTCTTCTCCCCCTCGAAACGCCCGCCCGGCAAGCATACCGATCACTAGCGCCGCCGCAATGCATTCGGCCGGACGCCGCTGCACGAATCGCGTCACGTCCTGCCACATATCGTTGGCATCGTGGCTGCGAAGGTAGTTCGCTGTCGACGCCATATACTGCGCCGTGTGCTCCGCTATATTCTTGAAGCGGCTATCGTCCGTCATGCGGTCCGCTTGATGATGAATCGCCTCCGCCGCGTCGTCCATTCGATCTTCAATTTTCGGATGCATAGTGTTTCTCTCCACTCCTTCAGGACGAAGAAGTGCAATTCACAAACCACTACCTTTCGTAACCGAGCCGCGACAGCAATGGAGCGGTGTTCGTCCTACCCCACCCAGTTAATCGCCGCCACCCGCGGCATCCACTCGCCCCATTCCACCGTGCTGACCGATGCTGGTGATATTTCCAGTTGATGAATCGACTGCGCCGGCGCCCCTAATATCCCCAACAGCGCCGCTTTAATCACATCTGCGTGACTAACCAGCGCAATAGTCTGATCCGGCCGCTCATTGGCCAGAGATCGCATCAATGTGAGAACACGTTCTTGCACAGATGGGAAACTTTCACCCGCCGGCGGAGCGACAAATCCGCGTGCCTCGTTGAATCGCTTCCAATGCGGATCGCGCTCCAGCTCCGCGAACGTTTTGCGTGTCCATTCGCCGAAGTTGATTTCTACAAGCGCATCGCACTCCAGTACCCCTAGCCCCCTCTGTCGGCCCACCGCCAAGGCTGTCTGTTTCGCCCGCTCCAGGGGACTCGACAAAATTGCGTGAAGCGGCCTGTTTGCAAGCGTTTCAGCAAGCCGCGCGGCCTGCGCTTCGCCCGTTGAACTGAGCGTCACGCCGGCCGCCCGCCCCGACAGTACGCGGCCCACGTCCTCAGTCACTGCATGGCGAATGAGTAGAAACGTGCTCATCGCATCAAAAGGTTCTTGACCGTCGTGTCAGCCTTACCGGAAAAGCCCCTTCCCTGCCACCACCGCCGCGTGTTTTGAGCTTGGCACACCAATTGCCCCTACTCCCCTCGCAGCCAGTTTTTCAAAGCCATGCATATCACTTCAATGAATCAAGCCTCCCCTATTCCGCAATGGCAACCGGTCGCTGTTCCTGATTGCGATTTTGTGCGCGAACCTTCCGCGCCGCCGCTGGACCGCGACCAGTTTGCCGACGCGTTTCGTCACGGTTACCCCATGACATTGCGGTTCCTGCTGTCGCGGGGCGCACCAACCGATATCGCTGAAGAAGTTGCCCAGGCGGCTTGGGCCAAAGGCTGGGAATGCCTGGAACAACTGCAACGGCCGAATATGGTCGGAGCATGGGTGAACAGCATCGCCAAGAACATGTTGAAGAACCGGCTTCGCGCCGATCAGCGCCTGGAGGGCCTTACGGAATCCTCCAAGTCGGATAGCCCGGCGATGTTGTCGGTTGACGTCAAACGCATTCTTACGCGATGCGATCAGCGGGACAGCCGCATCCTTCGGGGTTACTACCTGGAGGGATATACTACGGAAGAAATTGCACGGGAGGTAGGACTTACACCCGTTACGGTCCGCGTGCGTTTGCTCCGCATTCGCCGTGCCCTCCGATCGCAGTTGCTTCGCGCTCCGGTTGCCGCGTAATTTCCGCGGCTCGCCCTCGGCGTAACTGAGCCGCGACCGTGAGGGAGCGATCCTGCTCCCCAACAGCAACCGCGCCAATCTCCGGTTAGTTCGGATCCAAGACAACTTTGACATAATTTTCCCGTCGGGCGCCTAGAGCTGCATAGGCTTGTGGCGCCTGTCCTAATTTCAGGCGGTGTGTGATCACAAAGTTCGGGTCGATGACACCCGTTTCGATCTTTTTGAGCAGCGGTTCCATGTATTTCGGCATATGTGTCTGACCCATTCGGAACGTCAGCCCTTTTGAAAATGCGGCGCCCATCGGAACCTTGTCGATGAATCCGCTATAAACGCCCGGTATCGAGATCGTGCCTCCCTTCCGGCATGCCTTGATCGTTTGCCGCAACACATGCGGCCGGTCCGATTCGAGACGCGCCGTTTGCTTCACCTTGTCGTATGCGTTCGCCAATCCCTTCCCGTGTGCCTCCATCCCCACCGCGTCGATGCACGAATCCGGACCGCGTCCGCCTGTCGTCTCTTTCAGAACGTCCACAACATTGACATCGTTGAAATTCAAAACCTCCGCGCCGCATTCCTCCCGCGCCAGCTCCAACCGCGGCGTCACATTATCGATCGCGATCACTCGTTCTGCGCCCATCAGATACGCGCTCTGCACCGCGAACAGCCCCACCGGTCCGCAGCCCCACACCGCCACCGTATCGCCCGGCCGCACACACGCGTTCTCCGCCGCCATATAGCCCGTCGGCAACACGTCCGATAGCAGCAGCAGCTTCTCGTCCGCCAAATCGTTCTCAACCTTCACCGGACCCACATCCGCAAACGGCACCCGCACATACTGCGCCTGCCCCCCGGCATAGCCGCCGAATAAATGCGAAAACCCGAACATCCCGGCGCCCGAAAATCCATACACTTTCTCGGCCGCCAAAAGGTTCGGGTTTGAGTTGTCGCACAGTGCCCACTGTTCGCGCGCGCAGTGATAACAGCCCCCGCACGAGATCGTGAACGGAACCACCACCCGGTCGCCCGGCCGCAGCTTCCTGACCTCGCTGCCTACCTCTTCCACGATGCCCATGAACTCATGCCCCAGGATGTCGCCCTCGCGCATCGCCGGAATGTAGCCGTGGTACAGGTGCAGGTCCGACCCGCAGATGGCGCTCAACGTCACGCGCACGATCGCATCCCGGGGGGTGATCAGCTTCGGATCCGGAACTCGTACCTCGCGGACTTCATTCGTACCCCACCAGCAGATTGCACGCATGTCGTCCTCAGGGGCCGACCGTCGTGCTTTCTTCCCGCCCGCTCGTCTGCCCCTCCGTCGTCGCCACCTCACCCGCTTCCATCACCTGCTTGAAGCGGTGCAGGTCTTCCCGTATCTGCTGCGACGGTTCTTCGCCCAGCATCTTTGCGAACATCGCCCCCACTATGCCCGCCGGCGGATTGTACTGCAGCTCCACCCGAACCACCGTGCCCCGTCCGCCCGGAGCCGGATGGAACTGTACCGAACCGGCATTCTGTACCTGCGCCCCTTCGAGCGACCGCCACCCGATCAGCCGGTTCTCCACCTCATTGATAATCTCCGCTTCCCATTGGACCGTGCGGCCGCCCGGGGCTTTCGCCTCCCAGCGCGACCGCCGCTCGTCCAATACCGTCACCGCCTCCAAATGCCGCATAAATCGCGGTAAATTCTCGAAATTCCGCCAGAACCTGTATACATCTTCTATCGCTCGATTCACCGTAACAGTTTCATCGACACGGAGGCCCACCGGATACGGCACGCTCGTGCCTGCGCTCGACCGGGCCGTACTTATGCCCAGTAAGTCGTAGGCGTAACAGCGCCCCGTAACCCCGCGCCGCATCAGTTCCACACCCGCGATCGAGTACAGGTAACTGGATGCGCCACGCCCGCGCAGGCCCCGTAACGTCAGCATCGTTCCCGCAACGAGGCTCGCTGCGCGTTCTATGTCGCTAACGTTCTGTCCGTGTTTGGAGTGCGTGATGATCTGCATTCGAATGGGTCCCCTGTCTCAACTACTTACGAGTTGTGTTATCGTCGCCGCGCGTCGTGCCGGACCGTCCGCTTTGTCCGCCCTGGCCCCCCGCGTCGGAAACGTTGCTGCCGCGTCCGGTCGTCTGCTGTAACGACCGTGCGGTCTCCAGGTGCTGCCGCAAGGTCCGCAACGTTTTGTCGATAAACGCCCGCAAATCCGAATCCTGCGTCATCCGGCTCTGCTTCTCAAACTCCTTGATGTCTTTCTCGTGATGCGCCGCCTGGTCGCGCACAAACGCCCGGTCGAAATCCGCGCCCTGCATCTTCGAGTAACGGCCCATGGCCTTTGAATCGCCCCCCATGCCCGCGTGCGAGCTCGAACTGGTGGAAGAGGAATTCTGGTCGCTGCGCGATGTCTTGGTGTTGCCCGCCTGGCTGGATGAACTGCTGGTGCTGGACTGCTGTGAGCTGCTGTCCCGGTGATGGGATTCCATGCCCATGCCGGCATTCACGCCCTTCTGCTGCGCAATCTGCATGAGTTCCTGGTTCGCTTGTGTATGGTCGCTGACCAGCTTTTGCGCAAATGCTTTTACTTGGCTGTCGGTTGCCTTGTCCGCCGCCATCTGCGCCACCGCCACTTCGTGGTGTCCTTCCTTGGCCGCTTTCATAATGAAGGTCCGGTCGGCTGCGCTCATGTTTGCGCCGCCCGCCCCCGATTTGTTCGATTGGGTTGTCGATTGGCTATGTGTTGACGACGATGTGCTTTCCGAGTGTGTCGTCTGATTGCCCCGCTGGTTTTGCCCCGCTGGTTGCTGGGCGGCAAGCATGCTCGTTCCCAGCGCTAGTGAAAAGATCATGAAATACCGCATCTGATCTCCTTTCAGCTACCTGTAGAGTCAGCCCGGTAGCCCGACTGTTTCAAATCCTGCCCGTCGTGGGGCGAACGTCCTCGTTCGCGATCCGGCCTCCCGGCCGGCCTCTCCCGATATCCGCTCGCCCCCTGTTCTCGCTACCGCCGGGCGCTCTCGTGTGTTACCCGATCTTCCACATGCACCGCATCGAGCGGCTGTCCTTTGTTGCCGAACACCACCACCGTGTACGCCTTGTTCGGCTCCATCGTGAACCCAGGCAGCCGCGCCGCTACCGCCTTCGTATCCTCCCGGCGAATCTCCAGCGGTACCGCCGGAGGCTCCACTTCCTTGTAACGGCTGGCGCTGTTGAAATCCACGCCGTCCACAATCTTGTCTTTATGCCCCCGCGCCACTAAGTCGAGGTCGTCCAGGTTGGTTACGGCGTTAATCACCCGCACTTTCGCCTTGCCCGCCGCCGGCGGATCTTCGTCGTCGTTTACCGCCGTAAGCGTTGCACTCCCATCGTCCTTACGCACGGCGATCAACGTATAATGCTTCCGCTCACCCAACCCTTCGCTGTTATTGGCGAGGTTATCTACCGCGCCCGGCATCCGTAAGTGGAATTCGTGGCGCTCCGCCGGTACCTGCGTGTACTCCGTTACGTTCTTATACGCCGTGCCGGTAAATACCTTCATGTCCCCGAACCAGAGATCCAGGTCCTTTCGTGTCGCGTCCGCATTGATGAAACGCACAAATGCGTATTCCGGACGCTTCTCGCGCGCCGTTTCCACGCCCGTTGTTGTCCGGTCTGTGGCCGTCCCCGCTCGATGCGTATCTCGATTACAGGCAACGCTGAACAGTGCCACCGCCGCGGTGGCGAAATAGATTGTTCTCATACTCACAACACCTCCCGTCCGTTAGAAACAAATACTGTCGTGGTAATTACCGGCTTTCGGTCAACGTTTTGCTGTATAAAGACAATGGATGTGGCGTAAGATCGCCCAGGTGGCTGAAGCCACAGTCATGAACTGGATCAACGACAACGCGTTCCGCATGAGCGCGGCACTCGCCTATTACGCGTTGTTCTCGCTCGCTCCCTTGCTCGTGATGATGATCCGCGTGGCGGGCTGGATCTGGGGAAATAGCCCCGCCGAAGACGCCGTTCTCTTCCAGATCCGCTGGATGACCGGACCCGATACCGCCAACACCGTCGCCGCCATTATCAAGAGCGCCCACCAGGACCGGCTCGGTGTCATTGGCGCTATCGCCGGCATCGGCACACTCCTGCTGGGGGCCTCCGCCGTGTTCGGCGAACTCCGCGGCGCCCTCAACGTCGTGTGGCGTGTCCCGGACCCCAACATGACCTGGTGGGACACCATCCGCCGCAAGCTCTTCTCGTTCCTCTTGGTGCCCGCCACCGGCCTTATCCTCGCCTTCCTGCTAGGCGCAAATACCGTGCTCACCGCCCTCGGCGAACAGCTTCAGTATTTCGTCGCCACGTCGCCCGTGGTGCTTCAATTCTGGAATCGCCTGCTTGCGCTGATCGTTATGACGCTCCTGTTCGCCATGGTCTATAAGTTCATTCCCGACGTTAAAATCTGTTGGGAAGACGTCTGGATCGGCGCCTTCGTCACCGCCCTGCTTGTCATAACCGGCACCGTCGGCATCGGGTTGTACATCGGCCGCAGCGGCGTAACGTCCGTGTTCGGGGCCGCCGGTTCCGTCATCGGCCTCCTCGTCTGGATCTATTACACCGCCCTCATCTTCTTCCTCGGCGCCGAATTCACCCACGTCTACGCCCAAAAGCTAGGCTCCTGGTGCGAACGCGCCGGCGAAACCGAACAACAAGCCCTCGCGCGCGAGCACCTTGAGGAGCAGGAAGAGGAGCAGGAAGCACGTCCCTAACCGGTGCTGGTCGGCCTTCCGGACGGGCTGCAACAGTCCACCCCACCGCAATAGCTACCATGTGAACTGCCGGCCCCCGTCCCATGCCAGCCACTTCACCATCCCTAACCGCGCTAGCCTCCGTATTCACCCGCATCGGCAACTTCACCTTCGGGGGCGGAGCCGCCACCACCGCCGCCCTGCAGCGCGAAATGGTAGGCCGCCGCCGGTGGCTCGATAACGCCCAATACGCCCTCTGCTACGCGTTAGCCCGCATCACGCCCGGTACAAACTTGCTGGCTTTCTGCACCGCCTCCGGCTGGCTGCTCCGCGGCTGGCGCGGAGCACTCATCGCGCTGCTGGCCGCTTCTGTGCCCGCCTGTGCCCTGGTCTGGTTCGTCACCGCCGTATTCGATTTCTGGAGCGGCAACCGCTGGGTCCAAATCGCCATCGCCGGAGCCTTAGCCGCCTCCGTCGGCATCCTGCTAGCCGGCTTCTGGCTTCTCGTCGGACCCCAAATGACCCGCGCCAACTGGCTCCGAAGCGCCGCCGTCGTCCTGCTCGCGGTGGCCCTGTCCGTAGGCGCCGGCCTCTCTCCTGTCCTCGTCCTGGCGATATCCGCCGTAGTAGGTTTCTTCTGGCAGGAGCACCCCGAGCCGTGATGCACTTCCTCGTTCTCTACCTGGTGCTTTTGAAAGCAACCCTCAGTTCATTCAGCGGCCTGGCCGCCCTCCCCGTCCTCCGTCACGACCTCGTTGTCACCCGCCACCTGCTAACCGACCGCCAACTCAACACCGCCCTCGTAGTCGGCCGCACCACCCCCGGACCCAAAGGCCTCTACATCGTCAGCGTCGGCTACTACGCCGGCGGCACACCAGGCGCAATCGCCGCCTGGCTGGCCATCGTCACCCCCGCCATCCTGATCATTCCCCTACTGGAATTCGCCGGCCGCCGCGCCAGTCAGCCCCGCGTAAAGCAGGTCCTCAGAACCGTAGTGTTAGCCAGCGCCGGCGTAAGCCTAAGCGCCACACTCCCCCTGGCCGCCGATGCCCTCCACGGCACACTGTCCTATTTAATAGCCGCCGCATCCCTCGCCATATTGCTGGCCACAGAAATAGAAACGTTGTGGGTAATAGCCGCCGCAGCAGCCCTAAGTGTAGTAGTAGCCACTGTAGTCAACTGACTACTGTGCAACGGTGCCGCCGTGGCGCGTAAGCCCACGGTCCCCATTCTTTCTACCTGGCCAGTTCCGTGGCCATCTCTTTCCAGGCTGCCTCGTCCTCGCCGATACTCACGGTTTTGGGGCCGCGGACGAGGGGGAGGCGCAATAGGAGGGGGTTGTTCTCGATGCGCGCCAGGAGGCTGGTATCGGTGAGACGGAGATATTTGAGCCCTGCGTCCGCGTAGGCTTTGCCTTCCGTGTCGAGCAAGCCGGGCAGACCGAACTTGGAGATAAACCGCTGGATTTCGCCTTTGGCCATCGGCTTCTCTTTGAGGTCGATGAACTGCAGCGTGATGCGGCGTTCCTTAAAAAACCGCTCGGCGGCACGTGTAGCCGAAGACTTCTTGACACCAAAGATCTGTACGCCTTGCATAGTTCTAATGGCCAGCCCGGAATCCGGATCCCATAGTCTTAAAGTTTACCGGGGACGGGGTGGCCGGGTAGAGACACTTAGGGCTTGAGCGTTGGTGGGCGGGATGTAGCCGAGGGTTATTTGATGGTATTTTCTACAGATTCAGGCGAGGTCGGAGCCGCC
Source organism: Bryobacterales bacterium (assembly GCA_020846745.1). Classification (GTDB taxonomy): domain Bacteria; phylum Acidobacteriota; class Terriglobia; order Bryobacterales; family Bryobacteraceae; genus JADLDI01. The sequence continues at coordinate 152 of JADLDI010000031.1, read as the reverse complement.
TCGGGGCTGGTTTGTGGGGGAACAGTGGGCGAAGATTGCGGTGGACGGTTTTCCGGGCGCGGTGGAATTGGGTTCGTTTTGAATTCTCCGGCCGCTTCGCGTTCCTGGTAGCTTTCGACGAGCCAATCGGGTTCGTTTTGTTGTTCTTCGCG
>JADLDI010000030.1 GCA_020846745.1 Bryobacterales bacterium | reverse complement strand
GCTGTTGAAGGAGCGAGGGTAGCGAAAAGGGCACCGGGAGGCCTCCTGTGCCTAGCGTATCACTACGCAAGGAGATATTGCTCAAAAAAGGAGGCCGCCGAAAGCCTCACTTTTATGTCGCACACCCCTTCGCTCACGAAACATTGACGCCGTGTTATGTTTTTAGATAGCCGCCTAGCCAGGCCAGGCGACAAGCGGGGAACCCTTCTCCCGCTGGCGGCCCTCCTCAGGGAGCGAAAAGGGGCGTGCAGAGCAAGGGAGCGATCTTGACGAGTACAGCCCCAGCGCAGCAACAGTGGACATGGCGCGTACGTGACCCCGAATACGTTTCCTTAACCGGAGACTCGCCCGAAAGGCTGTACGGGCGGCGTCAGGCCTGGCTCAGATCACGATTTCTCCAGTTGTGCCAGCAACTAGCCAGAGATCGCGACGATAAGCGTGAACGTCGAAAGCGACGCCAGGAGCACCAGCAGCGCGAGCGATCCTCAAGCGGAGGTTCAGCGGATCGCTCACGGCAGATCATGTCATATCTCGCCGGGTTTTGGGCGCCGCCCGAGAGTAGGCCGTTCTTGGACGCCAGTGTGTCGCTGCTACAGGGCGAAGCGTATGCCTACGCTGACATGCTCATGGCTGCGGAGTGCGCTACAGAAGCCGCTGTCACAAAGCTTCGTGAGCACCTTAACGTCGCTGTCGCCGAGTTGATGGAGCAGCAATGGATTCTTTGGAGTCACGAGGAAAGCCTCGATTACCCAGCCGAGGAACTAAACACCCTCAGGCACATGCTGCTTCAGACCGCGCGGCGACTGCAAATCGAGATTGAGCAACGACTCTGGAAGGAAGCCGCTAGGACGAACACATGCCACGTCCACCCTTCGGAGTCGGTCGGCAACGAAGGTCACAGTCCATCATTCGATGAATATCGCCAACGGCTCGATGCCCATATCAAATGGGCGAAGACGCTAACCAAGCCTTCGGAAAATTCGTTCACGACGAAAGAGAAATTCGCCGAGTTCGCCACCGTTGATCGGGCGGACCTGTACAGGTGGCAAAGAAACGAGTTGCCGACAACGTCAGCCATGCGGGAAAAAATAGAAGCGGCCATCCGCCGGCTACCGCAACCACAACGACGGGATCGTTGAACCGTCACGATGTGTTGATGGTGGAAGACCAGTTCGGGTTTTCGAGGTCTGGACGAGGCTCAACTCCTTTGGTTCGAACAAAAGGTGCCGCGCCAGAACGGCCGCGTTTTTGATAAGTTTAGCCGGGAATATAATCTCTCCACGCGCCGTATCGAACAGTGGGTTAATCTTCTCGATAGCCCGATGTCTGCCCCCGGCTGGAAGCTCCCCCGTGCGATTCGGCTCAGAATGTGCCCCATGATCCACGATGCCTCCACACGTCGAACGGCAGAGGTTTCTTGCGAAGCTCATGCTTGTGATAAGGAGGGGGGCCGCTTGCCGCCCCTTCTTGCAACGGAGTGACATAGAGCTTCGTCCGGGATCGATTAACGTGAATCCGCTGCTCGGATATCTGGTCTGGCCGAAACTGTTCATCCTCAGCTGTCGAATAGCGAAGGATTCGTGTGCCGCGCCACGGGCAAAAACGATCCATCACGAGAAAGCCTTCGTGACTCTGTTGGCCGGCACCGGCAGCGGGGTGGAATCCAGTTACATTGAGAACGTGAGAGTGTTCCCCGAACGGCCATCGTGGAGGTCCAATAATTGTCACGGACTCGCGATCAATCTTACCCTTATCAAAAAGTTCCCACTCTCCTTGCAGGTCTTCAATTGCCTTGTACGCGCGCCAGCTATTTACCCACTCATAGAACTGGCTTCCAGCTACACCCGTGATAACACCGGCAATCGAGCCCAAGATGAACTGGTTGGACACTAGTATTGAAACAATATCGTCCATGTTCAGTCGATTCTACAGTGTAGGACATCAAAGCGAATGGCCAACGCGAGGCTATCGTTGTCGACAAAGAAGGCCCGGGGCGGATGCTGCGGTCCTTCTCAGAAGTCGCTGCTCTGATATGATGCGCCGTCATGAACCCCTACCCCTGGATGGATAATCCAGACCTATTGCGCTCTCGAGAGGATCGGCTGGAAGACTTAGCTATTTCGGTATTGAGTGAGCTTAAGGCGATTCGCTCGATATTGGAGCGGGTACACGGCTCGCTTGACTCGTCCCCAGGGCCCTCAGCAGAATCAGGGCCGTCTCCAGACGAGCCCGAGTAACTTCGTAATTGGCGGCTCCCTCCGCAGCAACTGATAGAACCTTGAGCGCTCCGTGCATAACCTGCTGTGGTATGTCCAACAAGCCATGACCGGTAAGATTCGTTTGATTCTTCATTTGAGTTTCCTCCATCACGCGATACCCCCTAACACCGTCTCCCGCGCGGTGCGGTTGATCGCGTGACCGTTCTCCATGGCAAACTGCACGGCACTGCTGATGTCGCCCGAATGGTCGATGAAGCTTTTCGAATCCATCGCCTGCACCTGCACGATGACTGGCGCCGGCGCCGTACGGAAGCCGCCCTCCGAGTTGTAATCGAACTGCCGGCCGTACAGGTCCATGTTGTACGCGAGCGGATCCGGCGCCGTGTAGCGGGCGCTTTCGATCAAACGATCCAGTTGCTCATCGCGAACCTTCTTGGGGTCAGGGAAGAACGTGCGCGCCAGGCCGAGCCCAAGCCCCACCGCTGCGACGATCGGAGCGGCCGGTCCGGTGGCAGGGGAAAGGGCGAGCAGTGCTGCCGCGGCGCCGGCGGCCGAGCTGCCAGCTGTCAACGCTCCCCGGGCCCCGCCTTCCTGGATGCCAGCACGAACACCCAGGACACCGCCGGCAATCGCACCTGCGGCGAAGACGCCTTTCCCGAGGCTGAATCCGCCCTTATCGTTGATCGGCGTATTGATACCAATCTGCCCGGTAATCGATCGATTCACGGCGAGGTCCGCGGCGGTACCGGTGTAGCCGGGCAGCACGCCTGGCGGGGTGGCAGCGGGCAGCGTCGGGAAGCTGAAGTTGGGGACTGCCGCCAGGCTTGTAGTCGGTTGGTACCCGCTGCTCACGGTCATTCCGCCGCCGTAGGTGGCGTTGAAGACGTTACGCGCGAAATCGCCACCCACGAAGCCCAGCGGCGTATCGAAGCCCTTCGAGATACCGATTACATTCGGGATGCTGCTAGGCGGCGGTGCTATGTATCCCCCGTAAGTCGCGTTGAAAACCGTTCGCGCGGTCTCACCGGCAATGAACCCGAGCGGCGTGTCTAACCCCTTCGAGATGCCGATGCCAGAGGGAACTTTGAATTCAACCGGTGGAATGGCGGGAACGCTTACGGTGATCGCCGGCGGTGGCTGGACGGTGAGTTGAGGCAAGGCGGAATTCGCGAGCGTCGCCCGCACACTGACAGGCCCGGGCGCCTCGACCTGTAGACGAGGCAAAGCGGCAACCCGCAGCTCCGGGAGCGCGATCGGCGGCGGAGGCTCAAACTGGAGTTGCGGAAACCGGGGAACCGATATGCTGGCGCGCTCCGGGATCGAGGCAGGCGCATCCACCTTCAGCGGCGGAACGTCGGGCACGGTGACTGCCACGTTTACCGGGACAGCGTTTCGGCTGACCGTGGAGGCCTCCGCGGCGGAGCGGAAAGGGTTCGGGCCGAGCAGGTTGCTCAAGTTGCGAATAGGCGCGGGCAGGAGGCTCGTAACGGCCTGCTCAGCGGTCGATTGAGGCTTACCGGTCGTCGCCGCGTTGACGGCGTCCGTGTTGCGATCGATGGCTTCACGGTTGCGGTCGAGTGCAGTCGGCAGATCGTCACTGGCGAACGGAGTGCCGGCGAGAATACGGCCGAGCAGAGTTGGCTGCCGAGTGGCCTCGCCCGTCTTCGGGTCCGCTACGGTGCGCGACTGGCCCGGCAGGGTCAAGCGCCCGGCAGTGCTGCTAAAGAACTCAGTACCGATGTTGCCGGCCACCGTCCGCAGCACGCCGAGGCCTTGCGCCTTAACCAGAGCACTGATGCCGTCACCACCGGCAATCGCGGCATCAAACCCACGTTCGATGGAGCTCCGGAAAGCTTCGCGGCGCCGCTGCTGCAACTCGAGCAGGGCCAGTTCGCGGTCCTGCAGGATCCTTGTTTTCTCCGCCTGGACGTCGAGGATGGCGCCCATCTGCGAAGCCGCGTCGACGGCGGCCAGGCGCAACGTTACCGAACGCTCGAGCGCAGCCACTTCCCCACCGGGCCCGGCGAGCAGCTCGAGGCGCTTTGCTTCGAACTCGGCCTGCTGTTGCATCACTGCGGTCAGGCGGCCGAGGTCTTTGAAAGTTTCGGACACCGACGCTGTGATCTGCGCTGTACGCTTCGCCGCGGCCTGGCTCTGCTGGTCGAGGGCCAGTGAATCGAACGCAGCGTTTGTGATGGATCGATCTTCTGGAACGAACCGGGTCAGGTTCTGTGCTCGAATCCGTGCGGCGGAAGGTGCTTGCTCTTCCAGGATTCGCCGGGCGATCTCACCCTGCAACAGAGCGTCCGCTTGGCGGACCTGACCCGGAACGGCGTTATTGTCCCGGAGGTCCTGCAGCACCCGCAGCCGTTTCAACTGCGCTTCTTCCACCGGGGTTCGCTCGCCGATACCGGCGATGATCTCGACCACTTGCGCGGCTTGGCGTGCGGCCTTTTCCGCGCCCGCGGTGTCGAACCGCTTCAGGTCAGCCTCGAGTTGGCGGACGGTGGCCGCGGCCTGCAGCAATGGTGTGGCGAGGTCACCCTGACGGTTCGGGTTGAGATTGAACATCTCGGTCAGTGATGACAGACGCCGCCTCTCCTCGGACAGCGCATCACGAATTCCGGATTCTGTTCTCGATGCGGCGGTGATGGAGGACTGAGCCGCCGACACGAGCCGTGGATCCGCCGGCGGACGTGGAGGCGCGGCAGGTCGCACCAGGTCGCGCCGTGACTCGCGGATGAGGTCGCGTTGACTGAAGATTGTGTCGCCGGCGTTTGAAGGGCGATCGAGCGTCGTACCGGCTTCCTCACCCGGCAATGCCGGCAGGCGTTGCGAAAGAGTGCGGGTGAAGTCAAACGCCGCGGCCACGCGCAACGTGATGCCCTGCTTAGCCTCCTCCTTCAACTGGCGGAAGCGATCTCCGACACCGTCGAACACCTCGCTGAACGACGCCAGGTCGCGTTGAAAATTGGCAATCGACCGACGCGCATCGACATCGAGGGCCCGGGCGAGATCTTGTGCCGAGTCCACGTTCGCGATGAGGCGCCGATTCAGGATAGGGAAGACCTTCTCGGCGTCCTCACCGAAGTTCTTCACCGCGAAGTTGATGCGCTCCAGCGGATCGCCAATAGCCTGAAACTGCTTTGTCAGGTCCACCACGACATCAGGTGCCAGTGAGCGTTTGGTGAAGAGTTTTGCCTGCTGCTCGGCGGTGAAACGATCGAGGTTCTGATACGCCTGCAGAGTCGCGAACGATGTGGAAGGTGAACGGGCAACCGTGAAGTTATTTGCTTCGATCAGCTTGGCCTGAGCCGCGGCGAGCTTCAAAGTTTGCTCGGCCGCGATGCCGATACCTACGGTGGTCGCAGCCGCTGCCGCGGTCACCACGCCACCGGTGGAGCCTGCCACTACACGAAGCGCGCGGAATGCATCCGTTACTTGCTCGAGCCCAGACCGGTGCGACGTATACAGTTCAACGCCGCCACGCAATGCACGCGCACCGCCGGCGATCGCCTTCTCGAAGAGGTACAACTCTGCGGCGCCCTTCACGAGGCTGCGCGTCCACTCATCAAGCGAACGGCCGGCGATCTTGGTTTCAGTGGTGAAGTCGCGGAACTTAGTTTTCTGTCGCTCGACCGTGGTGCCGACTCGGTTAATGCTCTCTTCGAAACGGCTAACCTCAGCCTCACCGCGCGATATCGACTCGACAACGAGCTGGAACCGATCAGTTGCAGGCATCACTCATCCCCTGTTGCTGCTGTTGTTGCGCGGCGCGGAAGCGCGTCATCGCGTGGACGCCCATCGCCATGCGAACGGCACTCTCCACGCCATCTAACTCGGCGACTGCTCTTAGTAACTCAAGCCGGCGGGTCTGGATGTCGTGTAACTGTTGCTCCAGCGTGTTCCAGTCGCAGGCGAGCAACCCATTGAACATCGCCAAGCGGGCTTCATAAGCCGCTTGCGCGGCGGGGTCCAATTCAGTTGGCTTTGGGGCTTGAGTATTCATTCCTTACCTATATTTCCGGGCGCCGTGAATCTCCTGATGCAGCCGCTCCATCGGTCCCATCCGCTTGGGCCGTGTCGAACCCAGCTGTAAGCACTTTTCGCAGACTTCTTCGGCCCCGCGTCGGCAGATTGACTGCACTCGACGGTCGCAACGCTGACAACGCGGCCACCTGCTGCCCAGTGGGTAGTCGTAAATTTCCCAATCGCCTGGCAAGGCCACTCCGCCCCTTAACGCGCCCCGCGCTGTGCCGGGTTGGCTTCCAAATAGGCGTCGTACAGCGAGGGGTTACTGATGTACGCTTGCGCGACCGCCCCAACTGAATCGAGAGAGGGGTTAGTTTTTTTCAAGAAAATGGCCCGGTCGATAGCCGACTGCTCGGCTCGCGTGGTGCGCGGAAGCTCGGATAAAACGCCCGCGAACGCATCGTGTCGTGTCTGAAAATCCATTGCTGTTTCCTTTCTTTCTCAAACAAAAGTGTGCCGGCGTGCCGCATCTATCTCATTACGGGGAGCCGGCTCCCGATCACCGAGCGAGGTGATCGGCCTGTCGCAACCTCGGCTGCCAGCCGCAAGGAGAGCGAAGCTGAAGCCGATGGAGGCGAATCTCGATGAACATCGTTACGCCGCCTCCCCGTCCTTGCCGTCTACCGGCTCGTGCAAGATGAGGCCACGGCTGTCAAAATCGGCCAGTCGCTGCCGCCGGGAGGCAAAGTCGCGACCCAAAAATGCGCCAAGGCCAGAAGCGCTGATCGCCCAATGAAGCAATCGGGCCGTCCGATGACGGGACGCCGTCGCCATGTCGTGCAGGCCGCCGTCTGCGACCGCTTTCAGGGCGTCGAACAACTCTTGCCGGCGGGTGACCAGCGGCGCGATCTCATCGAATGCCTTATCGATGGACTGGTCGACCTCGACGATTTCAGCGGCGATCTTCCGGGCAGTTTTCGCGCGAGCGGAACGCTCGGCTTCGCTCTCGGCCGCGCGCTGTGCCGCGAGCTTTTGCTGTGCGGCCGTAAGCAGCAGTTCAATGTTCTCTGCGTCAACCCTGGCGAGTACCAACGCCTGCGAGATGTCTTGCAGGCTATGCTCTTTGTCTGGATCGCCAACGGCCGCCACTGCGGCGGTTTTCCGCTCGTCCTCGAGGGATGATACCCGGAGTTGCGCGGTGCTCAGTTGTTCGGCGAGTCGCTCAACTTCGGGCGCCCAATCGCGCTTCAATTCCGACTTCTTAGATTTCACTTAATTGCTCTCCTTTTGCCGGCGGTGATCGGCGGCCGCTCGATGGTTTTCAGGGTTTCTCGGATGTGCCGAGCGATCGGCGCCGCGATGTGACCATTGGTCAATGCATGCCGAAGCGCGCTCGCCATGATGGAGGTGGAGCCAACCCGGCAAACTGGAATCGCGATCTCGCCGCGTTCCAAGGTGACCAACAGGCTGATGAGCGGCTTCGGCATAAAATCATTGTCGAACTGATTTGTTCTGGTATGTGCGAGATTCCTTCCAAGTTATTGAAACCACTTAGAATCGAGTTCCTGTAAGAGTGCCTTTTTTCGAAGTAACTGAAAGCGAACCGCTTGAACTCGCTGAGGCCGCCAATGGAGGTATCCGGACATCTTGCCCCACGAGACCTGCAATACTCGCTTCGCAACGAGTAACCGGCTCTGATCGTGCGAGAGGCCCGCCTGCTGCAGATCGGCACGTAACTGCGAAAGGGTAGTAATGCGCTTTGGAAGCGGCCTCGGCACGGTATCACCCCTATCTGCTATCGAATGCCTGCATGGCGAGGTTATAGTGCTGCTTCCACGCATCGAGGTCGAACGCTTCGCCGGCCGACTGGGCAATCTGTGCCCACATCGATTCGTCTTCTGGGTGGAAGAAGATCGCGTCGGCTTCTGACTGGCCGAGGGCGTCCGCGGCGAGGCCTTCCTGCCAAGCCGCGATGCAAATGTCGATAGCCTGCGCGATGCCGTACGACTGTGCGGCCGAGCAGCCGAGCGCAACGGCCATCCGGGCGTAGAGGCGAAGCCGCGAAGGATGACGGAGGGCGTTCGCAAAGTCAACGGCGCCACAGATGTAGGGATCGAGTCGAGCGTAATCGTCGCTGCGGCCGTCTTCGCGGGATTCGGCGTGAACGCCCTTTGCGTTGACGGCGCCGGAACTGGCCCGCGAATGATACGAACCCGACATCTCGCGGATGACGTTCGCCTGGTAAGCCGACTTGGCGGCCGGCCATGGAACCTTGCCGTCCGCACGTGTCGGGATGGCCCCTTTCCTGCAATGGCGCCCAATCATTTGCGCACTGATTTCAAGTCGCCGGCCGCACTCGGCTCGGCTGATCCACTCTGTTTTTTTGCCCATCTCGTCTCCTAAAATCGAATCTGACCGAAACCTAAACCGAAACCACTTTTAAACCCTCACCTGTACGAACGGTGTGCAAGGTTTCCGCTCGCGTTGGTTTTTGCTCCAAAAAGGACCCAAAACCTCATGGAGCTTGCCTCCCGAGCTTCGGCGCGGGTTCGATCCGCCGCCGGGCAGTATCACGCTCGTCGAGCCATTTGATGGCCTTCGCGCAATCGATGCGGCCGTCCGAGTGGGGCATGCCCAAAGCGACCCATCTGCTCACCGTGCCCGGCGTGACTCCGCGGCGTCGGGCAAAGGCGGTTTTGCTGATCGTGCTGTCGCTCATCGGTTGCCGCTCCGTGCCTGGCGCTGCTTCCGCTCGGCCTGCTCCCGCTCGTAGCGAGCCATGAACCGCTCGGCCCACTGCAGTAACGCGGGGTGCTTGGCATACCGCGCGCGGTTCTCGAGGATCGCTGTCGCTGCTCGCACGTTGCCGGCGTCGTAGTCTGCGGCCCGCTGCAGTCCGTTACGCGCCATTGGACACCGCCTGTTCCTGCCGGGCATCCACGGGCATCATGACAGCCTGATCGGCGGTTAGCTCTCGACCGCCCCATGCCTGCTCGGCTCGCACGCTGTCCGGCGGGTCCGACTCATCCGCCCGCGGGTTGTAGGCAAACGTCGCGCCACATAGTGGACATCGCAACCGCTCGCCGGTCGCGTGCACCGGAACTTCCACGTCTTTGCCGCATGCCCCGCAGACGAAGGCATAGCAATCACAGAGTCGTCCCATTCGTTCCTCCCGTTTGAGTGTTTGATCTCGGTTTCCTTGGTGGTGCCGGCCAAGACTTGCGCAGGCTCACACCCCGTTTTTGTAGAATCTGCGCGATCGCTTCGTCGCGCTTCGGACAGATCTCGGAATCGCGGCGGATCCCAACTTCGCTTCAGACCGTCGTCGCTCATGATGCTGTCGCCCTCACTGTCGGTGGCCGAGACTCCGCCTTTTTGAGGTCGCAGCCCATCGGGCATTCGCAATATTCAGAGCCGAGGCGCCCGAGACCCTTGCAAATTGCGCATCTCTCGATTGGTGCGACCATCGCAGCGTCGACGCTCCGATAGATTGAGACCCCCATTTCGACCATGCGTTGCTTGGCCTCCTTCGATTTCTGCCGGACAATTTTCTCGGCGAGTTTTCGATAGTGGCCAGTCGGGTTGTCGAGGCGAGATGGCGCGGTGGTGTGCCGATCGTCCCAGTCCAGAAACTCTTCGAAATCGATCGCGCCCTTCTCCAGTTCGCCGATTACCACTTCCAAGACGTCAGTTGGATTCGGTCGGGCTCCATGACGCTCCCGGAGTCGAAGTAAGAACTCTTCCTTCGGCGTTTCCGTACCGGTCCGTTGCAATCGCCGCTCATCATCAGAGTTCAGAGTTGTTTTTTTCTTTGTTTCTGATGATGATTTCTTACTTCCTATAAGGGGGGTGTGGGGGGATTCGCCAATTGGGGGACACTGGCGTGCCCCAGAAGGGGTACGCAAATCTTGCTCCTGCTCCGCTGTCTGTCCCCCATCTGGGGTACGCTCAAGCTGCTGCGTGCGTCCCCCATCTGGGGTACGCTGTTTGGTCCTCAGCGCCACGGGCCGATAGCATGATTTCTGGTTCCCTCTACCCTTTTCGACGACTATCAGAGAGAGATTCTCTAACCGCCGGCAGGCAGCAGCTGCGTCGTCAGCCTTGATGTGGCAACGCTTCGCGAGTCCTCTCGCGCTCTCTTCGATTCCTTCCCCAGATTCGTCGGCGTAGACTTCCAGAACAACCTTTAGTTCGGCTCGGCTCATACCCGGCATGTGCTGCATTATGCGGCGCGGCACTTTGAACCAAAGCTCGCCAGCCGCGGATTGGGGAAAGTCGCTCAAGCGCCGGCCACCTCCGCCGCAAACGTCACCTTGATGTCGACCGGCTTGCCGTCGTTCTGCGTGATAGTGATCGCGCTGACCGGTGGATGCGTCTTCTGATAGGAACGAACCAGACGAAGTATTTCACTGCGGAAGTGCTTGGTCTCTTGCGCGTTCCAGACCGCACGGTTTGATAGCTTCTGGAGCGTCCCCGAGGCGGTGGTGGTTGCGTCCGTGCCACGTTCACGGCCGCCAGGCGAGCTCTTTCCGATGGCGCCGACATTCATCTCGAATGTCTTCCCACCGCGAGTTACAACGCGAACGGCGGGGCTATCTAGCAATGGCTTGCTAGATACTCCGCTCTTGCTGCGTACTTCAGAAACCCACTGGCGGCTACAGCCAACATGCTTGGCAATTTGGTGATCACTCATCGCCTCTGCTTTTTGATGGCGTAACGCGCCCTCGACCGCCCGCTTCTTATCGTCCGGTGTACGCTGGAGCCCGTGTGCCTTATTGGCCGCAAAGGAATGCCACTGGGCATCGTCGCGCGTTCCTTGGTGAATCGTCGCGTCGATAACGTCGCGTCCAGCCTGTTGGGCCGCGCGAACACGATGAAAGCCGTCCGCTAACCAGTAATTCTCGCCATCAAAGTAAACATTGATCGGTGGGAATTTGGCCCCCGCTTCCATCTCATCCTGATACGCGTCTACCGTCGCGAAACTGATGAAGGCGCGGGGCTGCGTGCCACCGTCGGTACGCAGTGAATCTATCGGCAACTTCATCAGTGCCCCACCTCCGCCACGGCCGCCAGGCGCTCCAGTTCGCCGTCAGGCAGGGCCGCCATTTCGATCAAAATATCGCCGTGACAGGCAGCCGGCGGGCACCAGCACGCGAGGACCTTGCCACGTAGTTCGGGCAGCCGCCGCAGCAGTTCAGGCCGCCCCAGGAGGTGCGCCCGATACAGCTCCATTACGCGATCGCGGTCGCCGTGCGGGCCAAAATGGAAAGGGTTCAACCAGCGCCGCACTGGCCGATGGCTGAAGCGGGGGTGCTTATGCCCCACGAGGATGTCAAACGGCTCCCCTGAAGCTGCGTTGACGACCCTCGCCGGCGAGGGGCTTGCTGCCGGCGCCGCGGTTGTGACATGATCGCCGTGAGGATTTAACGTGTTTGACGTGGCCCGCCGCTCTCCTGCAGGCGGGCTCTTCTTTGGCTTGCTCATCCCTGCCTTCCCGCGCGGATGAGCCGCTCGACTTCGTCGAGGTCGTAGAGGACGCGAGTCCCGAGCTTGTAGTACGGCAGGCCGCGCCGAAACATCCGATCGATTCGAAGCTTCTTCAAACCGAGACCGGTAAGCCGATGCACGTCCTTCTCGGTCCCGAACTTTTGCGCGGTTTGCTGAGTTTTGGCGGTCATGTTCTCTGGTGGCCTACTTTGTTTTGCCATGAGTCACTTCGAAATGTGGTGGGGAAAATTGGTGGGGAAAGTGGGGAAAATTGGTGGGGAAAGTGGGGAAGCGTGGAGAACTGACACACACGCCTGAGTCGGCGCGGCAAACTGAAGCGTGACCAACAACATCATGTAACTCCTTTCTGTTGTTGAGTTGGGGCCCGAGCCTTTTGGCGCGAACCCCTGTGTTGGTGCCACCCGTGGTCCTGGCGGACCTTAGCAGTCTCGCCGCGAGACGGAGAAGCCGCAGTAGTCGAAGCCAGTTACTGGCCGGTCGTCCACTTTCTCGGGCATCACGTCCGCGTCAATTTCACCGGGTTCAATGCCGTACTCGGCAGCACGCCGCGCAGCGCCGTACACCAAGCGATAGAACGCCTCATAGAGATCAAGGAATGCGTTCAGTTCGTGTTGGGTGACCCGTCCAACTGGCGCTTCCGCCATCGAAGCCGGTGGAACCAAGCCGCGCATGCTGGCGAGGTGCTCCTTCAGGCCAACGAACTCGTCGCGGGTCAATTCGATGCGTTGGGCAGGGCCGCCGCCTTCGTCGAACATCACCAGGTCGTAAGTCGTTTCATCAGGGGTTTCGTTCACCCACTCGGGCACGCTCTGCTGATTCATGCAGCCTTTCCCTTCTTCGCTTCCAGCAGCAGGTCGACATAGCTCTTCACCTGCGCCTCGATGTCGGACGGGACACGCACCAGGTGATGGCTATCGATCTCGATCTGAAACGCCGACAGAATCGGAATCTCGTGCTCGTCGTAGGTGGGGTAGTTCATGAAATCGCCTTCCCGCCGGCGGAGCAGTTCGCGCAGAATGAATTGCTCCTCGGGCGACGAACTGCGCAAGAAGTTGTCCAGTTCGTAGCTCAGGCTATCCAGCAGGTTGGCGCGGAATATCTCTCTTGCCGGCGCGCTCTCGTCGGGATCCGGAAAGCGATCGTTCACACGTTCGGGCGCCGTCGTGGTGCTCTGGAGAACCGCAAGGCGCCAACGCTCCAGTGACTTTTCTGGTTCGTCCGGAAGGCAGTGATAACGCCAGCGTTGATAGTGACCGATGAGCCCGAGCAGCACGTGGTCGAGATCCGCCATCTTCACCGGACCATGCAGCAGCATGTCGACAAAGATGGCGACCAGTTCTTGCTGGATGTGGGTCAGGTCCTTGGCAGGATACTCCGGCCGGGGGGCTTTGATCGGGGTGGGTTGTTGTGCGTTGGCCGCGGATGCGGGGCGCGATTTCTTTACGGAGGAGGATTTAACGGGCATTGATTGTTTTGCCTTGGTTGAGCGGGACGGAGGCCCCGCAAGGGTTTCGGGTTGTGCGGACACACGTCGGGTGTCGGCGCCAGAGTGGCCGCGAGGTGGTTGTCAGGTTGTCAGGTTGTGGCGGTAGAGGTTACTGCAGCGCGGTAGCGCCGCCGCAGGTCTCAAGCCATTTTTGGAGTGCGGCCTTCGGAATCATGAATTTTCGACCGACACGGATCGATGGAATGGTTCCGGCGCGCAAGTGCTTGTAGATCGCGGTGATTCCACAAGGCAGTTGTCCAGATCTGTGGAGTTCCTCCGGCGTGTAGTACGGCTTTTCAGTTGTGTCCATTTTGCGGGTTGTGCACATCACGTGCATGCCCTTATTGTGCATGTAGAACTGGTGCATGTCAACAGCGTTCTTGCACGAGTAACGCGTGTTGCTGTTTAATGGTGTTTCACAATGGACATCCATGAAGCCGTGCGCAACCTCCGGACACGGCTTGATCTCAGCCAGCAAGCCTTCGCTACGAAACTCGGAATATCGATCCGTGCTGTCGCAAACTATGAAAAAGATCGAATCCCAACCGGCTCCGTACTCGTTAAAATGAAGCGACTCGCGCACCAGAACTCGATTGAAGACATTGAACAACTTCTCAATAAAATGTTGGGTTCGACTGTCGGAGGAGAGAAGAACTACGAACTGCTGCGTCGGGTCTATGACTATCTTTTTGACGCAAGAACCAATATCCAGGATGTAATCGACAAGGTTGAAGGCGAGAGCCGCGACACGCTGCAATCAGTGGAGTGGGATTTGGGTAGCGCAATCGACACTCTTCGGGAGGTGCATCCTGGAGTGGACTACTCCGAAGGTGGCTAAAAGAACGCCCATGTCCCCCTCTGTAAACGAAAAGGACACCGAGCTCTTGCCGGCCGCACGTCGGATCTCGGAGAACACGCCTTGAGCGGTCTCTGTCCACTATGTCGCTTTCCTGTTGACCGCCGCGGGCACCTCGATGAAGCGGGGCAGGTTCATTGAAGCAAGCAACCATTGCGCTTGATCGAGCCGCAAGGACACAGTCCGACCTTAGAACCCAGAAGGCATTGATCGATCTGACTGCCTCAGATGCCACCAAGCTGCGCGACATCTTACAATTTATGAGCAAAGACCTCAAGAACCGCGCTGCGATAACAGAGTTATCCGACAAGGCAAGCGTTGGCGACCGTGCGGCATATGACAGGCTTCGCTTGGCCAGTGTTATCGGGTCCAATCGTCTTTATGCAGAAGCAGAAACTCGGCGAATCGAGTCGTTATGGATATCACTCTCAGTCATGGGTGATTTTCGTATTTCCGATCAATTCAAGAAGAGCGAGTCTGCCATGACTGCTTGTGAACTGCTGACAGCTCTTCGCCACAGCGACTGGAGAGTCCGCGCACGAGCCTCGATTATTCTGGGCAGAGACCAGTCTCATTGGGGACCAGAACTGTTGCCTGCCCTAATATTAGCCATCAAAGATGAGAGCCACCTGGAAGCCCTGAAATGGCACTCAATCACACTGGCCAAGCTCCTTGGCCTCCAGGATACTCCCGTCTTCTTGAACGCGGATTACGCGTTCGGCTTAGTCTCATCTAACGGGGAGGCGATCAAAAGTCGCCTTCTACACCACCAGTCCTGCCCTGATATCAAGTAAAATCTTGTCCGTCTACCAACCCAAATACCGCGACCCGAAAACGAAGGAACTGAGGAAGTCCCCGACCTGGTGGTACGAGTTCATCTATCAGGGACGGCGGATCCGCGAGTCAGCCGAGACCACACGGAAGACGATCGCCATCGAAGCGGAGAAACGCCGGCGCCTCGAGCTGGAGCGGGCGGCCGCGGGGTTGCCGGTCGAGGACCCCGGGCGTCGCATCTCGGACGTCAAGACGGTGCTGAAGCAGTATCAGGACGATTACACGCTCGGCCACCGGCCGAAGTCGATCGCGTGGGTGAAACAGCGGAGCGAGCCGGTTGAGGAACTGCTGGGCAACTTCCTGCTCCCGGATCTGACGGAGGCGCGCATCCGGGAGTACATGCGGAAGCGTCTGGAAGCCGGCATGGGCAACCGGACCATCAACATGGAGCTGTCGATCCTCTCGCGCGCCCTGGGGCGCACCTGGCGGGCCCTGTGGCCCAAGGTGAAGAAGCTCGAGGAACCCTCCGACATCGGCCGTGCGCTCGAATCAGACGAAGAGAAGGCAATCCTGGGCGCCGCCGCGGCGAACCGGTCGCCTCTCATCTACCCCTTCTTGATAGCGCTCGCTTGGACTGGGATGCGTAGCGAGGAGGCCTCAACGCTGCAGTGGTTCCAGGTCGACTGGGAAGCGAACGAGGTCCGGGTCGGTCAGTCGAAAACTGAAGCCGGCAAGGGCAGAACCATTCCAATGGGCGCGCCGCTCCGAGCCGCCCTCGAGCAGCACGCGGCCGCTATGGCGAAACTGTTCGGCCCATTGAAGCCGGATTGGTACGTGTTCCCGTTCTGCAACACGGTCAAACCCGTCGACCCGACCCGGCCGATCACGTCCTTCAAGACGGCCTGGGACAGTGTGCGGACTTCGACGAAAGTGCAATGCCGGCTGCACGATTCACGGCATTCGTTCTGCACCAAACTGGCCGAAGCCGGAGTTCCCGAAAGCACCATGCTTGATATGATGGGACACGTAAGCCCGTCTATGCTGAGGCGTTATTCCCACATTCGAGCCAAGGCCCGCCGCGAGGCGATCGCTGCACTCGAAACCCGGTCCGCCTCAGTTGGGGTCCCCAAAGAATCCCCCAAAGTAGATGTGGTGAGCAGGGCAAAAAAGCCCGTAAGTCATTGATGGGGATGTAGCTCAGCTGGATAGAGCATCTGCCTTCTAAGCAGAGGGTCGCAGGTTCGAGTCCTGCCATCCCTACCATATGAAACATTTGGGCATCGGTCAGTTCTCGACGGCACCGAACCAAGTTGGTCTGGGTACAGCGTTCCGCCTGAAGCCGAGCTAGAGGGAGCTCGAGGCCCCCAACCCGCCGCACGCATAGCCAGATGTTAAGCTGATTCGGGTGGTTGCTGTCCTTCTCCTGGTTCTTCTTGCGGTACAAGCGCCGGCGCAAACCGCATCCGCGCTCCTGGATCGCGGCATCGAACTCTCCCACCAGGGCCGCTTCGCCGAGGCAGCGGACCAGTTTGTCAAAGCCCTCGCGCTCGACCCTAAACTCGCCGAGGCGCACTACCTGCTCGGGCTCGTCCGCCAGCAGGATGGCCGGACCGACGCGGCTATGCAGTCCTACCGTGCCGCCCTCAAGATCAATCCACAATATGCCGATGCCCAGGCGCGGGTCTGCGAGTTGATGACCCGTGCTTCGCGCGGCACCGAAACAGGCTACACCGAAGCCCAGGTCGCCTGCCGTCGCGCCAACGCCCTGGCGCCTTCCGATCCCGAGCCGTATTTCCATCTCGGCTGGCTCGATACCAAAACCGGCAACCTCCCCGGCGCGGTCCAGCGATTCCAGACGGTCCTCCGGATTGATCCCAAGTTCCCCCAAGTTAAGTTCGAACTCGCCATGGCCCTGGCCGATTCGCAGCAACTCGCCCGTGCTATTCCGATGCTCAAAGAGGTGGTCGCCGCCGAACCTGCGAATGGTCCCGCTAAGTTCCAACTTGGCTCCGCGCTGGCTAAGTCCGGCGATTGCAAATCGGCCGTGCCGTTACTAGAGACCGCGCCCGACGTTGCTCAGAAATATTACGTTCTTGGGACCTGTTACAAGAAGCTAGGCCGCGATGCCGACGCTACGGCCGCCATGGGTAAGGTCCGCGAACTAAGGAGCGGCGCCGACGCGCGCATGCAGGCGAAGTACCGTGCCGCCACCGCCCACAAACTTCTCGCTGCCGGAAAGCTCGAGGAGGCGATTGCCGAATACCGTGCCGCGCTGGATGTTCAGCGCGACCCCACCATCCTCATCGATCTCGCCGTCGCCCTACTTAAGAAAGGTGATGCGCCGCAGGTAATCAAACTGCTCCAAACTGAATCCGATCCTGTCGCGCGTTACCAGTTAGCACTCGCCTACACGCAACTACAGCAACTGAATGAAGCCGCTGCCGCGCTCGCCCAAGCGGTCCAGCAGAAACCCGATTTCGTCGAAGCCTGGTACCAGATCGGAGTTACACAGGTCACGGCAGGGAAGCTTGTCCCGGCGGAAGATGCCTTCAGACGCGCCAGCGCTTTGCGGCCTGACGATAAGCAGATCCGCCTCGCCTGGGCGGAAACTTTACGCCGCCTCGGGCGCATTGAAGAAGCTCGCGCTCAGGAGCATTTCGCCAATCGTGCCCCTTAACTCGCCCCGGCACGGCACTTAGCCGTAACACACCGGGCGCCGCGCATCCGCGGCCCGTACCGCACGAGCCGTCACCGCGCTTAGCGCAAACGTTCGTCGGATCATCCGTTTGAGGATAACCGATGCGGGCTACACCTTCGGCAACTCGTACCCCTTCCGGTACTCCTTCCGCAACCGCCCATTCGCTTCCTTGTCGTGACCGAACGTCTCCGTCTTCGGATCGAACCGAATATCGCGGCCCAGGTGATGGCTAATGTTTCCCAGATGCGTCAGCGTAGTCGACAACCGCCCGATCTCGATATCCGCGTGCGGCATCTCGCGAGTTTTCAAACACTCCAGGAAATTCGCTTCGTGGATCATCTTCGCCCCCGGCGCCGACGGTCCCGGCGAGCCATCCTTATAAGTCACCGTCCACCCACCTGCGTCCACCACCAGCGTTCCATCTGTCCCGTAGAACGCCGTTCCGGCCCGCGTCCCGTCGATCGGCATGTACCCGTTGAAACTCCGCAGTTCCCACAGCAGCATGAAGTCCCCGAAGTCGTAAGTCACCGTCTGCGTATCCGGAACTTCCTTGGCATCGTCGAGCCAGTAGATACCGGCCTGCGACGACACGCGGGTCGGCAGGCACCGCTCCAGTCCACCGCGCATCTTCTCAATGCCCCACAGCGCAATGTCCAGCATGTGGACACCCTGGTTGCCTAACTCGCTGTTGCCGTAATCCCAAAAGAACCGCCAGTTGTAATGGAACCGGTTCACATTAAAAGGACGTTTCGGCGCCGGACCCAACCAGGCTTCATAGTCCGCGCCAGCCGGAGGCGTCGAATCCGCCGGACGCCCGATCGTCTTCCGCTCCTGGCACATCCACGCCTTCACCAGGCATACCTTGCCCAACTTGCCCGACCCGACAAACTCCGCTGCCGTCCGGAAGTGATCGCCCGACCGCCGCATGGTCCCGATCTGCATGACCCGCTTGTATTTGCGCGCCGCCTCTTTGATGAGGTGCCCTTCGTGGATCGTCTGCGACACCGGCTTTTCCAGGTACACGTCCTTGCCCGCCTGACACGCGAGCAGTGCCATATGCGTGTGCCAATGGTCCGGCGTCGCGATGATCACCGCGTCGACGTCCTTGTCCTCCAGCACCTTCCGGAAGTCCTTCACATGCTGGGGTGTGCTGCCCTGGGCTTTTCCTAATTCCGGGGCGACCTTGGCGTAGATCGCATCGTCGATATCGCAAATCGTCTTGATCCGCGCCCCGGCGGCAATCGACCGCATAGCAACGCCTCGCCCCTGATTGCGCGCGCCAATAAGCGCCAGATTGACCTTCTCATTCGCTCCAAGAACGGTGGCGGCAAACGGCGCAGCCGCGACCGCGCCCAGGAATGTACGGCGAGTTTGAGACTCCATACGCCTATTATGAAGGGTTTGAAAAGAACTTAGAAGTCAGAAGCAAGAAGTCAGGAGACAGAAGGTGACGAGACCCGTCGCTTACGCTCGGCTTCCATGAGAGGGCCGGTGGGTGTCAAGCAGGAAATTTGGTTTTTTGTAGTTTCATTTCGGAATGCTGCGGACTCGGCTGAGACAGAGTTCGGCATTCCTTGTCCTCCGCGAAGTCGAATTCTGGGATGACCCTCAAGGCTTTGGGGAACGAATCGAAGTGGTTTGTCAGCGCCGAACGAGCCGGAAGGCGGGAGCGAAGCGATCCGCCTGTTTCGGGTTTGTTTGGAGATGAGAAAACCGTCTGTGTTTTGACGGGATCCATCGATCCGGATAGTGGGGGAGCAGAAACGGCAGACCGTACGGTCTTGCGCGTCACTCGCTCCCGGGGTTGGTGTTGGGTCAGTGGGGGTGCGCCATTGTTGCCGGGCTTCCATTCGCACTCTGGTGAAGCAATTGGCTTCGGTGCTGGCTGGGGTTCTCAAATCAATGGGTGCTGCCATCTCCGTTACATTCTGTCGTGGCCGGGCGGAGCCGGCGAGACGATTCAGCGGG
>JADLDI010000029.1 GCA_020846745.1 Bryobacterales bacterium | reverse complement strand
GGTAGGTCTGGTGAACGATCCGTGGCTTGCCGTCCACGCGTGCGCTTTCGACGACATAGTAGTAGAGTTTGTTCGCCTTCTTCTTGGCGATGAGGGACGCCATATAGGGTAATACCAATATACAGACTATCCCTGTTCGGGTCAACAAGAAAACGCACAATCAACAATAGAAATGTTCTATATGGGGTAATACCAAAACGAATGGAGAGTAGCGGACTAAGCGCCACGTTCAGAACAACTTGCGATCTTCCACCCCGACCGCCACTGCGGTTTACGAGTAAACTCCCGCTAGCGCCGCGAATCCAACGGCAAACAAAACACCGGCCGAGGGCTCAGGGACTGCTGCTATCGAGAAACTCCCGTCAGCGAACGCGTTTGTCCGGGAGGGGTCCGGCACTTGCAACAGCCTCAGGTAGGCAGTTCCAACCAGGAATTGGTCGGCAAAAAACGTGAAATCGGCTCCGCCGAAAAGGCTGGCGGCGTTCCATCCGCGGACGCACGGTGCGCCGGAAAGAATCTGGAACGAGCCTGACGCGTCCGAGGCCAATCCGCAGGATCCCGGTGTGACGCCAAACTGCGGTCCGGCGTTCGCACGAGCGGTCATATCGAACGTCACCGATTTCCATACCACCTCGAAGTCGGAGAAGGTCTTGCTAACGGAATCGTAAGTAAACCCGCCGGAAGAAGGGAGCGGCCCACCGCTGTCCAGGGAAAAGTTGATCACGTACTGGATGGGCGAGGCCAACGAAGGCAGAGTCAGCGTAAGTGCAGCAAAACACAGCAGAAAAGGGCGCTTCGACATTCGTGTTCTGCGATGGAACATCCTTCCCCGGGCAATGACGTCCTGAAATGATAACGCCCGGGCCAAGGCGGTGGCAACCGGTTTGGTACTGGCTCGCACTGGCTCGGCGGAGCCGGTGAACGTTTGACGAAATCGGATATGCAGGGCGTATTCACTCTGTGAAATGTTCCGGTGTACCATAGAAGAAAGCTGCGCTTGCCGTTTATCGCGTGCGGTAAGGGGCAGTAACTCCGCGTGTTATCCCGGAGTAAGTAGGTTCTTGGCGCAGTTTGCCGAGTGCTGAAAACGCCGTGTCAAAAGCCCGCGTAAACGCCCGTGTGAACGAATGCTACCTATTGGTCATCAGCTACTAACATGCCCGCCCGTGTGCAACCTGCTGACCCTGGAAAGGAGCCATCCTGGCTAACCCGTTGTCGCTACCAACGCAGGGACCGCTCCGCATTGTAGCCATCGGCGGAGGAACAGGATTATCCGCCCTGCTGCACGGTTTGAAGGAGTATGTTCCCCATCCGGTGCCTGGCGCAATGGCAGAGCCGCCGGCCCGGCTTCCGGTAATCGATATTACAGCTGTCGTGACCGTGACAGACGATGGCGGCAGTTCTGGCCGGTTACGGCGTGAACTGGACGCTCTGCCACCCGGGGATATTCGCAATTGCATGGTGGCTTTGTCGGAAGACGAAGCCCTGCTGTCGAAATTGTTTCAATACCGGTTTGAAGCCGGCCGCGGCCTGAAGGGCCATAGTTTCGGCAACCTGTTCCTGACCGCACTTACCGATTTGACGGGCGATTTCGCCAAGGCCATCTCCATCTCTTCCGAGATTCTGGCCAGCCGCGGCCGGATCTACCCATCCACTGCCGCCAAGGTGACGCTCGAAGCTCTTTTGGAAGACGGCACCACGGTCGCCGGCGAAACCAAGATCAGCCGCAGCAAGGTGCCGATTAAAGACGTCAAACTGAAGCCTTCGAAAGTAAAGCCCATTAAAGAGACGCTCGACGCCATTGAAGAAGCGGATCTGATCTGCCTCGGTCCCGGCTCCTTGTTTACGAGCGTCATCCCGAACCTGCTCGTGGAAGGCGTAGCCGCCGCGATCAAACGGTCCGCCGCACGCAAGGCCTACTTCGTCAACCTCATGTGGCAGCCCGGCGAAACCATCGATTTCAAAGCTTCCGATCACGTGGCTGCGATTCACCGCCTGGCCGCGACCCAGCTTGTGGACACCGTGGTGCTGAACACCCGCCCCATCACCGGGTCGCGCCGCCGCCGGTACGCGGCGCAACGGGTGTACCCGGTCCAGAACGACTATCCCAAGCTCGCTGAATTAGGGCTGCGCGTCGTCGGCCGCAATCTGCTTTCGCGCGGCGAGACCATCCGCCACGCTCCCGATGCGACCGCCGGCGTTGCCGTGGAACTGGCCCAGGAGTCGCGTGCCTCGCGGCTCGGCGGGCGCAGTTCCCTAATGGCGCTAGGCTCCTTTTCTCTCGCACACTAATATGACCAAACCGGTATCGATCGCCATTTTGGCGGCCGGGCTCGGCACGCGGATGAAATCCCGCAAAGCCAAGGTGCTCCACCGGGCGGGTGGATTGACGCTCGTCGAACACGTCGTTCGCGCCTCCCTCGAACTCACGTCCGCCGCCAGTGTCGGCGTGGTGGTGGGTCACCAGGCGGAGGACGTGCGAGCCGCGCTGTCTCACTACCCCGCGTTGCGCTTCGCCACGCAAACCGAACAGTTGGGCACCGGCCATGCCCTGCTCACAACCCGCTCCCTGTTCCCGTCCGAAGACGGTTATGTCGTGGTGCTCTACGGCGACACTCCGCTCTTGACGGCCGAAACGGTCCGCACCCTCCTCCAACGGCAGGACCTTTCCAATGCCGCCGCCACGCTCATCACCACCTTCCTCGCGAATCCCCATGGCTACGGCCGCATTGTCCGCAACGAAACGGGCGATGTTGCCGCCATTGTCGAGCAGAAAGCGCTCTCCCCCGGCCAGGAAGCCATCCGCGAGATCAACTCCGGCATCTACTGTTTCCGTGCCGACCTGCTCTGGAGCCATCTCGCCGCCCTCAAGCCTAACCCCAAGTCCGGCGAAATCTACCTCACCGACATCGTCGAATCCTTCAATGCCACCGGCCATCGTGTCGCCCCCATGGCCATCGAAGATCCCGCGGAACTGCTCGGCATCAACACTCGTGTCGAACTGGCCGAAGTCGACCGGATTTTCCGCGGCCGCAAAGCCCGCCAGCTCATGCTCGACGGCGTCACCATCGAGCAGCCGGAAACGGTCGCCATTGACGTCGATGTCGAGATCGGCATCGACTCGACCATCGAACCCTCCGTTCGCATACTGGGCAAAACCCGCATCGGCAGCGGCTGCTCCATCGGAATGGGCTCGGTGATTCGCGATTCCGTGCTCGACGATGACGTCAACGTCGATGCCTACAGTTTCATCGGAACCTCTCGTGTCGGCGCCCGATCGCAAATCGGTCCCTTTGCCCGGTTGCGTATGGATAACGAAGTGGCGCCCGGCGCCCACATCGGCAACTTCGTCGAACTCAAGAAAACCCGCTTCGGCAGCGGCTCAAAGGCCATGCACCTGGCCTATCTGGGCGATTCCACGATCGGCGACAACGTCAACATCGGCGCCGGGACAATCACCTGCAACTACGATGGAATGAAGAAATCGCCGACCGTGGTCGGCAACAACGCCTTCGTCGGTTCGAATTCGACCTTGGTAGCCCCCGTCGAAATCGGGGCAGACAGCTACATCGCCGCCGGTTCGGTGATTACCGACCAAGTGCCGGGCGACAGTTTGGCATTGGGCCGCGCACGCCAGGTGCTGAAACCCGGTTGGCCCAGTAAGCGAAAAGCCGACCGGAAGAAATAGAAGGAATTACTGGTGGGTCCGGACCAGGATCCGCTTGGCCAGGTCGCCTTCGTCGCTTTCAATAAACGCTACCGTCACTCGGGCATTGGCGCGCAGTTCGCCTTCGATGATCGTGTCGTTGTTCAAAACGAACCGCTTCAGTTCCGGCTTGCGGCCAATCAGTACACGTCTCACCGTTAACCACCCATCCTCCACCTCAGCCACCGTGCCTGACCAGAAGTTATACTCGGGCGCCTCGCTCGGCGGCGGGTCAATCTGTTCCTGCGAAGTTGCGGACAGCGGCACGAGCAGCATCAGACACACCACTGCTTGCGCCAACGTGTAAACCACAATTCAGAATACCCACAGCACTCTGAATGGCGGCCTAATAAGCGATTAAAATCGATTCAGACATCCGGTATCTATCGCGCCCTCTACAGTACCAGTATCGGGTGGTAGATATTCGGTAATTTAGCCTCTCCGATTGCTATTAGTTCACCGTCACTCGTCAAAGCTTTCACCAACTGCGTCCCGCGCGTCACCCGAAACGGCGAAACTCGAAAATCGCGGCCTTGCCGGATCTGTCCTGCTGTAATCGAGTCAACAACTTCCGACGGGATATGGGGCAGCATCTTGCCGCAGGGCACCACCGCCTGCGCAAGCCTTCCCTCTGCCGCCATCGCCTCCAGTTCCGCAATCGTTCGAGCCTCGTCGATCGTGAAATCCCCAGACATCAACCGTCGAAGTTCCCGCAGGTGTGCGCCGCATCCCACCCCTTGGCCCAACTCATGCGCAATACTGCGTAGGTACGTTCCCGCCGAGCAGTGGACTTTCACACGCAGGTCGGCGCCGGTCGCGCCCAGCCACTCAATCGAATGAATGGTGACCTCCACCGGCTTCAACTCCACTTCAATGTTCTTGCGTGCCAGCTTGTAGGCCGGAGTGCCGCCGATCTTCTTGGCGGAAACCGGCGGCGGCGTCTGTTGGATAGTCCCACGAAAGCGGCCAAGTAGCGCTTCCACCTCGGGGCCAACCGTATAGCGGACCATCTCTGACGTCGGAGTACCCTCGCTATCGTACGTGTTCGTCGACTGTCCGAACCGGATCACCGCGTCATACACTTTTTCACTCTTCAGGTAAAACTGCGCGAGCCGCGTAGCCCGGCCGACTACCAGCGGAAGCACACCCGTTGCCAGCGGATCGAGCGTCCCCAAATGACCAACTTTCTTCGTATTGGCAATCCGCCGGAGCTTGTTGACGACGTCGTGGCTGGTCCACCCCGAAGGCTTATCCACGACAATGACACCGTTAATCAACCCATCAGGGTAGCATCCGAAGCGCCAAACCTCCGTCACGACTCCTGACCCGGGTGTGCGACATAAAAGTGAGGCTTTCGGCGGCCTCCTTTTTTGAGCAATATCTCCTTGCGTAGTGATACGCTAGGCACAGGAGGCCTCCCGGTGCCCTTTTCGCTACCCTCGCTCCTTCAACAGC
>JADLDI010000028.1 GCA_020846745.1 Bryobacterales bacterium | reverse complement strand
TCCGTAGCCGCCGAAATACGCGACGACGCTGCCAACCTCGATATCTCCGTCAACTTCCTCATCAGCCAGTACGCCAAAATCGGCTACCAGACCGCCCTGCAAGAATCCGTGCGGAACGAACCCAATTTGGGACTGCGTTAAACGTTAATATGGTTGACGCGACTCGCCTCATAGCGGCGGCCGCCCAATGTATCTGTTCGATATCTCAGGAATTGTTTCATGAAGCTACTTATTTCAGCTTTTGCCTTGTCCGCAGTCGCCACCGCGTTTGCCCAATCGAATACAGCGCAGTTGCTCGAGAAGCACATCTTAGATCCCAACCAGCCGTTGCTCGATGTTCAGGTGTACACGGGCTGGAAGGTGCCGCCGCTCGGCAGTTTCAAGACCACCGCGGAATGGGAGAAATATTCAACGGCGTTGCGCCAAAGGGTGCTGGACGAGGTCGTGTTTCGCGGGGAGGCGAAGGCCTGGCGTGATGCGAAGACGAAGTTCGAGGTCCTACCCGTATTCGCTTCCGGACCGGGATATAAGGTCCGGCAATTCCGCTATGAGATCATACCGGGCTTCTGGTTGCCAGGATTGATCTATGAGCCGGAGCAAGTGAACGGCCCGACGCCGGTGGTGCTGAATGTGAATGGCCACGAGGGTGACGGCACGGCCACGCCTTACATCCAGATCCGTTGCATGAATCTGGCGAAGAAAGGTTTCTATGCGATCAACCCGGAATGGCTGGGCATGGGGCAAATGAAGATGGATGCGTTGAACCATTACCGCATGCCGCAGATCGATCTGACCGGGACAAGCGGGGTGGCGCTGCATTTCCTCGGGCAAAAGCGCGCGCTGGACGTTGCGCTGACACTGCCGCATGCCGATCCGCAGCGGATCGCGGTGACGGGTTTGTCCGGAGGCGGCTGGCAGACGATCTTCTTCTCTTCACTCGATCCGCGCGTCGGCGCCGCAATGCCGGTGGCGGGTTACTCGTCTTATCTAACCCGGGCGCAGTGGCCTGACCTCGACCTGGGAGATAGCGAGCAGACACCTTCCGACTTAGCGTCGGTTGCCGACTACACGCACCTTACCGCCATGATGGCGCCGCGGCCGATCCAGTTGGCGAACAACGCCAAAGATAGCTGCTGCTTCCGCGCCGATTACGCGATCAGTCCACTGTTACAGGCGGCAACGCCGTTCTACCGCTTGTACGACAACATGAACGCGCTCAAGTATCACGTCAATCACGGCGCAGGCCATAACTATGATCAGGACAATCGCGAAGCCTTCTACCGCTTCGTTCGCGAAGCCTTCCGGATGAACTTCGATACCAAGGAAGTGAATGTCGAAGACCAGGTGCGGCCGAACACGCAACTGCGGCCCACGCTTCCGGCGGATAACCTCGACTTCCACAAAGTGGCGCTGAGCCTGGCCGCGAACTTACCCCGGCCTGGGCGTGCGAATTTAGACAATCTGCGCGCCGTAACTCGCTACCGGCCGCTGGCTGCGGATGGTACGGAGGCGGCGAAGGACGGCGCCGCCACTTACTGGAAGCTCAAAGTGGACCGTTCGTGGACCGTGCCGGCAGTAGAGTTCGGTTCCGGCAACGAAGCCGTAATCGTCATTGCGGACCAGGGGAAGGCTTCGGCGGCGGCGCATATTGATCGTCTTGTTGCTGCCGGCAAGCGTGTGCTGGCGATCGACCCGTTCTATCTCGGCGAATCGAAGATCACACGCCGCGACTTCCTCTATGCGATGTTACTGGCGGGCCTGGGCGAGCGCCCCTTGGCATTGCAGGCCGGCGAGATCAACGCGGCGGCGCGATGGTTAAGGACGGCACGGGGCGCTTCGTCCGTGGCTGTACTGGCCGTTGGCCCGCGCACCAGCCTGATGGCGCTGGTGGCTGCCGCCGTGGAGCCGCAACCCGTGGCGGGGCTCGAGTTGAAGGACTCGTTCGCCTCGCTCAAAGATATCCTGACGCGCGATCTTACAGTAGATAAAGCGCCGGAGTTATTTTGCTTCGGGTTACTCGAATCGTTTGACATACCGCAGATAATCGGGTTGGTGCAGCCGCGGCCGGTGATCACGCAGTGATTCCGGACCTCGCCTGGTGGCAGTGGGCGATCGGCACACTGTGCGCCGTGCTGATCGGTGTGGCGAAGACCGGGTTGCCGGGCGTAGCTGGGCCGGTGGTGCCCCTGATGGTGCTGACGGTAGGCGACGCCCGGTTGTCGGCCGGGTGGTTGCTGCCGATACTGTGCATTGCCGACGTGTTCGCGATCGCCTATTGGCGTAAGCACGCCGCGGCGGGCCGGCTTTTCGCGCTTACTCCATGGGTACTGGTTGGTGTGGCGCTTGGGGCTGTGGCGTTGAACCTCCACGAGCGTACGCTGCGGCCGATTATCGGAGTCATTGTCCTGGTGATGTTGCTCCTATATGTACGGCGGAAGCTACGCCCCGATACGCCGATGGGCAGTGCGCATCCGCTTCCTTATGGCGTGTCCGCGGGCTTCGCCACGACGGTGGCCAACGCGGCGGGTCCGGTGATGAACCTATACCTATTGAGTAAGAACCTTTCCAAGGAAGAGTTTATCGCCACTGGCGCATGGTTCTTCTTTATCATCAACCTATCGAAAGTGCCCATCTACCTCTACCACGGACTATTCAGCCGGGCATCGCTGACCTTCAACATAATGGTAATTCCGGCGATCGCATTGGGCGCGGTTTCCGGACGCTGGCTGCTTAGTCACATTTCGCCCAAACTCTTCGAATGGCTCGTCATCGCTTTGACCGGTGTCTCTGCCGTCATGTTATTTCGGTAATCTAAAGAGCGATGAAGATCGCAGGACCGTTCGCAATTTTGGCGCTGGGAACGCTGGCGCTGCTGGTTCACCAGGCTCCGGGACAGGCCATTCCGCAGTGGCGCGACCTGTTCAACGGGAAAGACCTGACGGGGTGGGTAAACGTGAATACCGACCCGGACACGTGGAAGGTCAAAGACGGGATGATCGTCTGCTCGGGCAAGCCGATCGGCGTGATGCGTTCCGACCGGCAGTATGAGAATTTCATCCTGCACATCGAGTGGATGCACATGGAACCGGGCGGGAACTCGGGCGTGTTTGCGTGGAGTAATGCCGTGCCCGGCGAAAAGAACCGTTTGCCAAACGGCGTTGAAGTCCAGATGCTCGAACTGGAGTGGCCGAACCTGCACAAGCGCGACGGTGTCACCCCGCCCATCGCCTATGTACACGGCGAGTTGTTCGGCGTCGGCGGTGTCAAGACTACTCCCGATAACCCGCGCGGCGAGCGCAGCATGTCGTTCGAAAACCGCTGCCTGCCGCGGTTGCAGTGGAATACGTACGATGTGGTGGCGGTGGACGGCGTTATTAAGCTCGCAATCAACGGTAAGTTCGTGAACGGCATCAGTAAGTCGACACAGAAGAAGGGTTATCTCTGCCTCGAGTCGGAAGGCGCGGAGATCCACTTCCGCAATATAAAGATTATGGAACTGCCCCCCGGTATCACTTCCGCGGAGCAGGCCGCGCCGCTACTCGACTGACGGCAGGGCGAAGCTCAGAATATTCGGTCCGGCGGCGAAAGCGATGTACTGCTTGCCTGCAACCATGTAAGTCATCGGCGACGAGCGCCAACTGTGACCATCGCCGAGTTCGGCGGAAGCGTTAGTTTGGATATGCCATAGGTCCTTGCCGGTCTTAGCGTCGGCCGCACCCAGCGCGCCGCTATCTTCGCCGAAGAAGATCACGCCGCCGGCCGTCGAAAGTACGCCTCCCCAGCTATCAGCGGGACCTATTTGCGGCGCTTCCCACATGCGTTCGCCGGTCTCAATGTTCAGGGCACGCAGCACCATCCGGCCGGGCTCCAGTGGGATCGGCCGTGCGTTCCAACTTGGCGGCTTTGCGTAGATACCGCAAGCGTCACGCGACTGGACATAGAACCACCCGGTCTGCGGACTGACCG
Source organism: Bryobacterales bacterium (assembly GCA_020846745.1). Lineage (GTDB taxonomy): Bacteria > Acidobacteriota > Terriglobia > Bryobacterales > Bryobacteraceae > JADLDI01. The sequence continues at coordinate 31,556 of JADLDI010000028.1, read as the reverse complement.
CGACCGACGGCCAATTCGCGGCGCCCAGGATGTTCGGGCAAACCTTTGTCCCTTCGCGCGTCGGTTCCAGGCCGGGGACTACCACCGGACGTCCGTCTTTGCCGATCGCCGTCGCCCAATTTACGCGATCAGAGAATTTCTTAGCCAGGAGTAGTTCGCCGTTTGTCCGGTCAAACACATAAAAGAAACCGTTGCGATTGGCCTGAATGAGTAACTTGCGCTCACGGCCACCAAACGGACGATTGACAACCAGCGGCGTCTGTCCGCCGTCCCAGTCGTAAAGATCGTGCGGGGTGAACTGGTAGTGCCACTTCAGCTTACCTGTTGCGGCATCAATCGCAAGCACGCTGTCGGTGTATAGGTTATCGCCTTTGCGTTCATCGCCATCCAGGGCAGGGAAGGGGTTGCCGGTGCCCCAGAAGACCGTGTTTGTTTCGGCATCGAACGTGCCCGTCATCCAGGTAGCACCGCCGCCGCCGAACTGTGCGAGTGCGGCGCCTTGCCAGGTTTCAGACCCTTTCTCACCGGGCTTGGGTGTCGTGTAAATCCGCCACGCCTCGCTGCCGGTATCGGCTTTGTACGCTGTCAGAAAGCCGCGAACGCCTAAGTCGCCGCCCGAGATACCGGCTACCACAAGGTCGTTCACCACCAGCGGCGCGGCCGTATTGCCGTAATTGCGATTCGGCATGCCTTCAGTAATGTTCACTTCCCAGAGGAGCTGCCCGGTAACACGGTGCAATGCGAGTAAGTGGGCGTTATCAGTGATCGTGAAGACCTTATCGCCAAGAACAGCTGCACCGCGATTGGTTCCCTTAGCCGGGTCGCCGCGAGTTTCGCCGGACCGGGGGCGTTGATAGTGCCAAATCGTCCGGCCCGCCCTCCCGTCAATCGCGAATACCTGGTTTGGTCCCGTCACATACATGACGCCGTCTATCACGAGAGGCGTCACCTCCAGCGTGAAATGCGCAATCGGAAACACCCACTGCAGCGCCAGCCGGTTAACATTCGATGTGTTGATCTGATCGAGCGCGCTATGCCGGTTCCCGGTAAGCGCTCCGTGATAGGACACCCAATCGCCGGGCTTTGGATTTGCGATCTGCGCGAACGGCGGTCCGCTTTCCGCCGCGAGCGGGGCCGCTCGTTTCGTGAGCGATACACCCGTTAGAGAGCTTAGGAACGCCAGTAAGTCGCGGCATTCGGCGGCGCTGCACTTCGGCGGAGGCATGATAGAGCCGCTTTCTGAAGTTACTCGCACTATCTCACGATGAGTGAAGAGGTGGAACTTACCTGTAAGGTCCTGTAGCTGGAGGTTGTAACGGCTCTGGTTACGGGCGAATCCGCGCAAGGTTTGGCCATTTTTGGATTGGACCTTCACAACCTCGTAACCGGACTTCACCTTCGCTGCCGGCTCCTTTACCGCAGCCTGTAATTCCTCGAAGGTGAGTTCGCGGCCAATCCCCGACAGGTCCGGCGCGACCGCTTTGCCCTTTCCAAACACCATGTGGCAGTTGGCGCAGTCGCCCGCCCCGAAGAAATACCGCTCGCCCGCGGCGGCGTCTCCAGGCGGGTTCGAATCGGCTGCGGGTGCACTGAGCGACCGCACCATTCGTGTGACGGCATCAAGCTCCGCCGCCGGCAGGTCAAACGCCGGCATCCCCGTGGCGGGCATGCCGTTCCGGATAACCGCACGCAACTGCTCGAAGGTCTGCATTCGAACTCGCCGGTTATTCGCAAGGTTTGGACCGCGTTCCGTCCCGTGGCCATCGCCATGGCACACAGTGCACCGGGCGGCGAAGATCGGGCGGCCGTCCTGGGCGAACGATGCGACACAGACGAGTAGCGGAACGAGGAGGCGAAGGGGCATAATTCTTCAGATTCTACTGTGAGACACGCGCGCGTAGCGTGAGAAGCGTTACAATAGCCAACTAGGTCGCACGGGGGCAGCGCACGCTACTGGGAACGAGAAGCGTGCTGCAGCGCCTTTTGAACGGAAAGCAGATTGCTCGGTTACTTAGCCCGGCCAAGGTCGGGGAGCGGTACGCCGCGGCCGTTTTTTCCCTTCTCGTGGCTGGCCTCTTCCACTGGTGTTTGGCGCAATTTGGAGGGACAAGCCGTGGTGTGGGCGCCGCCGCATTCGTCACCTACTTGATCTCGCTGCTTTACTCGGCATGGCAGGGTTACGGGCCGGGACTGCTGTGGGTAGCGATCGCAGCCACTATCGTTCCGTTCTTCGTCAAACCCGGATTTACGCTGCGCCAGGTTGACCTGTACGGATTCGGTGCGCTAGCGCTGTTGTCGGTTTTGATCAGTCGCTTGGCCAGTTCGCGCCGCCGCGCGGAGCAGGTGCTGCGGTTGACGAACGCCGAACTCGACCAGCGGGTGCATCGGCAGACGGCGGAACTGGAGAAGACAAACGTCGACCTGCGCCATCGCGTTGCGGAATTGGAAGGGCTGTACGCGAAGGCTCCGGTGGGGTTGTGCTACCTCGATAAGGACCTGCGTGTCGTGCGGTTGAACGATCAGTTTGCCCGAATCGCCGGGGGTGTCGACGGTCCGGTGGTGGGCAGTGCGTTCCAAACGGCCATGAAGACGGATCTGGCCGTCCAACTGGAAGCCGTGCTGCTGCGAGTGATGGCGACGCGGCAGCCGATTTCCGACTTCGAAATCACGACGGGGACGGCCCCGGATGTGGCCTTCTGGCTTGTGCACTGCGCGCCGGTTGATCTGCAGGGTGGCAACCCCCTGGGCGTTCAAGTTATCTTGCAGGACATCACGGAGCCGAAGCGCGCGCAAGTGGAACTGTCGGAGACGAACGCGGCATTACGCCGCACGAATGAGGCGCTGCGGCAGGCTAACGACGATTTAAGCCAGTTTGCTTACATCTCGGCGCATGATTTGCAGGAGCCCATCCGGACGGTAGTGACGTTGTCGCAATGGTTGGACGTGACCTACCGCGACCGGCTGGACGACCTTGCTCGCGATCAGTTTCGTGCCATCGTTCAATCCGGCCGCCGCATGAGCCAGTTGATATCCGATGTACTTGCCTACTCGCAAGTGGCAGGCGACGACAGGGCCGCCCCACAAGAGGCGGACCTGCAACGTGCCTTCGACACCGCGGCGCACGAGCTTCAAGCCGCCATTTCGATAAGTGGCGCGCGTATCGAAGCTGCGCCATTGCCCGTGGTACCGGGCAACCAGCGGCAATACAGCCAGTTGTTTGAGAACCTGCTGAGCAACGCCATTAAATACGCGCGGCCGGGTGTCCAGCCGGAGATTCGCATAACCGCTGAACCGCTGGATGGGCAGTGGCTTTTCTCGTTTGCGGATAACGGCCAAGGCTTTGCACAGGAACACGCCGAACGGGTGTTTGGAATGTTCAAGCGCCTGCACGGGCGCGATGTGCCGGGTTCTGGAATCGGCTTGGCGATTTGCCGCAGAGTAGTGGAACGGCATGGCGGAAGAATGTGGGCGGAAGGAAACGCCGGACTAGGTGCGACCTTCTATTTCACGCTCCCCGCTATAGCGGACGCCGAGTTAATAGCGCCAATGGCGAAGATGAGCCGAGCGCCACGCGAATAGCGCCACTAGTGAACTATGAGGAATGCCCAGTAGCCGAGCGCCGACCCAAGCACGGCCCCGGCCACGACGTCGGATAGAAAGTGCATGCCCAGAACAATTCGCGAAAGTGCGATGGATAGAGCGCAGAAATAGAGGCCGGCCGCGAGGTCCGGGTAGAACTGCGCAATCGCCACGGTCCACGCGAACGCCGTGATGGTATGGCCTGACGGGAACGAAAATTGGTCCGGCGGAAGCAATGTCGACCAGCAATGTGGTTCCACATGGCATGGCCGCCGCCGCCCTGTGAGTCGCTTCAGGAACAGAAACAACGCGATACCGATGGATGAAGCCATTCCGGCCGCGCCCAATGCGCAGAACCGGTGATCGCCTCCCAGAGCCGCCAGCAGGATCGCCAGCGAATACCACAACCAGCCATCGCCACCGCGCGTCGCGCAAATCATCCACAGCCGCACCCAACGCGGCGCCGGCCACTTGTGCACACGGCGCATGAGCGAGTGGTCGCGCGTAGTGATGAAGTCGAGCATCCGCTGCTGGCTGGTCATTCCGCCAACATCTCCACTACTGCAATTCGGTCCACAGTCCCAGAAAAACTCTTATTAACCAGTTTCGTGGACCACCGCCGTATCGCGCAACTTCCGCTATTTCTCATCATCCTCCGGCCACAGTATTCGCCACTTCTGTTTCACGCTAGTGTGTGTTGAGTTGAATTCCGGTTTCGATCGGCGCGCCAAATCAGAAAATGCAGAAATTGTTTGTTTTCTTGGGTCTGGTGAAGGGAGAATAGGAATGCAGTGGACGCTCGAGTCGATCTGGTGTACGTCGAAGCCGGGGGCGGCCACAAAGCGGCGGCCACCGCTTTGGGCGACGTCATCCGCAGCCGGCGACGGCCCTGGAACGTAAGGCTGTTCAACTTCACCCAGGAACTTGGCTCGCTTGATATCGTCAAAAAGCTGACCGGCCAAGGCGTCGAAGACATCTATAACATCCTGCTGAAGAACGGCTGGACCCTCGGCACCAAGCAACTTATGCAGCCGATGCACCTGTTGATCTGGCTCTATGAAAACAAGCAGGTGGGCATGTTGCGCGATAAGTGGGTCGCCAACACGCCGGATATGGTGGTGTCGCTTATCCCGCACTTCAACCGGGCGCTCAAAAAAGGCATCGAACTCGCGAATCCCAAGGCCCCGTTCGTCACCATCATCACTGACTTCGCGGACATTCCGCCCCGCGTTTGGCTGGAACGTCAGCAGCAATATGTCATCTGTGGGACAGATAAAGCGGTGGAACAGGCATATTCATTCGGCCACCCGAAACACCGTGTGTTCCGCGTGTCCGGAATGATTCTGCGGCCCGCGTTCTATGATGTCGCGCCCATCGACCGCAAGGCCGAACGGCAGAAACTCGGGCTATCTCCGGACTTGCCGACCGGCGTCGTGCTGTTCGGCGGTGAAGGCTCGCGCGCCATGGTCGACATTGCGCGCCGCCTTGGCGACAGCAGCCTCAAACTGCAATTGATCCTGATGCACGGCCGCAACCAGAGGCTGGGCGCGCGGTTGCGTCAATTGAAGCTTCCATTCCCGGTGCATGTCCAAGGCTTCACTTCGGAAGTGCCGAAGTTCATGCAGATGGCCGATTTTATGATCGGCAAGCCGGGTCCTGGAAGCATCAGCGAGGCCCTCGCGATGAAACTGCCGATCATCGTGGATCTGAATGCCTGGACCATGCCCCAGGAGCGCTACAACGCCGCGTGGCTCGAAGAGAAGCGTCTCGGAATCGTCGTCAAGAACTGGGGCGGTATTGTCCCTGCCGTATCTCGCCTGCTCGCGCCGGGCGAGTTAGACGCGTATCGCGAACGCACCGCCCTCATCCGGAACCGCGCCGTTTTCGAGATCACTGAAATCCTCGCCGAGATACTCAGGCGGGGACGCTAACTATGCTCCTTCGCGAAATATCGCGTCTATTTCGACCTGATAGCCGTTCGCCAGCCGGTTCGTCGCGTTCGCCAGTGAGGTTACGGCCATCAGTTCACCGAACATCTCCGGCGTCATGCCTTTGGCCCGCGCTGACGCCGTGTGGCTCGCGATGCAATAGCCGCAGCCGTTCGTAGCGGAAACAGCAACGTAGATTAGCTCTTTTGTAAGCGGATCCAGCGCGCCCGGCGACATCACGGCCTTCACGCTCTCCCACGTGCGTTCGAGCGTCGCGGGATCGCTCGCCAGGGCTTTCCAGAAGTTATTGATGTACTCGGTTTTCCGCGTAGCGCGGATATCGTCGTACACTGCCTTCACGCGCGCCGGCGCAGCTTCGTATTCAATCAGCATGCTTTGAAGATACCTTTTCAACGCGGTACAGGCGCGAATCGGTGCGCAAAAACATCGCCCGCCCGTTTGTCGCGATCGAAGCCATACACCGGCCCTCCATCTGGTTTGCGGCGATTCGGGCGCATGCCTCCCAGACATGCTATCGGATCAGAATGGCCGCTCGTATCGCGCCTTTTCCCCAAACCGTCTGCCGGCCCACGCCACACAACTGCGCAGCGTACAGCCACGGTATGAATTCAGACAATGCGCCTGAATACTGTGCGCTGCCGCAAAACCCGTCCAGCGGATGCACCTGAGCGGTGCGGCTGCTGCGGCGCTCCGCGTCCTGCCAGGCGACATCGCAGCGTGTCATTCGGATTCTCGCCGCGCGTTCGCCCATCGCTCTAAAGTCGAAATCAGGCGGCGTCCCCGCTCCATACAGCTGCAACAGCCGCGCTACCCGGTCGCGAATGCGCCCGAACAGGACGCCGAACTCCGGTGTTGACACGATCGCGCCCTGGTGCTTCAGTTCGGTCGGTGTCAGGAACTCGATGGACGCTTCGCGAGCCGCCACCGGTTGCAATAGCTCAACGCGTTCCGTCCGGCGGCCTAGCTCAACGAACTTCGCCCGGCCCCGCCCGGCGCCCAATCCGTGTACCTCCGCAAACTTGAACATACGGGCGAACATATCGGGTCCTTCATCGCCCGCCGGGAAGATATGCACATCGAAGCAGAACTCCTCGGCCGGCTGGACTCGCCGGTAATCCAGCGATTGCGCCCGCAGCACAAACGGCCGCGCGCTGTCGGCAAACCCGCTGGGACCGGAATTCGCTTGCGGCGCGAACCAGTACCGGTAAGGCTCCAGGTTCGGCGCGTGCCGCAGCCAGTCGCCCAGCGCTCCGCGCAGCACATTGCCGGCGCTTGGGGCGGGGAAGTAGATTGTATCGATCGCCTGAAACCGCAGCGTGCACACTTCGACCGCGAATGTCATGTAAGTGGGTTGGCCATTCTTTGCACAGTCTCGAACGTATCTGCCTGTTCGGCCGTCTTGTCTGTCCGGTAACGCTTTACCCGCGCGAAGCGTAGGGCCAGGCCGCTCTCATATCTGGAACTTAGCTGTATCTCGTTAAACGCGATCTCAACCACAAGCTCCGGCTTCACATACACCACATACCCATCGCGAGCGATTTCCAACTTCAGCAGTTGTTCGGTTTGCCAGGCCAGCATTTCATCGGTAAGTCCTTTAAAGGTCTTGCCCAGCATCGCAAAATCGCCGTTCACCGTGTCGCGGGCGCCCAAATGCAGGTTACTCAGTAGTCCGCGGCGCCGCCCGTTGCCCCACTCGGCGGCGAGAATCACCAAGTCGAGCGTGCGCGCCTTCTTCACCTTTAACCAGCTTGCCCCGCGCGACCCCGCCGCATACCCGGCCTCAAGCGACTTCGCCATCACGCCTTCGTGCCCCTGTCGCAGCGCCTGTTCGACAAAGGCGGCCGCCTGTTCCACGTCGCCGGTCACCATATGTGGCACCAGTTGATCGGCGGCCGATACCCGCCTCAGTTCCGCGAACCGGCGCGCCTGCGATTCATCGAGCATCGAGCCGCCCGAATACAGCAGATCGAACCAGACAGGCTTCACCGGAAGTTCCGAACGCATCCGGTCTACATCCAGCTTCCGCCCAAACCGCCGCATCGTCACTTGAAACGGCTGCGGCCGGCCGTCTTCGTCAAAACTTAACACTTCGCCATCGAGAATCAGGTCTCGTGCAGGCATTAAGCGGACCGCTTCCACCACCTCCGGAATCGCCGCCGTCACGTCCTTCAGACTTCGCGAATAAGCAATTACATTGTCACCCGACTTGTGCACCTGGATCCGCGCCCCATCGAACTTATACTCCAATGCGGCGGAACCTAATTGCTGGAGCGCGTAGCCGATATCCTCGGCCGGTTGCGCCAACATCGGCTGCACCGGACGGAACAGCTCAATACTGTACCCGCCCAACCCGGCATCGCCTTCCTCCATCGCCTTGCGCGCGACCTTCGGCAACTCGCCCGCCAGCATCGCGGCACGCCGCAGTTTCCCAGGTTCCACCACCGCGGCCTTGGCGACACCCTCGAGGACAATTGCCTCCAGTGCCCCCTGCCGCAATTCGCCCATAATCAATCGCGAGAGGAAGTCCTGTTCCGCCTTCGTAGCGCTCGAGAACAGCTTGTACAGCATCGCGCGGCGTTGCTCGTCACCCCCTTTGCCCTTCACCGAGCCAAGCCGCTGAAAATCGTCGTCCACATCGGGCAGCCACAGCTTCGGTGAACTCGCCGGAGGCGCACTACGCCCCACCTGGAGCATCGACCAGCCGATACCGATGCGACCCTGCCGTATCTCGCCCGACAGATAGGCGACCGCGATCTCGATCTCTTCGCCCTTCGCCCGCCGAATCAGGTCCGCCACCAAATCGATCTTCGCCAATCGTTTGGAGGTTCCCGCCAGCCGCTCCGATGTCTCCACCACCTCGTGCAACAGCATCCTGCTCCTATTGTGCGCTGTTACAACGAAGGGGCCAACGAGGATCTACTGTTGCCAGCCGTAGGCCTGCAACATGATGTGGAACAACTGCGTGTTCGCCATGTATCCGTGAACCCGCTCAGAGCCCGCGCCCTTGGCGGCCACCAGGACCTCTTCGCCGGTGTGCGATCCGCCCACACGCATCGCCGGAATCTGCACCTCCGCCTTCTTGCCGGCGTTCGCGGTGCGCCACTCCTCGTAACCCTTCAACAGCGGCTGATCGGGACCGCCGCCCGTCAGGCGCAGTTCAAACGAATGGTCCGCCGTGAACAGCAACAGCGTCTCGTCCAGGTTCACCATCGCCGCGATATCGCGGATCGTCTTATCGAACGACACCAGGCGCTTCAGCCCCGCTTCCGGATTATCGGTGTGCGCGTCCGACTCGATCATCAGGAAGTACCCCTTCGGATTTTTCGCGAGCGATTGAATCGCGCGCTTGGCCGCGAAGTCGAGGTCGATCGGCTTGTCCAAAATCGCGATCGCACGGTCCGCATCCGCGGGCACTTCGTCCAGGGACGCATACACCGGGCGATTGAACTCAGCGGCCACCGCATCGGGATCTTTCCCCAACTTCCTTACGGCTTCAAAAATCCGCGGCCGGCCCGGACCGAACACGATATCGACACCGTCACCAAACCGCGGCTGGAAGATCGACATGAAGATCTCGCCAAACTTGCCGCGATCGTTCACCTGCGCGATGCACGCCGCGGGCGTCGCGTCCGTAATGGTGACATTCGACAGAATGCCGGTCGAAAGGCCCTTCTCCTCGGCATACTCGAGGATCGTCTTGAGCGGCGTACCATCCTTCTGCCCTCGCAACGCATCCGGCGCCTGGCTCAGCACGCCGTTCAGCGTCTTCTTTCCTGTAACGATCGCGGTCATCCCGGCCGCGGAATCCGTCACCCACCTGCCGGCGGGCGAAGTGTCGGACAGCCCGATATGCTCCCAACTCTGTATGTAGAGCTTTTGCGGAGCGTTATAAGCGTAGAGGCTCGCGGCGTTCACAGTGGCAACGCCACCCGCATCCGCCAGCAGCAGAATTACGTTCCTGGCGCGTTTCGGCGCCTCGACTGCGAACACTGAACTGATTAGAAAAAGACCCAATACTGCACGTTTCATAGGCGACCTTTCAGTGTAGCGCCCGATCGCCGCGCTATAGGACTCGTCACCCGTCGACGATTTTTCGCCTGACACACCCCACCTTCGCTAGAATGCCCTTAGCACTCATGCCAAGTCCGGACACGAGCGAGTTCTCAGAAATTCTGGCGCAGGCGCGCCAAACCGCCCGCGAACAACTGGGGAGCGCATGGTTGCTGCATATCGCAAAAACCGAAGAGGCCCTGCGTAGCGATTGGGAAGCGCACCTGCAGCACTTGCTCACCGAACGCTTCGATGCCCTCGCTCCCGAACTGGAAACCGTCATCCGCTCGCGTGTCGACACCGCCCTGCAGCGGGAAACGGCCGTCGCTACACGCGCCATCACACAGCGCCTCAACCAGGCATCGCGCCGCCTCTTGCAAGCCGAAAAGCAGGAAGACTGGACATTGGCTCTGCTGGACGCGGCCCGGCCATGTGCGCCGCGCATCGGCGTGCTGACCGTACAAGGCGACCGCCTGAGGCTCGAGCGCGCCAATCCGGAACTGCCCGTGTGCGAATTCGCCGCGGCCGAGGCAGCCGCCTTCGACCAGGCTCTGCGCACAGGCGAGTCGCTGATCGCGGCTTGGACCCCGCGCGAGATTTCGGAAACCCTGGCTGGCGCACTTGGCGCTCCGGCGGAAGGCTCTCGTGTCTATGCTGTTCCGCTCGAGGCTCGCGGCAAACCCATCGGGCTGCTCTATGCCGACGGCCCGAAAGACATGGTCGATATGGATGCCCTGGAACTGCTCGGCTCGCTCGCCGCCAGCGTGTGGGATAAGCGTGCGCCGCAGCCCGTCGCCGGCCTCATCGACATTGAAGGCGCCAAACCGAAATCGGCGGACTTCCCCGCATGGGAGGAATTGTCGCCCGAGGAGCAGGAAAAACACCTGCGCGCCCAACGGTTTGCGCGTGTGCAGGTTGCCGAGTGGCAGTTGTACAAGGCGGAATCGGTACAACGCGGCCGTATCGAAGCCGCGCTCTACCGCGTCCTACAAACAGAGATCGACCATGCCCGCCGGCAGTATCAGGACCAGTTTTTGTCGAACGGCGGCCCGATGGTCGACTACATGCATTTGGAGCTAGTCCGGAAACTCGCGAATGATAAAGAGGATCTGCTGGGGCCCGAATATCCGGGCCCGCTGGTGTAGCGCGGGGTTCGTCGTCACCCTGCTGCTGGTGCTTGGCTTGGTGCCCGCTTCCACGGTCTTGGTTGCCTCCGGCAAGACCAAGCGCGCCGCCGCGACCAAATCCAAGCGGGCGAAAAAGAAGTCTACCGCCGCCGCTGCGAAGAAAGCGCCGCCTCCGGCGCCGATCCCCACAACCCTCGAAGGCATTGTCCGGCGATACAAAGACTCTGCGAACTCAGCGAACCGCACGCTCCTCGTGAACTTCGCCCAGGCGCATTCCAAAGACGAACAGGGCGCGCTGGCGCTGCTCGCGCTTGCCACGATCGATCTCGATGAACTCCGCCCGGCGGACGCTCTGCCGAATTTCGTTGCCGCTATTCCCCGCCTGCCCCTACTCGCCGATTTCACCAACTACGGCGCCGGCCGTGCGCTTGCCCAAAACCTATACCGTGCCGAGGCGATACCCTATATTGAGGCAGCCCTCAAGCACCAGCCCTCATCACCGTATCGCGGATGGGCGCTGGTCCTGCTTGCACAATGCAAGATCGAAGCCGGTGCTCCCGCCGAAGCCGTTGAGATACTGAAGCCCAACATCGATCACTTACCCCAGCCGCACGGTTGGGCCGCCCTGGGCCGTGCCCTGCACTTGAGTGGCGACGTGCAGGCGGCGCGCCCGATGCTCGAGCGAGTCTATCGCGACTGGCCGCGCACAGCGGAAGCCGATCAGTCCGGGTTGCTGCTGGCCGGAAGCATTTCTCCCGAACTACTGCTGGCCCGTGCCGAAAAGCTCATGCAGGCCGGGGGCGCCGCTCTGGCGGCCGCTGAGTTGCGCTCCGCCATGGCAACGCTGCCCGTCGAACTGCGTGATCTGGCCCGCGTCCGGATCGGCGCCGCGAAGTATTTCGCCCGCGAATACGCCGGAGCTTGGGAGTATCTCCGCACGCTCGCGGTAACCGATCCGAAGGCCGATGCCGAACGCCTTTACTACCGCTTGAGCGCGGCCCGTCGGCTCGACCGTTGGGAAGACGTTGACGCCTCTCTGCGCGACCTCAGCGTTAAGTACCCGCAGTCGCAGTGGCGGCTGGAAGCCCTGGTCTCCGCCGCGAATCGCCATCTGATGAACAACGAAACGGAATCGTACCTGCCGCTGTACAAGGCCTGCTACAGCGCGTTCCCGAACGATCCGCAGGCGCCCTTCTGCCACTGGCGTACCACCTGGGTGGCCTACTCGCGCCGCGAGCCCGACGCCGGCCTGATGCTGCAGGAGCATCTCAACCGCTATCCGCAATCGCCCGATGCGCCCGCCGCGCTCTACTATCTCGGCCGCATGAAAGAATCCGCCGAGCCGGGCGCCGCGCGTGTCTACTATGAGGCGCTCACGCAACATTTCCCGAACTACTACTACGGCGTGATCGCGCGTGACCGTTTGGCCCAGCCCGTTATCCGGCAAGCCCACCTTTCCGACGCCGTGCGCGCGCAAGTCTCCGGTTGGAAGCTGCCCAGCGCCAGTCTGAGTTCAGCCGACTTCACGCCGGACTCCACCACCCAGCGCCGCATCGAACGCGCCCGTCTACTCGCCAAAGCGGGATTGAATGAGGTAGCGGAACTCGAACTACGCTACGGCGCGAAAACCGATTCGCGCGCGCCGGTGATGGCCATAGAAGCTTCGCAGATCGCCGCCGCGCGCGGCGCGCCCGGCCAGGGATTGCGCAACGTCAAGTCGATGGCTTCGAGTTATCTGTCCTGGGACTTCGACCGCGTACCCGCCGCGTTCTGGAAAGCCGCCTTCCCCTTGCACTATCGCGAGAGTCTTGAACGTTTCAGCCAAACGCAGTCGCTCGATCCGTACCTGGTCGCCGGGCTCATCCGGCAGGAATCTGAATTCGACCCCCGTGCGCTATCGCGCGCCAAAGCGATGGGCTTGACGCAGATCATGCCCGGTACGGGCCGCGAACTGAGCCGCCGCCTCGGCATCGGCGGTTTCACCACTGCCCAGCTCTACCAGCCCGAAGTGAACCTGCGGCTCGGCACATACTACATGCGTCAGATCGTGGATTCGTTTAACGGATCGTGGGAAGCCGCCCTGGCCGCCTACAATGCCGGACCTTCGCGCGCGAAAGCCTGGCTCGCTTGGGGGAATTTCAAGGAACCCTCGGAGTTCATTGAATGGATTCCGTTCAGCGAAACCCGCAACTATGTGCAGACGGTGATGCGCAACGCGGAAATTTACCGCCGGATTTACGGCAGCGCCGCCCGCGCCGAAAGCGCTGCCCCGCGCAAACAGGCTCTATCGGAAGTGAACTCCGAAGGCCGCCCCTAACCCGCCTTCCAAAGATCGCACCATCGCTGTCCCGCAGCTGCCGTGTAAAGGCCCACTGCACCCAGTACTCGCGTTTTGCAATTCTAAGTAGTTTTCTTTTTGACGTGTTTTTTTGAAGAGCGAACGAAGGTTTTGCTGGTATATACTCTATGGCAGCTCAAAGCGCTCAAAGCTGAGAAGAAAGGTCATATGAAAACTCTTCAACAGTTAGCTGCTGAGGCCGTAGCGAAGTCACAGGATTACGATCCAGTTAAGATCAATGCGCTTCAAAATGCGACCGCAATCGCCAAAGAGCTTGCCCGCACCGCTGCGGCTAAACACAACATCAAAGAGCCTGACCTCGTAAAGATGAAAGGACTCGTCAATGAATTGCAAACCGTAGTTGAGGAGCGCCGAAAGAAATGGGAGCTAAGGTATAGCGAATGGTCCAGTCTAAAAAGCGGATTGAAGGGCCGTCAATTGACACAAGAAGAACGAAAGTCGCTGGATGAGGCAAGGAAGAAGTGTGAATCGTCTTTGCAGAAGTACAACGCCCTTTATCAATCGTGCGTGGACCTTAGCAAGACCGTCAAACCTATGGAGCAGTTGACCAAGGGGTTTCAGATAACCATGCTGCTTAATTACGTTAACCAGCTCCGTGCGAAGATCGGCGACGTTCGAAACCTGTTGATGAGCTTCTGAGGCAGTCCTAAGGTTGGGGGAGTAAGCGACGGGTTCCCGTACTTAAACCCCGCTCTTCTAGGCGTGCTCCCAGGGCTTCGTGTGGACGCCCGCGTCGCGATCTTCCACCCGATCGTAGAGGTGCAGGTCGTTCGTGGTGCCCAGGCTTTCGTTGTAGAAACTGGTCAACCCGAGAGTCTCCCGCAGATCTTCCGTGAACGCGTGCAACGCCTTCAGATGCTCGGCCCGCGCCGCAACGCGCTTACCTGACGCCGTCTGCCACGTTTTCTGGTAACCCACGTCTACCAACAGGCCGATCTCCGATCCAACCAGCACGCCCGACTGTTCGACCCGCACCAATCCGCCGCCCGCATCGGACAGCTCAGCGGCGCAACCATTGCGGCTGACGCGAGTCTTCGGCCCGTCCTGGACTTCAAAACCCGCCTGGCGCAACTCGGACATGCGCTCGGAGAAGGTGTACACTTTCGGCTTTTCGCGTCGGAAGAACATGATGGCTAACTCACTATTATAGAGGGGATGCCAAGTTATGTACTCGCGCTCGATGAAGGAACATCGAGCGCCCGCGCCGCGCTCTATGATATCCAGGGCCGCCGAATCGCCATGGAGTGCGCCCTGTTTTCGACCGCCTACCCGCATGCCGGCTGGGTCGAACAGGACGCCGAAGAGATCTTTACCGCCCAGCTACAAGCCGCCCGCGACACCATCGCCAACGCCGGCATCTCGCCCGCGGATATCACGGCCATCGGCATCACCAACCAAAGGGAAACCACCGTGGTTTGGGATCGCCAAACCGGCAAGCCTGTAGCTCCGGCGATCGTCTGGCAGTGCCGCCGCACGGCGGACCGTTCGAGCGAGCTAGCCGCCAGCCACGCCGCGATCATACGCCGGAAGACCGGCCTCGTCTCCGACGCCTACTTCTCCGCCACGAAGCTCGAATGGATTCTCGACCATGTGCCCGACGCTCGCGAGCGCGACCTGCTGTTCGGCACCATCGACACCTGGCTCATCTGGAAGCTCACCAACGGCGCCGCCCATGTCACCGACGTTTCGAACGCCTCGCGCACCATGCTCATGAACCTGGAATCCGGCGTTTGGGATCCCGACCTGCTCGCGCTTTTCCGCGTGCCTCAACGCATGCTGCCGCGTATCGTCCCGTCGAGCGAAGCCGTAGCCGAAGCGCAACCCGAACACCTCGGCGCGGCCATCCCCATTGCCGGCATCGCGGGCGACCAGCAGGCCGCCCTCTTCGGCCAAGCCTGCTTCCGCCACGGGTTATCGAAGAACACCTACGGTACGGGTTGTTTTGCACTATTCCACACGGGAGGCGCGGTTCGGACGTCACGCCACGGCCTGCTCACCACGCGCGCCGCCTGCCTGCCCCACTGTGCGGATTATGCACTCGAAGGCAGTGTTTTCGTGGCCGGAGCCGCCGTCCAATGGCTTCGCGACCAGATGAAACTCATCCGCTCCGCCGCCGAATCCGAACCCCTCGCCGCCACGGTAAGCGATACAGCGGGTGTGTATTTTGTACCGGCATTTACAGGATTGGGTGCACCCTATTGGGACCAGCACGCCCGCGGCCTCATCAGCGGACTCACCCGTGGCGCCAACGCTGCCCATATCGTCCGCGCCGCCCTCGAATCCATCGCCTACCAGACCCGCGACCTCGTCGATGCCATGCAGGCCGATGCCGGCGAACCGTTAGTCGAACTCCGAGTCGACGGCGGCGCTGCCGCCAACAACTTCCTCATGCAGTTCCAGGCCGACATCCTCAACCGCCCCATTGTCCGCCCAGCCGATATCGAAACAACGGCGCTCGGCGCGGCATATCTCGCCGGCCTGGCCACTGGTTTTTGGAAGTCCACCGCCGAGGTCGAAAGCTTCTGGCGAGCCGACCGTATCTTCCACCCCAGCATGAACGAAACCCGGCGCGAGGAACTCTACGCCGGGTGGAAAAAAGCTGTCGCCCGCTCACATAACTAAACGAGGGGTGCGGCGGGCCACCCCAGGCACAATCTCGCCGCACCCCTCGCTCTGATTACACGCCTCTACCGCGCGTAAACTCGAACGTTGTTCACTCGTCCGTTATTCGTGTTGACGGAGCATTCGTAGGAGTAAACCCTCCCCGTCCGACGATCCTGCAAGTCGCCGTCAATGTCGGCTCGCCGGCCGTTGCGGCCGCGCCGATCGGCATTCGCGCCCATCATCGACAGGTCGCGTTGCCGCACGTTGTACCGCCGGCTCACTTCGTTGGCAGCCATATCGGAACACGCCCGAGCAGCGCCGTTCACTGCATAGGGATCGCCATTGTTGTAACCGCCGTTCCCATTGCCCCACCAGCCGCCATTGTTGCTGTACGGACCGTTATTGTACGGGCCGTTGCTATAGGGACCATTGTTATAGGGACCGTTGTTGTAAGGGCCGTTGTTGCCGTAATAACCGCCTCCGGTCCAGCGCAGTTCAAAGGTATAACCTTCATCGCCGCCCTTAGGATCGCGAATGTGGACCACCGCTGGTCCGCCGTTGCCCGCCTGCGTCAGCCGCACATCGCCGCGGCCATCGATTCCGCGGAATTGTACGCTCGCGCCC
Source organism: Bryobacterales bacterium (assembly GCA_020846745.1). GTDB lineage: Bacteria > Acidobacteriota > Terriglobia > Bryobacterales > Bryobacteraceae > JADLDI01. The sequence goes on along the minus strand of JADLDI010000028.1, from coordinate 15,264 downwards.
CGGGGCATCGGACTGGTACACTCAGAACCCTCATCGCGGCCCTGATTCCCCCGATAGGTCCGGATACTGACCGTATCCCCGTTCATAATGACATCGGCCTCGTCGTCAATTCGTACACGGATCACGCAACGTCCATCGGCGCCGCGCGTATCCATGCTCTGGAAACGAGGCCGGAACGAGACGGTATTATTGCCCATCCGCCCCCACTGTGCGAACACCGGCGCCGCACCGAGCACCAGAATTCCTGCTAAAACGGTTGCTTTCGTCATCGCTTCCAAACCTCCTTGCCCGTCGTTCCAGAGAGACGTGCGTTTCATCTCCGCGGGTACGACTGCCAGAATAATTTGCAAGCGGCGTGCCACCCCGAATTGTCTAAGTGTTAATCTTCCCTTTTCGACTTACCAGGGCCGGCAAAGATCACCATCACGAACGCCAGTAAGCCGCACGCGATGCCCAAAGCAAAGCTGGCCGGAAATCCAAAGCGATCCGTCAGATAGCCGTGCAGCACAGGCGCAAAGCTCGATGCTGAGGTCGCCAGTGTGATCATCGCCAGGTTCCGAGGAGCCACCGCCGCCACCGATAACGAACTTACAAAGTTCGGGAAGTAAGCTCCGCCCAGTTCACCCGCCCCTAACAGACCAAACGAAAACAGGTAACCCGCGCCGTCCACTACCCACGCCCAGGCCGACCCCGCCGCCACCAGCAGCGCCGTCCCGAACACAGCCGAGCGCAAGCCGTACCGCACGGCGAGCATGCCCAACATCCATCCGCCGATCGCTTTGCACCCGAACCGGATCGCCATCACGATGCCCGAGAAATCCTTCGGATCGCGCCCCATCGCCTGCCGCGTGTAGAGCGACAGGTTCGATACGATATCGAGCGACGAGTACCAGAGCACATATCCCACCCACAGGCACGCCATTTGGCGATCGCCAAAGAACTCGCGCGTGCTCTTGATCAGAAACGGAAAGAACGGCTGCCGCGCCGCATCGTCCAGGTGCGGCAACCGGAACCGCCGCGCATTGAAAGCAATCGAAAAGGCCGCCAGTGTTCCGATCAGGTGCAGCGAGGCAAAATCGAAAGGGTAGGGAAGAAACGTCAGCCCCGGATTCAGCAGATACTGCGCTCCCAGCGAACCCGCCACGGCGAAAATCGGGGTGACCGTGAATGTGCGCTTCAGCGTGTGCGCCAGTCCTTTCTCCGACGTTCCCCGCCGCAAACACCCCACCATAAACACGAACGATGTCGATGCGCTCAGCCCTTGCAACAACCCCTGCAACACCACCGCGCCGATTCTTACTTCCGCCGGACACGGTACCACCAGCGTCACAAACACCAGCGCAATCACGGTGCCCGTGGCCATGTTCGCCCAGACGACCACCTGCCGCTCCAAACGGTGCGGCACCAGCCATGAGAAGAACAGCGGCGCGATCTGCCCCAGCATATAAGTCGCCGCCGGCAGGTTCGCCACCGTCTTGCTCGCCCCCAATTTGTCGAGCAGTGTCGCCTGCACCACGCCCACATAGAGAATCGGCGCGGCCAGAAAGATCAGGATGTAGCAAACGGTGAAGACCCAGCCGTTATGCCGGTCGTCTTGCGCGGAAAGCATTCAGTAAAGAGTATCAGCGCTGTTCGCGAAGCGCCGAAAGAAACGATTTCAGTTGCCGCTGCGCCAAATACGACGGGTCCGGAATCAGCATCAAGGGGAAGCCGTCTTTGATCCAGAAGTTCGCCATCTCCGGCGACCCGCACACCATGCCGCACGGTCTGCCCACCGCTTCCGAGTCGCGCCGCACCTGGCGGATCGCTTCCACCACGTCGGGATCGTCCAACAGCCCCCATCGCGACAAATTTAACGACAAGTCGTACGGACCAAGCATCGTCGCATCCACCCAATCGGCCGCCGCGAACTGCTGCACCCCGCGCATGCCCGCCTGCGATTCCACCTGGAACATCAGGAAGAACGACGATTCCACTTCGTCCCACCCCTTCCGGTCGAGCGAGCGGTTCGCAAAGATCGACGGACCTCCCGGACCGCGCCTGCCGAGCGGTGGCGTGAACACCGCGTCGCGCATCGTCTCGATGTGGGCCCACGATTCTGTCCACGGCATCATCAACCCGGACGCGCCCACGTCCATGTACTTCTTCACCAGGTGATGGACGCTCGCCTCAGGCCGTATGAGCAGCGGGAATTCGAGCAGCCGCGCCGTCCGGCACAGGTCCTCCGCGGTGCGCAGATCGCACGTGCTGTGCTCCATGTCGAGCACCGCATAGTCCAAGTTCTCCTGCTTGAAAATTTCGATATATCCCGGCCAAAAGTCGAACGAGATCAACACGCCAACCGTCAATTCGCGGGCGGCCACGCGACGTTTCAATTCTTGTGCGAACACTTAGCTGTCTATCTTAATCGACACGACGGCCGCGGCGTTACGACTTGTCCGGTGTGGGGTAGAAAAGATGCAAGCGTCAGCCTTAGGACCGTTTCGGCTCGCGGGTATTCTCGCTCAGGTCCAAATTGGGCTCGTTCCTCATGCATTCTTCCTGGGCAGTCTTGTGACCGATTTTGGCGTATTGGCTGACAAGGAAGTTGACGGTGACGTCGAGGGCGTCGGCGTCTTGGCGGATTTCAGTGGCTACGGAAGGGGGGAAGTGTTTGAGGAGGTCGTCGGATTGCGCGGTGCTCCCTTGCGAGTCTGAGGAGAGATTGGGCCCGCGCCCTGACGGTTGCGGTTCCGTTTCGGGGGAGGTGCGAGGTGGGGGAGTTCGTTTCGCAAAGCGCTGAATCCTAATGACATCGGCCAGGGGGAGCGTGGGCCGCGGCGCCTTTTTTGGGGGAGGGTTGGGGGAGCGGAGGTCATAAAAGAATGTTCTGCTGGGCCGCACGCGACCGTGGCTCGGTTTCGTACGCGGAAGAGGATGGCAGGAATGCCGTCCTCCAAATCCTGAACACCGCTCCCTGAGGGGCCGAGAAAAAAGGACCACGGGCTCACGCACCGTGGTTCGGTTACGGATTTTTCTCAGGCCCCGACGGTCGCGGCGCTGTTACATGCCGGCGTATCCATATTGAAACCGGATGGGTATCCGGACGGTATCATAAATATAGAGATCGCCATGTCGACTTTGTGGCTGGCTTTGTTGCTTGCGGTGAAGCTATATCTGAAGGATGGGACGTTTCAGATGGTCCGCGAGTATCAGGTGGAAGGCGACCGGGTGAAGTACTACTCGACGGAGCGGGGGGATTGGGAGGAGATTCCTAAAGATCTGATCGATCTGAAGAAGACTCAGGCTGAGCAGGCTTCGATAGAGGCGGAGCGGAAGTCGACACTGGCGGCGGATGCGGCGGAGGAAAAAGCCGAACGGGAGCAGGCGCGAGAGATTGCCCGCGTGCCGATGAACGCGGGAGTGTATTGGGTGAATGGGAAGGAATTGACGGCGCTGAAGCAGGCCGACGTGAAAGTGGTGAACAACAAACGGCGGAACGTTTGGAAGGCGTTGTCGCCGATTCCGGTGATTACCGGGAAGGCTACGCTAGAGGTGGATGGGGCGGCTTCGGCGATGGCGGTGACGGGGAACCGGCCGGAGTTTTACATGCGGCTGAGCGCGGAACAGCGGTTTGGGATCGTAAAGCTGGCGGAGAACAAAGGCAACCGGGTTGTAGAGCGCTGGACGATTGTGCCGGTGACCAAAGAGGTGGTGCAGGAGCACGACGATGTGGAAGTGTTCCGGCAGCAGGTGGACGATGACCTGTATAAGGTCTGGCCGCAGAAGCCGCTGGAGCCGGGGGAATACGCGTTCATCCAATACACCGAAGGCAAGACGAACACGCAGGTTTGGGACTTTTCCGTTAAAGGCGCAGCGCAGTAGTGGGCACAGTAGGGGGCGCAGTAGGGGGGAACGCCGGACCACTGGTCACGGTTGTAACGCCCAGCTACAACATGGGGCGTTTTCTCAAGGAAACGATTGAGAGCGTGCTGTCGCAGGACTATCCGCATATTCAATTCGTGGTGATGGATGGCGGGTCGACGGATGAGACGGTGGAGATCCTGAAGAGCTATGGGGACCGGATCGAGTGGGTGTCGGAGAAAGACGGCGGACAGTCGGACGCGGTGAACAAGGGTTTTCAAAGAGCGCGTGGGGAGATCTTCACGTTTCTGAACGCGGACGATGTGTATTTGCCGGGCGCGGTGAGGCACGCGGTGGAGGCGTTTCAGGCGCACCCGGAGGTTGGGGTTGTTTACGGGGACGCGTGGTACACGGCGGAAGACGGGTCGATTATTAAGCGCTATCCGGTGGACCCGTACGATTACGACCGGCTGGGCATGCTGTGTTTCATCTGCCAGCCGGCGTCGTTTATACGGACCACGGTGTGGGGCGAAGTGGGCGGGTTGAACCGCGATTTGCACCTGACGCTCGATTACGATTTGTGGCTACGGATCTCTGAGCGCTACACGATGAAGAAGGTGGACCATGTGCTGGCGACTTCGCGGATGTACATGGACAACAAGACGCTCGGAAGACGCGAAGAGTGGTTCCGCGAGATTGCGCAGATTACGAAGCGGCGCCGCGGGTATCTGCCGTTGAACTACTTATATGGATATGCGGGGTATCTGCTCTATAAGGAAGACGGGTTTTTTGAGCTATCGAAACCGTCGATCCCCAAATACCTGCTAACTTTAGGATTAGGGATCTGGTACAACCCGTTGAAGCCGCACCGCTTTCTGGCTGAGTGCTTAGGCTCGTTCGGGTTGGCGTACCGCATGTTGATGCAAAAATGGACCAGTTAGCCACGATGCAATCGATGTCGATGTTCTGGCTGCGCATCGCCGTGGTGCTGTATGCCGTGGGCCTGCTGCACGTGATTGTCACGACTTTGAAGCGGCACGAATCGCTGTTCCGGCCGGCGCTGGCGGCGTTTGTTGTCGGCACGGTGCTGCACATGGTGGCGATTGTGGAGCTGTGGTTTGCGCACGGAAGGCTGCCGGCGGAGAACTTTTTTGAATCGGTGTCGCTGTGCGCGTTTCTGATTTCGGTGTTCTTTTTGATGGTGTATTGGCGCTACCAATTCGCTTCGCTTTCGATATTTCTGTTTCCGCTGGTGTTTCTGATGGCATTGTTGGGGGCGACGGAGATACCGGTAGCGCAGTGGAGTTCCGACAGCGTGAGGGGGGCGTGGCTGCTGACGCATGTGGCGCTGGTGATGCTGGGATACGCGGCGCTGCTGGTGACGGCGATTGCGTCGCTGTTTTACCTGATGCAGGAGAAGCGGCTGAAATCGATGAAGTCGAAGACGGCGGCGCCGGGATGGTTTGAACGGCTGCCGGCGTTGGGGACGCTGGACGATTTGATCAACCGGTCGATGGGGATTGGGTTCGTGCTGCTGACGCTCGCGACCATCGCGGGGTCAAGCTGGGCGTTTGTTGAGTTTGGGACGCGGTGGATTGGGGAAGCAAAGATTGCGATTTCGTTGCTGACGTGGGCGCTGTGTTTATTGATGGTGTTTCTGCGGACGTCGGCAGGATGGCGCGGACGGAAGGCCGCGTGGATGTCTTTGACGGTGTTGGGCTGTTCGGCGCTGACCTGGGTGGCGCACGTGGGCCTGCAATCGAGCCTGTTGCGATGAAGCTGCTGTTGACAGGATTGAACCACAATACGGCTCCGGTGGAGATTCGGGAACGGCTGGCGTTTCCGGCCGATAAGCTGCCCGTCATTTTGTCCGACTTGAAGTCGGTGCCGGGGATCGATGAGGGGTTCATCCTTTCCACATGTAACCGGGTGGAGATCGCGGCAACGGTGGCCTCGGAAACCGATCTATGCGATTTTCTGGCGCGAGTACATAGGATGGACGCGCGGACGATCCGCGAGTATCTGTACGAGTACGAAGATCGGGACGCGATCCGGCATTTATTTCGCGTGGCGTCGTCGCTCGATTCGATGGTGGTGGGCGAGCCGCAGATATTGGGTCAACTGAAGGCGGCGTATGAGGCGGCGAAGACCAGCGGATCTGTAACCGGTTTTCTGGACAGCGTGCTGACGCGGGCGTTTTCGGTGGCCAAGCGCGTGCGGACAGAGACCGAGATCGGGCAGAACGCGGTGAGCGTGAGCTACGCGGCGGTGGAACTGGCGAAGCAGATCTTCGGGTCGTTAAAAGGCAAGAAGGTGCTGCTGGTGGGCGCCGGGAAAATGTCGGAACTGGCGGCGCGGCATTTGGAACGGGCGGGCGTGGGCGAGATTCTGGTGACGAACCGCAGTGAGGAACGCGCGCGGCAGATGGCGGAGTTGTTCAGCGGACGGATTGTCGATTACCGGACCTTTGTGCAGGCGCTGCCGGACATTGATGTGTTGATCGCATCGTCAGGCGCGCCGCATTACATTCTGCACAAAGAGGAGATGAAGAAGGTAATCGGCGCGCGCCGGAACCGGCCGATGTTCTTGATCGACATCGCGGTGCCGCGCAATATCGAACCGGCGGTGAACGAGTTAGACAACGTGTTTCTGTTCGATATCGACGATTTGCAGAAGGTGGTGCAGTCGAACCTGCAAAGCCGGCAGCAGGAAGCGCAGGAAGCCGAGCAGATCGTGGCCGAGGAAGTGGAGCGGATGGTGACGCGGTTGCGGGCCCGGGAGATGGGGCCGACGATCGTGAGCCTGCAGCAGCAGTTGGAAACGGTGCGCGTGGCGGAGATGGAGCGCGTGCGCGGGAAGCTGGGGGCGCTGACGCCGCAGCAGGAAGAAGCGATTGAATCGTTGACGCGCGGGATTATCAACAAGATCGCGCATGGACCGATTTCGGAACTAAGAAAGGGAGCGGGCAACCATCACATCACCGATGTGATCCGCCGTGTATTTCGTCTCGATGCCTGAGAAGCTCATACTTGGATCGCGTGGGTCGCAACTGGCGCTATGGCAGTCGCGGTGGGTGGCGTCGCGTTTGCCGGTGGCGACGGAAATCCAGATCATTAAAACCACCGGCGACAAGATCACCGATGTGGCGCTGTCGAAGGTGGGCGGCAAGGGACTGTTCACGAAGGAACTGGAAGACGCGCTGCTGGACAAGCGGATCGACCTGGCGGTGCATAGTTTGAAAGACATGCCGACGGAGTTGCCGGAAGGGCTGACGCTGGCGGCCGTGCCGGAGCGGGAAGACGCGCGGGACGCGATTGTGGGCAAGACGCTGGACGAGTTGCCGAAGGGCGCGAAGGTGGGGACGAGTTCGTTGCGTCGGGCGGCGCAGTTGAAGGCATTCCGGCCGGACCTTGCGATCGAGAACATTCGCGGGAACTTGGATACGCGGCTGCGGAAGCTGGACGACGGGCAGTATGACGCGATCGTGCTGGCGGCGGCGGGGTTGCGGCGGTTGGGCTGGGGCGGCCGGATCGCGGAGATTATCCCGGTGGAGATCATGTGTCCGGCGGTGGGGCAGGGTGCGCTGGCGATTGAGACGCGGAACGGACAGGACGAAGCGGCGGCGGTGTGCGCGACGCTGATCCACGAGGATACGTTTCAAGCGGTGACGGCGGAGCGGGCGTTGCTGGCCGGGTTGGGCGGCGGATGCCAGGTGCCCATTGGGGCGCACGCGCGGGTGCGCGCCGATCGATTGCATTTGCGGGCGATTGTGGCGCGGCCGGACGGGGGTGAGGTGATTGCGCGGGAGGCGGAAGGGCCGCTCGAACGGGCGCAGCGGATCGGGGCGCAGTTGGCGCAGGATTTGTTGGCGGCGGGGGCGGACCGCTTACTGAATGGGTAATTTCCTGAATTTGGGCCGCCGATGAACGCCGCTGAACGCCGATCGGGGATTGGGAGGGGCCTTGTTCAGACGGGCAAGCGCCGCGAATGCGATTTAGTGCGCCCTCTGACTCCGAAAAACCATTGGAAACAAGCAGCATCGAACCGAGCCGCGACCGCGAGGGAGCGGTGTTCCGGATTTTTGCACACGCCCCCAGTGAGCGCCGTTTTCGGTTTTCTCTCAGGCCCTTACGGTCGCGGCTCCGTGACAATTGTGCGTGGTGCAGGTGTCGGCAAGAGTGTCGACACGGCACGGAAGAGTGCGTGCGCCACGCGGCCGATGGCGGCAGGATCGATCAGTTACACGCCGCGGCAGCACGGTTGCGCAAATGCTATGGGGCGGCGGCAATGAAGGCGGGGACGGTTTATTTGGTGGGGGCGGGGCCGGGGGATCCGGAGCTGCTTACTTTGAAGGGGCAGCGGATTTTGGCTTGCGCCGATTCCGTCCTTTACGATCATTTGGCTAGCGATGAGTTGCTGGCGCTTGCGCCGGCGGCGGCGGAGCGGTTGTATGTGGGGAAGAAGAAGTCGGAGCACGCGTTTTCGCAGGATGAGATTTCGCGGCTGCTGATTGAGCGGGCGCGGGCGGGGAAGACGGTGGTCCGGTTGAAGGGCGGCGATCCGTATCTATTCGGGCGAGGCGGGGAAGAGGTGGAGGCGCTGGCCGCGGCGGGAATTCCCTTTGAAGTCGTGCCGGGCGTGACGTCGCCGTTGGGCGTGGCCGCTTACTGCGGCGTACCGTTGACTCATCGCGAACACACGAGCGTGGTGACGATGCTGACAGGGCATGAGGTGGATAAGATCGAGTGGGCGAAAGTGGCGGGGTGCGAGACGCTGGTGATCTTCATGGGATTGACCACGATTGCGGAGATCGTGGAGCGGCTGATCGCGCATGGACGGTCGCCCGAGACGCCGGCATTGGCGGTGCGTTGGGCGACGCGGCCGGATCAACATACGGTGACGGCTCCGCTGCGGGAGTTGCCTGCGGCGATTCGCGAGGCGCATTTGAAGCCACCGGCGACGATCGTCATCGGCGATGTGGTGAGTTTGCGGGCGAAGCTCGACTGGTTTGAGAAACTGCCGCTGTTTGGGAAGACGGTGCTGATTACGCGGGCGGCGGAGCAGGCGGGAACTCTGTCGGCGACGCTGCGGCGGCTAGGCGCTTGTGTGATCGAGTGGCCGACGATTGCGATCGGGCCGGCGGCGGATTACGGTCCGGTGGACCGCGCGATCGAGCAGTTGGATGGGTACGACTGGATCATCTTCACGTCGGTGAACGGTGTGCGGTGCTTTCTGGAGCGGTTGGACCGGTCGCGGCGCGATTTGCGGTCGATCCCGGCGCGTGTGTGCACGATCGGTCCGGCGACGCGGCGTGCCGTGGAGGCGCTGCATTTGAAGGTGGATTTGACGCCGCCGGAGTATGTCGCGGAGAGTTTGATGGAGGCGTTCGCGGGCGAGACGTTAGAGGGGAAGCGGGTGTTGCTGCCGCGGGCGGCGGTGGCTCGCGATTTGATCCCGACGGAGTTTACGCGGCGTGGCGCGCACATCGACGTGGTGGAGGTATATCGGACGGTGATGCCCGATGCGGCGCGTACGCCGTTGCCTGCGCGGCCCGATTGGGTGACGTTTACGAGTTCATCGACGGTGCACAACTTTGTCGAGGCGCAGGGGGTGGAGCGGTTGCGGGACGTTTCGATTGCGAGCATTGGTCCGGTGACGAGCGAGACGGTGCGGAGTTACGGATTGACGGTGGCGGCGGAGGCGAGGCCGTATACCGTCGATGGGCTCGTTTCCGCGTTGCTGTTACCTTCCACCCGGCCGGGCCGGTATTTTGAGGACGAGTGAGCGTACGCAGGTGGCGCGACGGCTACCCGGATGCTGCACTACAGACCGTCGCGAAGCACTCTGATCATTCTGGGCGGTGCGATCATATTGATAATCGATCTGCTGTGGACATACTACAGTCGTCCCCAATAGTAAGAACTTCGAACTTTGGCTAACGATAAGCATCTCTGCGGTGGCGCACGCGCAGGATCTCGACAAATCCACCGTGCTCGCGGTAACGGATTCGATAGTCGCCCACGCGTAGACGGAACTCGGGTGGCAGGGCTGACTCCTGTCTCCCGTCTCCTGACTCCTTCGACAAATTTCCAAACGAACCCACCGGACCGCAAGCCCAATGCACTACCACTTACACCAAAGCCGCCGGCGCGAGAATGCACCCCGGCGCGCTAAAGCCGGCGCGCTACGGATGCTACCGAATCACTCCAAAGTGCCTAGGGTTGTGCGTAGGTGCTAGCATGCCATTGTGCGGGTAACGCTCGACATCTCCGATGAAGTATAAGGCCGGTCTGCGTATAATCGCCGTATGTCCGCGTTGATGGATCCGAAGCCGCTCCTGGTTGATTTGCGGCAGATCCGCGCGGAGGATCTGGATCCGCTGCTGGAAGAAGAGGTGGAGCGGTGGGAGACGGAGCTGGATTGGGATTTCCGGCCATCGGCGGATTTGGTGCGGCGGTTTGTGCGGATGCAGGCGCTGAGCGGGTATGTGCTGGCGGCGGGGCGGCGGATCGTCGGGTATTCGTACTACGTGAATGAAGAGCGCAAGGGGCTGATCGGCGACATCTATGTGATGCGCGATTGGGTGAATGGGGATTATGAGTCGCAACTGCTGACGGCGGTGCTGCGGGCGATGTTCGCTTCGCCGAATGTGGAGCGAGTGGAGTCGCAGTTGATGATGCTGTCGGCGCAGGGGCGCGAGCGGGTGCCGTTCCCGGATCATCTGTGTCCGTTCCGGCGGAACTTCATGATGGCGGACTTGAGCCATGTGCGTGGATTGCCGATGGGTAAGGCGGCGACGCGGGCGGAGTTCCAGCGGTGGCATGAGCGGGAACAGGAGCAGGCGGCGCGGCTGATCGCGCGGGCTTACCAGGGGCACGTGGACGCGGAGATCAACGATCAGTACCGGAGCGTGTCGGGGGCGCGGCGTTTTCTTACGAACATCGTGCAGTACCCGGGATGTGGGAGTTTCTTCCAGAACGGGTCGTATACGGCGGTCGACCTTTTAACTGGGCAGTTACTCGGTGTGTCGCTGGCGAGTTTGGTGGCGTTCGATGTTGGACATATTACCCAGATCTGCGTGGATCCGCAGGTTCGGGCGAAGGGTGTGGGTTATGAGTTAATGCGGCATTCCTTAGCGGCGCTGGCGGAAGCGGGGTGCCGGCGGGTAAGTCTGACGGTAACGGCGTCGAACGTGGATGCGGTTGGGTTGTATGAACGGCTGGGGTTTGAGACGGTGCGGGCGTTTGACGCGATCGTGTGGCGGTTGTAGGGAACGACTAAGCGGGGCTGAGAAGAGCGGACCCGGGCCGGCGCACCAACGGCGCGGTTACCCGCGGCCGCACCTGTACAGGCGGCGCGACCGCGGTGGGTGACTTAGTGGAACTAGTCGCCGCTGCTGCCGGCGGCGGTGGGCAGGGCTAATGGGTCGTACTCGGTTTGCACGAAGAGAGCGGTAAAGGCGAGGAAGCGGAGTTGGCCCGTCGCCTGGAGGATGGGGTTGGTAGTGCCGGTGATCTTGAAACCGGCCAGGAACCCGGCGAGGTTGCCGACGGCGGCTAAGTTTTCAAATGTCCGGAACTTCATATAGGCAGTGCCTAAGTGGTTCTTATGGATACCTGTAAGTTCCCACACGTGGGCGTAGAGGGTGGTGTAATCCTCTAACACCTCTTGCGGACCGCGGCGGCCGATCGCTTCGTCTTTCTGCATGAACTTGCGGCCTTCGAGCGAGTAGCGGTGGCCATCGGGCGTGGTGAACTCGATGTAGTAACGCATCTCGGGCTGTCCGGTTTCGGGGTTGACGCGCAGGTAGTTGAAGTAACTGCGCTTGTCGTCGACGGGCAGGGTGACCTTACCCATTTGGAGGAAGCTGTCAAAGCTGATGGTGCCGCTGAGGCGCGCTTCGTGATCCGGGTTGTCGATGAAGTCGTTCAAGTCGGCCACGGTCATGGTGACGTTGAAACGGCAGGTGGGTGCGGCTTGGGGATCGACGGAGGAGGCAATGGCGAGGTCGCCTGCACGGTCTTTGGAGGGGGTGTCTTTGCCTTCGAAATACCAGCCGACCATCTCCTCTTTGAAGGTCATACCGATGCCGCGGGGCAGTTCGTTATCGAGCAGCGGGGCGAGTAAGGTGTTAGTGGGAGTGCCGGTTTCGTTCTTAATAAGTAAGTAGTAGAAACCAAAGCGCTGCTTACCCCCGGTGGTCTGTTCGCGGTGGAAGATACCAAGCGACATCGGCAGGGAGTTTGCGACGGCGATCTCCGGCGGAATCTCGGCGATCCACTTACCGATCATCAGATTGTCGTCCAACTTGCGGATTTCGTCCTTGAACATGGTGAAATCGTTCAACCGGAAGTGGTCGGCGAGGAAGGTGGGCAAGACGAGGCCGTCGAGGAGGCCCATTAACTGATAGCGCGCTTCGAACTTGCCGTCGGGTTTGTTGTCGAACGAGAGATAGGCGACACCGGAGGCATGGTTGTTATTGGAGATGGCATCCATGTGCCAGGCGCCCTGAAGATCTTGGGCGGTGGGGACGGCGGCGTTGGCGAATAACTGGGCGTGATCTTCCCGGGTCATCTGGGCGAAGCCGTAAGTGCGCGTCATGGGGAAGGTGAAGACGCGGTTGCCGTTGGGATATGCGCCGAGATAGACGCGCCCGATCATGAGGTTCGGGTTGACGATTTTGAAGATGTCGTAGAAACCCTGCCACGGCGGGTCAGTATAGCGGAGGAGGATGTACTTGCCGGGGTTGAGGTCGCCGGTCCGCTGTTTGATTTCGACTTCTTCGAGGGTGTTACGGGCGCGAATGTTGCCGTCGGTATCGGTAGTAAGTCCGATGTAGTTCTTACCGCTCTTACTGAACTGTTTCTTGAAGGCGGTGTAGATGATTGACGACATCGTGTTAAGGATGTGGCCCTTGGGGAAGAAGCCTTTCCAGTATTCGTCGTTGTAGATAGACTGTGTGCCGACGTCCTGTTTGCGCTGGCCGCTGTTGATTAAGGCGGCGATGGGGAGCGTGGTGGCGGATTCGAAGATACGTTCGAGTTCCACGTCGCTCTTGTCGATCATCGCAGTGGCGTTGAGGTTGGCGAAGCTCACGCTCATCGGCGCTTTCTCGTAATCGTCGCCCTGCATGGCGCGGATTTTGCGGGCGGCGGCGCGTTCGGCCACGGCGGAGATGGTGAGGAAGGGGTTGACGCCGAGGGCGGAGGGGAGAATGGCTCCATCGACGACGAAGAGGCCTTCGTGGATGCTGCCGTCGCCCGAGAAGACACGGCCGTATTGGTCGACCGCGCCTTGCGTGAAGTCGTCGCCCATGGGACAGCCGCCAAGCGGGTGAGCGGTGATGAGGCGGCGGAGGTTGAGGGCGGTCCAGATGGGGTTTTCGAGGAAGGCGCCGCCTTCGCGACGGGTGTGGCGGCGGAGTTCTTCGTTGATCATGCCGAAGATAGGCTGGCGGCCGGCGTTGGGCCAGATGACAGTTACTTTGCCGTCGCGTTCGAACGGGGGCCGCTCCCAGCGGAAGTAACCTTGCTGGTCGTCCATGCCCATGCAGAGATACATCATGGAATGGTTGAGTGCGCCATCGCGGGAGTAGATATCGTCGCCGCGGAAGTCATTGAGGCGGCGTGCTAACTCCTGTGCCTCGTCGCCTGTGTCGGTATCGATGGCCGGTACGGCCTGGAAGGCAAGCTGTGAGGCGCGGACGAAGGCAGAGGGGAAGCTGATATCTTCGACCGTGAAGCGCTTGCCGAGCGGGGCCGTGGAGTTGTATTTGATGATGGAAACGATGCTCGGACCGGGAGCCACTTTCGCGCCGGGCGAATCGGGCCGGTTTCCGAAGCCGAGCATCTGGGTGGTGTAGTCGCCGTTGTAAGAGATGGCAAAGAAGTCTCCATTGCCGCCAAAGCGGGAGCCCGCCAGCGGAGATACGGACAGGCCTTGTAAGTTGGCGGAGCGGAGCAGTATCTCGGTACTATTGATAGCACCGGCGGAGAGGACTACGTTGCGCGCTTCGATGGTGAATTTTTCCTGCCGCTTGGCGCTTTTTACGTAAACGCCGTGAACGCGATAGCCGCCACCATCGAGTTTCTCGACCGACTCGACCTTGGTTTGGGTGTAGATCTCCGCGCCGGCGTTAGCGGCCATGGGGAGATAGTTCATGTACAGGGTGTTCTTAGCGCCGACATTGCAGCCGGTGACACAGTCGCCGCAATCGATGCACTTATGCTGGATGACACCTTGTTTGTTGGGCTGATTGTCGAGGTCGAAGTTGACGGTTATATTGAGCGGAATAACTTGGGTGCCGAGTTGTTCGGCGCGGCGGCCAAGGGCCTGCACTTTAGGTAGGTCGAACGCGCGCGGGTGAGGTCCGGCGGCAAGGGTGCGGACCGCTTCGGTGTAGAAGGGCATCATGTCATGGAGCGTGGTGCCGGAGGGCCAGCCGGCGCGCGTGAAGACGTCTTCGTCCGGGATGATGGCGACGTTGGCGTTGACGAGCGAAGTGCCGCCCAAGCCGCTGCCCTTAAGGACCGAGATATCGGGATAGTCGAGCATCTCGTAAAGGCCAAGAGGGTTGATGCTGCTGCGGCGCTCGCGCAGATAGCCGTCGATGGTATCGGGGAACTGGCCGACCGGCCATTCCTTTCCGCGCTCCAGGACGCAGATACTTGGTTTGGGATTCAGGTCGGCGGTGGCAAGGCGGGCGGCCGTGATTGCGCCGCCGTAGCCGGACCCGATGATGACAAAGTCGTAAGAAGCTTTGCGCAAGCTCCAGTCGCGCGACAGCATAGTGGTGCCTCCCGGATTTGGCATTCCGTTATGGTATTGAATGTGAGACTGGGAGGCAAATCGTTTCTTTACCTCACGCATGTTTTCCACAGACTCTCCACGGAGCGCCCCCAAGATCCTTTTCAAGCGACGGGCGCAATCCGTGCTCCGCCCGCCTCACCCACGCAAAATAGAAAGGGCGGACCCGAAGGCCCGCCCATCAAACCAAGGAGGAGTGCTACAGAGGAAAAACGTCTACGCGGCTTTTTGAACCTTGCCGGCCCGCAAGCAGGCGGTGCAAACGCGAATTCGCTTCGTCGCGCCGTTCACCACCGCACGCACGCGCTGCAGGTTGATATTCCAGCGGCGATTGGTCACGTTATGCGCGTGGCTCACGCGATGTCCGGACAGGGGTTTCTTGCCACACATTGTACAGATTTGGGCCATAGGAATCTCCAGTGGAGCGAACGCTCCAAAACGCTAGTCTAACAGTTCCGCCAGAGGAAACGCAAACCTCGGTGTTCGTAGCCTGCGGTTCAGACAGTGCGGAGAGCCCGTTGGGGGTGAGAGGGAGCCAGGGCTGCAAGAGTAGGTTTGCTCCGGCGTTACGGCGGTTTATGGGAGGAGACGGTGCGGACGGGGCCGGGGCGGCTA
>JADLDI010000027.1 GCA_020846745.1 Bryobacterales bacterium | reverse complement strand
CGGGCCGCCCACGCCTCGGCGTCCAGTGCGCCTGAACTAACACCGATCCGACTGACTGAAACAGAACACCCGTCCAAACACACCCTGCCCGCGTGTCGCGCAGAAATGCCGGCATTCCTGCCGTCCGCTCCTTATTCACCCAGGCCACCATCGAAAACGACCGCGGATCTACAATCGCCTTCGGCAGCCCCTCTAATCGAGGATGCTGAGGCGCACGCGGAACGGCGAGACCACGTCTAAGGTGAAAGTCGCTGAATCGGGGCCTGTCCCCGATTTGACGCCCTTAACGCCCTGATTTAACGCCCTGCCGATTAAGTCGTTGGAAATCGGGGTCTGTCCCCGATTTACCAGGAGAGCGCGCGAGCTTGGTTCGGTCAGCGGTTACGCGCCGGCTTTGGGGCCGAGGTACCTGGCGTCGCCGAAGCCGAGGATCGGGAAGAAGATGAAACCGAGCAGCAGCAGACCGACAGCGAAACCCGCTCCTTTGCCAAAGCATTTCGCCAAGCTCACGTAAACGAGGATCGCGATGACGAAGTTGACGATCGGGATGAACAGAAGAATAATCCACCAGATTGGCTTACCCGTGATCTCGAGCAGAACCACGATGTTGTAGATGGGGACAATAACGGCCCATCCTGGTTTTCCGGCCTTTGTGAATACCTTCCACATCGACGCGACGACTACTAGGGCGACCGCGAGCATCACGATCGTAAACAAGCTGCCGAACAAGCCCGCTGAATCTTCCATGTGAAATTCTCCTGAGGTAGGCTCTGTTGGATTTACGGAGTGTACGAGCCAGCACAAACGATATCCGACAAGTTCGGAGGCGTCAAGAACAATCAGGCGACGACAGGTCTGGTACCCTGTTTAGCCGTACTGGCCGGGGCCGGGTGGGAAACAGCGCGTTGGTGAAAGCAATCTAACCGTCAGGATGCGGGCGGGAACGTTTGTAGGACTGTTGCTGATCGCCGTCGCGGCCCAACCGGTGTTGCCGGGGGGCGAGGGGAAAGAAGCGGGCTCCCGGCGCCCCGGATGGGTGGAATTTGAAGCCAACGTCCAGCGGTATCTGGAGGTGAGGAAAACGGCGGTGAAGCCGGCGGGGGACTTGAAGCGGAAGGCCGACCCAGCGAGTGTCATTGCACATGAGCAGGAATTGGCGGAGGCGATTCGGAAAGCGCGGCCGGACGCAAAGGCGGGGGACGTTCTTACGCCGGCCGCGCAGAAGTACTTTCAAGGCTTAACGTCAAAACAGGTGCGGGCGCCGGGGGGCGTGGCGGTGAAGGACACGATCAAACAAGGGAACCCGGCGACGGAGAAGGAGGGTGCGGACGTTGAGCTGAAGGTCAACGGGACGTATCCGAAGGCGGCTCCCAAATCGACGATGCCACCATCGCTGCTGGCGCGCTTTCCGAAGCTGCCAAAGGAGTTGGAGTACCGGTTTATCGGGCGAACGCTGGTGCTGCTGGATGTGCCCGCGAACCTGATCATCGACTATGCGCCGCAGGTGGGGCCGCCACAATGAGCGGGCGGGGACAGATCGCCGGCCTGCTGTTGGTGATGGCGGTGGCGGCGGGCGGATATGCGGAACCGGTGGCGCTGCGGCTTCCGAACAAGCCCGACTCGCTCAAGTTTATTGTGCTTGGGGATACGGGCACGGGCGACCGGAAGCAGTACGAAGTAGCCGAACAGGCGATCCGCTACCGGACAGCCTTTCCGTTCACGTTCGGCATACTGCTGGGCGACAACCTTTATGGCGGAGAGGGACCTTCGGATTTCGAAAAGAAGTTTGAACGCCCGTACAAAGCGCTGCTCGATGGAGGCGTGAAATTCTACGCGTCGCTGGGCAATCACGACGACCCGAATGAGCGCACCTATAAGTTATTCAACATGAACGGGGAGCGATACTACACGTTCAAGCCAAAGAATGGGGTACGGTTCTTTGCGCTGGACAGCAACTACATGAGTCCGGAACAGTTAACGTGGCTGAGCAAGGAGTTGGCCGATTCCGGCAGCGAATGGAAGATCGTGTTCTTTCATCATCCGCTGTACTCGTCGGGGAAGCGACACGGTCCGGACGATGAATTGAGGAAGGCGCTGGAACCGGTGCTGGTGAACCATGGTGTGAGCGTGGTGTTCACGGGGCACGAACATTTCTACGAGCGAATCAAGCCGCAGAAGGGGATTCACTATTTCATTGTCGGTTCGGCGGGCAAGCTGCGAAAGTCAGACATCCGGGTACAGGAACAGACCGCGCGCGGGTATGACCAGGACTTGGCGTTCCTGCTGGTGGAGATCGATGGCGATGTGATGTCGTTCCAGGCAATCAGCCGGCAGGGCGAGACGGTCGATTTCGGGACGATTGAGAAGTTCGGCAAGAAAACGCCGGCGGTGCTGACGGAGGGCGCGCCGGCCACGGACCGGCGGGGCAACCCGGTGGGTTCCCCACGCAATCCGGCGCCGCCCAAGCAGGAATAGCCGGCGTAGGAACTATACGATTACCAGTCGAAGCGGGCGCCGATCAGGCCGTTACGGGGTCCGGCGAGGTCGCGGCCTTGAGTAGCGCGAATTGTGCTCACGTTGTTGGTCGCGGAAATGTTCAAAGCCGGGATATCGAAGTTCGGGTGGTTGAACAGATTTGTGAAGCTGATCTGAACCCGGAAGAACATGCGTTCCCGAATGGGAAACGATTTGAACATGGCGGCGGAAGCGATCTGACGGCCGGGGCCAACGAGGATACCGCGGCCGGAAGTGCCGAAGCGGCCGGAGTTGGCGGGGGGGACGGCGAAGGCGGAAACGTCGAACCAGCGGTCGATGGTGCGCTGTCCACTGGGGAGGTTGCCGTTGCCGATGCGGTCAGGAATGCCGCCGACGGTCTGGGTGTTGGATGGATCGACGCCGGCGAACGAAGGCGTGAGGAACTCGCCGGTCTGCGCGATATAGGATGCGCTCAACTGCCAGCCGCCGAGGAAGAGCGCCACCGGACCGCCACCGTTGAGCAGCCGTTTACCCTTACCGGCCGGGAGTTCGTAGATCAGCGTCGAGATGAATCGATGGCGCGGCGTGTACTGTGCGTCGCCGCGTTCGCGCCGGCGGTCGAATGCGTTTTCGAGGGTGGTGCCGGCCTCGACGCCTGAGATCTCGTCGACATCGGTGAGGTTCTTGGCCCAGGTCCAGGCGCCCATGAACGACAACCCGCGGGACCACTTGCGTTCGAGTTGGGTGGACAAGGCGTGATAGATCTGATTGCCGCCGTTCTCGCGCATGACGATATTGCGGAAGAGCGGATAGGGACGGCGAGCTTGGGCGAAGGGAATGGTGCTGGGCGGCGGCTGG
This sequence comes from Bryobacterales bacterium, assembly GCA_020846745.1. Taxonomy (GTDB): domain Bacteria; phylum Acidobacteriota; class Terriglobia; order Bryobacterales; family Bryobacteraceae; genus JADLDI01. The sequence goes on along the minus strand of JADLDI010000027.1, from coordinate 29,610 downwards.
TTAACGTTGCGGCCGTAGACCAGGTTGGTGGACTTGGTGCCGACATAGGACAGGCGGAGGCCGATGGATGCGCCAAGGTCGCGCTCGACGGTCAGGTTCCACTGCTGCACATAGGGATTGCGGAGGGCCAGGCTGAGGCCGGTAACGTCGACATTGCCGGTAGTGCCGGCGCCGAGGAACGGGCGTTGAAGAGTCAGCGCCGGAGTGTTGCCGGCGATGGTATTGACGAAGCTTTCGGTGAGCGAGAACGGCCCGCCGTAGAGGGCGGAGAAGATGTCGGCCGTGAAGTCGTCGTTGAAGAAACCATATCCGCCGCGGATCACGTTTTTGGTGCCGCCGAAGGGACGCCAGGCGAAACCGACACGAGGCTGAAAATTGTTGAAGTCGCCGCGGCGTAGCGTGCGCTCGGGAAACCCGGCGGTGGCGGCGGTGACGATGGGGATCGTTTTTGGGAAGAGCGGGTTGACGTACTGGTCGATGACGCTCTGGTTGGGAACGACGAGGCGGCCGTTGGCGGGGTCGACATTGAAGATGATGTCCCGCTTGTCGTAAGCGGGCTGGTTGTAATCCCAGCGGAGACCGTAGTTGAGCGTGAAGTTCTGGGAGACCTTGTAATCGTCCTGGACGAACCAGCTGAGGTGATAGAAGCGGGCGTAGCGAGAGGGACGGACGTAGTTACGCGAAGTGGTTTGCGGTATGCCGAGGAGGAAGTCGGCCCAGGCGTTGCCGGTGGCGAAACCGGTGAAGCCGTAGGAGCCAAACTGGGCGGGGACGGGAGCGTTGTACTGCTGCGGGCGGTACTCGATGCCGCCTTTGAAGCTATGCTTGCCGCGAATGTAGGTAAGCTGGTCGACCACCTGGTAGGTGTTCTCCGCAGGCGCCTGTTTCGCCAAGGGGGCTACGGTCTGAAATCCCGTGATGTTCAGGGTGGGAACGTTTTCGACCCCGGGCGCGGGCTGGAGACCCTGAATACCGAGGAGATCGACCAGCTGCTGGCCGAGCAATTCGCCGCGAGCCGGATTGAAGTTGCGGGCGAAGCCCAGCTTGAGTTCGTTTATCAGGCGGGGGCTGATGGTCCAGGTATCGGAGACGGCGACCTGGCGAGCCATGCGGGTTTGAATGCGATAGCCGGTGGTTTCCGCCGGAAGCCCGCCGTCGAGCACGTGAGGCACGGAGCGCTTGTAGCTGACGCGTGCATAGAGCGTGTTATTGGAGCGGATGGCGTAGTCGACGCGAAGGTCGAACTGATCGTGGCGCAATTGTTGAGGCACTGTTTCGCGGTAGTTGCCGTTGGTGGAGTTCGGGAGGCCGAAATTGGGGTTGGGATAGAAGCGATTCTGCCAGCTGAGAGCGCCCTGGTTAATAAGCGAAGAGGGAATGACGTTGCCAGGGAATGGCTGGCCGGTGAAGGGGTTGCGAAGGGTGACGCCGGCAGCGGAGAAGTCGCCGGCGCGCATGGCGAGCGTGGGTACGTTGGGGGCAATGATTGCGGGCTGGCGCTGGCGCTCGCCCTCGAACGTACCGAAGTAGAAGAGCTTGTTGTGAGCGATGGGCCCGCCGACGGAGGCGCCGAAGTTGTTGCGGATGTTCTGGCCCTTGGTGGTGGCGAAGAACGGCCGGGCGTTGAGGGCGGAGTTCTCGTGATACCAGAACAAGGCGCCGTGAATGTCGTTTGTACCGCTCTTGGTGATGGCGGTGATGTTGGCCACTTCGCCGAATTCGGCCTTGTTGTTGACGATCTCGAACCGGACTTCCTGGATGGATTCGAAGCTGGGTTCGGCGGGTCCGATGGAGTTGCCGAATGCCGGCGAGTTTGACGAGATGCCGTCGACGTTGAAGTAGTTCTGGCTGCCGCGCGCTCCGCCGAGCGAGAAGCGCGAGCCGCCGCCCTGGCCGCCGGTGGGTGTCATGAAGACGTAGCGGTAGAGGCCGGAATCGCCGGTGCCGCTGACGGTGGAACGGATATTGAGGGGAAGGTCGTTAAGGTCTTTGCCGGTGCGGACAGCGGCAATGGAAGCAGTGTCGGTTTCAATCACCGGCGCGGTTCCCTGCACGGTGACTTCGGTGCCGACTTCGCCGACTTCGAGGCGGATGTCCACGCGAACCGTGCGCAGCGCTTCAAGGCCGATGCCCTGGGTAGTGGACGTTTTGAAACCCGCCGCTTTGGCCTGCACACGGTAGTTGCCGGCGTTCAGGTTTGGGATGGAGTAGTTGCCGTCTTCGCCGGTGGCAACGGTCCGGGTCAAATTGGTGCCTTCATTGGTGACCGTAATGACGGTTTTGGGAACCACCGAGCCGGTGGAGTCTGTCACCGTACCCGTAATGGTTCCGAAAGTAGCCTGGGCGGAAGCGGCCACAGGCCAAAGAAAGAGAACGTAAACGGCAAGCGAACGTAGCATCGAAAAGCCCCTTTCCTCCTGTCGCTCAATTGGAACGAGCGAGTTAATTGTTGCCCATATTGTTTCCTGAAAAGGGGAGAATGCGCAAGTTGCACCGCGGGCTGTTTCGGGTTCGGCTATTCTCTAGGGTTTGAGCCACTACAGCTTCAAGGAATCGCCCTATTCGTCGCACGCGCTGGTGCTGCGGCTGTTTTCAGAAACACGAAGCGCAAAGAAGGTGCTGGACGTAGGCTGTGGGAACGGCTATCTGGGGGCAATTCTCGCGGAGCGCGGGTACGAGGTAGTGGGGATTGAGCGGCCGGGCGGGTGGACTTCGATTCCGTCCAACGTGCGGCTGATTGAAGCGGATCTCGATGAGGGATTACCGGCGGTGGACGAGAAATTCGATTCCATTATCTGTGCCGACATTCTGGAGCATGTGCGGCGGCCGGAGGAGTTATTGCGGCAACTGGCGGCACTGCTGGCGCCGGACGGGGTGATTGTAGCGTCGCTGCCCAATTCGGGCAATATCTACTTCCGGCTGGTGGTGCTTTCGGGGCGTTTCCCGAAGGAGGACAAGGGACTGTTCGACCGGACACACATCCATTTCCACACATTCGACAGCTGGCAAGGATTGTTTGAGGAAGCCGGGTTAGGCTGGCTGACGGTACAGCCATCGGGGATCCCGATCGGGCTGCGGTTTCCTGACGCCCAGGCTTCGGTACTGGTCCGATCGGGTGAAACGATATGCTATTTACTGGCCCGCTGGTGGAAGCGACTGTTCGCTTACCAGTTTGTGGTTGTGGCGCAGCGGAGATAGTGTATGTCGAAACATAAGGTGGTGGTGGTGATGCCGGCGTATAACGCCGCCAAAACGCTGCACATGACATATGCGGAGCTGCCGCACGATGTGGTGGACCTGGTGATTGTGGTGGACGATGGGTCGTCTGACGAGACGATCCGGATCGCGAAGGACCTGGGGCTGCATCTGTTTGTCCACAACCGCAACTATGGATATGGTGCCAATCAGAAGACGTGCTATCGGGAGGCGTTGCGCGCCGGGGCGGACATTATTGTGATGGTCCACCCGGATTATCAGTACGACCCGACATTGCTGCCGCAGGTAATCGCGCCGCTCGAGAACGGCGAGGCGGACGTGGTGCTGGGGTCGCGGTTGCTGGGCGGAGATCCGATGCGGCAGGGCATGCCGTGGTGGAAGTACATCTCAAACCGGTTTCTGACGTGGTGTGAAAACAAGGTGTTCGGATTGAAGCTGGCGGAGTATCACACGGGATATCGCGCGTACCGGCGGGAAACACTGGAGGCCGTGAACCTGGAGACGAACTCCGACAATTTCATCTTCGACCAGGAGATCATGGCGCAATTTGTGGAAGTAGGCGCGCGGGTGGCCGAGGTTCCGGTGCCGACGCGGTATTTTCCGCAGGCATCGTCGGCATCGTTTATTCAAAGTTCGGTGTATGGGCTGTCGATTCTGACCCTGTTGGCGCGGTACATGATGCACCGCGCGGGGATGTGGCGGCAGCGGCAGTTTCAATCTCTGGAGCGCCGCTACTCGAAAGCGGTCATCAACCCGGCGAAGAATGCGTAACGGGCGCACCTGGGTTGTCGACTCAGTTCTACTGTTCGCTTTTACCGTCTTTCTGCTTTGGCCGTGGTTCCGGTTAGAGTACTCCGCAAATTGGGGGTCGATCGAATCGACCTTTATCGCGGACGGCCGTTTCTTGCGCGACAATCTGCCGCATCCGCAGTGGCAGCCGAACTGGTATTGCGGGACGCGGTTCGATTACATCTATCCACCGGCGCTTCGGTATGGGACGGCGCTGATTTCGAAGGCATTCGACGTGTCGACTGCACGGTCGTACCACTGGTACACGGGATTCTTCTTCGCGGTGGGGATTGTGGCGACGTACGTGTTTGTGCGCGTAGGGTCCGGGTACCGCTTATTGGGGTACATCGCCGGGCTGGGCGTGCTGACCATGTCGCCGTCGCTGCTGTTTTTGAAGCATTTTCGGGCGGAATACGGATCGTCGCGGAATTTTCCGGTGCGGTTGGGGGTGCTGGTGCGCTATGGGGAAGGTCCGCACATGACGGCGTTCGCGCTGTTGCCGCTGGCGTTTGCGGGCGCGTGGATCGGATTGCGCAAGGGCCGGCCGGTTCCTTTGTTATTGGGTGCGGTGGCGGCCGCGGCGGCGGTATCGAACAATTTCTACGGGGCGACGGCGCTGGCGCTGACGTTTCCGATTCTGACGTGGGCGGTTTACCTGCATGAAAAGCAGGACTGGCGCGTGTTTGTGCGGGCGGCGGTGTTCGCAGTGCTGTCGTATGGGTTTACAGCGTTCTGGCTGGTGCCCTCGTATGTGCGGGTGACACTGCGGAACATGAAGCTGGTGTCGCAGCCGGGCAATGCATGGTCGGCGTATCTGCTGGCGGGCGTGCTGGTGGTGTTCGCGGTGTTGAGCTGGCGGCTGGCGCGGGGGCGGCCGGAGCGGGCATGGCCGGTGTTCGCGATGGGGACGTTTGCGGTGTTCACGCTGACGGTGCTGGGACACTACTACTTCGGGTTCCGGGTGTTGGGCGAGCCGGAGCGGCTGGTGCCGGAGTTCGATTGCTTCTTTATCATCGTGGGAACGGTGGCGCTGGGCGCGCTGTGGCAGCGCGGCGTGGCGGCGAAGTGGCTGGCGATCGGGTTGGTGGTGCTGGCGATTTATCCGGTGAAGGGATGGGTGCGACGGTCGTGGCAGTATTTCCCCGCTCCCGCCGATTATCATCAACGGATCGAGTATCAACTGACGAAGTACATACATGACAACCTGCCGGGGCAACGGGTATTGTCGATGGGGTCGCTACGGTTCTGGTACAACGCGTGGTACGACCTGCCGGAGACGGGAGGCGGGTCGGAGCAGGGCACGCTGAACATGATTTCGGTGAGCGCATATTTCGCGGTCGCCTATATGGTGCCGGCGGCGGATGTAATCGCGTGGATGCAAGCGGTGGGGACGGACGCGTTTGTGCTGCACGACCAACGGTCGGAGGAAGTATATAAAGACGTGACAAACGCGCACGTCTATGACGGCCGGATTCCGGTGATTTATGACGACGGCAAGGGGAACCGGATTTTTGAGATACCGCGGAAGCAACGCCACATCGCGCGGGTGGTGAATCGCAGTGAGGTGATGGCCCTTGCGCCGCACCAGGACGGAGCCGTGCCGATGGAGACGGTACACGCGTACGCGAAGGCGATGGAGCAGGGTCCGGATGCGCCGATCGAGTTCACGCGAGAGGGGCTGGAGGGAATGCGTGTGAAGACGACGCTCGGGGCGGGACAGGCGGTGACAGTGCTGGAATCGTTCGACCCGGCGTGGCGGGCGTATTCGGCGAGCGGGCAGCGGCTGCCGATATCGTACGATCCGATGGGGTTCATGCTGGTGGATGCACCGGCGGGACCGCAGGAGATCACGCTGCGGTTCGAGACACCGCCCGAAAATCGCGTGGGGCAGGCGCTGACGGTGGCGACGCTGTTGTTCTATGCCGGCGCCGCGGTCGAGTTGCGGCGGCGCCGGCGCCTGTCATGACCCGCTGGCCGCTACGAACCGTCGCGCTGGCGCTCGCGCTCTTTCTGTTGAACGTGGCGCTGAACGCGCCGCTGTTTCTGCCGGGAGAGTCGAAATATCGCGATTCGATCGAGGGCGGCTATGCGTCGATGGCGGTGTTCATTTCCGAGCATCCGGATCCGTTCGGGTGGAATCCGCTGCAATACGGCGGCATGCCGACGCAGTTCTGGTATCTGCCAGGCATCCCTTACCTGAGCGCGCTGGCGATCAACCTTGTTCCGCATTTGAAGCCGGAACATATCTACCGGCTGGTGACGGTGACGCTGGCTTGCCTGCCGCCGGTGACGCTGTTCCTGATGGTTTTGTACTTCACACGGAACAGGGCGTGGGCGTTCATCGCGGGGTTTGCGTACACGTTTTTGTCGCCCGCGTATTTGCTCTATCCGGACATTTTTCGCGACCGCGGGATCACGTATGTGCCGTGGCGGATACAGGTGCTGATCAAGTATGGGGAGGGTCCGCATAATGCCGGGCTGGCGATGCTGCCGCTGGCGATTGTGGCGTGCTGGCGGGCGGCGATCACCCGGCGCTTTTCAACGCTGTTTATGGCGGCGGTGATGCTGGCGGCGATTACGTTGACGAACTGGGTGGCCGCGCTCGGGCTGGCGTGGTGTGTGGTGACGCTGCTGGTGACGGGCGTGGGGACGGGTCCGTCGACGGGATTTCTGGGCCGGCGGGTGTTGCTGGCCGCGGGGCTGGCGTATCTGCTGGCGTGTTTCTGGCTGACGCCGACATTTATCCGGACCACGTTATTCAACTGGCCGGTGGATGCGTTCCAGTACAAGATGCAATGGGGGCAGTGGCTGATGCTGGGCGCGCTGGCGGCGCTGACGGCGTTGGGGCGATTGGTGTTCTGGCGGTATCCCAAGCAGTATTTCGTCTGTTTCCTGATGCTGACGTTCCTGGGTTACTTCCTGGTAGTGTCAGGGCATTACTGGCTGCGGGTGGAGACGATTCCGGAGTCGCGGCGGTATGCGCTTGAAGCGGAGATGTTCTTCTTCGCCTTGTTCGCGGAGTTCGGACGGCAGTTGTCGCTGCAGCGGCCGCGATGGCCGCGGGATGTGGCTGTCGCTCTGCTGGTATTGATGCTGGAGCATGGGTTGCCACAGGCCCGGAGCTATGTGGAGAAGACGTGGATCCTGCTGCGGCCGAGTCCGCGGGAGAGACATCCGGAGTTCCAGGTGGCGTCTTATCTGGCACAGCGGAAGCCGGCGCGGGTGTTTGTGTCGGGCGGGACGCGGTTCCGGTTGAACTCATGGTTCGACGTGCCGCAGTTGGGCGGAACATTCGAGTCAGGGTTGCAGAACCGGGTTCCACTCGCGTTTCTGGAGCATGTGGTTTGGGGGAAGGGTTCGACCGCGGAGACGCGCGTGCGCGATGTGACGTGGCTGTTACGGGCGTGGGGTGTGGAGTACTTTGCGGTACACACGAAAGATTCGGCGGAGCACTGGCGCGATATCCAGCAAGCCGGGCTGCTCCGGGAACAAATGGAGCCGGTGTACGAGAACGGACCGGAACAGGTGTACAAGCTGCCGTTCCGGTCGCTGGCGCACCTGGTGTTGCCGGAAGAGTTGCCGGCGGTGCGGCCGACGGGCTTATTACAAGTGGATTTACTGGAGCCGTTGGTGAAGGGTTTCGACGATCCGCGGCGGCCGACGGCGGAATGTAAGTTCGTGTCCAATTCGAGTGTGTCGATCCGGTCCGCAGTGCCGGAGAAGTACTGGATGGACATCGCGATTTCCTATCATCCGGGGTGGCACGCGTGGCAGGATGGCGCGGAACTGCCGGTGGAAACAAATACCCTGGGTCACATCGTCTTAAAGCCGAAGGCTGCGAAGATGACCGAGATCCGGCTTGAGTATCGGCCTCCACTGGAGCAGGTTGCGTTCACCGCGATCAGTTTGACGGCGTGGGCGGCGGCGTTGACGGCGTTGTATCGAGGCCGGCGGCGGCGCGCATGAGCCCGAGACCGGTGCTGGAGCCGATGGGGAAGGCGGCGGTGCTGTTTTACCGGCGCGGGTGCCTGTCGATCTGCAAGGGCGCGTCGTATTCGGGCTTTCTGGCGATCTTCCCGGTGCTAACGACTTTGGCCACGCTGCTGGTGCAGGCGCGGGCGACGCCGGTGCTGAAGGTGCTGTCGCGGTTTCTGACGGGCGTGCTACCGCCGGGAACGGAGCCGCTGGTGCTGGAGAGGTTCGTGTCGTCGGGACAGCGGCCGGTGCTGCTGCTGATCGCGGCGACGCTGCTGGCGATCTATGCGGCTTCGGGCGTGATGATGAGCCTGATGGAAGCGTTCGACCGGCTGTACCACATTCCATCGGGGCGGCCGTTTTTGAAGCAGCGGCTGATGGCGGCGCTGCTGGTGGTGACCTCGGCGCTGCCGGCGGTGGGCGCGTCGACACTGATCCTGCTGGGCGCGCGGACGGAACAATCGATCAACCGGTGGTTGCGCGATTATCCGGATGCGGAGCCGTTGACCGGCGGGTTGCTGATACTTGGATACTTCGTGCGGTACAGTGTGGCGCTGGCGACGATTGTGCTGGTGACGGGACTGCTGTACTACCTGGGTCCGAACCGTAGGCAGAATTGGCACAGCGTGTGGCCGGGGGCGTGGCTGGCGACGGTGCTGTGGTTGGGGGCGACGTCGCTCTTTGCTTTGTATGTCAGGAAGATCGGGTCGTATAACGTGCTCTACGGGTCGATCGGGGCGGTGATCGCGCTGCTGGTGTGGATGTATTTGCTGGCGATTATTGCGTGCTATGGGTGTGCGTTCAATGCGGTGGAGCGGCGGCGGTAAACGGGGGCTGTTATGCGCTTGGATCGGTTACAACCAAATCTTTGAAGTATTGGCGGTAGGCGCCTCGGTCGCGGGTGATTAGCCTGGAGGTCTGCCAGCGCGCATGAGCACCAATCAGGAAATCGGAAAGAATTCGATCGCGCTTGCCACCGGCTCGCCGGTACTGGAGCCATGCGGCAGATGCGCCCCACATCGCCTGCCGCGAAATGCGTTCGACTACAATTCTGTTTTCTTCGAAAAACCGGTCGCATTCGATTTGAGTTCTGAAATGAGCACACAACTCGGCATATACCGGATCGCAAACCACTAGTGAACCTTCGGCAGCTGAGCGTTGAATAGCCGCTAGCGAGCGCTCAAAGAATTGTTCGTTCGGGATGAGGATATCGAGCAAAACGTTTGTGTCGAGGGCGGAGATCACAGTCTGCCTCGAACATCGTCAATGTAATCATCAACGTCGTTGTAGCCTGCCTCCCGAAAAGCTGCACCACAACGACCTTTCCATTTGCGTAGAGGGAGTTCCGGAGCGTGTTTGCGAAGCAGGATCTGGCCGCCTTCGACAGCGAACTCCACTTCCGTGTCGGGGCCGATACCGAAGCGGTCGCGGATGTCTTTGGGAATGGTGACCTGACCGCGCTCTCCTACTTTCATACTTACAAGTATGACTCAGTGAACGTTGCTGGTGGAAGTTCGACGCTGCACAAGCAGGCCAGCCCGGCCTCCGGGCGGGGACTGGCTCGAATTCACAGTGACTCAGGTGGTTTGCGGTAGTCAAAAATCCGATTGGGGGGCGTCAACGTATCTCTTGTGCATGCAGAGAACGGCATTTGTCACGGGTGGCACCGGGTATCTTGGGTCGCGGCTGATACCGCGGCTGCGGGAGCAGGGCTGGGATGTTTGTGCGTTGGTCCGGCCGGGGTCGGAGGGGAAACTGCCTCCGGGTTGCCGCACGGCGGTAGGCAACGCTCTCGACGCGCAAACATACAAGCACTACGTGAACCCGGGGGACACGTTGGTCCACCTGGTGGGAGTGCCTCACCCGAGCCCGGCGAAAGCCCGCCAGTTTGAGGAAATAGATTACCGTTCGGCGGTGGAAGCGATGGCGGCTGCGCGCGAGCGGCGGGCCGCGCACTTTGTGTACGTCAGCGTGGCACACCCGGCGCCGGTGATGACGGCGTATTGGCGGGTTCGCGAGCGCTGCGAGGGGTTGCTGCGGGACTCGGGCGTTCCCGCAACCGTGTTGCGGCCGTGGTACGTCATCGGCCCTGGGCACTGGTGGCCGCTGGCGCTGAAGCCGGTATACGCCGCCGCCGAGCGCCTTGCGCGGACTCGCGAAGCGGCGCGTCGACTCGGCCTGGTGACGATCGATCAAATGGTGGATGCGCTGACGGCGGCGGTTTGCAGCCCGCCGGAGGCCGCCTGGAGGGTCTGGACCGTCCCGGAAATCCGCGAGGCGAGGCCACAGGGCGAGTTTGTGGTTTCCTAGAGGACATGGCCGTTCGCGCATTTCTCCTCTTTCTTATTGGCTTGACCGCTTTCTCGCAGACCCGCCCGCTGGTTGGCGTGGCCGGGTTTATGCATGAATCGAACTCGTTTTTCGCCTCGAAAACAACGCTCGAGGACTATCGCATTGAAGAGCCCGGCACCGATAGCGAGGTATTTCAACGCTGGGCGAACGCAAGCACGGAAGTATCGGGTTACATTGCCGGCGCCAAGGAAGCCGGTCTGGAGATCTATCCCACGATGATCGCGAATGCGACCCCGAAGGGTCCGCTGACGAACGAGTGTTTCAACGCGATCATGGGCCGGATTATCGCCAAGTTGGACAAGGCTCCGCGCAAGTTGAGCGGGCTGCTGCTGGCGCTGCACGGGGCGATGGTGGTGGAGGGCTATCCGCATGGGGACGCGGAGATTGTGGCGCGGTTGCGGAAGCACTTTGGTCCGGGGTTTCCGATCTTTGTGACCCATGACTATCACGCCAACGTATCGCCCGAGATTGTGCGCGATTCGACGGTGCTGATCACGTACAAGCAGAATCCGCACCTCGATACGAAGGATCGGGGGGTGCAGGCGGCGCGGTTGCTGGGACGGACGCTGAAGGGCGAGATCAAACCGGTGCAGGCGATTGTGAAGCCGCCCATGATCTACAACATCATTTTCCAGAACACCTATGCCGAGCCGTATAAGCCGATTCGCGAGGCAAGCGAGAAGCTGGAGCGCGAGAATCCGAAAGTGCTGGCGGCATCGGTGCCGGGCGGGTACCAGTATGGCGACGTGCCATATGTCGGACCGTCGGCGATTGTGGTGACGAATGGCGACCTGAACCTGGCGCGGACCGAGGCCAAGCGCCTGGCGGACATGCTGTGGGCTACGCGCGAACGTATTCGTTTGAACCTGCCCGATGCCGCGGAAGCGGTGCGGAGGGCGAAGGCGGCGAAGAAGTTCCCGGTGGCGTTGTTCGATACGGGCGATAACATCGGCGGCGGCTCGGCGGGGGATGCGACGTTTCTGCTGGACGAGTTGATCAAGCAGAAGGCCGAAGCATGGGTGGTTGTGATTGCCGACGCGGCGGCGGTGGACGCGGCCAAGAAGGCGGGCATTAACGGCGCGTTCGATATGGCGGTAGGCGGCAAGACCGACGATAAACATGGCAAGCCGGTACGTGTGCGTGGACGGGTGCGGTCGCTGCACGATGGCACGTATATCGAGAGCGCGGTGCGGCACGGCGGCGGGCGGTACTGGGACAACGGGGAGACTGCCGTGATCCTGGTGGACGGGTCGACACGGGATCTGCCGAATTACCTGGTGCTGACGAAGCGCCGGTCGTCACCGAACAGCCTGAACCAGATCATCAGCTTAGGCATCGATCCGCGGCAGATGCATATCCTGACGGCCAAGGGAACAATCGCGCCGCGGGCGGCGTATGAACCAGTGTCGGCGGAAATCGTTCCGGTGGATACGCCGGGTCCGACGACGGTGAATCCGGCGCGTTTCAAGTACACGCGGGTTCGCGAGAAACTCTGGGGTTTGCAATAGACGATTTGGAGTGGACGAATGGAGTGGACGGGCAAGTACTGGTGTGGCGGTCATGAAGGCGAACCGGTTCGCCTGACAATCGCCGGAAATGCCGTCCACATCCGGCGCGAGTCGGGCGCGAGGCTGGAGTGGCCGGTTGATCTGGAGTGGCCGATTGATGAGGTCAGGCGCGGAACGGCGACTGTCTCCGGGACAGGGGTGCGGCTGGAGCGCAACGGCGGACTGGTCATCGTGCGGGACGAATCGATTCTGGGCGCGTTGGGCTGGCGGGCGGAGCCGGTTGGTGTCGGTTTCGGGATCATCGGTGCGTCCGGTATCGGGCTGATCCTGCTGGCGATGACGGCGTTCGCCATTTTTGCGGCGTGGCAATGGGGGTTGCCGCTGGTGGGCCAATCGCTCGCAAAGGTGGTTCCGATCGAGTGGGAGCGGCGGCTGGGCGAAAGTGTCGCCGCGCAATACACGGCGGGCGGACGAACGTGCCCGGAGTTGGAACGCCCGGTGACGGCAATTGTGGATCGACTGGCGGCGACCATGCCGGCCACTCCATACAGGTTCGAGGTGAGGGTGGTCGATCAGCCGGTGGTAAATGCGCTGGCGGCGCCCGGCGGGTATATCGTCGTGTTTCGCGGGTTGGTGACAAAGACGGCGGCGCCGGAAGAGTTGGCGGCAGTACTGGCGCACGAGATGGGCCATGTGGTGGAACGCCACTCCACGCAGATGGTGTTTCGATCGGCGGCGCTGTGGGCGATCATCGCGTATGTGAGCGGCGATCCGACATCGCTGGGGGCGCAGGTGGCGGGCTCGCTCGGTGAGTTGCATTTCCAACGGCAGCAGGAAGAGGACGCGGACACGGCGGCGATGGAGTTGCTGACGAGGGCGCATTTGAAACCGGATGCGCTCGTGCGCGTCTTTCAGACGTTGGCGAAGAACGGGGCGGAAATACCGGCGTACCTTTCAACACATCCTCGGATCGAAGGCCGCGTAGAAAGGGCGCAACAATGGGCGTCTTCCGCGCACTATCCTGTGAAGCCACTGCAAGTTAGCACTGTCTGGCCGCCCTCGGATGCATGCCGTTGAAGTTTCGCTATACTGAATTGACGGTTCCCTTAGCCAGACGGGGAACCTATTGGTTGGCGCCTTTCCTGCCGATGTGCAGGAATAGAGTCGCGATTGTGTTAGCTTGCTCGGCTGACTCCCTATATCGACGATGAGCGTACTCGCAAGAATTACCGCGATGCTCTTGTGCGGCTGCATGCTGCTTGGAGCCACCAGGACGAGTTCCCAGACAAAGGGACGAAAGACGGCCACGTCATCGCAGGCGCACAAATCCACAGCCTCAAAGAGAGTGGTACGGAGCACCCGTGCGGTGACGGTGAAGGCGCGTGCGAACGCTGTGCCGGTGCGCACTGTGTCGACGCGCCGGACAGTTCGGTCGCGCGCGCTGGTTTCGCGCTACAGCCCGTGGAAAGAGCCGACCTACGCGGATTCGACGGTAGGCGACAACGTGGATGGCGAAGACCTGATAGTTCGCCGTGCAGCGGTGGAAGCTCTTGGGCCGCTGAATGGAACTGTTGTGGCCGTCGAGGCCGGTACGGGCCGCATTTTAACGATCGTCAATCAAAAGCTGGCTCTGAAGGGCGGCTACACTCCGTGCTCCACAGTGAAGGTGTTTGTCGGCATGGGCGCGTTGAGCGAAGGCGTGATTGAGCGGACAACGCAGGTGCGGTTCTCGCGCCGGATGTCGCTCGACATGACCGATGCACTAGCGCGGTCCGACAACGCCTACTTCGCCCGGTTGGGTCAACAGCTTGGGTTCGATCGCGTGAGCTATTACGCGAAAATGCTCGGGTTGGGCGAACGCGCGACGCTCGGTCTCGATACGGAAACACCGGGCACTTTACCGCTCGAACCTCCGCCGGACGGTGTGGGCATGATGTCGAGCTTTGGGCATGGCATCTTCCTGTCGCCGCTCCAGCTTGCGTCGACCATGGCGGCGCTCGCCAACGGTGGAACGCTCTACTATCTGCAGTATCCGCAGAACCGGCAGGAAGCGGAAGCGTTTGTGCCGCGGGTGAAGCGTCATCTGGAAATTCAACCGTTTATCAACGATCTGAAGCCGGGATTGATGGGTGCGGTCGCCTATGGCACCGCCCGCCGGGCCGGTGCGGAGGTTGATATCCCGGTGTTGGGCAAAACCGGCACCTGCACCGATCGCGCCACGCCGACTCATCTTGGCTGGTTCGGTTCGTTCAGCGATACGGAGAAGAATAAGCTGGCCGTGGTGGTGTTGTTGACCGGTGGCAAGCCGATCAACGGTCCGGTGGCTTCCGGCGTTGCCGGCAAGGTGTATAAGACTTTAGCCGATCAAGGGTATTTCGAAAAGGAACGGCCCATATCGCCGGTGGCGCTGGTGGGCACTCGCCCGTGTTGCGTAGACTGACTTTCCTCGCTTTTGTAACCGGGCTGTTCGCTCAACAGCCCGGCGCTCCCGTTAAAGAAGACATCTTTGTTCCGGAGAAGTGGCACAACCACTCCTCGATGGTGACCGAGTTACCGAATGGGGATCTCGTCGCCGTGTGGTATCACGGGTCCGGAGAGCGTACGGCCGACGATGTGATCGTCGAGTTCTCGCGTAAGCCCCGGACCGGCGGACCATGGACGGCGCGGCAAACCATTGCCGATACGCCGGGCTTCCCGGACTGCAATCCCACGGTGTTCGTCGATTCGAAGCAGCGGCTGTGGCTGCTGTGGCCGATCATCGTGGCCAACGAATGGCACACCTCCTTGATGCAGTACAAGATCTCATCGGACTACAACGGGGCGATGCCGCGATGGGAGGTGTCGGAACCGCTGCTGTTCAAGCCGAAGAACTTCGCGGACAAGTCGTTGGCGGCGATCAAGGAAATGCGGCCGATGGCCGAAGGGAATGCGCGTTTCACGAAGGCACTGGACGAGGCGGAGAAGCACGCCAAAGACAAGTACTTCTCGCGGATGGGCTGGATGACGCGGGCGCATCCGGTGGAACTGCCATCGGGGCGCATCCTGGTGCCGCTTTATTCGGATGGCTACAGCTACTCGATCATCGCGTATACGGATGATGGCGGGCGGACATGGTCCGGCAGCGAACCGATTGTCGGCGTCGGCAGCATTCAACCGTCGATTGTCCGCAGGCGGGATGGGTCGCTGGTCGCTTATATGCGCGACAACGGTCCGCCGCCGAAGCGCATCATGATGTCGGAATCGACCGATAACGGCGTGACATGGAGCAAGGTGGTGGATACACCGTTGCCGAATCCGGGTTCGGGCGCGGAGGCGATCAACCTGAAGGACGGCCGCTGGGCGCTCATCTATAACGATCTGGAAAAAGGCCGGAACTCACTGGCTATTTCCATTTCGGACGATGAGGGCAAGACCTGGAAATGGACGCGGCACCTGGAGAAGGAAGAATCGGGTTCGTTTCATTATCCGTCGCTCATCCAGACTCGGGACGGAAAGCTCCACTCGACCTACAGCACGTTCACCTCAGCCGGCAAGACCATCCGCCATGCCGCGTTTGACGTGGACTGGGTAACGGCGAAGTAGCTAACGGTAAAGCCGGGTGAGCCACTCGGCCACCAGCGCCGGCTTGGGTTCGTTTTCGATCTCGATCCGGCAGTCCCACACCACCTGCACCCCGTTTTCAACATCTTCCACCGCCTTGGGTGTGAATCGGCCGCGCACGCGCGCTCCGGCACGGACGGCGGCGGGGAAGCGCAGGCGATTGATGCCGTAGTTGATCCGGTGACGAAAGGGTTCCTTTATTTCGACGGCTTCGCGCGACAGTTCCGACAGCAGAGAAAGAGTCAAAAAGCCATGCGCGATCGTGCTCTTGTAGGGGGATTCAACGCTAGCCCGGGCGGCATCGATGTGGATCCACTGCCGGTCGCCAGTGGCGTCGGCGAAGGTATCGATCTGTTGCTGTGTGACGGTATGCCATTGAGTGGTGGCAACTTCCTGACCGACGGCACCGCGAAGTTCGTCGATGGAAGCAAAGGTACGGACACTCATGGCCCCGATGATAGCAGGCGACATGCTGACAAGTGTCGGGTGGCGCGTACGCCCTAAGTTACTACAGGACTATCACTTGCAAGACTTGCGGGGTATTTTGTCTGGTTTTGCTTCATAATGAATCATGGGTTGCTTCCTCACGGTTTAGCGACTCCACACTCCAAATGAAAATGTATCAAAGCTTGCGCGTCCTCCCTTTCGTCGTGTTGGCGAGCGTTGCCTCGGCCCAGATCACCGGCGAACTCCGCGGGACACTGACGGATCCGAGCGGTGGCGCGATACCGAACGCCACGGTCACGCTGACGAGCGTCGAGACAAAGTTGGAACGAAGCCAATTGAGCAACGCGGCGGGAACGGTTGCCTTTGGCTTGCTGCAGGTGGGCAACTATGAGGTGCGCGCCGAAGCGCCGGGGTTCCGCGCAGCGATCGCGCAGGCGCAGGTCCGGACGGGTGAGGTGGCCTCGGTGGCGCTGACCTTGGAGGTCGGGCAGGTAAGCGAGACGGTGACGGTGAGCGGAGCGGCGGCGCCGGTGGATGTCGAAAATGCGCAAGTGCAAACGGCAATTACGGGACAGGCCATTCAGGAGATCCCGGTGGGGCGCAACGTCAATCTGATGGCGCTAACCGCACCTGGCGTCGCTCCGGTTTCGGCGAACAATCCGTTTCTAGGGTCGGGAAGTTTCAACGTGAACGGCGGGCGCGGGCGTGGGAACAACATCGTGGTGGATGGCATTACGGCGACCGACGTGAGCGTGACCGGTACAAGCGGACTGCTCGGTCCGCTGAACTTCTCGGCGATCAAGGAAGTGAAGGTCATCACGAATAACTTCAATGCCGAGTATGGGCGGAACTCGTCGTCGCAGGTGCTGTACATCACGAAGAACGGGACCAACGATTTGCATGGTGAGTTGTACGAGTATCTGCAGAACGACAAGTTCAACGCGCGGCCGTTTTTCGATACCACCGGTAAGGCCAGCGTGTCGCGCGTGAATACGTTCGGGTGGGAATTGGGCGGCCCGGTGCTGCTGCCGAAGCTGTTCAATGGCAAGAACAAAGCGTTCTGGCATACGACCTACGAGGGCTTCCGGCAGAGGGGATTGGGCGCGACGCGGATCGCGCGCGTGCCGGCGCCGGGGCAGATCGATGCGATTACCGATCCGGCAGCGCGGGCGCTGATGAACCAATACAAGATCCCGACGAGTGCAACGGGACAGGTGCAGACGCAAGGTCCGGCGCGCACGAATGCGGACCAATTCGCGGTCCGCGGAGACTTCAATTTGGGGTCGCGTACCACGCTGTGGGCGCGATACAGCATCTATTCGAGCGAAAACGCTTCGAGCGGCTTGACGTTTCTGGATACGAATATTCCCGGTTTCGGGGCGACCGCGACCAACAAGCCTCGCGAGGCGACACTGGCGATGACGCGCGTGATTGCCGCTTCCGTGGTGAACGAGTTCCGGTTTGGTTTTGGGCAGAATCCGCCAATCTTCGCAATCGACACGCCCTATCCGATCGGGCCGCGGCTGACGTTTGCGGACGGAACCATAAACGGGATCGGCGTATCGCCGGCGCTACCGCAAGGCCGCGACCAGCGGACCTACCAGTTCAGCGACAACGTCTCGTTTGTGCGCGGGCGGCATACGTTCAAAGCCGGCGGCGAGTATTACTACGTGCAGGCCGATTCGTATGCCGATGCGAACATTCGGCCTGGATTCACGTTCACGAACTGGGCGGAGTTCGCGGCGGGCCGTCCGGCGGTATACGTACAGAACTTCGGCGATTCGTTTCGGGCCAACCGCGTGAAGAACGTATTTGCGTTTGTGCAGGACGACTGGAAGGTGACGCGCAGGCTGACAGTAAACCTGGGGCTCCGCATGGAGTGGGCGGGGGGCGTGACCGAAGCGAACGGTCGGCTGTCGAACTTAAACCTGGATAACAGGCAGGCGTATGGGGCGGCCGGCGCGGGTCCGCTGGGGTTGCTCGAGTTGAGCAGTTCCGCGAACAACGCGAACACGAATTGGGGGCCGCGGATCGGGTTCGCGTACAGCCCCTTCGGCGATCAAAGGACGGTAGTGCGCGGCGGGTACGGCATTGCATACGACTTTATCTTTCTGAACCCGGTGATCAACCAGCGGTTCCTGCCGCCCCTGGCCGTCGCGGGCAGTTTAAGCGGGGCGGCGGCGTTCACCGGCGGCAACAGTTTTGCGCAACTGGTGGCGGGCACGGCGGCCGTGCAACGCGAGTGGGCGTCGCAAGTGGGGCGGCTGAGCACAACCGCGCTGAATTGGGGCAGCGTAAACCCGGCGATCGCCCGCGATCTGCGCAACCCGCAAGTGCAGCAGTGGAGCCTGGGCGTGCAGCGGGAGCAGTTCGGGGTGGTGTGGAGTGCGTCGTACGTGGGCACGAAAGGCACGTACTTGATGCGCGCCAGGCCAATCAACTTGATCGCGAACCCGGTGCGTCCGGCGGCGAGTCTGGAAGATGAGGCCGCGCGGCTAAGCGAATTCACAAACGCCTTTGCCGGACTATCGGGCACGGCCACCCGCTTCAGCAACCGGATCGATCCCCGGTACAACACGGTCAACTATGTCGAGAGCTCGGCGAACTCGATCTACCATTCGGCGCAACTGGAGGTGAAGAAGCGGTTCGCGTTCGGATACTTCTTCAATGCGAACTACACGCTGGCGAAGTCGATTGACGACAACTCCGATGTGTTGGGCGTGCTGATCAACGATTCGTCGTTCCAGCAGGACCCGCGGAATAACCGGAATAACCGCGGTCCGTCGCAGTTCGACCTGACGCACCGGTTGGTGATCTCGCACAGCTACGAATTGCCGTTCTTCCGGACTTCTGCCAGCAGGCTGCTGCGAACGGTCGCGGGCGGTTGGGGATTTGCGGGGATTACCAGTTTCCGGTCGGGGTTTCCGGTGACGCTGTTGGCAGGTCCGCGGCGTGGGATTACGGATCCAATCACGGTGTTGGGCGGCGGTACGTCGGTGAGGCCAAACGTGGCGGGTCCGCTGCGCTTCGAGCCGCGTCCGGCGGGGTCGGCCGGCGCACCGTTCGGGACGGCGGTAGTAAACGGGCAGGCGGTATCGACTTACGCGGCCAGCCTGGGACTGTCGCAGCCCTTCTTGGGTAACATCGGCAACCTCGGGCGTAACACGTTCCGGTTGAATGGGGAGCGGAACTTCGACTGGACGATTTACAAGAACATTCCGGTGGCCGAGCGGCTGCGATTCCAGATTCGCGCGGAGTTTTATAACTTGTTCAACAACACTTCGTTCCAGGATGTATCGCGGACCATCACGGCGGCGGATTTCGGGCAGTACACGAGCGTGGCGCAGAATGCGCGATGGATACAGTTGGGGGCGCGGTTCGTGTTTTAGACGAGCTTAGGGACAGCGCAGATCAGTTAAATAGCCATATGTTGCCACGGCGATGAAAGATGGTCAGAACCAACCCGTTCCGGAGTTAAGTCACACGGTCGACGTGGCGGACTTCAGCCGGGCCAATCGCATATTCAGGGAATGACGGGCCGGCAATCTGAAGCTTAGCTCAAGCCTGCGCCACAAATGGGCGGTGCGACGGCTGTTGGGGTTAGCCGTTACACTAATAGCGAACCTTCGTGATTGAGCTAGACAGCCGCCAAGTTGCCCCGGACACATGGGTCGTGTCGATTGTCGGGCGCCTCATCATCGGGTCGGACGGCCCACGGGTACAGAACCTCATTAGCAGCCTGTATGGACAGGGCGCCAAGCGCGTCGTTATCGATATGGCGGGGGTGACACACCTGGATTCGACGGGAATCGGCTATCTGGTGGCGGCGATGAACGATGCCATGAATGCGGAGGCGGAGCTGTTGCTGGCGGCGGCCACGGCGAAGATACGTGAGGCTTTTCGCCTGACAAGACTCGACAGTGTGTTTCAGTTTTTCGAGACGGTGGAAGGGGCTGTCGGACGGGCGTGAACACGGGTTGACCACGGGCGCGCACGCCCATGGTTTTGTCAGTGGTTTGGCGGCAATCGAAAGGCACCTTCGTTTCCAGAGTCACACGCTAGGCTACTCAGATGTTTGCAAATATCAAATCCTCCCAAAATGCCCGCAAACACGGTCTCACCGCCGAATCCATGCCCGCCGATCTCCGTCCTGTTTTCAACAGTTTGCGAAACGAACTCCCCCACCTCGCACCTCCCCGGAAACGGAACCGCAACCGTCAGGGCGCGGGCCCAATCTCTCCTCAGACTCGCCATCCGACGACATCCTCACCCACTTCCCCCCGTCGGTAGCCAGCCAGTACGCCAAAATCGGCTACCAGACCGCCCTCGAAGAATCCGTGCGGAACGACCCCAATTGCGACCCCAATTAGCACTGCCTACGGTCGGCCCGGATTCGTTGGTCGAACCCGGCCGCCCATTGCCGGCCACATCTGACTTCCTTACTCCTTTGTAATCGTCCCCCGCACGGGATACTCCTCCGAATCCGTCCGGCACCCGGCCAGATACGCTTCTATCTTGCGTACCGCTTCTGGATGCGCGGCGGCGACGTCTTGTTTCTCGCCTGGATCGGCTGCCAGGTTGTATAGTTCCAGTCGCGCGTTCAGGCCGCGGCGCAAGCCTTTCCATTGGTCCATCCTGACCGCTTGCCAGAAGCCGCCGTCGTGCGATTCCCAATAGAGCGGCCGGTCCGGGTTCTGCTTCTTGCCGAGCAGTGTCGGCGCGACGGAGCGGCCGTCTACGTTCCTGGGGATTGCTCGCGCGCCCGCCAAATCCGCGAGCGTGGGTAGCACGTCACAGAAGGACCATGGATAATCGTTGACTCCGCCGGCCGCGACTTTGCCCGGCCAGCGGGCGATCATTGGTACCCGCAGGCCGCCTTCGTAGTTCGTGCCTTTTTTGCCGCGTAGCGGACCCATGGTTCCGAACGGTCCTTCGAAGGTGCCGCCATTGTCGCTGCAGAAGAACACCACCGTGTTCGACGCCAGCCCTGTCTCTTCCAGGCGGGCCATCAGGCGGCCGACATAGGAATCCATACGGGTGACCATCGCGGCGTAGTTCCTGGCTTCATCCGGCCACGGTTGGTTCTCATAGGCGCCCAGTTCCGGCGCGTCGAACTCCTGGTGCGGAATCGTCGGCGTGAAGTAGAGGAAGAAGGGCTCGTAGCGGTGGCGGTCGATGAAGTGGAGCGCCTCGCGCAGAAAGAGGTCAGAGGCATACTCGCGCTTTTGGCGGTTGGCGTTCCCCTTGAGCAGTTCCTTAGACTTGTTGCGCCACAGGTACTCGGGATAGTGATAGTGGGCGTGCTGCTGGTTCAGAAACCCGAACCACTCGTCGAAGCCATGATCGTTCGGCAAACCGGTTGTCCCAGGCTCGCCCAACCCCCACTTGCCGAAGATGCCGGTCGCGTAGCCGAAGTCTTCGTCATAGCCGTGTTTCCATTCCGGACCTTTCAACACCTGGGCCACGGTGACATCGTCCGGCGTGAGCGATACGCGGCGCCCGGTGCGGAGGCTCGCGTTGGCGCGGACCGTTGTATGCCCGGTGTGCCGGCCCGTCATCAGCACGCTTCTTGAGGGCGCGCACACGCTGGCTCCGGCGTAGCAGGCGGTGAACCGTGTGCCTTGCTCGGCCAGGCGGTCGATATGGGGCGTGCGGATCATCTTCTGTCCGTAACAGCCAAGGTCGTACACGCCGAGGTCGTCGGCCATGATGAACAGAAAGTTCGGCGGAGCGGGTGGGCGCGCCGCGGCATAGGCTGCGGTGCCGGCCAGAGAACTCGCTACAAACTGACGTCGATTCAAGTTAACTCCCATACAATCTCACCTCATAAATACGGGCCGCCGCGGACCCGTTTGTCTCGTCCACCTGCACCCGAACACGATCGGTCACCACCGGGGCGAACCGCAGTTCGCGGCGGCGCACGTAGTTGGCGGCTTCGCCGGCCACTTGCTTCCAACGGCTGCCTTGGCCCACCAGCACCTGGTACTTCTTCACGCAGTCGGGATAGACGTAGAGCGGCTGGCGTGTGTGGCGGTTCATGTCGGTGTCGAAGGTCAGCTGCACTGCCGATATCTCGGCCGGTTTCGGCAGCCGCAATTCGAGCCATGCGGGCAGGGTTTCGGAGACAAAGATGTTGGTCCAACGGTCGGGCCGGTTCGCCCCGCGCACCACGTTTTCAGGGCCGTACGGGCGCTGCTCCGGCGTGATGCGCAGGCAGAAGCTCTGGCCTTTGGTGAGCGGGCGCCAGCGGGATGGTCCGGGTAGCTCTGCGGCCGTTGTTCCGGTTGGGACTTGTGCGGGCAAGTCGAACACATCGTTGAACCGGGCCCATGACAGGCCTTCGATAGCGGGCAGATGAATCCAGTACAAGGTTCGGCGTGTGACCTTCGTTTGGAACACGAACCGGACGTAGCCCTCCGATTTCGGCGGGACCACTGCGGTTGCGCTTGCGACGTCCGTGGTTGCGCGGAAGTCGTACACGAAGCTCGACTGGCGCAGGCCGAGGGTAACTGTGACCGGCTCGCCGCGGTCCGAGCGAAGCAGGAGGTCGATGGAATCGATGCGGTCAGTCGAGACCGGGAAGAGCTGGGCCGTCGGAGTCTTCAGCGGCTGGAATTCTTTGCTCTCAGGGAAAATCAGCGGAGCATCGCTTGACGCGGTGGCCGCTGCGGTGCGCGCCAGGTCCGCCGGGTCGTCGTTCTCGTGCCCAGGCAGGAAGGCGTCCTGCTTTTGGAGGGTGCGGCGCAGTTCCTCGGCGTGTTGTTGCGACAGTTGCTTGGGCGAGCAGTTGTGTTTGTGGCAGAGCGCGGCCGCGGTACCGACGCCTTGGCCGACGATGGCGCCGGTCCGCAGGACGCGGGTGGACGAGAAGGCGACGTAGCTGGTGCTGATAGGGCGGCCTGCCATCATCAGGTTGCCGACGTTCGTCGAATAGCACGACCGTAGTGGGATGCCATACGGCGCCACCGCCGCATCCTCCCAGGCGGGTTTCGTGTTGGGCTTGCTACGCGCCAGGATTCCGGCGGGCTTGTGGATATCGATGTACCAACAGCCGAAGGCGATCGAGTCGTGGTGGATGGGTGGGTTCTTCAGGTCGCGCTCGATAAGGATATGGTCGCCGACGATCCGGCGCGCTTCGCGTTTGTAGGGCCAGAAGCTGACGAAGTCGAGGCCGTAGTTGCGGGCCTTGCCGCGGCGGTCGCAGCGGTTCTTGATGTGGTCCCATACGCCCAGCAACTGGCGCAGGGCTTCGTGCTTGATCTTCTCGTTATCGCGAATCTGATGATGCGGCAGGCCGACTTCGATCCACCAGTAGCCGCCTTCAATCTGCGAGTGGTTACGGCCCACCAGATCCGCTTCGGCGGAGAACCGGGCGGCCCACTCGGGAAGTTCGAACGGCACCGGCCGGCCGGCATCGCGGGCGCGGAAGAAGAGGGTGCTGCCCATCTGCGGCTGGGCGGATGCCTCGGCGGGCGCTTGCGACTCGTTGAACTCGGACCGCGCCTCCATCCCCCAGCGGAACTGCGCACCCGCCCGATACCCGATCGCCCCATCTCCCGTGCAATCCACAAACAGCGGCGCCGTGAACAGGTATCGTAACTCCGTCCCCAACTGAACGGCGTGGATGGCGAGGATGGTCGACGGGTCCTTCATTTCCACTTCGCGCGCCGTAGTGTTCAGGAACAGCGTCAGGTTCGGTTCGCGAACCACCCAATCGTACAACACCAGGTCCCAGATCGAGTTCATCAGTCCTTCTATATATGGCTCGTGATTGCGGCGCCGCTCTTCCACGTGGATCTCATCGAGGATGCCGGTCTCTTTGCACCAGACGTTATGGCTGGTGCTGACTTCGGGGTAGAGCCGGACCTCGCTTGACGAGTTGCCGCCCAGGACCGAACGTTCGTGGACGAGCGCGGTCTTGGCTCCATTGCGGGCGGCGGCGATGGCGGCCGAGGTGCCGGCAATGCCGCCACCGATCACCACCACGTCGAAGTCGCGGCGGAGCACCTCTTCACGATTCGGAAGGATATACCCACCAAGAGCACCTGGGGCATGACTTTCAGTAGGTGAGGGTAAGGCCGGGAGCCCCATCCAACTGGCGAGACGGCAGAACAACCCGCGTCGATCGAAACTCATCGACATCCAGTGTGCCACCGGGTCCTGGCGGCTGGTACGGATTTCTCTTGCAATTCCCACGAGGCTGGAGCAAAATGGAATTTACGTGGATTGATTTAGGGACCCACGCAGTCTTGTGGGCCTTGCTACTTGCAACCACGCTAAAAAAAGTGCTAAAGGCGAACTGGCTGCATAAACACCCTGAGCTTCGCCTCAGGGTTTCGTGTTTTAGGGCCGTTCGCGCTTAAAAGGAGTTGTGTTTCATGAGCGCATGGCCCGCTGCTTGTACCCTCGCTACCAATGAGGGGGAACTGGTTCTGATCCGAGTCTCCGTTGAGCCTCGGCTACTCGAAGACCTGCTGGAAACCCTCGCTGAACTGCCTTTCCTGATTAATCCTCAGATCTATCACGGCGTTCGGACTACTCAAAAGACTTCTGTCGAGTTCCCTGCTTATGCCTCGTGGACGGCGGCGGTCCGCTCAGCGCTGGCTACGGCGGGCGTTTCCGCGCAATTGAGTGTGCATCCGATGCTCGAAGCGCTGCGGATGGCTAGCTAAGCCCCTGGACTTTCTACATTTCCTGACGCGGCAGCGGCATTGTCCAGAGCGTGGTCGTTGACTTCCAAGCCGAAGGCGCGAGTAGTTCGAGGTGTTGCTCCACCTTCTCGCGCAGCAACGTGACGAGATCCAAACACGATGGGCGCCGAGCATTGCGGCGTTATTTTGGTTGCGGTACATAGGCATCCCCACATTCTGTGCGCCAGTATCATAAAGAGAGAAGCGCCTGCGCTCCGAATGATCCAACTATTCCTATCCCTGCTCCTGTTGCAGGCTGACCCGAACGATCTCAAAGACTCCATTCGCACGTTTACGCAGGCTTGGGCACTCATCGAGCAGAACGCCGCCACCGCCCCTAACCCGAACGCGGCGATTTACGAAGGCGCGCTGCCCTCGCTGCTGCGCACGCTCGACCCGCATTCGGTCTTCTTCTCGCCGGCGCAGTTCGAGCAACTGAAAGAGATGGAGCGGTCCACTACCAAGGGTTTCGGCACGGTGGTCTCAGTCCTGCCGGGCCGTGTGATCGTGCTCCAGGCACTGCCCGGAGCGCCTGGCGCGCGTGCCGGCATTGCGCCGGGCGACGAAATCATCGCCGTCAACAACATCCGCCTCGACATGCTCGATACAGACCAGTTGGTCGCTGTCCTAAGCGAAACGCGGCGCCAGCAGGCGCAGTTGTGGGTACGCCGCGCCGGCAGCGCGCGGCCTTTGCAGTTCACGCTGACACCCGAAGAAATGGCATCCCCCAGTGTCGACCGCGCGTTTATGCTGCCCGATGGCGTTGCCTACGTTCGCGTCACGAGCTTCGAAGGCGAGACGGGCAAGCAGTTGCGTGAGGCGATCGACAAGCTTGGTGCGGATAAGCTGAAGGGCTTGGTACTCGATTTACGGAACAATCCAGGCGGTATTATCAATTCCGCCGTCGATATCGCTTCGTTGTTCCTGCAGCCTAACCAGGTGATCGTCTCGATCCGCGGACGCGCCCGGCCGTTGGAAGAGACGAAGGTCCCGGCCACGGCGAAGCCGTACACGCTTCCGCTGGCCATCCTCATCAACGAGAAAAGCGCATCGGCATCGGAGATTGTTGCGGGTGCGATGCAGGATCATAAGCGCGGCACGGTAATCGGGTCGGCATCGTTTGGTAAAGGTCTGGTGCAGAGCGTGTATCCGCTCGCCCAGGGCACCGGCATGGCGCTGACTACTGCGTTTTACTTTACACCGAGCGGCCGGTCCATCCAGCGCCCCCTCGCCGACGGTCAACTGAAGCACTATACGAACCTCGGCCAGGACGCCGGCATCAAGCCCGATATCACCGTGTATCCCGAAAGCTACACACGGCTGCGGGCCTACCTCGACTCCACCGGTATCCTCACTAACTTCGCCACCGAAGTTCTAACCAAGGGACTCAAGATCAATACAGATTTCCAGGTTTCGGACCGGCTGATGGACGACCTCCAGCTTTATCTCTCTGAACGCAACGTCCGGCCGGCCCTGGCCGAATGGTCCGCCGAACGGGAATGGATCCGCAGCCGGTTGCTGCAGGAGTTGTTTAACCAGGCACTGGGCGTTGAAAAGGGCGACGAGATCGAGATGCGTCGCGACCCGTTTGTCTTGCGGGCCGTATTGCAACTCACAAGGTAGCCTGCATCCGCACATCAAGGAAGACTGGACATGGTAAACAGAACGTTCATACTCACTCTGGCCATAGCCAGTACTCTTAGCCTCTATTCAGCGGAACAGAACAGCATCGGCATGCGCCTGGCGCATATCAATCCAGGAAGGTTCTCGATGGGCGAGTCCGCAGCCGTTCCCCCAGAGTTGACTGAGCCGCTCACCTATTTTTCCGCAGCCATGCTCCAGAAACGATTTCCGTTCGGCGATCCTTCATTATTCAAGCTTTGGATCGGCCACGCGCAATCCGGCGATTTCGACGAGCATCCGGTGCGCCGCGTCACTATCACCAAGCCGTTCCTGATGGGAGTTACTGAAGTTACAAACGCCCAGTACGAGATGTTCGATCCCTCGCACAGCCAACTGCGAGGTAAGAACGGGTTCTCCAAGGCTGATGGCGAGCCGGCCATCTTCGTGAATTGGGAAGAGGCACAGGCGTTTTGCCGCTGGCTATCGAAGAAGGAAGGCAAAACGTACCGCTTGCCCACTGAAGCCGAATGGGAATACGCCTGCCGGGCCGGCACCTCGACCCTCTACTCAACCGGCAACACGCTTCCGGCTGCCTTTCACAACAACTCCAGGAACAGCGCATTCGACGAAAAGGCGGACCTGGTGTCCCTACAAACCGGGATTACACCCGCGAATCCCTGGGGACTTCACGATATGCACGGCAACGTGGAAGAGTGGGTAGCCGATTGGTATGGTCCATACGACCCCAAGGACGTAATTGACCCGGTCGGCCGTGCCGATGGCGATTTCAAAGTAACTCGCGGCGGCAGCCACGGCACTCCGCTGTACTTCCTTCGATCCGCCAATCGCCTGGGCCTGCCGCCTCAGGCACGAACCTGGATTACCGGATTCCGTGTCGTGGTTGGGGAGATGCCGGCCACCGAGCCTCTGCCGCCGGTTCAGCCGCAACGTTTTCAGCAAAACGTCTCGCAAACCCCGGCCCCTGTTTCCAGCATCGATCCGCAGAAGCCCTACTTCAGCGGACCGCGGAAGTTCGTGAACATCCCGCGCGATTCGCACGGACCGATTTACTCGCACCACAACCATTTTCCGGCCATTACAGAGTGTCCGAACGGCGACTTACTCGCAAGCTGGTATACGTGCGTCCAGGAACGCGGCCGCGAGTTAGCCGTTGCGGTCTCCCGTTTACGGCGTGGAGCCGAAGCGTGGGAGCCGGCTTCGCTGTTCTGGGATGCGCCCGACCGCAACGACCATTGCCCCGTCATGTGGTTCGACGGCAAACGGACGATTTACCACTTCAATGGATTAGGCATCGGGGGCCGCTGGTCACCTCTGGCGATCATCATGCGAACGTCGCTGGACAACGGCGCCACATGGTCAAAACCACGCTTTGTCACCCCTGAGTTTGGCTTCCGCTCAAGCGTCGTCGAATCCGTAATCCGCACACAAAGCGGAGCGATTGCCATGCCTGCCGATCACCCGGGCACGCTTTGGATCAGTCGCGACGAGGCGCAAACGTGGTCGCACCCCGAAGCGGCGATCGCCGGCGTACATCCGACAATCGTGGAATTGAAAGACGGTCGCTTGCTGGCTTTGTCGCGCGGTGCGCCAATCGACGGATGGATGCCCATGAGTGTCTCCAATGACATGGGCGTTAGCTGGAAAACAACGGCCAGCCCTTTTCCGCCGATCACCGGAGGCCAGCGCGCGGTCCTGCTTCGCCTGAAAGAAGGGCCGATCCTGTTCGCCTCATTCGCGAAAGACGTGCGCCGTTTCGAGCCCGATCCGAAAGGTGAGTTATCCCGCTACGTCACCAGCTTGTTTGCCGCGGTCAGTTATGACGAGGGCAAAACCTGGCCGGTCCGGCGCGTCATCAGCGATAACAAGCCGGACCACGCCGTATTCACGATGGACGAAGGCCGTGTGCGCATGAGTCCGGTCCGCTCCGAACCGATCGGATACCTGACCGCCACTCAGTCACAAGACGGCATCATCCACCTGCTCAGCAGCATCAATCATTACGCGTTCAACCTCGGCTGGCTAAAGCAAGGTCAGCCGGACCTGCCGCTCGATCCGCAGCCGGCCTCATTGGCTTCAAAACGCATCCTTGCACGGCCATTCCCTGCCGCCCGCTTCTCCGCAAGCGCAACTTCGGGGTGGCACGCCGTGCCCGCAACAGCAAGCCTGCCGAAGCAATGGGCGAACGATCGTACAGGAGAGTTCGGCAACCTCAATCCCGATACCGGGGCCACCATCGAGATTCGCGCTTCCGTATCCGGAGGGTCGGCCGGCGGCGGGCTCCAGTTTGAGACATACGTGATTAGCGGTCCACGTTACTTAAACCGCTACCACCTTCGCATCACCCCATCGTCCGTCGTTTACCTCGAAGAGGGCCGTCTGAAGCCAATCGCCTCCGGCCTCGATAACTCGACTACTCCCCACACTTACCGAATCGCCATCCGGCCCGACACCGCGGGCCAGATCTATCGTGACGGTAAGTTGCTGGCTACCCGACCCGCCGAGTTTGGGCCCGACCAGGCGCAGGCTGCCCGCGGATCGCACATCGGCTGGGGCGCAACCGCCAACGGTATCAATGTAGCTGTTGAGAGCGTTGCCTTCGATCTCGGCGGTGCCTTTCAGCCCTAACGTCATCGTGCTATTCGTATTGTTCGGACCGAAGGCAGTTCGCGCGGAATGTAATTCAGGCCCATTCCCAAGCCGAGGTTTGTGGCCAGCTCCTGGCTCGATCCGATCGGGCGACGACACCAATTATCACGGCGGCTGAACCCGGTGTTCCCGCCGGCTTCGGCGGCACTTATTGGAGAAGTTGGACTTGGACCCGGGGGGAGAAGCGCCCGCGTCACTGCGGCGCACAGGCGCTGGGTTCCGGATCTGGCACGATCGGTTCTTGAGCGCCGGGGAGTTCCTCACGCTCCTAACGCGATCACGAAATACCTCTTGAATTCCGCTGGCATTGTTGGTACACTTGACCCGTGGTCGTGGACGTGTGTTCACCCACCAAACAAATCAAAAAGGACCGCCATCGCGCGGTCTTTTTTCTTTTTCGCACTACCTCCGGTCGGAAGCCGTCGCGCCCCCGACCCCTCGGCGTTAACCCGCGTTAATCGGCGGCCGATTCAAATTCCCCCCATAAGGAGTACTACTCAGATGTCTGCAAACCTCAGCACAGGCCCCCGCACCGAAGAAGGCAAAGCCAAATCCTCCCAAAATGCCAGAAAGCACGGATTGGCCGCCGAGTCCATCCCCGCCGATCTCCGTCCTGTTTTCAACAGTTTGCGAAACGAACTCCACGCCCAGTGCCGCCCCGATGGCCCCTTGGAAGAGATCTTCTTCGATAAACTCCGTGCCCTAGATTTCCAAAACGAACTCTACGACCGCTCCGATGGCCG
>JADLDI010000026.1 GCA_020846745.1 Bryobacterales bacterium | reverse complement strand
CGACGACGCGGCCAACCTCGATATCTCCGTCAACTTCCTCATCAGCCAGTACGCCAAAATCGGCTACCAGACCGCCCTCGAAGCATCCGTGCGGAACGAACCCAATTACGATTGCGTTAAACGTTAAATCAAGATGTCGCCCACCCGCGGCGCGGACGCGACCATTGGCGGACCTTAAACCTCGGAAACCAGTCCTTCAATCCCCATCTTGAAGGCCGCGTAGACCTTGGCGAGGTCGGCGGTGGAGGTCTTACCGTCGGCGTTCAGCAGGTCGTTGGCGAGGTCGCCGGCCTCCTTGTAGTTTTCGAGGGCGGCTTTCAGTTTGCCGGTGGGATTCTGGGCAAGCGCCAGTTTGACAAACTTGCCGAGTTCGTTGCGGTACTCAGAGGAGTAGAACTCCTGCAGCGCTCCTCCGTCGTCTTTCTTAATGTTATTCAGTTTGGCCCGAATCCGAGCCAGATTCGTCTTTAGGGTAACGAGCGGTTTGGCAAGGGCGGAAATGCCCTTCTGCATCTGCTCGCACGACTGACGCTCCACCTGTACAGCGGCCTTCGTGTCGTTCAGACTCTTGGCCTGCTCGGTGGGGGTCTTTCCTTTGAACTTGTCGGCCTTGGTCGACTTCAAGGCCGCTTCGTAAGTCCTGAAATCAGCCAGTAGGCCGTCAATGGCGGTCAGCCGCGCGGCGTGATCCTTTGCCGTGGTAGCAGCGGCGAGTTTCTTGTGCCACGCCTCGATGCGTTCTCCCATGCTGAACTTGCAAACGCCATCGGGAATTCCATGCTTGGCTTTGAGCGTGCGCCATTGGGCGCGAGTCGTCATCATGATGATTGTTGCCTCCGTGCGAATGCTATTAAATCACATTTGATTCGACCGCGAACTACAGTAAAGAGGATGAGAGTGCTGGTTACTGGAGCCACCCGTTGCGAGTTGGGATGGCGGCCCACTGGTCCGGTCGTGCTCGAAGAGATCCGGCGCGGTTACTTTTCCTGATGAAAGCCGCGCTCGATCGAACACCACTCACGGTAGCCACAGGAGGAATCCGGCGGTACACAGAAGAGCTGCACCGGGCGCTGATGGCGGCCTTTCCGGAAGACGAGTTCGCCTTGCTGGGCCAACGTGGATGCTCGCGGTGGCGGTCGCGGTGGTGGTCGCGGTGGTGGTCACCGTGGTGGTCAATGGGCCTGCCCTGGACCCTCGTCCGCGAGAGGTTCGACCTCTTTCATGGAACCGATTTCGCGGTCCCCTATCTCCCGGTGAGGCCGGCCGTCATGACCCTGCACGACCTGTCGCCCTGGCGCGGGTTCCCGGCATCGGACAGGGTGCGGCGCCGCACGCCGTGGCTGCTGCGTATGCGGTTGGCGACCATGATCATCACGCCCACTGAAGCCGTGCGCCGGGAGGCGATCGAGATGTTCCGGCTGCCCGGTTCGATTGTAGTGACTGTGCCGGAAGCGGCGGGCGCAGAATTTCACCCCGTCGAACAGCGGACAAGTGGACCGGGGTACTTCCTGATGGTCGGCACAGCCGGACCGCGGAAAAACATGCATGTGGTGTTGGAGGCATTCCGCGAACTGCGGCGCGAGAATCAGAAGGTGGAGCTCTGGATCGCCGGCCGCGGAGAGCACGGCCCGCCGGAACCGGGTGTGCGCGTCCTGGGCATGGTTCGCGATGAGGAGCTTCCGGGGCTGTACCAGCAGGCGCGGGCGCTGTTGTTCCCATCCTTATACGAAGGGTTCGGCTTGCCACTGCTCGAGGCCATGCAATGCGGAACGCCCGTCGTCGCTTCGCAAGACCCGGCCCTGGTTGAGGTGAGCGGAGGCGCGGCGTTGCACGCGGACGCGCGGGACACCCGGGCCTGGCTTGAAGCGATGCGTGAGTTGCTGGCTTCCGGCGGTGTACGGCAACGCGAGGCGGGGCTGCGGCGAGCCTCCGGACTCTCGTGGCAACGCACCGCGCGCATGACCCGCGACGTGTACTTGGAAGCGTGCGCTCGGTATGGCTGAACGCGCCGTAATCGTCTGCCCGGAGGCGCCCTATCCATTGCATGGAGGAGGGCCATTGCGTACGGCCGCCGTGCTGCACTACCTCGCCGGCAAGTACGAACTCGATGCCATCTTCTTTCACCAGCCCGGCGCACCGCACCCTTTGACCACAATCCCGGCAGGCTTGGTGCAGGACGCGCTGACCATCGACCTGCCGTTCAACAGCCGGGCGGCCATCGCCCGGGTGGCTCGCAATCTTCGCCGATTTGGCGCAGGACGGCCTCCGCTAATCGACCGGTTTCGCGGGTTTGAACGGGAGATCGCAGCCTTTACAGAGGCGCGAAGCTACGCAGTGGCAGTGATCGAGCATTTCTGGTGCGCACCGTACGTCCGCAACATCCGGGCGGCGCGGTTGATCGCCGATCTCCACAATGTTGAATCCGTATGGCACACCCGGATGGCCACTCAGGAGTTGCCCTGGCTGCACGGCCGGTTCGCCAAGGCCTACCAGCGCCTGGAACGGGAACTGCTGCCCCGCTTCGACCAGGTGCTCGTGCCTTCCGCGGCGGACCTGGATCACCTGCCGGCGGGGGTCAAGGCCGCCGTGTATCCGAACACGGTGCCGCCGGCGGAGCGGCCTGAGGTCGCAAAGCAGGAGCGGATCATCTTTTCAGCCAACCTGGAGTACCACCCCAACATCTCTGCCGTCGGGTGGTTTGCCCGGGAGGTCTGGCCGATTCTGGCCGCGCGGCACCCGTCGCTCGAGTGGGTCCTGGCCGGCCGGTCTCCCAATTCCGTGCGCCACCTGGTAGCGAACGCACCCCGGGTCAGGTTCACGGGTCCGCTGCCGGATCTGACCCACGAGATCGCGGCCGCTAAAGTGGCGATCGTCCCAGTCCATGCCGGCAGCGGAACGCGGGTGAAGATTCTTCAAGCCTGGCAGGCGGGAACGGCGGTTGTATCTACCCCAATTGGGGCGGAAGGATTACCACAGCAAGGTGTTTTACTCGCTGCAAACGCGAAGGATTTCGCGGACTCGGTAACCGCTCTTCTAACGGACGAACAACGCCGCCACCACCTGGAAGGGTGTGGCTTTGACATTCTTGAATCGGAGTTTACCTGGGCGGCCGGCTGGAAGTGCTTAGAACGCCTAGGGATTTGACTATACTGAAAGAACGCGGATGCGCTTTTGTATCGACGCCCATGCGATCGGACGGAAACTAACGGGCAATGAGGTTTACATCCGCAATTTGCTGAGCGGATTTGCCGCTCTCGATGATAAATCGGAATTCATTGCCTACGTTTCGGAACGGGGAGCGGAGGAAAGCATTCCTGATCGCTTCACTGTCCGGCGTGTGTCTGCAAACCCGTTCGTAAGGCTCGGGTTCGATTTGATCAGAAGGGTGGCGCAGGACCGGCCCGATCTCCTGCACGTCCAGTACACCGCCCCCATCGCGTGCCACGTGCCCGTGGTGGCGAGCGTACACGATGTCAGCTTTCTCGAAGCGCCTCAGTTCTTTCCGCCCGCACGGGTCGCGCAGTTACGGATAACCGTTAAGCGGACCGTACAACGGGCCGTGCGCATACTGACTCCAAGCGAATTCTCGAAGCAGGCTATCGCCCGCGCTTATGGGACCGACCCGGACCGGATCACGGTAACGCCCAATGCCGTGAGCGGACAGTTCCGTCCCATCGCCAGGGAAGTGGCGCAGGCGCGTGTCCGCGAGCGCTTTGGCATTGGCGGACCGTACGTACTGATGGTGGGCGACCTGCAACCACGGAAGAACCAGGTGGGGTTGATCGAGGCGTTTGAGGCGCTACTGCGGGAACATCCGCAACTGACGCACCGGCTGGTGCTGGCGGGCAAGCATAGCTGGTACTGGTCGCAGGTGCGGCGGGCGGCGGAACGCTCGGCGATTGCGGATCGCATCCTGTTCACCGGCTTCGTCCCCGACGCGCAACTGCCCGATCTTTACTCGGCCTGCGATCTGTTCGTGTTCCCCTCTTTTTATGAAGGGTTCGGTATCCCGATCCTGGAAGCGATGGCTTGCGGACGGGCTGTAGCTTGTTCGAACAGCACCGCGATTCCGGAAGTGGCGGACGGTGCGGCGATTGTGTTCGACCCCGCCTCGCAAGCCGAGATGGTACGGGCGATGCGCGACATACTGCTCGATGCGGAACTGCGGCAACGAATGGAGCGGCTCGGCATCGCGCGGGCGGCCAGCTTTGAATGGCGCGACGCCTCGCAGAAGACGTTGGCCGTCTACTACGAAGTGGCGGAAGCGCGTGCACGGGCGCAGTCGCGGGAGCGTGTGGCGTCCATCGGTCATTAGTGCCGCAGTATGAAAGCGCTAACCGCCCTGCTGATCATCCCTGCTCTGTTCGCCGAAACCGAGACCTTACGGTATTCGATCAATTGGCCGAGCGGATTGTCGCTAGGCGAAGCCACGCTCACCGCCAGTACGAACGCCGGCGGCGGCACGTTAGGACTGACGCTTGAGGCGGTAGTGCCTGGCTTTCCGATTCGCGACGAATACAAGTCGACCGTCGGATCCAACTACTGTTCTGTGACGTTCATCAAAGACAGCACGCACGGTCTTCGAAAGTCGGCGGAGACTTCGGAGTTCGACGCTTCGCGGCGTGTCGTTGTCCGCAAGACGAACAAGGGGGGACAAAGCGAAACCGCCACGCCCGCTTGTGCCAAAGACGCGCTTGCCTTCCTCTACTTCGTCCGGGAAGAGCTGAAGCAGGGGCGAATGCCTGCCGCGCAGCCGGTCTTTTTCGGCGCCGCCTATCAGTTGCGCATGCAGTACGGCGGTACTGAAGCCGTGACGGTGGGCAACCAGCGCGAGCAATGCGACCGGCTTTCGGTTTCAGTCAAGGGCGCCGCTTCCGAACATGGTTTTGAGATCCTGTTTGCGCGCGACCAGGCGCGGACACCGGTTCAGGTACGTGTGCCGTTCTCGATGGGCACGTTCCGCATGGAGTTGATCCGCGAGTGAAAGTCGCTTTCTTTTCGCCGCTGCCGCCGGCCGAAAGCGGTATTGCCGATTATTCGGCGGCGCTGATCGAGCCGCTGCGGAGCCACTGCGAAGTGGAAACGTTCAGCCGGGCGGAACAGCCGTTCGATCCCGCGGCGTTCGACATGCCGCTCTATCAGATCGGCAATAATCCCGACCATATCCACGCCTACGAAACGGCTTTGGCGCATCCGGGCGTGGTGGTGCTGCACGAGGCCAATCTCCACCACCTGATCGCTTCATTGACGATCAAGCGCGGCGATTGGGACGCGTACCTGCGGGAGTGCGAGTATAACGGCGGAGCGGCGGCGTTGGAGTTCGCGCGCGAGGTTCGGGCGCTGAAGGTGGGCCCGGATTACGATGGCGTGCCGATGCTGCGGCGGCTGCTCGAATCGGCGCGCGGGTTGATCGCGCACAGCGACTTCGTGCTCGAGCTTGCACGCAAGGCCGGCTACAGCGGACCCTGCGCGAAGATCCCGCACGGGGCATGGATCCCGCAGGTGGACACGATGGGCTACCGCACGCGGTTGGGGCTCGATCCGGCCTCGCCGCTGATCGGCGTGTTCGGCCACTTGAAGCCTTACAAGCGGATTGCGGAGTCCCTGCGCGCGTTTCGGCGCGTGGTGAAGCATCAGCCGGAGGTGCGGATGATCCTGGTGGGTGAACCGCATCCGGACCTGCCGCTCGACACTCTGATCGCGAGCCTGGGACTGCAGACCACCGTGCGTGTGCTGGGGCGCGCCGGTATTGCGGATTTCGTGGGCTACCTGGGGGCGTGCGATATCGTGTTGAACCTGCGGTATCCGACTGTGGGCGAGACATCTGGTACCCTGCTCCGCGCGCTCGGCCTCGGCAAGGCGGTACTCGTATCGAATGTCGGGGCGTTCGCCGAGTTCCCGGACGATGTATGCGTGAAGATCCCGGTGGGCGCGGGTGAAGAAGATGTGCTGGCCGATTCGCTCATGCTGCTCACGGGTCGCCGCGATTTGTCGTCCGCCTTGGGTGATCGAGCGCGGCAGTGGGTGGAGCGCGAGTGTAACTGGTACCGCGTGGCCGACTTATACGCCTCTTTCCTGGAAGCTGTGGCGGCCGGCCGGCAGTGGACGCCGCCGGCCGCGCCTATCGCGGTGGCATCCGAACAGCCGCCAGTCGAGGTGGAACCCGACTACATTCGTACCTGGGGTATCGACGAGAACGAGCAGCAGTATATCGACACGCACATTACGCGGCTGGCGAAGACGCTGGAGATGGTTCCGCCGGGCAGGGAAGAGGAAAGCGCTTTAGAGATGGGCGCATATCTGCAGATCACGCCCGCGCTGAAAACAAAGCTAGGCTACGGTACCGTGCGCGGTTGTTATTACGGCCAGGCGGGGCATACCGATCACAAGTTGAAGGTATCAACCGAAGGCGAGGAGTTCCGTGCCGACGTCGACCTGTTCGATGCCGAAAAGGACCGGTTCCCGTACTCCGACGGGTCGTTCAACACGGTGCTCTGTTGCGAACTGATCGAGCACCTGCCCAGCGACCCGATGCATATGATGTCCGAAATTAATCGGATTTTGAAGCCCAACGGGCATCTGGTGCTGACCACTCCGAACATCGGGTCGATCCGGGCGATTAGCGCCATTCTGCAGGGCTATCATCCGGGGTTCTTTCCGGCGTATCTGCGTCCTTCGCCCGACGGCGAAGTGAATGATGCGCGGCACAACCGCGAGTACACGCCCAAGGAAGTGTACCGGTTGTTGCTCGATTCCGGGTTCACGGTGACGAAACTTGAAACCGGACCATTCCTTGACGAGCCGCATCCGGAGTATATCTGGATCGAAGACCTGCTTCGGCGGTACAACTTGCCGGCAGACTTACGGGGCGACGGCATCTACATAGTGGGGCAGAAGACCGGCGCGGTGCGCGACCGCTATCCGGCGTGGCTGTACTCATGATCGCCGCTTTTGAGCAGGTACGTGTCGACCCCGAAGGGCTGAACGTCCACCTGCAGTTTCGCCTGAAACACCTGACCGAGGCCGATTGGGAACCCGGATTTTGCCTGGGTTGGCAGATCTACGATCCCACCACGGGAGCGTTCTTGCAGGAGGGCGAGTGGCTGCGCACGGCCGGCGGTCCGCTGGACGTGACGATTCCGCTGCCCGCCGAGTCCGGGCACTATCACGTCTATATCTCTCCGCGGGACGACCGCAACGGCTGGCACTTCGAGCAGCACTATCCGTTTCTGCTGGTGGATGCGCAAGTGGATAACTCCGCTGTCAGCTCCGCGGTGGCGGAGGTAACCACGATCGGGAGGCTTCGAAGGCGCGACTGGCCGCGCAAGCTCCGGATCGCGTTGGTGCATCCGTTCGCCACGTTGTGGCGGAACCGGCGGTTGATCGCATCGCTCGTGAGGCGCGAGATCGCGGCACGGTATCGCGGATCGGTGGGCGATGTATTGTGGACCATCCTGCACCCGTTGCTGCTGATGCTGACTTACTACTTCGTCTTCGGCATTGTGCTGCAGACGCGGTTCGGGGCGGACCCGTCGCGATCGGGGTTCGTGCTGTATTTCCTGGCGGGAATGCTGCCGTGGCTGCCGTTCTCGGAAGCGGTGAACCGGGCCCCCGGGTCGATCGTAGAAAACCGCAATTTCGTCAAGAAACTGGTTTTTCCGATCGAGACCTTGTCCATCAATCATGTGCTCACCGGACTGGTAACCGAAGGCTTTGCGCTGCTGATCTTCCTGGCGCTGCTGGCGGTAACCCGTGCCACTATCCCGGTGACGTTGCTGGCTTTGCCCGCCCTACTGATCCCGCAATTCCTGCTGACGCTGGGTGTCTGCTGGATCCTCGCTGCCCTAGGCGTCTATCTGCGGGATCTCGGCCAGATCATCGGCTTCTTACTGACGGTTACCTTTTTCCTGACGCCGATCTGCTATCCGGAAGCATCGCTGCCCCAGGGCGCGATGACGCTGCTTTCGAAAAGCCCCGTATTCGCACTTGTCAGTTCATACCGGGCAGTGCTGCTCGAAAACCGTCTGCCCGACCTCGAAATGCTAGCCGCGTTGTTCGCCTTTTCCCTGGTCGTCTTCTTCGCCGGACATGCCTTCTTCTGGCGTCTTCGCCGCACCTTCGCCGACGTCATCTGACTGGCGGTGCTTCGACCGATCGCTATCGCCGGCCTACATAACCCGCTCGAACGTGTACCCATGCTCCGACAGTGCGGAACCGAGTGCATCGACATGCTCCCGTCCGCGTGTTTCCATGGTGATATCGATGACCGTATCCCCTAGATTTACCCCGTAATACGCCCGGTCGTGATTGGTTTCTACGATATTGGCATTCTGCCCGGCGATTACCGCGGTCAGTTTCATCAGCGCCCCCGGATGGTCCGGCAAGTGAATCCGCAGCCGCACCAGGCGCCCATCCTTCACCAACCCGCGCTCAATAATCCGCGACAGCAGTGTAACGTCGATATTCCCTCCGCAAACCGTCACCGCCACCCGCTGCCCCTCAATTCCCAACTTGTTGTGAAGCAAAGCCGCCAAACCCGCCGCGCCTGCCCCCTCGGCCAGCGTCTTCTCCCGCTCGAGCA
The DNA here is from genome assembly GCA_020846745.1 of Bryobacterales bacterium. Lineage (GTDB taxonomy): Bacteria > Acidobacteriota > Terriglobia > Bryobacterales > Bryobacteraceae > JADLDI01. The sequence continues at coordinate 1,146 of JADLDI010000026.1, read as the reverse complement.
ACAGCAGGATCGCGCTGGCAATCTCTTCTTCCTCTACCGTGACGATCTCGTCCACATACTTATGGATAAGCGGCAACGTCTTTTCCCCCGCCCGCCTTACCGCGATACCGTCCGCAATGGTCGTCGCCGCCGGAACCGTCACCGGCGCCCCCGCCTCCATCGCCCGGATCATCGAAGGCAGACGCGCCGTCTGCACCCCAACCACCTTCACCCGCGGATTGGTCTCCTTCACCGCACAGGCAATCCCGCCCAGCAACCCGCCGCCACCGATCGGCGCGACAATCACATCGATCCGCGGCTGCTGGTGCAGTATCTCGAACCCGATCGTTCCTTGCCCGGCAATCACTTCCGGATCGTCGAAGGCGTGCACAAACGTCAGGCCGCGAGTGGTGGCATCCGTCAGCGCCCGCTCGCACGACTCGTCGTAGTTCATCCCGTGCAGAACGACCTCCGCCCCATGCCGCCGCGTCGCCTGCACTTTGACCAGCGGCGTATGCAAAGGCATGACGATTTCCGCCTGAATGCCCAGCCTGGACGCGTGATACGCCACGCCTTGCGCATGATTGCCCGCCGACGCCGCGATCACGCCGCAGGCCCGCTGATCCTTGGTCAAGGTCAGCAGCTTATTCAAAGCGCCGCGTTCCTTGAAGGACCCGGTCATCTGCAAGTTTTCGAGCTTCAGGTAGATCTCATTGCCGGTCAACTCCGACAATGATCGCGAATGTTCGCATGGAGACAGGTAGACCGATCCACGTAGGCGGGCAGCGGCGGACTCGACGTCCCGCACAGATAAGGGTAACGACACCTCTTTCAAGATACGGCAAACCGGGCGGGCGACACAGAGATGGAGAATTTGAGCATGGGTGGTTTGTGACCGCTTATCTGGATTAACGTTTAACGGAGTCGCAAATTGGGTTCGTTCCGCACGGATTCTTGCAGGGCGGTCTGGTAGCCGATTTTGGCGTACTGGCTGATGAGGAAGTTGACGGGGATATCGAGGTTGGCAGCGTCGTCGCGGATTTCGGCGGCTACGGACGGGGGGAAGTGGGTGAGGATGTCGTCGGATGGCGCGGCGCTCGCGGACGGTCGCGGCTCCGTTTCGGGGGAGGTGCGAGGTGGGGGAGTTCGTTTCGCAAAGCGTTGAAT
>JADLDI010000025.1 GCA_020846745.1 Bryobacterales bacterium | reverse complement strand
TCGGAACCATCGCCGGCAGATCCGGCAGGGCCTCTTCCGGGCATCAGGCATGCCCGTCTATCTTCATCCTCGCGGGTGGTCAAGTTCTGGCGAGCAGGGGTGGGTCAGTTTTCGCGAGCGCCGAAGAGCGGGCGCAGTGGCAAAGCCAGATGGCGGAAGAGCCGGCGGCGAACCTGATCTTTTTGGACGAGAGTGGAATCACCACCGAGATGACGCGGCGCTACGGACGGGGCGAGGGTGGCCAGCGGGTGCCCGAAGGTACGCCCGGACGCTGGCGGACTCTCACCGTGCTGGGCGCCATCAGCTTGACCGGTTGGGTGGCCACCATGACGATTGAAGCGCCTACCGATGGCGATGTGTTTCGCGCCTATGTCGAGCAGGTGCTGTGTCCGCGACTCCGCCCCGGTCAGGTCGTCGTCATGGACAATCTGTCGGCTCATAAAGTCGAGGGTATCCGCGAACGGATCGAAGCCGCCGGGGCCAGGGTCTGTTATCTGCCGCCCTATTCTCCGGACTACAATCCGATCGAGCGATGTTGGGCTCAGGTGAAACAATATCTTCGCGCCAGCAAAGCTCGCACCGTCGCTGCTCTGGAAGCCGCCCTCACCGCTGCCCTCGCGAGCGTCCTGGTCTCCCATGTCTCGGCCTACTTCCGCGCCTCCGGATATGCCGCTTAGCCCCTCCGTTTACGATATTTACGAAAATGCTCTAGAGGGTTCTTTCCGTAACCTTCGGGTTACGGCCTAATTGAAGCACGAACACCCATAGGCTCCCGTCTGTCGCCTTCCCTTTCCGTAACCTTCGGGTTACGGCCTAATTGAAGCAGATCAACGTCTACGGCTGTAACGTGCATCTGTTGTTGCTTTCCGTAACCTTCGGGTTACGGCCTAATTGAAGCTAGATAGTCTTCAGCCTGCACGTTGGGGCCATCGGGGCTTTCCGTAACCTTCGGGTTACGGCCTAATTGAAGCGTCAGAGACGACATCGGATAGCCGTAGGCGCCGCCCTTTCCGTAACCTTCGGGTTACGGCCTAATTGAAGCTCCGAATTCATCAACTGGCCGGCGCCCACCGTCCGCTTTCCGTAACCTTCGGGTTACGGCCTAATTGAAGCCGAATACCCGCAATGTTCGTACTTTCTTGAGGTTATTCTTTCCGTAACCTTCGGGTTACGGCCTAATTGAAGCATCGAACCCGCAACAAAAGCGCTCGGAGATTTCATCTTCCCGTAACCTTCGGGTTACGGCCTAATTGAAGCCCGTTGACATGGCGGAAGCCGCGGCGGGTGTTCGTCTTTCCGTAACCTTCGGGTTACGGCCTAATTGAAGCGAACTGTATACGGCGCAGTTCCGCCCTGTGCCTGTCTCTTTCCGTAACCTTCGGGTTACGGCCTAATTGAAGCATTTCCAGCGTCTCCAGCACCGTGCCCAATTTGAACTTTCCGTAGCCTTCGGGTTACGGCCTAATTGAAGCGATCCTTCAGACAATACAACCCGTCTCGTGGCGGGTACCTTTCCGTAGCCTTCGGGTTACGGCCTAATTGAAGCCTAATCCTCTGGATCGCTCTCCGCAGGCCGTCGCGGCTCTTTCCGTAGCCTTCGGGTTACGGCCTAATTGAAGCCAAGAGAACGCACCCAGGCCCAGCTTCGACGCAAACTTTCCGTAACCTTCGGGTTACGGCCTAATTGAAGCACCGCTCGCGGCGGCGGCGCGGAGGCATTCTATTTCTTTCCGTAACCTTCGGGTTACGGCCTAATTGAAGCGAGTCCGCCGGACGCGGCAGGATGGCCAGCGTGCGCTTTCCGTAACCTTCGGGTTACGGCCTAATTGAAGCTGACACATAACAGCGATAGTATGATCGTGCCCACGCCACTTTCCGTAACCTTCGGGTTACGGCCTAATTGAAGCCGCCGAAGCCCCGGAGTACGGCTGCCTCATCGAGACTCTTTCCGTAACCTTCGGGTTACGGCCTAATTGAAGCGACGGTTGCCGCTGACAGTGCGGGCAATGGTCTTGACTTTCCGTAACCTTCGGGTTACGGCCTAATTGAAGCAGGGACGGGTCGATAACGCCACATCGGACACAAACGCTTTCCGTAACCTTCGGGTTACGGCCTAATTGAAGCCAGCCTACCTCTAAATGTCCCGCTACGTGGTCCGGCACTTTCCGTAACCTTCGGGTTACGGCCTAATTGAAGCGCAGCGAGGGGCGATGGCAAGGCGGCGACTGACGGCTTTCCGTAACCTTCGGGTTACGGCCTAATTGAAGCTAGGTCTGCCCGCGAACGCCTCGAATTTGAGGAACAGGCTTTCCGTAACCTTCGGGTTACGACCTAATTGAAGCCCGGCTTGCGCCGCCCATTCCTGTGAAGCTTTCGAGGCTTTCCGTAGCCTTCGGGTTACGGCCTAATTGAAGCGACCCGTTCCCGCCGCAGTTCACGAAGGTGTTCCCGCTTTCCAATAGCCTTCGGGTCACGGCCCCATTCATCAAGAGCCAATTCACTCCGGTACGCTACGCGCCAACCTCACCCCATTGGCCCTCAACCGCCGGTCCGGACGCTCTCCGAACCGTGCACTTGCATCGAACCAGGTGGATGAATCGGCATAGCCGCCGCCACGAAGCACGCGAAGTCCTTTGGCGTCCGCCGCTTCCCGCCCGTCCCCGGGCGCGTACGGATAGGGCCGGTAGAGACTCGAGCACCACTCCCACACGTTGCCGTTCAGATCGTAAATCCCGAAACGGTTGGGGCTGCCCGCCGCCACCGGCCGCGGACTTTGTAGGTTGAACGCGTCGTTAGCCGATTCGCCCCCCTCCTTCGCGGCGAACTCCCATTCGGCTTCGGTCGGCAAGCGGAAGCCGCCGCCGGCTACGCGTCCATTGATCCGCGCGATGGCGGCCTGACAGTCGAGCCACGAAACGTTTTCCACCGGCGACCGCGCCGCGTCCGGATATTTCGACCCTTGATACACGCTCGGGTTCCGGCCCATCAGCGCCGTCCACTCGGCCTGTGTCAATTCGTGCACCGCCAAATAGAACGGCTTCACAGCAACAGCATGCACTGGAGTGGATGCGGCAAACTGGGCGGACCCGAGTTCGATGCGTCCGCCAGGAATGAGCGCGAACCGGATGCCGAGCTCCTTCGCGACCACCATCACCGGCAATCCCGTTTCCGGGTCGTAGGCATCGCCCACTGGTTCGAATCCGGGCAATCCGGCGGCGTTCAGACGGCGCCGGCATACCTCCACGCGGCGGCCGACGTCGGGTTGTTCCGCGTGCAGTTCGAGCGACCGGTTCAGCTTGGCCAATGCATTCCGCCATTCGCCGCGCTTCATCAGCGACGATCCCTCATCGGCCAGCGCCTTCGCTTCCGCCCACTGCCGCCGCTTCGCCTCCCACTGTGGACTGCGATTATCGACCGGCCGGCGAGGGTCGGCGAGCGCATGCACATTGTGACACGTCTCGCAGCTATCTTTCCGCCGCGTTTTGGCGCAACCTGCCGCATGGCAATCGGCGCACAGCCCGGCGATGGCCGCGGCGTGCGGGATCTTGTCGGGTTTGATGTTGTTGCGTTCGTCCGTGACGTGGCCTTCGCTCGCCCCGTGACAGGCGACGCAGCCGGTGGCTTCCTTGAAATGCCGGGACCCGCCCCATTCGAGTACCGAAACTACGTGGCACCGGCCGCACACTCCGGCCGCGCGAAAACGAGCATCCTGCACCGGCTGCGCAACACCCCAACCCGCGACGCACACAACAGACGCGAGCAGCATCAGAACCGCCTTGATCCGTGCCATCGTCGTTCTCCTAACCATTCCATTCCTTTGCGAGCCACCGGTACTCGGCTGGCAGCCAGCCCGGACCCAGCTTTCGCACTACCTCCGCCGCGCCGCGCAACGCCTTCTCCTGTCCACCCTTCACCTGCCGGTATGTCTCCAGTGCCTTGTAATTGTCGTCGAGCCACTGCTCGTCGAACATCCCCGTGATGGCAGAGTGAATAAACGGCCGCGAGTACACGAACCGCATCGCGGCCATGCACAGCGTGTCGTCGGGCGTACGATCGAGCGACTTCGTCAATTCGGCCACCACCGACGGCATCAGCGGCTTCGCCCCCCGCTTCCATAGCTCCAACTGCGCGCGCTCCGGAGCCGAGCCGGGATGCGCATACGGGTCCAGTTGCACCAGCGACCCCGAAGCCAGCGGCTTCATCGCGATCAGCCCCACGCCGCGCTCGATCGCCTTCGGCAGGAAACTGCTGTAATCCGCGCGCGCGTGGATGAAATTGTAGGGGAAGAACAGAAAATCCAGACCTTCCAGTTCGTCGAGCGCCGTTTCCATGCACCTCTCGATGTGCGTGGCGAGCCCGATCGCGCGGACCTTGCCGGCCGCCTTGGCCTTCCGCAGAATGTCCCAATTCGCGAGCGTTGCGTCGTCGATCTCGGCCGAGTGAAACCGGTGCAGGTCGACATGGCCGAACGCGCGGCATGCCCGGTCGATTCCGCTCGGAGAGAAGTCGTGAGCGAGCGACACCAGCACCTTCGAGCGCCGGTCGCGAACGATGCGGGCCGCGGGTTCGAGCTGCCCCTCGTTGTGGTAGACGTCCAGGTGATTGACGCCCAGGTCGAACGCCTTCGCGATAATCCGGTCGCGCTTGGCCTGCCCGGCCTCCGTCAACACCGTCCCCAACTTGCCGGCGTTAATGCGATCGGCTGGATCGGTATGCGATCCGAAAGACAACAGGGAAATATCGATCCCCGTTTTCCCGAGTTTGCGGTACACCATACCGCCGCGTTCGTATTCCGCCGCAACGGCGGCGCCGCCGCCTGCCATGCCCGCCACCGCGCCGGCGCACCCTGCGAGCATAGTCCGCCGGGTTACTTTATGTTCGGTCATCGCTTTACCGCTCCCAATCCGGCCGGCATCCTCCGCCGGCTGATTCCGTGCATGCAACAGGGCATCAATCGCTCCTTTCCTGAAAGCAGTATACTCGCTTTCGGAGTGGAAACTCTGATTATGGAAATCGCCGCGCCGCACCCATCGCCTGGACCGCTGAACCCGCCCAGCCCTGGAACTATACGCACGGCCCCGGACGCGAAACCGCAACTGAATCGCAACGGAGCCACGACCGTGAGGGCATGTGCAAAAATCCGGAACACCGCTCCCTGGCGGTCGCGGCTCTGCTAGATGCTGCTTGTTTGCAATGGTTTGCCGGAGCCAGAGGGCGCGCTAAATCGCATTGACGGCGATCTTTCACAGGACCGTGAGGGCGTGTCAGTCCGCTCTATCCGCCCCATCAACCGGAAGCGTGAAGTAGAACGTCGAACCCACGCCCGGTGTCGACTCCACCCAAATCCGCCCGCCGTGCCGTTGAACCACTCGCTGGCAAATGGCCAACCCCATTCCGGAACCCGGAATCTCGCGGCCGTGCAGGCGTTGAAACAGGTCGAACACGCGCGCGGTGTAGTTCGGTTCTATGCCGATGCCGTTGTCGGCGATGGCGAACTTCCACACGCCCTCGGCCTGCGTAACCGTAATTTGTACCCGCGGCGGCCGGTCTTCGCTTCGGTACTTGATCGCATTCCCAATTAAATTCTGGAACAGGTGCGTATAGTGCGCAGGATGGCCAGGAACCGTCGGCAGTGTTGGGCATGAGATCTCGGCGCCGGATTCATTAATGGACAGTTCCAGGTTCGAAAGAACGCCGCGAAGAACACTGTTCAGATCGACGTGCTCCGTACGCTGGTCGTAGCGCGTGGCCACCTGGATGTAATCCATCAGGTCGCGGAGCAGACGGTCCATTCGTGCGGCGGAATCCCCGATCGCGTTCACGCACTCCAACAGATCCGGATCGGAGTGGAGTTTGACGTTGCGGGCCAGCAGTTGGGAATAGATACGGATGGCGCGCAGTGGTTCGCGCAAATCGTGTGTAGCGCCGTAGGCGAAGTGATTCAGGTCGGCGTTGGAGCGGCGCAGTTCCTCATTCGCCCGTTCGAGTTCGCGTTGCGCGCGGTGCAGTTCGGTGAAATCGAGAAACACGCCAATACTGCCGCTAACTGCTCCGTTCTCATCGAAAAGCGGCGTGGCGTGCCCATATTCGGTGAGCGTGACTCCGTCATGGCGAACCAGTTCATAACAGAAATCGCGAACCTCGCGACCGGTCCGGGCGGCCACTTGCATCGGGAGTTCTTCCGCCGGTACTTCCCGGCCTTCTTTGAAAACGCGGAATGGGAGAGCGTCGCCGTCCTGGCGGCTCTTGGATGCGTTCTCTTCATCGGCAACGCCCAGGATTTTCCCGAAAGCCGGGTTGATGCGAATGTCCCGGCAAGAAGGGTCCCAGGATACCCCCACTCCCACCGGCAAGGCTCGGAAAAGCGCTTCGAATTCTGCCGCGTGCCGTGCAAGGGCGGTCTGCGTACAACGCAGCCTCTCTTCCAGTTGCCGCCGCTCGGTGACGTTCTGGATCAAGGCTTCCAACTCGGGTGAGCTGCTTTTCGCAATCGCCAGTTCGGCTTCGAGTTCGCATATGCGGGCTCGTAACTGCCGATTCTCGATCGACACGAGATCAGGCGCCTGATCCGAAGCAAGGGACATACAGCGAATCTCCACAGATCTTACCATTTGGCATTCATCGATAACACCCAGTGCGCTGTGCGGCTTTACTTCGCCGCAAACGCCCACAGATGATTCTTCGATCGGACGTACAAGGCCGATCCGACGGGGGCCGGTGTCCCGTAAACGGGTTCGCCTAAATCGTTGTTTGCCAGTACCTCCAGGGTGTCGCCCCCGCCGAGCACGGTCACCACCCCTTCCGCCGACGCGACCACGATTCGGCCGCCCGCCGTCACGGGCGAGGCATAGTAGGCGCCGGGAGCATTGACGCGCCCACGGAATAGAAGTTTGCCCGATTTCTCGTCCATCGCCGAGAGAATGCCACCGCTCACCACGGTGTAAACACGCCCCGCGTAGGCCAGCGCCATCGGAACCTCGGGGACATTGCGCTCTTCACGCCACGCAATCGCCGTGGCCGTCAAATCGCCTTCACCCTCAGGCCGTACGGCCAGGACGCCAGGCTTTGCAAGCGGCAACTTCGTCACTCTCTCACTGAGCGTCTGGTACTCCCCGGCATCGATAAAGCCGTCTCTGTTCTGGTCGAACATCCCGAAGAACATCTTCACCGTAAAGTGAGCGCCGGGAACGTTGTCGGGCACGCCCGGACGCTTCCTGATGAAGAGGTCGCCTTCCGGCGCTTCGTCCTTGCCGAGTTTGCCGTTGCCATCGCGGTCGTATTTCGAGATCGCCGTGGCGAACGGAGTCAGTTCGACCATAGCGCCCGGATCGGCCACCGCGTTATAAGCGGGAACGAACACCGCATCCGTTCCGCCCGTCACACTCGCCGTACCGCCACTCGGAGACTGCACCCACCAGACCCGCTGTCCATCCGCGATCCGGTGCGCCGAAACTCCACCAGGCCGGTGCAGAACGATCTGGCTGTGCCACACGAGCGGTGTAGCGTGCGATGTTCTCGGGCCGCCGCCACCCCCACCCGCCCGCGTTTCCAAATCGACTGTCCACGCCGGTTTACCGTCTTTGCGGTTCACGGCGACCATCACAGGTTTGGGCGGATAGTCGCGCGTGACTACGACGAAGTCTCCCGCGATCACCGGCGAAGCGCCGCTTCCGAACGGCGACTTCGACACTTCCATTGGATACTCCCACGCCGGCTTGCCGTCAAAATCGAGTGCCATCAACCCAAGCGACCCAAAGTACACGTAAACCCGATCGCCGTCGGTCGCAGGCGTTGACGTAGCCGCGCTGCTCGTCATATGGACCTTCTCCAATTCCGGCGCCGTGCGCGAGTGCCGCCAGCGCACCTTGCCGTCGCGCCGGTCCACCGCAATCACTTCGAGCGTCTTCTTCGCCGCGTCAGCCACCGTTACCACCACCAGGTCTCCCCACACACAAGGCGAGCCATGACCAACCGGCAGGTCCGTCTTCCACCGCAACGCTTTCGTGGGACCAAACTCCGTCGGGAAACTGGCCGAGGGCTCCCCTACACCACTCCCGCCCGGCCCTCGAAACTGAGGCCATGCCGCCTGCTTATCGGCCGCCAAGGCAACAGACACCAACAGCCAAAGACACGATCGCATCCGGACACCTCCCTCTGAGGTCTTTTGAAAGTGTAAGCAGTATATCAGCGATGTTCTCGGAAACGATATTCCGGAAAACAATGCTCACGCGCCGCCAGTTCGCGTTGCAGCGGACGAACTACTGAACATTCACGCGCAACGTGTTGGTGAATGAATAGTCGAACACTCCGCGTTCCGTTTTGCCGTCTGCAGTCGATATTCCGAATGTCACGCGACGATCGGGACGTGGCGACAGGCGCAGTTCAAGGCTGCTGAATCGCAGTGGAGCCAGTTGGGCCAGCAAATCGGCGGGCAGCGTCACCTCACCCGCGCTCGCCGGCACGCGGCAGGTCACCGCGTTGGCCGGCGCAATGTTGTTGGCCGCGGTCGAGAGAGTAACCGTCATCATGTCGTCGTCCGTGTATCCGTCGTTAGCCCACTGGACGATCTGCCCTTGCCGCCGGTCCACAACTGAAATTCCTTCGCGATTGGTCCACCGTAACGGCTTCGGTAACTGGCGTGCCGCCTCAAACGAGGCGTGTGTTCGGCCACCCTGTCCCCTGATCGTCCACGTCCCTTCTCTAAAGAATGGCTCGTCCGTGATGCTCTTCTCCGGCAGGATATTCAGGTAGAGAATCGGTACGCCGGGATTCGTCAGCGTGAGTGGCTTTCCCACGCCCTCCACCAGCAATTCCGGTCCGGCATCGAAATCGTCGACCATTTGCAGCACCGCTGCGACACCGCTGCTGCTCAGCCGGCAACCATAAAAAACATCTTCGGCGAACAGCGGCTGTGCCGCGAGCGCCACGCGCTCCAGATCCCGCTTGGCAAACTCGACAACCGCCGCTTCGTTGCGCACGTACTGAGCCTCTGCCGGCGGCCCTGGCTTCGGCATCGCCTCGCTGCGCAGGCTAGCCAGCGTCAGCCGCACCGGCCCGCCGCTATCGAGCACGCGCAGATCGTCTGCCGAGAATCCGAATGGGTCCTTACACGGACCCTCTTCATCGCCCATCGCGAAAGTGGCCGGATTGCTGATGCTGCCGCGCACCTTCACGACGATGGACACAAAACACCCCCTCGGCACGTCCGTGGGTAGTTGCACGTTGATCTGGTCGAGCCCAGCAAGCCCGGATGGACCGGCGTAGCTCGGCGTCACCGCGCGTCCGGCCACCTTCACCGTCACTTCGCCCGCGACGGCATTGCCGAGTCCCGTGCCCCAAACCGTAAGGAAGCCGCCGGGGCGTGCCGGATTGGTGAGTTGATTCAGGCTGACCGTTCCCTCTCGCGCAACATTCTGGGAATTCGACGGACCATACGCGCTCTGGCCTTTCGTGAAGATGCCAAAGGCGGAAGCCACCACGTTGACAGTTGCGGGCAACTGCTCCTGCCCATTCACGACCAAGGTGACTTCCGCTTCTCCCAACACGAGGTCGGCGGGAGCCTGTACGATGATCGTTCCGAACTGCAATTGCAACGGCCGGACCTCTTGCTGTTGCCCGGTTGCACGGGAACGGATGCGAACAAGCGTCGTCGCCGGATCCGGATTGATTACAATCGGTCCGCCGCGAATGATTTGGAGCGATACCAACGATCCTGGCGCGATGCTCGACACCGGGATACTCGCGCCCACGCTCGCGGCGTTCTGCACGCTCACAATCGACTGGGAAAAGGCGAGACCGGCGCACACCATTCCCAAGCTAAACCTCAGCCGGCGCATGGTACTACCGAGGCTAGCACGTGCGCCCGCCGCGATTGCCCCAGAAACTCTATTTCTTTCCTGCGGCCTTCTTCGGCGGCAGCGCCGGACCCGCCGGACCCTTCTCCGCCAGAAGTTTTCCAACTTCGTTCCGGATGTTCGCTTCTTCGTTCGTGAACAGCGCCTCGTTTCCAAACGCCACCACTCGAAGATCGCCCTTCCGGTCGATCAACGTGAACCACGGAACATACGCCTGCCGCATCACCGACAACTGCAGAAACCCGCGCGCCTGTTCGTAGTTTGCCGTACCGACCGGAAACGGCGTCTGGTACTGGCGGGCGAAGCCCACCACATCCGCATTCGGATTCACGGCCGCTAGTAAGACTTCAAAACCGCGCGCCTTCAACTCTGGGTATATTTTGCTCAGGACCTGAGCATGCTTTTGGCAGTGCGGTCAAGTGGTCAGGATGAACGGCAGCGCCAGCACCTTGCCCCTGAAGTTGCTGGGCCGCAGCACCTGCCCGTTCGGCAGCGTTACATCGATTTCCCCGGCCGGGCGCGGCAACCCGGATGTTGAGCCCTGTGCCGCCAAGGGGGCCGCGGAAGATAGCAGCGCCCCGAACATGCGTCGCGTCATAGTTCCATTGTAAAGACGTGGAACGGCGAATTTCGATTGCGCAAATCGAACGCGCAAAGAAATATACTGGACACACTATGCGCAAGCCATCTCGCCGTACTGTCCTGGCCGCTCCGCTAGCGGCCTCTGCCGCCGCGTCCGCCGCGCCTTCGCGTGCCACATTCGACACCGCGCCCATCTATCAGCGCCTGGGCGTCCGCACATTTATCAACGCCGTCGGGACGATCACCACCATGAGCGGCACGCTGATGGCGCCGGAAGTATTGCGCGCCATGGAAGAGGCATCGCACAACTTCGTCGCCATCCACGAGTTGCAGGAGAAGGCCGGCCGCCACATTGCAGAACTCACCGAGGCGGAAGACGCTTTCGTCACCTGCGGCGCCTCGGCCGCCCTGTGCCTGGCAAGTTGCGCCGCCACGGCGGGCGACGACAAGAAGAAGATGGCCCAACTGCCTGACCTCACCGGCATGAAATCCGAAATGGTCATCCAGAAGCGCCACCGCACCGTCTACGACCATGCCTATCGCATGGTCGGCGTCAAACTCGTCGAAGTCGTCACCGCCGATGAGATGCGCGCTGCCATCAACAGCAAGACCGCTGCCGTCGTCGCCGTCGAAAGTCATCACGTCCTCGGCGGCAAGGTCCCCTTGGAGCAGACCCTCGAAATTGCCCACAAGGCCGGCATCCCCCTCATCCTCGACGCCGCCGCCGAACTCCCGCCTCCTTCGAACCTCTCGAAGTTCGTCAAAATGGGCGTCGACATGGTCGCCTTCTCCGGCGGCAAGAACATTCGCGGACCTCAATGTTCCGGCCTCCTCATCGGCAAACGCGAATGGATCCGCAAAGCCTACGCCAATAGCTCACCCAACAATTACCTGCCGCGTATCGCCAAAGTCGGCAAGGAAGAAATCGTCGGCATCACCGTCGCGCTCGAACTGTTCCTAAAGAAGGATTGGACCGCTCAGGAGAAGTCGTGGCGCGCCACCCTCGACCGTTGCGCCGACCGCCTCAAAGGCGCCCCCACCGTCTTCACCGAATACATCACCAACAACGACTATTCCCACTCCCCGCGCCTCTCGGTCCAGTGGGACGAAGCCAAACTTGGCATCAGCCTCGCCGACATGGTGAAGCGCCTCCGCGAAGGCACCCCCTCGATCGAAGCCTCCGATATGCGCTACTTCAACCCGCCATGGAAAGGCTTGGGCATCTTCCCCTATAACCTGAAGCCGGGCGAAGAGATCATCATTGCCGACCGCGTCAAAGAGATTCTCGGAACGAAGGCTTAAACCGGCTCACGTGCATGTGCTGCCGCGACACAACCAATCGCGCCCCAAACTGCCGCAAGCGATGATCCGTATGCAGGTAGCCCCAACGGTGCCACTGCGCATTGGTCATCACATCATCGAACGCCCGGCTCCGTCATCTTCCGAACATCCAGTAGCTCGCGCAACTGCTCCTCGCTGAGCGACGTGCATTCGCGCGCCAGGCTCTCAATCGACCGTCCCGTACGCATCGCCTGATACGCAATCCGCGCCGCTTCTTCATATCCAATTTGCGGCGCCAGCGCCGTAACCAGCACCGGATTGCGGCCGGCCATCTCGCGCAGATGCTCCTCATTCACCGCAAACCCGTGAATCGCCCGGTCTGCCAGCGCGCCGCACGCACGCCCCAGCAGATCGATCGCAAGCAGCAGATTCCACGCCACCACCGGCTGCATCACGTTCAGTTCGAAGTTGCTCGATAGCGCCGCCGTTGCGATCACCGCGTCACACCCGATCACCTGTGCCGCAATCATCGCCACCGCCTCCGGGATCACTGGATTCACCTTCCCCGGCATCATGCTGCTGCCCGGCTGCAGCGCGGGTAACTGTATCTCCGCCAGCCCCGCCGCCGGACCGCTATTCATCCACCGCAAATCGTTCGCAATCTTGGTCAGCACCAGCGCGAGCGACCGCAACGCCGCGCTTAGCTCCAGTGCCGCGTCCTGCGATCCCAACCGCGCAAACCGGCTCTGCGACGTCGTAAACCCTAACCCTGTCATCTCCGACAGCCGCTCCGCCACGCGCTCCCCAAACTCCACGGGCGCATTCAAACCCGTACCGACCGCCGTCCCTCCGATGGCGAGTGCGGTTAACCGCGGCAGCGCCCCGCGAACCCGCTGCCCCGTTTCCCGCACCTGCTGCTCCCAACCTTGCAACTCCTGGCTCAGCCTCACCGGAACGGCGTCCATCAAGTGAGTCCTTCCGGTCTTCACGACATGGCCCACCTGCTTCGCCTTTTCCCCGATCACGGCCGCGAGATGGTCGATGGCAGGCAGCAGGCGCCGGTGCACCTCGCAGGTTGCGCTCACCTGTATCGTCGTCGGAATCACATCGTTACTGCTTTGCCCGAAGTTCACATGATCGTTCGGGTGCACCTTATCGTTCAGCGCCCGCGACGCGATCGTAGCGATCACCTCGTTCATGTTCATATTCGTGCTGGTGCCTGAGCCCGTCTGAAAAATGTCCAGCGGAAACTGATCGTCGTACTTGCCCTCCGCGATCTTCTGCGCCGCCACCACAATCGCGTCCGCGCGCCGGGCGTCGATCGATCCCGACGTGCGGTTCACCTCCGCGGCGGCGCGCTTGATCAACGCCAGCGCGATGATAAACGGTTTGGGGAAGCGGAAGTTGCTGAACTGGAAGTTGCCGATGGCACGTTGTGTTTGCGCACCCCATAGGGCGTGGTCCGGCACCTCGACGGTGCCCATGCTGTCGCGCTCGGTTCGCATACAGAGTAGACCGCGTGCGCGCCCGATAAGCTACGGAAACAACCTACGGCAATATCCGGCCATCCGCCGACAAACGCATGCGCCGGTCGCGCCATTGCACCGTCGACCCCACCAAACCCGCCAGCCACACTGCCGTTCCCCACAAATCCCGAAACGGAATGAGAAAGAAATGCGAAACCACCAGGCGCGACCGCAGCACGCCCCAACCGGCAGTAAACGCCATCATCAGCCGCACCGCCAAAAGCGCGATACTCCACTGCGGCTGCCCCGCCAGCGCCGCTACCAGCGCCCACAGCGACGCATGCGTGACCGGCAGCCCAACGTATGCTCCGCGCGACACACGGATGGTCCGATGCCACCGCAGTTGATGCGCCCACACGCCCGCCCACGAATCGCCCTCAAGCGACGTCTCAACGACTACATCCGACAGGTGTACGCGGCGGCCCAATTGTGTAATTCGCTTTGCCAGTTGATAGTCGTCCGCAATGTAATCGGCGATGGCCGGAAATCCCCCGATCCGCTCCAGATCCTCGCGCCGGAACACAAGCGTGGACCCTAATCCGAACTCGCGCACACCCACAAAAGGCGCCACCAGTGTCGAAGGCGCAAAATCCGTCGCGATGCCCAGGGCTTCCCAAATGCCCGGTAGATGCCGTGCCGTGGCGCGATAAAGACACGTCACCACGCCGATCGCCGGATTCTCCAGCGGAGCCACTACGCGGCGCAGGTAGTTCTGGGGCACGCGAATGTCCGAGTCATTCACCAGCAGCAGGTCATAGGAGGCATGCCGCGCCAGTTCCGCCAACGTCCCCACCTTCCCGTTCGGCGCCTGGTTTGCCGTCCGGTAGAGCTTCATGCGTAGCTGTGGATAGTCGCGCTGCAGCCGTTCGATCGTAGGAATCGCCGCATCGTTCGGATCGGAAACCCCAAACAGAATCTCAAAGCGAGGATAGTCCTGCGTCGCATGCGACACCAGCGCATCGTAGAAACTCGGGTCCAGCCCGTGCACCGGCTTCAAGATCGAGATCGGCGGCAGATGCGAAGGCTTATTGTCCTGCTGTAACAAGTGCCGAAGCGACGCCAGCCAGGCCGTCAACTGATAGCCGAGCGCAACCAGACAGATGCCCGCCAGCAGCCATGTCATCATTTCGACAACAACGCCACTCCACAGGCAACCAACGCGGCTCCGGCCCAGCGCGCCGTCCGCACGTTTTCTTTCAGAAGCACGCGCGCCAGCAGCGTTTCCACCACCAGGCTCGCGGCCGTCGCGGGTACCGCGAAACTAAGGTCCTCGCGCTTCAGCAATTCCAGCAAGCAGAAGAACGAAACCGCCATGAACACCACCGATAGCAGGATGGGCCAGCGCGCGAATACGCGTGCCGCCAAACCGCCATGGCGCTTCATTTCCCAGCTCTGCAACAGATCGCAAGCCACGGTCGACAGTACCACGCCCGCCACCAGCAGCCAGCTCATGACTTCCTGGCCGCCGGCAGCGTCATTCCCACCAGCACCGTGCCGCTCATGATACACAGCGTGCCCAGCCAGCGCTCAATAGTTATCTGCTCGTTGAGCACAAACCGGCCGATGAGTGCATTAAGGACATAGCCGATCGAGGTGACGGGGAGAACAAAGCTGAGGTCTGCCAGCCCTAACAAGTGCATGCGAGCCAGCGTCCACCCAATCAGGAGAGCAATGCCTAAGAGGACCGCCGGATGGAGTAAGGCCCCCAGTAGACTGCCGCTTGCGGCTTTCATCCCGATGCTAAGAAAGGTGTTGCCCAGGGTGTTAAGAACAACAACCAAGGCAACCAAGAGAAACGTCCGGCCCAGAGTGCTTAGTCTCCGGCTGAGGCGGCGGGTACGCGCGAGGTTTGCCGCCGGCTTTCCTCCACGAACTTCTTCCGCTTATTCCGCAATGCCAGGTATTCGCGCGCTTCTTTGTAGAGCCTCTTGCGCTCGTCTCCGTCGAAGATTGCTTTCCGCACGACGCGCCAGGCCGCTTTCGGCCGGAAATAGTATTCGCCGTAGAAGCGTTCCACCCAGTCGACGAGTTCGGCCCTATCGAGTCCCGGGTAGATGATGTTCGGCAACTGATGGCCCTGATCGTCGGTCATCGAGTCGATCGTGATCAGGTTGTTTTTCTTTACGTAATCGAAGAACTCAGTCCCCGGATACGGATGCGCAATCGACACCTGGATCGTCTCGCAATCGAGCTTCTTCGCAAAATCGATTGTCCGCCGAATCGACTCCCGCGTTTCACCCGGCAAGCCCACAATGAAATCCGCGTGGATGGTCAACCCCAGCGAATGCGCGTTCTTGGTGAATCGCTGCGCCATGTCGATGGTGGCGCCCTTTTTGATGTTCTTCAAAATCTGCTGGTCGCCCGACTCGTAGCCCACGATCATCAGCCGGCATCCGGCTTCTTTCATCGCCTTCAGCGTTTCGTAGTCGGTGGTCACGCGCGACGTGCACGACCAGGTGAAGTTCAGCGGCTTCAGCTTCTTGCACAGCTCGATCGTCCGCGCCTTCTGGTAGTTGAAGGTGTCGTCGTCGAAGAAGATTTCCTTCAACCCCGCGAAATTCTCCTTGGCCCAGCGCACTTCGTTCACAATATCGTCCGCCGAACGCAGCCTCCAGCGGTGTCCCGAATGCGTCTGCGGCCACAGGCAAAACGTGCACAAGGCCGGGCATCCGCGCGACGTGTAGAAGCTGATGAACGGATTCTGCAGGAACGGTACGTTATAGCGCTTGAAGTCGAGGTCGCGCTTATAAACCTTGGTCACCCAGGGCAGGCTGTCCAGATCTTCGATGTAGCCGCCTTCCGGGTTGTGCACCACCTCGCCGCCCTTGCGAAAGCTCACGCCCGGCAGTTCCTCGAGCGGCTTACCGTTTGCGTAGTTCACGATTTGATGGTCGAACTCGCGCCGCACCACAAAGTCGATCGCCTTCGAGGTGCGCAGGCACTTCTCCGGCTCAACCGTCACCGGCGGACCCACAAATGCTACCTTCAGCTTCGGGTTGCGGTCCTTCATCATCTCGGCCATCTTCACGTCCACATGGAACCCGGGCGTGGAAGTGAACAGCACGAGCAATTCGAAATCGTTGGCCATCGCCACCGTCTGGTCGATGGAAATCTTGTGCGGGGGCGCGTCCACTACTTTGCTGTCGGGCAGCATGCCGGCCGGATAGCACAACCACACGGGATACCAATACGACTCGATTTCTCGTGTGGCCGGCCAGCGTGAACTGGCTCCACCGTCAAACCCCTCGAATGACGGCGGGTTCAGAAACAACGTGCGCATGAGACTCCTTGTCGCAGAGTAGGGCACAACGCCGGCGCCATCAACAAATTCACAGAGAATGGCGCAAAACGGCGGGTGTAACCTCTTCTATTATCACCTAGTTGCGGTGGTGAGCAGATTCTCTTCCCGTGGGTGTTTATTAATGTTCGAGTACTCCACTTCCACCTCCGCCTTCCCCACGATGCGCGTATCGATGGTGGATTCAATGCGGACCGGAATCGCAACGCCGTCTTTGTGGATGTAGTCCCGGACGAAGGAAACCCTCTTCAGGAACACCGACGGATTCCGCGCAAACTCACCCTGTTCGCGCACTGGCAGCCCGGTCGCGTCATCTACCCACAACCATCCCTCGAACAGCCCGACCTCCTTGCGCTTTGGCGCCAGATGGAACAAGTGCACCTTACCCGATCCCCAGGGGTACACGCCCCGGTAGTCGAACTTGTAGTTGTCGGGTGTAATGCCAAGGCCCGGCTTGTCCCCGGCCTCCTTCTCGGCTTGCAGGTACCGCGCAATAACATCTTTTTTCACCGTGTTATCGCCCTGGAATGCCAGTGTGCGATACGTTACGGCGCCCAGTTTGGTGACCGAACGGAACGCATGCAAGCTCCCCTTCTTCCCCAACCGCGGAAGGCTGGCGCGAATGTCCACTTCCATCGACAGGTCGCGGAGCTTCGTCTGCTGGTCCTTGGTGGCTGAAAGAAACTTCTGCAATGCGGTTGTCCCCGCCGCGTCGGGGCGATGTGCCGCCGTCACGGTCGCGGGAACCGAAAGATCGAAAAACAGTGCTAATAAGAACAGGCCAACCGGCAACGTAAAACCTCTTCGAGCGCGGTTCCGCTCCCGGCACGCCCGTCTTGATAATTTACCAAAATCTGCGCCGTCGGAACACACATCAGTAGCCGTCCGTCGTCTCAGACGTCCAGCTAAGTCCTTTGGTTGCTGGTACTCTGGTCCCTTTTGCTGATACGCTAAGCGAAATATGAGCGGCATACCAGTCGGCCTCAAGCACGAAGAGAGCATTTTGGTGACCAGCGGATTGGCGATCGATTTCATGGGTGTTGAAGATGCCCGCGTTCTCGCCACTCCTTACCTCATCTGGTACATGGAAGTCTGCTGCCGCAACGCGGTCAAGCGCTTCCTCGATCCCAAGCAGGATACCGTCGGTACGGTTGTGAATGTAACGCACCTCGCCGCCACCCCCTTGGGAATGAATGCACGTTTCCTTTGCGAAGTCACCGGCGTCGACCGCCGCCGCCTCACGTTTCGCGTCGAAGCCTTCGACGAAAAGGAAAAAATCGGCGAAGGCACCCACGAGCGCTTCATTGTCGATATCGACAAATTCGCTACTAAAGTGCGCGAAAAATCGGGCAGATAATGGCTCACCTGCGCATAGAATTTCTACACACCACGTAATTTCTTGGCGATCTGGGTGACATGCTTGCCCTGGAACCGCGCCATCCCCAACTCCACAGCCGACGGCAGTCGCGAGCCATCCGCCCCCGCGATAGTGGACGCGCCATACGGCGACCCCCCTTTTATCTCTTCCAACCCAGTTTGCCGTGTCTCGGAATACGGCATACCCACGATCACCATGCCGTGGTGCAGCAGTGTAATGTGCGTACTCAGAATGGTGCTCTCCTGCCCGCCGTGCTGTGTCGCCGATGAGGTGAACACGCTCCCCACCCGGCCGATTAACGCTCCCTGAGCCCACAGCTTCCCGGTTTGGTCCCAAAAGTTGCGCATCTGTGCCGCCATGTTCCCGAACCGCGTCGGCGTCCCAATAATGATCGCATCCGCCTCAGGCAACCGGTCCGGCGTGGCCACCGGGATATGCGCATACTGGTCCCGCGCCGCCTTAGCTCCGGTCCGAATCAGAGATTCCTCTGAAATCAGCTCCGGTACCTGCAAAAGGCTGACCTCCGAACCCTCCACCTCTCGAGCGCCCTCCGCCACTGCCTCCGCCATCCGGTAAATGTGGCCGTACATACTGTAGAAAACAACTTGAACTTTTACCGACATATTTTCATTCGATGAATCACCGGCTGTTGGTGATTCACCAACCCGTGAGGTCGTATCACCGCGATCTTTACACGATCACCGCACGTCTGTTGATCAAACCCTCACGCTACCCTACTATCCATGCGCATCATGGTCCTTCTCCTGTTTCTCACCGCCATCCTCTCCGCCCAGCGTGGCGGAGCCAAGCCGGTCGTCGAGCACCTGTGGCCTTCCCAGTCCGCTGATCCCGACTCTCCCACCATCTCTATATACAAGCCCACCCGCCAAACCAGCAGCGCCGCCATTGTCATCTGCCCCGGTGGCGGCTACCGGGCGCTTGCCCTCGATCATGAAGGCGAACAGTATGCCCACTGGTTCAATTCCCTGGGTGTGACCGGCTTCGTCCTGAAATACCGCCTTGGTCCGAAATACCACCATCCTGTCGAACTCGGCGACCTTCAGCGGGCAATCCGAACAGTTCGCGCGCGAGCTGCTGAATTTTCCATCTCGCCAAACCGGATTGGCGTAATCGGCTCTTCGGCAGGCGGACATCTGGCATCTTCCGCCTCTACTCACTTCGATTCCGGCCAGCCCGACACGGCCGACCCGATTGAGCGCGTTTCCTCTCGGCCTGACTTCGCCGTCCTCGTCTACCCCGTCGTCACCTTCACCGACGAACCTTACGTCCACAAGGGTTCCCGCCGCAGCCTCCTCGGCGACAACCCGGACCCCGAAGTCGTCCGCCTTATGTCCAACGAATTACAGGTAACTTCGCAAACTCCGCCCACCTTCATGGTCCATACCTCCGAAGACAAATCGGTGCCGCCGGAGAACTCCGTCCTTTACTATCTCGCCCTCAGGAAAGCGGGCGTTGCCGCGGAACTCCACATCTACGAAAAGGGGCCCCACGGGTTCGGCCTCGGATGGTCTGACATTGTCCTCAGCTCGTGGCCTGCACGCCTCGCAGACTGGCTGCGCATAAGGGGTTTGCTGTAAAAAGGATCTGATACCCCCGGTTGCTCCCGCCGCATTCAATAGGTATGCTGTTCATTGGCCATTTCGGCTATCGTCCTGATTTCTTTGGAGGTTTTGTCACACAATGCCCACTAGCTCCAGCCTCATCGCTGGGGACTTCGCTCGCCGCGTAATGCTCGTCGCCCGGCGCGCTCTTCCCCTGGTCTTCTGCTGCCTCGTCTTTGCGGCCCTGGGTCTCGCCCAGGAGCACCGCGGCGGTGGCGAGGCCAACCTGATCCTTCCTGATTTGAATCAAGCGAAGTTCTTCGGCGACGTTGGCGGCCGCACTCTGCTGATGGGTGGCCTCCTCGTCAGTGTCTTAGGCCTGTTATTCGGCCTTTCCATCTACAAACACCTGCAGAACCTTCCGGTCCACTCGTCCATGCGCGAGATTTCGGAACTCATCTACGAAACCTGCAAGACCTACCTGCAAACCCAGGGCAAGTTCCTGATGATCCTGGAAATCTTCATAGGTCTGGTGATTATCTTCTACTTCGGCTTCCTCCAGCATATGGAGTTGTACCGTGTAGCGATCATCCTGGCGTTCTCGCTCGTCGGCATCGGCGGGTCCTATATGGTGGCCTGGTTCGGCATCCGCGTCAACACCTTCGCCAACTCGCGCACCGCCTTCGCCTCCCTCAAAGGCAAGCCTTTCCCCTGCTACGCCATCCCGCTGCAGGCCGGCATGAGCATCGGCATGCTCCTCATCTCCGTTGAGCTGCTCATCATGCTTTGCATCCTGCTCTTCATCCCCGGCGAGTATGCCGGACCCTGCTTCATCGGTTTCGCCATCGGTGAATCGCTCGGCGCGGCCGCTCTTCGCGTTGCCGGCGGTATCTTCACCAAAATCGCCGACATCGGCGCGGACCTCATGAAGATCGTCTTCAAGATCAAGGAAGACGACGCCCGCAACCCCGGCGTCATCGCCGATTGCACGGGCGACAACGCGGGCGACTCCGTTGGACCTTCGGCCGACGGCTTCGAAACCTACGGCGTCACCGGCGTCGCGCTCATCTCCTTCATCCTCCTCGCGGTCAACAACGACGTCATCAAAGTTCAGCTCCTCGTTTGGATCTTCATCATGCGTTGCGTGATGGTCGTCGCTTCCGGCGTCTCCTACTTCTTGAACGACGCAGTGGCCCGGTCCAAGTTCGGCAATGCCAACAAAATGAACTACGAGGCGCCCCTCACCCATCTGGTGTGGCTCACCTCCATCGTCTCCGTCGCCGCCACCTACATCGCCTCGTACCTGCTCATACCCGACCTCGGCGGCGATGCCAGCCTCTGGTGGAAGCTCTCCACCGTCATCACCTGCGGCACCCTCGCCGGCGCGATTATTCCGGAATTCGTCAAAGTCTTCACTTCGGTTGAGTCCCGGCACGTGCGCGAAGTCGTCACCTCCTCCCGCGAAGGCGGGCCCTCCCTCAACATCCTCTCCGGGCTCGTCGCCGGCAACTTCAGCTCTTACTGGCTCGGCCTCGCCATTCTCGCCCTCATGAGCATCGCCTACTATATCTCGATGATGGGGCTCGGCGGATTAATGATGGCCCCGGCCGTATTCGCCTTCGGTCTCGTCGCCTTCGGCTTCCTCGGCATGGGTCCGGTAACGATCGCGGTCGACTCCTACGGCCCGGTTACCGACAACGCGCAGTCCGTCTACGAACTCTCCACCATCGAGCAGATCCCCGGTATCGAAGCCGACATCCAGAAGAACTTCGGTTTCAAGCCCGACTTTGAGATCGCCAAAGATCACCTCGAAGAGAACGACGGCGCCGGCAACACCTTTAAGGCCACCGCCAAGCCCGTTCTCATCGGTACCGCCGTGGTGGGCGCCACCACGATGATCTTCTCCATCATCGTCATGCTCACCGAGGGCCTCCGACCCGAACGCCTATCTAACCTCTCGATCCTCCATCCGCCCTTCCTGCTCGGCCTCATCGCCGGCGGTGCGGTCATCTACTGGTTCACCG
This sequence comes from Bryobacterales bacterium, assembly GCA_020846745.1. Lineage (GTDB taxonomy): Bacteria > Acidobacteriota > Terriglobia > Bryobacterales > Bryobacteraceae > JADLDI01. The sequence continues at coordinate 28,511 of JADLDI010000025.1, read as the reverse complement.
GCGCATCAATGCAGGCCGTCACCACGGGCGCTTACCGCGCGGTCGAGTTCATCAAGGCCAACATCAAACTCGAAGGCGCCACCAAAGCCTCCGTCAGCGACTCCAAAAAGGTAGTTGAGATTTGTACGCAATATGCCCAGAAAGGCATGTTCAACATCTTCCTCACCGTTTTCTTCTCCACCCTCGCTTTCGCCTTCGTCGAGCCCTACTTCTTCATCGGCTACCTCATCTCCATCGCCCTGTTCGGCTTGTATCAGGCCATCTTCATGGCCAACGCCGGCGGCGCTTGGGATAACGCCAAGAAGATTGTCGAAACCGAACTGAAGGCCAAAGGCACTGAACTGCACGCCGCCACCGTTGTGGGCGATACCGTCGGCGATCCGTTCAAGGACACCTCCTCGGTCGCTCTCAACCCGATCATCAAATTCACCACGCTTTTCGGCTTGCTCGCCGTCGAACTGGCCGTCTCCCTCACCCGCGATCAGGGCCACTCCCTGTCGCTTATCCTGGCAGCGATCTTCCTGGTCATCTCCATGTTCTTCGTCTACCGCTCGTTCTACGGTATGCGAATCGAAAAACAAGAGTAGCCTTCAGCATCAGGTTGGACGGTAGAGGCGGACCTTCCCCAAGAGGGTCCGCCTTTTTCTATGGCGCGGGCTCAGTTCAGCCCCAACCAACGCCGCTTATCTTATGGCATGCTAAGAATGCGCAACCCTATGACACGAGTACTTGTGACGACCCTTGTTTTCGCCGCCGCTTCGCTGGCCGCCGATAAAATTCAGGTCCAGATGAACAACCGCGACGGCAAACCCGCCGGCACTGTGACCATCAGCCCGGCGAAATCCGGCGTTTCCCTCAAAGGCAAGATCACCGGTTTGACGCCCGGTACGCATGCCTTTCACATCCACCAGAACCCGGCCTGTGTCGCCCCGGACTTCACCTCGGCCGGTCCGCACTACAACCCGACCAAGAAAAAGCACGGCCACCAGAACCCCGAAGGTCACCACGTCGGCGACCTCAACAACATCACCGCCGACGCGAAAGGCGTGGCGAAGATTAACGCGACTGTTGCCGACGCCACCCTCACCGATCAAGGCAATTCGCTCTTCGCCAACGGCGGCACCGCTCTCGTCATCCACGCCAAAGCCGACGACGGCAAGACGGATCCCGCCGGTGCTGCCGGCGACCGTGTCGCCTGCGGCGTCACTAAGAAGTAAGCCGACCCAACCGTAACCCCAAAAAGGACGCAGGAGCCGCCAAGGCCCCTGCGTCCTCTCCATTTAGAACAGGTACTTCAGCCCCAACTGCATCTCGCGGTTGTTGATCGCCGTTCCCGTGATCCGTCCGAAATCGGCGGCTCCCAGCCCCCGCGATGGGGCCGAGAACTGGGGCGTGTTCAGGAAGTTAAACGCCTCCCATCGGAACTGGATCCGATGACCTTCCTTCGGGCGGAACTCCTTGAACAGCGCGAAGTCCCAGGTCTTCTGCCCCGGCGCATCGAACAGCGACGTACCCGCGTTCCCATATCCCTTCGGGCCCATGTAGATGCCTTCTCCCGCGCACCCGTCGCACTTCGAACGGATAAAGGCCGACGTATCGAACCAACGGTCCACTGACCGCTGCTCCCACACCCGCTCGATCACCTTGCCCGCCACGATATGCGGCCGCGCAAACGACGACGGTCCGGTATTCTGCGAGTCCCCGTTCTGCGACACCGTCACCGGCAACCCCGACGTCAGTTGGATAATCCCGTTCACAGACCATCCGCCCAGCACCCAGTTCGCCGGACCCTTCGCATTACGCATAAACGGGATCTCCCAGATATGCGACAGCACGAAGCGGAACCGCTGGTCGATCTGCGATCGCCCGTAGTCGGCGCGCCGGTCCCGCGGGTCCTGTGTGTACGAGTTCCCATAGGGACCGCCCTCGTTCACCCCATACCCGATATACATTGCCTTCTGGTAGTTGAACGACGCGTTGAACGTCAGCCCGCGCGAGTACCGCTTCTCCGCCCGCAACTGCAGGGCGTTGTAGTTCGAGTTCGTCCACGATTCCAGCCGCCGCACCGTGCCCAGCGCGAGCGGCGTATTGAGGTCGCGCGAATCCAAATAGAACGTGTACGGGCGCCGCTCCTGCACTGCGCCCAGCCCCGGATCGGGATTGTTCCAGTTCTGCACCGGCATGTCGAGGTGCGACCCGGCGCTGCCCACATACGCGATCCCCGTTACGAAGTTCTTGCCGAAACTGCGTTCAAGCTCGAGCGTCCACTGCCAGATCTTGTTGTTCATGTACATCGACCGGTTATCCCGGTCGGCCTGCGTGTACCCGAGCATCACCAACGCCGCCGGACCCGCCCCAACCGGCGATCCCGCAAATGGGTTCTGAATAGTCGCGGTCGGGCGGTTGCGATCGTTCTGGAACACGGTCGACCCTGAGAACGGCGGATTCAGGCCCAGGATGTTGAAGTTGTTACCCTGCTGCGGCGAGTAAAACAACCCCGACCCCGTTCGCAATACGGTCCGTTCGTTCAACCGGTACACGATCCCCAATCGCGGCATGAACTGCTTCTTGTTGATGTCGTACAAAGCCTGCGATACGTTGGGATTCGGCACCAGTACCGGCATCACGCGCCCATTCACTGTCCGCACATCGCTGTTGGCAAAAGACAGGTTGCGGATCCTGCCCGCCACATCCGTCACCGCGCCGTACCAGTCCCAACGAACCCCGTAGTTAATGGTCAGCCGTGCCGTCGCCTTCCAATCGTCCAGCCAATACAGCCCCACCTTCTGCTGGTGCAAATCGTTCGTCGGCACCCCTTCCGCCGAGTTCGCATTCAACGGGATGCCGAGCAGAAACGCCGCCATTGCATCGGGCACGCCCGCGATATCGCCCGTGAACGTAAGCTGCCCGCGCGGCTGGTTCGATGCTTCATTCACCACCGGACTGTTCCGCCACTGTCCGCCGAACTTGAAGTTATGCCGCCCGCGATTGATCGACAGCGAGTCCGCCACCTCTGAAGTCTCGTTCGTGTTGAACGTGACGTTGCCCGACCCGATGCCCGCGAACGAAGTGATGTTGATGTTCGGCAATCCCTCTTCACGCGGCGTCAGCGTCCGGTTGCCGTCGCCCGTCACACGCATATCAAGTCCCAGTTCGCGATGCGTGAAGTCGGTATTCGTTTGATACGCCACCTGGTTCGCGCGGATGCGGTTATAGCCCACGCGCAGGTCGTTCAGCATTCGCGGATTGATCACCCACGAGTAGCCGACACCAAGGTTTTGCGCCCGGAACTCCGTCGTGAACTGGCTCACGCGCAGCAGCGGGTTGTTCAGCCATCGCGACGGTACCAGCACATACCGCGCAAACACCCGGTGATTGTCGTTGAACCGGTGATCGACCCGTGTCAGGAACTGGTTCGAATCGAGTTCCTGATCGTTCGTACCCACCAGGTTCAATACCGACCCCGCCGCGCGCGCCTCATTGTCATAGTTCGGCAGCGGCATGAACCCGCCCTCCGCCAGCGGCGACCCCTTCTTAAACGTAAGGATGTTTTGTGAAACCGGGTTTAACAGGTTCTTCGGGATAATGTTGTTCGGAAACGGCGTCGCATCGCCCGGCAGCCGGATCGCCCGCGTAGCCGCAGGGTTCGTATCGCGCGGATACCAGCGGTTGCCCGGTATCAGGATCTCCGACAGGTCCCCGTTGCGCATTGCCACTGTCGGAACCGTGGTCCGCGAAGGAGTTCCGCGCCGCTCGCGCCGCCCTTCATAGTTCACCAGGAAGAAGGTCTTGTCCTTCTTGATCGGGCCTGAGAACACGCCCCCGAATTGGTTCCGCCGCAGCTTGTTCTTCGTTTGCGTAGGCGCCAGAAAGAACCCGCGCGCGTCCATCATGTCGTTCCGCAGAAACTCGAATCCAGTGCCATGCCAGTTGTTCGTCCCGCTCTTGATCGACACATTCGCCTGCGCGCCCGAGTTCATGCCGTACTCGGCCGAGTACACTGCGCTCTGAATCTTGAACTCTTCAATCGCTTCTATCGAGGGCACGAATAACATCGCCGACTTGAACCCATCGGTCGCCGAAACACCATCGAGCGTAATGTTCTGGTTCGCGTCACGCTGCCCGTTTGCCGAAATGCCGACAATCTGCCCTGGCATCGCCCGCGTGCCGATTGTCTGCTGCCCATCCACGCCCATACGAGCGGATCCGTACACCACGCCCGGCATCAGCGTCGCCGCCTGCGCGAAGTTCCGCCCGTTCAACGGCAACTCGACAATCCGCTTGTGCTCGACGACTGACCCGAGGGTCGCGTCCTCCGTCTTCAACAGCGGCAGCGACGACGATACTTCCACCGTCTCCGCCTGCTGTCCCACCTGCATCTGAAAATCGATTCGAGCCTTCTGGTTCAACTCGAGCGGAACATTCCGCCGAACCTCAGTCTTAAACCCGGCCGCCGCGCAGGTCACCTCATACGTGCCCGAGTCGACCAGGGGAAAGATATAGTTCCCCGTGTCATTCGAAACCGTGGTGCGTACGTCACCCGTTTCCGTCCGTTTCGCGGTAATCGTAGCGCCCGGTACAACAGCGCCCGTGGCATCGCTAACCAGTCCAAGAATCTGCGTAGAGGCGGTTTGGGCCATCGCCGACGCCGCCGCAACAAGGAGACCGACAACAAGACGCATAAATGCTTAGCTCCCTTTAATCCAACGAATGTGGGAACGATTATATACAACGGGAGGGTATTGTATACTCACCGCATGCTGCGACTGCTTCTGTCGCTCCTGGTCTGTCTAAGCGCTGTAACCGCGCAGGACAGATACGAGCGGCTTATGCGCGACATTCTTATCTTCGACGCGCACATCGATACTCCCCGCTATTTTGTGGATGAAGGCTACCGCCTCGCCGACGAGCACGGCTATTACGAACTCGACATCCCGCGCATGAAGAAGGGCAAGCTTGGCGCGGTGCTGTTCGGCATCTACGCCCAGCCCGGCGACTATGCCCCGCAATTGTGGCTTCCGCGATCGATTGAATGCCTCGAAGCCCTGCACCGCGAAATCAAAACCAACCGCGCCGACATGGAATTCGCCTGGTCCGCCACGGACATCGAGCGCATCCATAAGTCGGGCAAACTGGCTGCCCTGGCGAGCCTGGAAGGCGGGCACCTCATCGCCGACAGCACGCGGGTGCTTGGCGCGTTCCACCGCCTCGGCATCCGCTACATGACGCTCGCTCACTTCAAGACCAACAACTTCGCGGACTCGATGACGGACGTTGAAGTGCACAACGGACTTTCCACGTTCGGCAAGGACCTTGTTCGCGAGATGAACCGCATCGGCATGATGGTCGACGTTTCGCATATCTCCGACAAGGCTGTGCTCGACGCTGTTGAAACCAGCAAAGCGCCGGTCCTCGCGTCGCATTCCTCCGTCAAGGCGATTTCGCCCATCGCCCGCAATATGCCCGACGAGGTGATCAAAGCCGTGGCCAGAAAGGGTGGCGTCATCTGCATCAATTTCCACGCCGGCTACCTCGACCCAAAAGCCTACGACGTCTACATGAAGAACCGCCCGGCGCGCGACCAGGAGATCAAGGAAGTGCTCGCCATGCGCGCCAACGATCCGTCAAAGTGGGAACTCGTGCGTGGCATCCAGCGCAAATACTATGCCCAGATGCCCAAGGTGAGTTATAAAGTCCTGTTGCAGCACATTGACCACATCGCCAAGATCGCCGGTCCGGACCATGTCGCCCTCGGCTCCGATTTCGACGGCGTATCGGGCATGGTGCCCGTCGGCATGGAAGACGTTTCCAAATACCCGGTGCTCGTCAAAGGCCTGATGGAAATGGGCTACAACGACACCGACATTCGCAAGATCATGGGTTTGAATATCGTGCGCGTCCTGCGCGCGGCAGAGGAGGCGGCAGAGAAATGAATATGAGACGGCGCGAATTTATCGCAGCCTCGGCGGCGGCGCCGCTCGCCGGTGCGCAATCCGGCAAGAAGAAGCGGATCGCCTGCATATCGTCCACCTATCATGTGCGGTCGCACTCGGACAACTTCATCACGCGGTTGCTCGAAGGCTACTGGATCCACGAGAAATACTACGAGCCGCAGTTCGAGGTCGCCTCGCTCTGGATGGATCAGGTGCATCCCGGTGACATCGGCCACCGCCTCTCGAAAGCCTACGGCTTCCCGGTCACCAAATCGATCGCCGACGCGCTCACGCTTGGCACCGGCAAACTAGCCGTTGATGGTGTTGTGATCGTCTGCGAGCACGGCAACTACCCGACCAACGAAAAGGACCAGCACCTTTACCCACGCTACGAGTTCTTCGAGCAGGTGGTGAACGTATTCAAGTCCAGCCGCCGGTCCTGTCCCGTCTTTACCGACAAGCACCTCTCCTGGGACTGGAAGAAAGCCAAGCAGATGTACGACTGGTCGAAGGAACTCAAATTCCCGCTAATGGCCGGTTCCAGCGTGCCTGTCACCTTCCGCCGTCCCGCCTACGATGTGCCGCTTGGAACGGAGTTAGAATCGGCCATCAGCGTAGGCGGCGGCTGGGTCGGCGATGGCGGACTCTTCCACGTCCTCGAAACTCTGCAAGGCTTCGTCGAGCGTCGTAAGGGCGGCGAAGTCGGCGTTCGCGCCGTCCAAACTTTGAAGAACGACGAGGTGTGGAAAGCCGCTCAGCAGGGTGTTTGGGACCGCAGCCTGCTCGACACCGCCCTCAATGCCAGCCAGCGGCGCACATCCAAACAACGGCCCGAAGAGATGAAGTCGGTATTGGGTCTGATTGAGTATCGCGACGGTTTCAAAGGGGCGTTGATCGCCCTGAGCGGCGGGTCCGATTACCTGGCCGCGGTGAAACCCCAAGGCCGGCCGGCGCAGGGCGTGTGCTGCTATATCCCAATTGAGAACTCGAACAACTTTTCAATGCTGGTCCACGGCATCACGCAGATGATCGCTACCGGCAAGCCTGCCATCACGGTCGAACGCACGCTGCTCGTGAGCGGCGCGTTGCAGGGCCTCATGGAATCCGGCTATCAGAAGGGCAAGCGAATCGAGACGCCGGAACTGAAGGTGGTCTACAAAGCGCCCGCCAAGGGCTGGTGGGCCCCGGGAATCGGATCGTAACAGGAGAGGAACACGCCAGTGCTCGAAGCCAAGTCCGATAAATTTTGGAAAGTCATCGACCAAAAGGCTGAGATCAAACAGATCGCCACCGGGTTCGCCTTCACCGAAGGTCCCGTGTTCAGCCGCCGTGGGTACCTCCTGTTCAGCGACATTCCCAATCAGAAGATCATGAAATGGGAGCGCGGCCAACTCACCACGTTCCGCGAAAACAGCAACAAAGCCAACGGCCTCACCTTCGACCATCAGGGTCGCCTGCTCACGGCCGAAGGCGGCGGTCGCGTCACCCGCACAGAGAAAGACGGCAAGATCACGGTGCTCGCCGAAGAAGGTTTGCAAGGTCCGAACGACATCGTCTACTCGATCGACGGCAGCGTCTACTTCACAGACCTTCCGAAGGGCCGCGTTTACCAGATCACCCGTCAACGTAGCGGCGTTGGCGGCGCTCCGCCCAAAGGCGAGGTCCGCGTCGTTGCCGAAAGCCCGGCCCCGAACGGCGTCGCTCTCTCGCCCAATCAACTACAGGTCTACGTGGCCGATGTCAAAACGAACATCGTCAAAGTCTATGACGTAGAGGGCGATGGCAAGCTCAAAGACGGCCGCGACTTCGCCCAGCTCCGCGTCGACGGTCTCAAAACCGACGAAGCCGGCAACGTCTGGATGGCCTCCCGAGACGGCATCTACGTCTACGATGTTAAAGGCGAGCACCTCGGCACCATCAAAACTCCCGAAGGCCCCAGCAATTGCTGCTTCGGCGAAGGCTTCCGCGGCCTCTACATCACCGCCCGCAAATCCGTCTACCACGTGCCCACCAAAACCACCGGCACCCGCACCTTCTAATCAGGGCCTGTCCCCATTTCCGGGGACAGGCCACAATCGCAGGAGAGTTTTTCCCGCCCGACACCACTACCCCTCATATGGCTCGCCAGAAACGCTACGTCCGGGTCGGTGAACCCGTCCATGCCACCGCCCGAGGCGTCAACCGCGCCAAAATCTTCCGCCATGGCTTCGACAAACGTAAGTATCTGGAACGATTCGCTTTAGTCGCCGAACAGGAAGGCGTCGAAGTGCACGGCTACTGCATTCTTGACAACCATATACACTTTCTTCTGGTTCCGACCCGGTCGAAGGAAGCTGTGGGCCGCCTCTTCCTACGCGTCCACACCTGGTGGGCTCAGCGCTTTAACAAACTCACTCAACGCTCCGGCCACCTCTTCCAATCCCGCTTCCACTCCTGCCTGCTCGATTCCGCCCACTACTTCGCCGCTATGCGCTACATCGACCTCAACCCCAAGGCTGCAGGAATCGTCAGCGACCCCGCAAACTTCGAGTTTTCCTCCGCTCATTCACACCTCACCGGCCAACCCGACCCCTTCCTCGTCCTCATGATGGAGAACTGGCGCCATCGCTTCTCGGGCGACCCCCGCCGCTACCGCGAATTCCTCAACGAAACCCGCCGCGAAGAACAGGAGCGCATCGAAAAGGCCCTCCGCAGCGGCTTCCCCCTCGGCTCCCAGGACTGGGTCGCTCAACTCGAACAGGAATCCCATCGCCGCCTCCACCCTGCTCCCCCCGGCCGTCCCGCGCTTATGCGTCGTTCAGCCTAATTAAACAGACATCGAGATACCAGGACGATTAGGCAGGCCCTCCCCGAGTCTTGGCTCCTTCGACCGGCCTTGTTGACTGGCAACGGCGCCGGGCTACCACTTTCTTTTCGCCGCAGGCGCTCAACAGCCCGGACTGCTCTTACCGAGTAAGAAATCCGTTCCTCTCCCAGTTTCAAACGCGACGTCCCTGTGGAACAGCCGGCATTACCCGATTTGGGCATGGTGTGAGTCCCGTCTCCCAGTGCGAACACAGCACTGGGCCTATCCGGGCCTATCCGGGCCTGTCCCCGATAGTCAGGGCTATCAGGGCCTGGGCTATCAGGGGCCGGCTTTATCAGGGCCTGTCCCTAAATAGGCGATACCGATAAGGCGATAGGCCCCCCCGATCAGGGCCTGTCCCCATTTTGCGGGCCTGTCCCCGATTGGCGGAACCCCGCGCACCTACCCGGATTATCATTGAGGAGATGACCGGAACCATGCCCCAAGCGAGGCACCGGGGACCATCCATCGGAGGTCTACGCGATTGGATGGCATAAGCATAGTTATCTGCTGCCATAACTCCGCCGCGCGCCTGCCGGCGACACTCGTACACCTTCGCGATCAGATGCCGTCCCGCATTCCCTGGGAAGTCGTGGTAGTCGATAATGCCAGCACAGACAGCACCGCCGATGTAGCTCGCGCCTCTTGGCCGGCTTCTACCGTTCCACTCCGTGTCGTCCTCGAACCTCAGCCAGGACTGGTTCACGCCCGCCGCTGCGGACTCGCCAACGCCCGCTACGAGTACATCTCGTTCATCGACGACGACAACTGGGTGGCGCCCGACTGGGTCGACAACGTCCACCGCACTTTGGAGAACTACCCCGACACGGCCGCCGTCAACGGTCACAACACCGCATGCGTCGATGAGCCGCTGCCCGCCTGGTTTGACCGCTTTGCCATTGCGTACGCCGTCACGCCCGCCGATTGGGCCGCCGGCGACGTCACCGACAGCCGTGGCTGGCTTTGGGGCGCGGGCTTATCTATCCGGCGCGCGGCATGGAACCAAATCACTGAGGCCGGCTGGCGCTGGCGGCTCACCGGCCGGCAGGGAAAAGCGCTCAGTTGCGGCGAAGACTCCGAACTCACCATCGCCTTGCGCCTCGCCGGTTGGCGGCTGCGATACGAACCCTCGCTCCGCCTGCAGCACCGTCTCGATCCTCAGCGGCTGAATTGGGAATACCTCCGCCACATGATGCGCAGCATGGGCGAGGCCAGCGTATTCCACGACCTTTACGGTCCTCGGCCCGTCCGCCCCTGGTGGCTGCCCGTTGCACACTCAATGAAGACCGCCGTCGGAGCGTCCCTGGCCGGTACAGCTCTTCTTACGCCTACCGGAAACTGGCGTGTGCTCTCCATGGACCGCGAACTCGGACGTCTCTCAGCCCTCCGTTCCCTGCGCCGCGACTATGCGAGTCTCGCCGCCGAAATTCAAGCGGTCTGCGCCAGGTTGCACGCCCTCAGACCCACCGCTTTAGTCAGCCAATAGCTTCACACCGGACCGCTACTCCCCATTTGCTACCATTCGGTGTGAATATGCGGGTTCTTCTGCCCTGTCTCATCGCCTGCCTCGCCCTGGCCCAATCCCCTCGACACATCAAAGTCTATGAGGAACCCGGCCGTTTTGGCGGCTGGCCCGCCAATCACGGCATCTGGTCGTGGAACAACGAAATCCTCGTCGGATTCTCCGCCGCCTGGTACGAAAACAAGGATATCGAACGCCACCAGTCCAGTTCCGAGAAGCCTGAAGAACCCCGTCTCGCCCGCTCACTCGACGGTGGCGAAACGTGGACCATCGAGGCCCCCAAGTCGCTCCTCCCGCCCGAGCAGGGCGGTGCTGCCGAACGCGCACTCGACGCTCCCATTAACTTCACGACTCCCGGCTTCGCCATGACCCTGCGCGCTCCCGATATCCACAAGGGTCCCGCCCGTTTCTTCTACTCCTACGACAAAGGCAAATCCTGGCGCGGACCTTTCAAGTTCCCCACGTTCGGCTTGCTCGGCGTTGCTGCCCGCACCGATTACACCATCCTCGGACCCAAATGGCTCCGCGCTTTCCTGACTGCCTCCAAATCGAACGCTCGCGAAGGACGCCTCTTCTGCGCCGAAACTAAAGACGGAGGCATCACCTGGCGCCTTCTTTCGATGATCGGTCCCGAACCCTCCACGGGTTTCTCCATCATGCCCTCCGCCATGCGCATCAAGGGTTCGGAGTGGATCGTTACCGGCCGTGTGAATCAGGCGCCCGCCAGTTGGATCGAGCAGTATCGCTCTACTGACGACGCCAAGACTTGGGTCGGCGAAGGCAAGGTGGCCAACACCGGCGCGCATGCCGGTAATCCGCCCCAGTTGCTCCGGCTCCGCGACAATCGCTTGGTTCTCGTCTACGGCCACCGCTCAAAGCCCTACGCGATCCGCGCCAAACTTTCCACCGACGGCGGCAAGACCTGGGGACCCGAAATCACACTTCGCGACGATGCGGCCGCCTGGGACATGGGCTACACTCGTTCAGCCGTCCGTCCCGACGGGAAAATCGTGACCATCTACTATTACAACGACGCACCCCATCGCGAGCGTTTCATCGCCGCCACAATCTGGGACCCTGGTAAGAGGAGATAGCTTAACTTGAATCGTGTTCTCGCCGGTGTCAATCCGGTACTCGAAGCTTTACGTGCCGGAAGCGCCATTGAACGCGTCCTTGTCGCCAAGGGTGCCGGCGGCCCTCGCATCCAGTCCATCATCGACCTTTGCCGCGAGAACGGCATCCCGGTCCGCTTTGAAGAACGTGCCGCCCTCGACAAACTAGGCCGCACCGCTGTCCATCAAGGTGTCGTCGCAGTCGCCGGTGAACAGCGCTACGCCACCCTGGAAGCCATCGCGCCTAAAGCGCAGATGATCGTCGTTGCCGACAGCATAGAAGACCCACATAACCTCGGCGCGATCATCCGTACCGCCCACGCCGCCGGTGCGGACGCCGTCGCCATCCCGGAACGCCGCGCCGCCGGTGTCACTCCCGTTGTTGCAAAGGCCGCCGCCGGAGCCCTCGAACATCTGCCTCTCATTCGCGTGTCCAACATCAACCGCGCCCTCGAGCAACTCAAAGCGATGAACTTCTGGATCTACGGCCTCGATGAGCGCGGCACGGAAGATTACGACAAGGTCACCTACAGTTCACCAACCGTGCTCGTGATAGGCGCCGAAGGCAAAGGCCTCCACCACCAGGTAAAGCAACACTGCGATGTCCTCGTCCGCATCCCCATGGCCGGAGCCATAGCCTCCCTCAACGTCTCCGTAGCTACTGGAGTTGCCCTGTTCGATTGGAAAAGGCGCCGCACCAACCGCTAATCTCTATCCATGGGATAACCACTCCGGTTACAACCCCGGATCGCACACCGACACTTTCTAACCACTCCCGGCGCGGCGGATCAGGTCGCCGAAGCGAGTGGGGGCGTAACGGGTGACGACATAGGGATCGTCGGACCAACTCCAGGCGGTCCAGCCCATGCCGCGGTCCATCATGTAGCGGGCGAGGCGGCGGCCCCAGCCGACGTCGGCGTCCGTGCCGCCCCATTCGCCTGCGAAGACGGGAACGGTGTAGGACAGGTCGCCGAAGGCTCCATCCCAGTCGTCGCCTTTGTTGCGGTAGATGTGGGTCGAGTAGACGATGTCGGAACGGTCGAGCGGATGGCCGCGGAGATCGTAAGCCCAGTTTGTGCCGGCCACCCAGATCAGCGCGTCGGGATGTTCGGCGCGAATAGCGTCGATCAGGTGGCGTGCCCAGATTTGCCATTCTGAGATGGTGACGCGGAACTGGTGGGGACAGCGCGAACCGTCCGGACGGATGAGCGGATGGGGATCTTCGGGCAGACGGTCGTGCGGTTCGTTGAAGAGGTCGAACAAGACAGCGGGCTCTTCGCGATAGCGCCGGGCGAGCAATGCCCACATCCCGGCAGTGCGGGCGTTCGGGAGCGTGGGTACGAACTGGCGGTTCGCGCCGTATGGGTTGTCAGCGTCCAGCCATTGTAGGTCGAGCAACGTGTAAGCGCCGTATTGAGCGGCCCAGGCGATGACGCGATCGAGGTCGCGAAGGTAATCTTCGGCCGAACAGTGGCGGCGGCCGTTAAGTACCCAATCCTGATTAAAGGGCACCCGGATGATGTTCGCGCCCCACCGTTGGACGATGTGGCGGATTTCATAGCGCGACATTCCGGCAGCCGACGCGAAGCCGTCTTCGTCGGGTTCGGAGTATTCGAGGCCGGAGCGGTTGACGCCGCAAAGCAGTATCGGTTGGCTGGTATCGGCACGGACGATGCGGTTGCCGGCCGTTGTGAGACGCGAGAGGCCAAAGGACAGCGAAGAGGCCATGGCGCTAGAATACCTTCCTGATGACTGACTGGAAAAGCGTAGCCGCGGCAATTGCGCCTGATATTCCGGAAGACCAGTTGGAACGGATCGGTCCGCTGCTGGATAGAATGCGGGCAGCCTTTCTTGAGCAGACGGGATCGGTTGGAGTGGAAATCGAACCCTCTTATATCCAGGCCGTGCAGGAGATGGAACTGTGACGATCTTAGAAGCGGCACACAAGATGTCGACGGGCGAGGCATCGTCCGTCGAACTGACGACCGAGAGCCTCGCAGTAATCAAGCGTCGCGCGGACCTCAACGCTTTTCTGGCCATGATGGACGGGCGCGCGGAGCAACGCGCGCGGGAGATGGATGCAGAGCGCGTAGCGGGCAAAGTGCGCGGTCCGCTGCATGGCGTGCCGGTGGCGGTGAAGGACGTGTTCTGCACAAAAGGCGTCAAGACAACTTGCGGGTCGCCGTTGTTTGCCGATAACGTGCCGTCGATTGACGCGGCTGTCGTCGAGAAGCTGGAACAGGCAGGCGCGGTCATCGTAGGCAAAACGCACATGCATGAGCTGGCCTACGGGGTGACCTCGAACAACCCTCACTACGGCGCTGTCCGGAATTGTGTGGACCCGACAAGGATACCGGGCGGCTCGTCCGGCGGGTCGGCGACGGCCGTTGGCGCGGGCATGGTGTTTATGGCGATGGGGTCGGACACGGGCGGATCGATCCGGTTGCCGGCGGCTTATTGCGGGACGGTCGGGATCAAGCCCACCACGGGACGTGTGTCGCGGTATGGCGTGATGCCGCTGGATTTCACGCTGGACCATATGGGTCCGCTGACACGCAGCGTGCGCGATGCCGCGGTGGTGCTGCAGGCGATTGCGGGTTACGATCCGCGAGACGACTCGTCATCGCGTGTGCCGGTCGGCGAGTACGATCCCGGAGACAATGCGCGCCTGGACGGAGTCCGCATCGGGGTGCCCGAAAACTTCTACTTTGAGCGTGTAGAAGAGGATGTGGAGTTCGCCGTGCGGGAGACGGTGCGGTTCGCCGAACAGGCGGGCGCGCAAATCGTGCCGGTGGAGGTGCCCGATATCGCGGGGTTGAACGCGACCAGCCGGATCGTGCTGTGCGCCGAAGCGTCGGCACTGATGCTGCCGTATCTGCACCGGCGCAACGAAATTGGGGCGGATACCCTGGCGCTGCTCGACCAGGGTCGGCTGCTGCCGGCGACAGATTATGTGAACGCACAGCGCGTGCGGCGCAGCTTCCAAAGGGAGTATGCCGAGGTGTGGAAGCAAGTGGACTTCCTGCTGACGCCCACCGCGCCCAACGTCGCTCCACCGATCGGGCAGGGGACCGTGACGATCGCCGGCGTGGAAGAGGATGTGCGGTTAGCCGCGACCCGTTTCGTCCGCGGATTCAACATGATCGGCTGGCCGGCGCTGGCGCTTCCTTGCGGACGCTCGCGAGACGGGATGCCGCTGAGCGCGCAGATCGTCGGACGGCCATGGGACGAAGCGGGCGTGTTCCGGGTGGGCCGCGCGTTGGAGATCGCGCTCGGGTAACGGTTCGAAGAATAATCCCCGCCACGGCTCGCTCAAACCATTGCAAACACGCACCGTGTAACCGAGCCGCGACCGCAAGGGAGCGGTGTTCAGGAGTTTCTAACCTGCAAACACACCATCGCTTCCAACCGCTGCCTCCCGAAACGGAGCGGGAGCGTCAGCGGCCCGGCCGGCACACGCCCCTGTACCCCGTAGCCCAATCACCCTCTCCGTCGCACCCATCCAATAACCTCCCAGCCAAACAAACCTCCCCCGTTGTGGGGCGAACGTTCGCAACCCGACCTCCCGCTCGGCCTCTTCCGATCGTCCGCACGCGATCGTTCTTGCCTTCTGACCCAACTATCGGCCCCCAGTCCCGTCTTCCGTAACCGACGGGTTCTCCCACGCGAAGCCCTCCAAATCCAAACCCGTGCGCCAACGCGTCCGCCCGCACAATCCGAGTCACACCCTATTCGCGTCGCCTACGGCTCCGTCACCGTCAGCAACTGGTTCGGTTTCACGTTCTCGATGGTTTGCGACTTGCCCGTCGGCCAGCGGATCTCCAGGGTCGCACTGGCCGCCTGACCCAGGCCAAAGTGTAATCGCGGGTCATTGGACGAGTAGAAGCTCGATTGGCTGGTTAGTTCCTGGACCTGCTTACGGTTGCCGTAGCGGGCGGTAACTCTGGCGCCGATGGCGCTGCGATTGGATTTAGTTCCTCTTAGTTGTATGGTCACCCAGTTGTTACCAGGCTTCAGATCGTTGCGTAATAGCGATGGGACTTCGCCTAAGTTGACGATTACTACGTCAATGTCGCCGTCGTTATCGAAGTCGCCGAACGCTGCGCCACGCGAAGAGTGTGTGGCGGCGATTCCGGGACCGGCTTCGTCGATCAATTCTTCGAATTTGGCGTTGCCCAGGTTGCGGAAGATGATTCTGGGGGTTTTGTAGGGGTAAGACGCGACCTTCTTTTCGATCTCAGGGTAGACGTTGCCGGTGGCGATGAAGAGGTCGGGCAATCCGTCGTTATCCAGGTCGGTGATAGCTGCGCCCCAGGACACGAACCGGGTTTCGACGCCGACGCCTGAAGCGATGGTGATGTCGTCGAAGTTGCCTTTGCCGTCGTTTCGATAGACGACGCTCGTGTCGTCGGCGAAGTGGGTTTTGAGGATATCCAGGGAGCCGTCCAGGTTGATATCGCCGATGCCGACGCCCATGCCGGCCTGCTCCATGCCGTCTTCGTTGAGGGCGACACCGCGTTCGAGTCCGGATTCCGTGAACGTGCCGTCGTGATTATTGCGGAAAAAGAAGCTGGGCGTCGAGTCGCAAGCGACGTAGATATCGGACCAACCGTCGTTGTCGTAGTCCGCGGGGACGACCGTCATGCCATAGGAACCGCCGATTTTGGCGATGCCGGCGGGGGCTGACACGTCGGTGAAGGTGCCGTCGCCATTGTTGCGGTAAAGGGAGTGGGAGGCGGGCGGGAGTCCGCGAGGACCGCAGTTGACCGGGACGCCTTTCCAGGTGCAGTTAGCCGACTGGCCGGGCCGGGGGACACGCTTAGGATCGAAGATCAGGTAATTGGCGACAAACAGGTCGAGGTCGCCATCCCGGTCATAATCGAAGAAAGCGGCGCCGGAGCCGTAGCGGGTTTCCTTGTTCAGCAGGTTGGCGCGCTGGGTGGTGTCTTCGAAAGTCCCGTCGCCACGGTTGCGGTAGAGAGCGTTCTGCCCCCAGTAAGTGATAAATAAGTCGGAAAAACCGTCGTTATCGTAATCGGCGGCGGTTACAGAGCCCCCCCAGCCGGCCTTGCGCAGGCCCGCTTTGTCCGTAACATCTGTAAAAGTCCCGTCGCGGTTATTCCTATAGAGGCGGTTAGTGGCTTCAGCAGGGGCAGCTTCTAATTGGGTACCGCTAACAATGAAGATATCCATCCAACCGTCGTTATCGTAATCGAAGAACGCCGCACCGCATCCGACTGCTTCAAGGATGTATGCCTTGGATTCCGCACTGCCGTAGATCGTGGACTGTTTGAACCCGGCCTGGGCGGCAATGTCCACGAACCGGGCGTTGAAGGGAATGCCCGATGGCTTGGAACGGGGCGTGGGTTTGACGTTCCGGGAAGCGATGCCCTGCCCCCAAATCAGGCTCGCGCCTACAAAGAACGCCAAAGCGGTTTTTACAAACAGTTGACGGCGGTATACCCGGCTGTCATATAATTCATCCGATCTGCGTGGAGAGCGCTCCATGTGTCTGCCTAGGCAGTGTAGCGCGCTTAATGAGGAGGGGTTTCCAAGTGTTGAAGTCTCGATTAGTGTCGCTGCCGGTGTTGGCATTCGGTTTGGCCGCCGTGTCGTGGGGCCAGATCGGAACGTCGACGATTACGGGGAGAATTACAGACCCGAGCGGCGCGGTGATTCCTCATGTGAGTGTCACCGTTGTCCAGTTATCAACCAACTTTACCCAGAATGCGATTAGCAACGAAGACGGTATTTACCGCGTGCTTTCGCTACAACCTGGGCAATACCGCGTTTCATTCGAATCGCAAGGCTTTAAGAAAACAGTTAGAGAGAACGTTGAATTGCGCACCGGCGACACCCTGGCCGTGGACATGGTGATGCAAGTCGGCTCTGTGTCGGAGTCGGTGGAAGTAACCGGTGTAACGCAGTTGCTGGAAACCGAAACGTCGGCGACGGGTACCGTCGTAAGCGGCAATGTGCTTTACGACATGCCGCTGTATCAGCGGTATGTGAACTCGACGTTGCACCTTGTCCCGGGCATGACGCAGGGCGGCTACGGATACGGCGGGTCGCTTGGCGCATATCACCTGGCCGGTCAGCGGGCCGGCGCGATCGGCATCTTCGAGGACGGCGTAAATGGAAACGACCAGAACGGTGGAACGGAAACACCGAAGCCGATGCAGAACTCAGTGGCGGAAGTGAAGGTGTTGACCACCGTGCCGCCGGCCGAATACGGGCACTCGGCAGGTGGCGTCATCAGCGCTGTAAAAAAGTCGGGAACAAACGAACTGCACGGGATGGGTTCCTTCTACGGCCGCACCCGCATGATGCAGCACCGGTTGTTCTTCGACCGGTTGAAGACATCGCAGCCCGCGCCAGGACGTCCGAACGGCGTACCGGTGTTCTTTATGCAGCCGGATGCCAACATTGGCGGTCCGGTGATGATTCCGAAACTGTACGACGGCCGGAACAAGACTTTCTTCTTCTTCGGATATCAGCGGCTGCACGAAAAGAAGGTGGCGCAGGTGGACACTACGGTGCCGACCGACGCCATGAAGGCCGGCAACTTCAACTTCCCGGGCATCGCGAACGCAAACCAGATTTTCGACCCCGCCACGACGCGGTTTGTGAATGGCGCCTGGCTGCGCGATGCGTTTCCCGGGAACATCATTCCGCAGAGCCGCATCGATCCCGTTGCGCGCAAGGTGATCGAATTCGACCCGTGGCGTGCGCCAAACCGGCCGGGCACGTTCAATGCGAACGGACCGAACGGGAACTACCTGGCCGATGAGTTTGCGCGCACGTTCCTGGACGACTACAATCTGCGGTTGGATCACCAGTTCACGCCTAATTTCAAGATCTATTACTCGTGGACGGATAATCGCTACAGCGGCTTTGGCCGTCCGTGGAACCTGAAAGACGAGCGGCCGGAGTTTGACGCCGCCGCCGGCAACTACTCTCCGTCGCGGAACCAAAACATGTCGTTCGGCAAGACGTGGATCGTTTCTCCCACCTTGGTGAACGATGCGCGCGTGGGCTACTACCGCCGCTGGGCGGCCACACAAGTGCCGTCGTATCAGCAGAACTGGGCAGGAAAGCTGGGCATTCCGAACCTGAACGGCGACTTGATGCCCTCGTTCAGCGCGACGAGCACAGACCGTTTGTCCCCCAACACGATGTACGGCTTGTACGGGTCGACGCCGAGTCAGAGCGTCAACGAGACGATCTCGTTCCGCAACGACTTGTCGTATATGCGCGGCACGCACGCCTTCAAGTTCGGCTACGAACTGCTGCGATTCCGGCTTAATTCCGCCATCCTGGCCAATCCGGTGCAGTTCGATTTTTCGAACGTGACGGCCGGCTTGCAGGCGAACGGACAACCGGTGCCGGCAACCGGTAACACCTTCGCGGGCTTCATGACCGGTTATGTGGCCCAGACCGTGTTCCGGTCGGAGCTGACAAGCTGGCTGCCGCGCTCGTCCATCCACAGCTTCTACATCCAGGACGATTGGAAGGTGACCCCCACACTTACGGCGAACATCGGTTTGCGCTATTCCAACGAAAGCCCGTTCACGACCAAATATGGGCTGATGAGCCAGTTTGATCCGGCCGGCGCCGACCCGCTAACCGGGCAGAAGGGCGCGATTGCTCATCCCACGTCGCCGCTCGCCAAACGCGACAGCAATAACTTCAACCCGCGCGTCGGTCTGGCGTGGCACCCGTTGCAAAAATGGGTCTTCCGCGGCGGCTTCGGCATGTACACGGTGGACATCAAGTATCCGTCCGGCCGCGAGATGTACGACGAGTATCAGGGCTTGGTGAACGTGCAGCCTGCGCCCGGCGACCCCACGCCGATTTACCAGATCAGCAAGACGGCTCCGCTGCCTTCGGTCCGGTTGATCAACGGTGTTGCCCCCTTCGTCGGCACGAACTACGGCGGCCGCAGCATCCGCTACTGGGACCCCTCTCTGCGGAATCCCTATACGATGAACTGGAATGCGAGCATCCAGTACGAACTCGCGCGGGACTACCTGGTGGACGTGAGCTACCAGGGGTCGGCCGGCGTCGGACTGCTCGAAACCTGGAACATCAACACGTTCCCGGTCGATTACGCGGCCAACGATCCGGCATTGCGCAACCGCGTGTTCGCGGCGGCCCAGAATTTCCGGCCCTTCCCGCAGTTTGGCGACATCACCATGCGGTCGAATTTCGGCCACTCCACCTTCCACTCCGGGACTGTTAAATTCGAGAAGCGCATGTCGAAGGGCCTCTATTTCGATGCCTTCTACACGTTCTCGAAAGCCATCAACAGCTCCGACTCCGATAACTCCGGCGGCGGTGTTGCGCCCATCCAGAACCGGAACCTGGAGAAAGGCCGCGCCGGCTACGATCGCAACCATCGCATGATCGGCGTTTTAAACTGGGAAATCCCATTCGGCAAGGGCAAGAAGTGGGGTGCGGGCCTGAGCGGCTGGAAGAACACGCTCATGGGCGGCTGGGAGCTGAGCTGGATCCAGACCCTGGAGTCGGGCAATCCGCTTAACTTCACCTTTGCCAACAGCCCCTACAACTACTACCCGGGTTTCGCCGGCGCTCGCCGTCCGGACCTCGTCGGTACTCCCGTGTACAACTTCGGACTTTGGAACAATGGCGGTCCGGACCGGTTCACCCTGCAAAACCGCCCTGCCGTTATCGACCAGAGCGCATTCGCGTACCCGGCCGCCTTCACTCCCGGCAACGCGGGACGTAACATCCTCACAGGCCCTCGCATGGTATGGGCCCAGGTTTCGGCGCAAAAGAACTTCCGGATTTCTGAGAAGGTGAATGCCCAATTCCGTTGGGATTTCCAGAATGCCTTGAAGACCTACAACTTCACCGGTCCGACGACAACTGTCGACTTCGTGAACCCACGTACATTCGGCAAGTTGCAGGACGATCCGCGTACGGCGTCCTTCGGCGGACAGCCGCTGATGAACATCACCGTGATGTTGCAGTTCTAGGCACAACCGGTAAAAACCAAAGCGCCGCGGATGGCCTTCGGGTTATCCGCGGCGTCGGTCGGATTCGCAAACATTCGCAAACAAAAGTAGCGATGCCCAACCGGCTGACCAGTGGCCGGCAAGTCTACTGTGAGGCACCGGTTCCTTCGGCCTGGAGCGATCGCAGGATGGTATTCACGTAGTTCTGCGTCTCGGCGATCGGGGGAACATCGCCGTATTGGTCGACGCGTGCGGGCCCGGCATTATAGGCGCCCAAGGCGAGCCGGAGGTCCCCCGAGTACCGCGACAGCAGTTGTTTCAAGTACTTTGCGCCGCCGTTGACATTGTCTTCCGGATTGAATGGGTCCATGACGCCCAGCGCGGCAGCCGTGGCCGGCATTAACTGCATCAAACCTTGCGCGCCTTTGTTTGATATGGCGCACGGTGTGAATGCCGATTCCTTGGCGATCACCGCCCGGATAAGTTCGGGCGAGATACCTTCCCGTGTGGCGGCAACATTGATTGGAGTGGCCAGTTCTGCCGGTTCAATCGGATCGCACCAGGGCGAATTTCGAGTAGGCAAAGAGGCAGAAGTAGGGGTGGGGCTGACTGCAGGACCCGGCTGCGGAACCGCGGAAGGACCGCTCTGTGGCGAACGGATGAACTGCTCCGCTGAATCGTTGGACCACGGCACCGTGAACCAGCCAGGGTCGCCCTCTTGAGCAGCCTCCACCTGTTTTCGAATCGATTGCTTTTGCTTGCTGATCGATTCTTCCATCCTCTGGCGGACCGCCTTCGCCGGCGTACCGGATTCACGTGGCGGAGGTACCGCCGCCGGCTGCGCCCCAAGCGCGAAACTGCACACCAGGATGAGAATGACCAATGTCATCTAACAACAAGATCGGCGGGAGCCGGGCGAAACTTTAGTCCGTTGTGGGTAGGCTTCCGCCACGGCCATTCTGGCTTCTGACTTCGGACTTCTGTCTCCTGAATTCTGCATTCTGCATTCTGCATTCTGCATTCTGAATTCTGAATTCTGAATTCTGACTCCTCACTGGTTTAATGACTACTTGCCGATGCAAAAGGTGGAGAAGATCCGGTTGAGGATATCATCGGCGGTGGTTGCGCCTGTGATGGCGTCAACGGGGGTGAGGGCGGCGTAGAGGTCGAGCAGCAGCATTTCGTGCGGGAGATGGTGGCCCAGGGCGGCGCGGGCGTGCCGGATCGCGGATATGGCCTCTTTGAGGAGTCGTTCGTGGCGGATGGAGGTGATGAATCCGCCTTCCTGCTGCGCTTGCCCTTGCGGCGCCAGCGTTCTGAGGATTGCCTGCTGCACTTCCGCGAGACCGGCGCCGGTCCGCGCGGAGACTGGGATGGCTGCTGGGGGGACGTCCGCTTTTGGAGGCAGGTCGGCTTTGTTGGCTACGATTACATGGCTGCCTTGCGTCGCGGCCTTCGCTAGTACGGCCCGATCGTCCGCGGTCAGAGGTTCTGACGAGTCGACGACCACCAAGGTGAGGTCGGCATCGGCCATTGCTTGGAACGAGCGTTCGATGCCGAGCCTTTCCACCAGGTCCTTCCCTTCTCTGATACCGGCGGTATCGATGAAGCGCACAGGAATACCTTGCAAGCTGGCCGTTTCTGAGACCAGGTCTCGCGTGGTGCCGGCGATGTCGGTCACGATGGCCCGGTCCTGGCGCAGGAGCGCGTTAAAAAGAGAAGATTTGCCGACGTTCGGCCGGCCAACGATTGTCAGGGTGAAGCCATTGTGAACGAGGCGGCCGTAGGAGAACGAATCGATAAGGGTGGTGAGCGCCTCCTCGATAGGTTTGAGGCGGCGGTCGATTTCAATGTCGGGGGCGACCTCAACGTCGTCTTCGGCGAAGTCGATGCCGGCTTCTAACAGCGCGATCAGCTCTAACAACTGGTTCTTTAGCGGCGAAAGGCGGCGGGAGATTGAGCCTTCCACCTGCTGTGCGGCGATGCGGGCCTGGTAAAGGGTGGTGGCTTCAATCAGGTCGCGAACGGCTTCGGCTTGTGGGAGGTCGAGGCGGCCGTTGAGGTAAGCGCGCATCGTGAACTCTCCGGGTTCCGCCAGGCGCGCGCCGGCGGCGCAGGCTCGCTCCAGGCAGTGGCGCAGCAGGACGGGCGCGCCATGGCAGGAGATTTCAACAACGTCTTCAGCTGTGTAGGAGCGGGGCTTGGCGAAGTACGAAACCAGCACCTGATCGACGATTTGGCCTTCAGCGTCGAGCAGTTCGGCGAACTGGACGGTCCAGGGTTGCCAGTTGCGCGCTGCGTGTGGGAACTCCGCGTGCGGGAAACGGAGAATCTGCTCGGTGATGGCGCGGGCACTATGCCCGGAAAGGCGGATGATGCCCAGGCCGGAACGTCCCGGGGGAGTGGAGATGGCGGCAATGGTATCGAGGGTGGTGCTCACACGTCACAAATGTATCGGCCGCCGACGAGCGCGGATAAGGGCCGACAGCAATCAGATCGGCGTTCATCCGGGGTTCATCGGCGGCCGGAAATTCCGTTTTTGCCGGTCTTATCGGTCGCGGCCGTGCGGCCGTCTGCCACCGCCGCCGGTGCGATGCGGAGGGCCGCCACGCCGGTCGGAAGGGGGGCCGGAACGACGGTCACCACCGCCACCACCGCCACGGCGGTCGCCGTAGTGCGGCTGGACGGGCGCGGGTTGAGACGGCATATCGGCCGGGTAGATGACTACGTTGCGGCGCGGTTCCATGCCTTCGCTCTCGGAACGCAGCGAGGTTTCGTTGCGAAGCGCCAGATGGATAATGCGGCGCTCGCGCGAGTTCATGGGGTTGAAGCGGAAGGGTTGATGGCTCGATTTGACGCGTTCGGCTGCCGTGATGGCCGACAGGCGCAACTCCTCGATGCGGAGCATCCGGTGATCGTTGGCATCAAACGCGATGCGCGAGTGATCTTCCGCGGGGATGCGCAGGGCTTCCTGGGTGAGTTGTTCGAGCGCGAGCAGAACCTCTGTTTTGTTCGAAAGCAGAGTGTCGACGTCTTCGCCCGAAAACTTTACACGGATGTCGGGATTTTCGAATTCCGGATGCGGCGTTTCGTCGTCGACGAGTTCGTAGGTAACCTTCAGCCGCGCGAGCGGCAGGATGTGGTCCAAGAACGCGCGTATGCGGTCGCCGTGCTCCGCAACGTTATATTTCAGGCTCACTGATGTCTTTCGAACCCCTCAGCTACTTCTTCGTCTTGCGCACGGCAGGCGCGGCTGGCACGGGGCCCTGGAACTTCTTGTTGAAGAACCATTGCTGGGCGATACCAACCAGGTTGCCGGTCAACCAGTATAACACCAGGCCGCTGGAGACCCCGTAGAACATAAAGCCGAGGAAGAGCGGCATCAGCAGCATCACGCGCTGTTGTGACGGGTCCGCGGTCGTCGATGGCGTCATCTTCTGCATGATGAACTGCGAAGCAATCATCGCTACCGGCAGAATGCGGATGGGCAGCGTTTCCGGACGCGACAGGTCAGTGACCCACAGCCAGTCGGCGCCCCGCATTTCGATCGCTACCGAAAGCACTTTATAAAAAGCGAAGAAGAACGGGATCTGCAGCACCATCGGCACGCACCCTCCCATGGGATTGACGCCGTGCTTCTTGTAAAGGTCCATCACTTCCGCATTTTGCTCCTGTTTGCGCGGATCTTTGAACGACATGCCGCGGTACTTCTCGTTGATGGCGGCAATCTGCGGCTGCAGTAGCGACATCTTCTTCATGCTCTTGAGCGACGACATTTTGAGCGGCAGGAGCAGGAAGTTGATAATGACCGTGATGACGATGATGGTCCAGCCGTAGTTGTGGAGATACTTATCGTTCATCCAGTGAACGGCACGGAACAACGGTTCGGCGATGAAAAAGAACCAGCCGAAATCGATCAACTGAGTCAGCCGCGGAGAGATCGACTTCAACAGGTCGGTATCCTTCGGGCCAACGAAAAATTGGAACGAGTTCACCGGATCGCCGCCAACGGCAACACCGGCGTTCAGTTGTTCCTTCTTGTCGATGGCATCCGGCGCATTGTCGCCGATCGAGTGGATTTCAAAGTCCTTGCCCGTATCGGGAAGGGCAACCGCGGCAAAATAGGCGTCTTCAATGCCGGCGAACGAGAAGCGGCCGCGGTGGGCCTGTGCGCCGCCTTTCAGGTCGGACGCGCCCAGAACCTGCAGCTTGTTGGCGGAAAGGTCGAAGCGGACGGAATGCTGCGATGCAGCGGCGCCAATCACAGAGGCGTCGCCGAAACCACCCCGCCAGGCCAGCAGGTGCGGCTTCGGCGTGGACCCGGCGCTGACCTCAGATTTGATGTGCGCCAAATAGGAGTTGCCGGTGAACGAGAAGTTCTTTCGGCCCGTCCACGCGCCATCGGCGTAACTGAAGTCGATGGACTGTTTGTCGTCGGCCAGTTTGGCCACCCACAAGCCGTTGTTCAGGACATCGGCGGACTGGTCGTTATGGAAGCGAACCTGGAAGGGATAGCCGGCTTTCGAAACGGCGTTTACGTTAACCAGTTCGAGCGGCTTGCCGTTGGAATCGGTGTACTTCTTGAGCACCCAGGAATGGACGACGGCCCCTCGGTTGGAAAACGTGATCTTATAAACCTGGGTTTCGATCTGAACGGTCTCTTCTTTTGAGGCAACCTGCCGGGCAGCCTCGCCGGCTGTCCGGGCGGCCGCCGTGGCGGGCGCGGATTTGTCCGGCGCCGGCTTCGCCTGCGCGGGCGCCTGCGATGCGGGAATCTGCGCCGACGAGGGATTACCCTTGGGCGCTTGCTTCACCGGCGACTGGCTCGACGGGATCAGGTAGGTGGACGCGATAAGCACGAGTCCCATGAGGCCAAAGGCCAGCATGAGTCGCTGCTCCATCGAGAATTCTTTTTTGGGTTTGTTCGGATCGCTCATGTTTTCGGCAATGGTGGAACTGGGTCAAACCCGCCATCGTGCAACGGGTGACATTTGGCAAGTCGTTTGAGGCCCAGCCAGACGCCACGGGCGGCGCCAAACCGGTCGACGGCCTCTAACATATAGACCGAGCAGGTCGGATGGAATCGGCAGGCAGACGGAAGCAAAGGTGAGATCCAGTCCTTATACAGACGGAGAAGGGCGATCAGGAGTTCGCGCATTTAGAGAACACCTTTCGCACTTCGGCGCGAAGACTGGGCAGGGGGACCGTCGCAACAGGCCGCCGCGGATGGAACACATAGTCGATCGCTCGTGGAAAATCGGGCAGCTCGAGCCGGATCGCCTCGCGAATCCTTCGCCGGAGCGTGTTGCGGAACACCGCTTTGCCCACAGCCCGCGGAGTAGTTAAGCCAACCCTCGGAGGCTGGCTATCGGCTCGCGGCAGGTAGAACACGGCGAAAGATGAAGATTGTAAACGAGTACCGTTATCGTAAACCCGGCGGAAATCGGGACGAGCAAGCAGCCGCGACGATTTGGGGAAACCGAAGGACGTAGGACTACGACTGCAGCTTCGCGGAACGGACGTTGCGCTCGTCGGAGACGGTGAGTTTCCACCGGCCTTTTGCCCGCCGCCGCGAAAGGACTTCGCGTCCGTCGACAGACTCCATACGTGCGCGGAAGCCGTGAGTCTTGGCGCGTTTACGGTTATTCGGTTGAAAAGTACGTTTGGGCATGTAAACCTCGGCGCCGGGCAGGAAAACCTAGAGGCGCACGGCTAGTGATGTAAACGGGTCGAACCCGAAAGATCAGTGTAACACGGGATGAAGTCGCCTTGTCGCGCGAACCTCCGGTTCGCGGCCGCTCCTTCCACTGCGCCCCCCGAAACAGAACCGCAACCGTAAGGGCGCGGGCCCTATTTCTTCTCAGTCCAGTAAGCGACGGGTCACGTCGCGCAGCGCCATCCACCCACCCGCGCCGCTAGCTTTGATCCGCTACTGCGTATTGCCCAGGTAACCCAGGTCCGGCAGGTGCCGGTACATCTGGTATTCCGACCGGACGATCAACGGGCGCATCCTATCGAGAAACTTCTCGTAATTCGGCCTGCCGCCCATCGCTTTCACGATCGGAGGCTCCCCATCCAGACTTGCCCAACCGTCCATGGCCGTCACAATGCTGTACTCGTATCTCGATCCGCCGAACCGGTTCTGAGTAACGCTAAACAGCGGAAGTTCCGCCTTTTTCGCCGCCGGCAAAAGCTCGCTTTTCACCAGTTCTCGATATGCCCTGTAATGTTCGGGGCGAACCCACTGCCGGAGAACTGACGCCAGCGGTTTAATCGGCCGTCCCGGCACAAGCGGAATACTCAGTTCATGTTCCAATAGGTTGATCTGTCGATGCGAAGATTCGACCGTCGCCATAATCCGGTTCGTAATGGCCGTGATTTCCGGCTGCGAATCCTTCAGTTTTGCCTCATTCGGCGTGTCAAGTTCAGCCCATTTTGCGTGATACCTCACCAGCACATATTCACGCGGTCCGCTGACAGACTGCCAGACAGTAAAATGGCGGTCGGAACTCAACTTCTTCATCAATGAAGCGTAGTCCCTGGCCGCCGCCAGGAAATCCGGAACGCGATCCGGCTTAACGGTGAAGAAGGCGCCCGTCCGGATCAGAGGCTGAGTTTGAGCGCTCGCGACAGCAGCCGCGATCGTGAGAAGTGACGCCACGCCCATGGCGCAGCGTCGTGATAGCAGGTACATCAAGGTGCTCCCAGTGTGAATTGGCCGAATCCCAGTAAGTTCGGCCAAATAATCATACATCAGAGACCTGATGAAAATGTCCATTTTTGCGGCTGGCCTCCCGGTCGGGCCTCTCCGGCTTGGTTGCACGATACCCATACTCGTTTACGCAGTGATGCTAAGATGCTGGTATGCGTACCACACTCGATATCGATGATGACGTGATGGAGGCTGTGCGGGAACTCGCCCGCGCGAAAAGGCAGGGACTTGGCCGCGCGCTGTCCGACGTGGCGCGACGCGGGCTGTTGCAGTCGGCCGCTCCGGAACGCGAACTCCAATTCGGCATACCTGTCTGGAAGCACGGACCCGGAGCCGTCCCGGTCACAAGTGAGTTGGTGCGAAATCTGGCGGATGAGGACTGGCACATGAGGACTGATGGTTAGCCTACTGGATGTCAACGTTCTGGTCAGCTTGCTGGACTCGGCGCATGTGCATCACGAGGCGGCGGTCGACTGGTTTCGGCATGTCGCGGCCACGGAGGGCTGGGCCACCTGCCCCATCACCGAGAACGGGTTTATCCGGGTCGTTTCTCATCCGAGCTATCCGAATCTCCAGCTATCCCCCATCCAGGCCGGCCAAACGCTGGCACTCTTCAAGGCCGGCTTTTCGGGTATCTACTGCTTTTGGCCGGACTCGATCAGCCTCACCAATGCCGAGTTGTTTGATCTATCTGTACTCACCGGAGCCCGGCAGACAACCGACGCGTATCTGGCAGGCCTGGCCTTTCGAAACCGTGGTCGATTGGCAACGTTGGATGGCGCCATCGCATGGCGCGCCGTGCGGGGAGCGGATTCGGGCTTGGCGGAGCGGATTGTTCCGCGGGTGGGGCAGGGCCGCTGACATGTCCCGAAGCCATTCTCAGCCATCCAGCGTGAGTGCCCTCCGCGTCTACTTATCCTCCACAATCACAATCTCCGCCTTCGTCTTCTTCATCAACTCTTCCAGCTTCTTTTTCGAACTCTCCACCTTTTCGATCGCCTTCTTCACGTCCGGCCACTGCGCCGTACCGTCGCCCTGATACTCGTAGTTGATCTTGGCTTTCTTGATTTCGGCCAGATCAAGCTTGGCCTGCAAAAGCATCTTCTTCGCGTTCTCCTGCTTCTGCATCTTGGTCGGCTTACCCTTCGTGTCGTAGTTCTTGTCACACCCTATTCAATCCCCCCCGAATACGATCCCTACAACCGAACCGCGGCGCGTAAGCCCGCGGTCCATCAAGCCCAATGCAGTACCTCCATCGCTATCAACCGCCGCCGCCCGACCAGAGATGGGATGAGAGGGCCGGCCCCCAGCGGGACCCAACAGCCCCGCCAAACGCACTCAATGGTGCAATGAAGGAGACCGACTATGAAGAAACATACCACTTCGGACAAACTGACCAAAACACGGCT
>JADLDI010000024.1 GCA_020846745.1 Bryobacterales bacterium | reverse complement strand
TCATTCCCTCGGTCTCGACCAACTCTGTAGTACCCAACGTAGGTAATACTTCGACCCCGCGCTAAACCCCAACAACAACTATCATTTACAACTATCCCATCTAGCTTACGAGTAAACTCCCGCTAGGTGCTTCATTGGCTACGTTGACCAAAGACCTCAAGGAGTTCAAAGAAGCGCAGCCGGCAAGATCTCGCCAGCGCAAGCTTGACCTGGAAGAGGTCAAGCGCACCGGCAAAATCGACGATAAAACTCGCCAGGAATGGTTGTTCAATCTCCAGTATCTCGAAGAGACTATGCGGCAGATCCAGGAATTCGACATGGTTTGGAAGGACATCGCCGCCATGGTTGCCAAAGTTGGTACCGATCTCAAGAAAGATCTGGCCTTGATAGAAGCGGCAGGTTCAGGCAGCGACGGCGCGAAGTTTAAAGCCAACAATCTCTTGCGACAGCAGGCAGACGCTATCGAAGCAGTGGTGAAGCGGTCGCAGTTATTGAAGTCCGATTTCAACACGCTGTACGATTTCATCCAACGTGATAATTCGATCTCTCAAGAGGATCAGAAGATTTTTGTCGATATCCAGGGTTCCTCAACTGTGGAAATTGAGAAAACGCTAAAACTTTTGGAAGGTACCCTCAAAGTAATAGCTGAGGGTCTGCGAAAAGGTCTGGAGTAAGTCCAACAACTAAGGATAGTGCGGATCGTGTTCCAACTGCGCAGGTCCGCACTATATACAGGCCAACTCTCAACCCAAGTTCTGGCAGTCCACCACCGCGATCGCCGACATATTCACGATGTCCGACACTTCGCAGCCGCGCTGTAGCACGTGAACCGGCTTCGAAATACCCATCAGAATCGGCCCGATCGCTTCCGCCCCGCCAATCCGCTGCAGCAACTTATAAGCCACGTTGCCTGATTCCAGGTTCGGAAAGATCAAAACATTGGCCGCCTTCTTCAGCCGGCTAAAGGGATAGGTCTGCTCGATAACTTCCGGCGATACGGCTGTGTCGGCCTGTAACTCACCGTCGATCATTAGATCCGGATCCAGCCGCCGCGCCATCTCGGTCGCGCGTGCCACTTTCTCCGTCAGGTGATGGCGTGTCGAACCGAAGTTAGAGAACGACAGCATTGCCACGCGCGGCTCGATATCGAACTCCCGCACCTTCGCCGCCGCCATCACGGCGATCTCCGCCAAGTCCTCAGCCGTCGGCTCGATATTCACCGTCGCATCGGCAAAGAAATAAATATCCCCCGACTTAGTAATCATCATGTACATCCCCGCCACGCGCCGCCGGCCGCTCATCAGCGGAATCACCTGCAGCGCCGGGCGGATCGTGTCGGGATAATGCTGGCTCACGCCGGCGATCAATGCGTCGGCATCGCCCGCGTGCAGCATCAGCGCCCCAAACAGCGTCGGATTCTGTTTCAGCCCTTCCGCCTCATTAAGCGTGATACCTTTCCTCTGCCTTAGTTCGTACAACCGCTGTACGTAACTCCCTGTCTGCGGGAACTCGGCGATGTCCACAATCTTGGCGGCATTTAATTCCAGCCGCAGGTCTTGCACCTTATCTTCAATCACCGCACGATTGCCGATCAGCACCGGGCACGCAATCTTTTCGTCCAGCAGGATCTGCGCCGCCCGCAGGATCTTCGATTCGTTCCCCTCGGGAAACACGATCCGGCACGGCTTCCGCCGCGCTTTCTGAATCATGAAGCGCATCACTTCGTGCGCCTTGCCCAACCGCCGCTCCAACTCGATCGTGTACTGCTCGATATCGATCGGGTGCTGCGCCACTCCGGAATCCACCGCCGCCTTCGCCACCGCCGACGCCACCCGGATCAGCACGCGCGAGTCGAACGGTTTCGGGATGATGTATTCCCGTCCGAACTCCATCGTCTCCACGCCATAGGCCCGGCGTACCGCATCGGGCACATCTTCACGAGCTAATTCCGCCAGCGCGCGCGTCGCCGCCAGTTTCATCTCTGAGTTGATCGTAGTCGCCCGGACATCCAGCGCGCCCCGGAAAATAAACGGGAAGCCCAGGACATTGTTCACCTGGTTCGGATAGTCCGAACGCCCCGTCGCCATTGTCACGTCCGGCCGCGCATCCACTGCGTCCTCATACGTGATCTCCGGATCGGGGTTCGCCATCGCAAACACGATCGGGTGCGAAGCCATCACCTTCATCATTTCTTTGGTCACCGCGCCCGCGGCCGACAACCCAATCAGCACGTCCGCCCCTACGCACGCATCCAACAAAGTGCGGCACGGCGTCTCCACCGCAAATCGCTCTTTGTACTTGTTCATGTGGTCGGTGCGGCCCTTGTAGATGACTCCTTTCGTGTCGCACAGAATGATGTTTTCGCGCCGTACGCCCAGCGCGATGTAATGTTCCCCGCAGGCGATCGCGCTCGCGCCCGCCCCGTTGATCACCATCCGAACCTGGTCCAACCGCTTCCCGGCAATCTCGCAGGCGTTCAACAGCGCCGCGCCGGAAATGATCGCCGTCCCGTGCTGATCGTCGTGAAACACGGGAATCTTCAGCGTCCGCCGAAGCTCTTCCTCAATCTCAAAACACTCGGGCGCTTTGATGTCTTCCAGATTGATGCCGCCAAACGTCGGTTCCAGCAGTTGGCAGGCCCTTATCACTTCTTTCGGGTCCAGCGTATCCAGCTCGATATCGAATACATCTATATCTGCAAATCTCTTGAAGAGAACCCCTTTGCCCTCCATCACCGGTTTGCCCGCCGCCGGACCGATGTTGCCCAGCCCCAGCACCGCGGTGCCGTTCGT
Organism: Bryobacterales bacterium; assembly: GCA_020846745.1. Taxonomy (GTDB): domain Bacteria; phylum Acidobacteriota; class Terriglobia; order Bryobacterales; family Bryobacteraceae; genus JADLDI01. The sequence continues at coordinate 46,103 of JADLDI010000024.1, read as the reverse complement.
GACAACCGCAACCAGGTTTCCCTTCGATGTGTACTTGTAAACGGCGTTCGGATCCCGATGGATCTCCAGGCAGGGTACGGCGACCCCGGGCGTGTAGGCGAGCGATAAATCGCGCTGCGTCTGGCAAGGCTTGGTAGGAACGATGGCTAGCTTGCCGGCGGGTTTGGACGAGTGGTACTCAAGAGCGTCTTGTGCACGGACAGACATATAGCTCCTTGTTAAGCTAGGAGGGAGATTTCAGGCAACGATGGCCGCACCGATTCCACCAACGCTCGACGAACTCGGCGAACGGCCTTTTTCGTTTTACCCTCCTATCGTCAATATTGAGCATAACGAATGGACCTACAAAAAGGGTAATTGGTCTGAAATTCTGGTTCGCAACTCCAAGATCAACAGTGAGGTCTGGATCCCCCGCTCCTACCTTGGTGAAATCTCGAAAATCGACGAGCCTGTCATGATCGTCGGCCTCCGCCGCGAACTCGAATATAAAGGCGGAAGCATTTGGCCCTACACCCGGCGTGTCGTCTCCATGCCCGGTAAGGCGGTGCCCGACGTTCCGCCCGGCGCCGAAGCGTTCGAACCGCCCCCTACCAATCTCCGCCAGTCGCTTCGCCTCAACGAAGGAGCCGAAGGCGGTATCGGGAAGATGCTGATGTGGGTGGCGATTGTCGGCATCGTGATCGTCGCCGGCACCGCCGGCTACCTCAACCTCCGGACTACCGGCGGCGCCGTCGTCTACGAAGGCGTTCTCCAAGCCGACCTCGGTTTCACCGCCGACACCAACTACTTCGACGTCGTCCGCAAGCTCGGCACGCCCGACCGCGATCACTACCGTTCCGAAACCGGCGAACGGCAGTACCGCCTGCTCGTCTACCCAAAACAGAACCTCGTCATTGTGTTGATGGGCGTCGAACGCGGCAAAGAACTCTACATCGGTTCCAAAGACCTGCAAGGCAAAGTGGTCCATGCCGTCGACATGCCCGGCGGCAAGAACACCGCGGCCGTCCTGCGCAGCCTCGGGAAGCTCGAATAACCTCATCTTTATGTACTTTTAATCCGCATGAGCAGAGAAGAATAGCCGGACGCCACCACTTCCTTTGCGGAGGGAATTGTGTCCGCACTGCTCAAGGGGATCGAAACTACCGGTGCGCGTGTCGAAAACTCTACCGTTGATGCCCCGCTCGTCGCGTCTCGCTTCTTCCCGGAATTAAAGGACCCGAGCATCGCCTACGACGGCCGTCGTTACCACCTATATGGCACCGGATGCCTCGGTGCGCACCGCTGGGGCATCTACCACTTCGTCAGTCCGGCCCTGGCTGGACCCTGGCAGGAACTCCCTCCGTGCACCATCGACGCCAAAGGACCGCAGGTCTGTGCGCCCAGCGTGGTCTTTGAAGCGGGTGTGTTTCACATGTTCCTGCAGACCGCCTGTTTTGAACTCGGTTGGCCTCTGCTCCAGCTTGTCTCGACCGACGGAGCCCATTTCCGGACCGAAGGACCCGCCCTCTTCCCGTCCCCAGGCGCCGGCCTCTACGATGTCGAAACTGTCCACTGGGCCGGTGAGCACTACCTCACCTACACCGCAATGGATAAGGTCGGCCACGGCGATATCAACCTGGCCAAGAGCCGCACCAACACCTGGTTCGGACCATGGGACAAGGTTGGCTGCATTCTCGACCACGCCCAGGTGCCGTTCCACAACCAGCACACCGACCGCGACTACGAATGGGGCCTCGAAGGTGCTCAGGTCGTCCGCCTGAACAGCGGCCGCTTTCTACTGACCGCCGTCTGTTTCCTGCAGCACGGCCGCCCCGGCCGCCGCCAACGCCTCTTCACAGCTCTAGCAGACCGAATCGAAGGCCCCTACCTCGGCAGCACTCCCGTCATCGAACCGTCGCGCGACGGTTGGGATTGCGGCGAAAACGGCCACGGCTGCGCCTGGCAAAGCGGCGCCGCGGTCCACGTCTTTTATCAGGCACGCCGCCCCTCCAGCAAGTGGAACATTGGTGCAGGCCGGCTAACCGGAATCTGACCTGTGCGACCGTAGAGTCGTGATCTGGAAGCGAATCCTGGCCCTGCTCACGGCGGCCCTCACGGGCGTTCTTCTGACGCTGTTCGTCTCCCATCAGGTGCGCGTTCGCCGCACCGCCGATCCCGCGGCTCTCGTCCGCGAAATCCAGGCACTCAACCAACTCGTTACCGTCCGCTACCGCATCCAGAAGGTGATCGGCCTCGAAGAAAAGAAGGTTCCGTTCGGCAGCGAAAAGCTCCTGCTAATCGTGCAGGCCGACGTCCTGGCCGGCATTGATCTTACCGCCCTCACTCCCAACGCCATCCACCGCAGCGGCGACACCGTTACCATCCAGTTGCCCGAACCGCGTGTGCTCCACGTCGTGATCGACGAGAAACAGACCAAAGTCTGGGATCGCCAGATCACCTGGTGGACCCCCTGGGTCCCCTACAACAACGACCTCGAACGCCAGGCCCGCCTCGCCGCCATCGAAGACATCAAAAATACCGCCATCGAAATGGGCATCCTCACCGACGCCCACAAAAGCGCCCAACGCAACATCCGCCAGTTACTAAAATCCTTCGGCATCGAGTTAGCCAACGCTACGTAGCGCAAACTGCACAACCCCACATTACCAACCACCCCTGATACGGAGTCCGAGCGGAAGCGACGGGTCTCGTCCCATCGCGACCCCACGAAGGCACTGCTCACGTTCCGTTGCCCCGCACCCTCTCACCCGGTGTTTTTCTCGCCGGAGGATCACGGTTCCGGTCGGAATACCCGTTACCTGCCCACTTTCTCCTAAATTTCGCCCGATCAGAAAAAGTTCATTCACAACAGTTTTGAAACTTTAATCAAAAACTTTTTAAGATTCATTTTCAACAGCTTACAAGCAAAACGCCCTCAGACCGATCCTTCCGCTGAGGGAGGATCCCGAGGATGCCATGGTATTTCCAGGGCATGTCCACACCCGTTCTTCCCCCCGCAATCTCGGCTGCCCAGCGCAACGTGTTCGATGCCCTGGCCGCCTCCATCCGCGACGCCGCTCGCCCCCACGGTTGCCTCGAAGACTTCGCCTGCCAGCGCATGGCCTTCGCCCAATGGCACTTTGAACGTGCCGCCCAACTCGCCATGCAATTCCCGGAAGGTACCCCTGAGTTCTTCAAATATCAGAAACTCTCCCTAAGCTGGGAGGGCTCCTTCAACCGTGCCATGCGCCAACTCCGCGACCTCCAAACCCTCCGCGCCCACTCCAACCCCAACGCCGACACACCCCTGCGGTACCCCGACCGTAAAGAACGGGTTGCCGACGCCCCCACCACACCCACTCCCGCCGACGAACCCCAACAAAATCAAAATTTTGCGAAACGAAATCCCCACCCCGCCGAAGTCGGCCGCAATTCTCCCTGCCCCTGCGGCTCGGGCCAAAAATACAAGCGCTGCTGCGGCGTAAACGCTCCTCCCATCCTCAACTACGCCGCGTAACGACATCTCTGCCTGAATAGCTCCCGGTCGAAGCGCTTCAACGATAACGCCATACCCGCTGACCGAGCCACAAGTGCGCGCGGATCCTGTGAATAGGGAGATCAGACAATCGCATCCGATGCGCAAATCGCAGCAAACTATTAACCCGCGGCAAGCAGCCTGTAGGCCCGCCGTGCCACCACCAACTCCTCATTCGTCGTCAGCGCAACTGCCTTCACGGCCATCCCTTCCGCCGACAGCACCCGGTCGCCTTTGCCGTCGGTATTGGCCACAGCGTCCAATTCCACAAAACCGCGGCAGATCTCCGCACGCAGTTCCGCCGAATTCTCGCCGATGCCCCCCGTGAACGCCACCGCGTCCAACCCGCCCAGCACCGCCGAATAGGCGCCAATGGTCTTGCGAACCTCGTAAACAAACACATCCAGGGCGAGCTTCGCGTCGGTATTCCCCGCTGCGACTCCGGCCACCAGATCGCGCACATCGCCGCCGGCGATTCCCGAAAGTCCTGCTAAGCCGCCTTCACCGGCGAGTTGCTCGCGCACTTGCTGCGTAGTCCAGCCATACCGCTCCATCATGTAGAGGACCGCGAACACATCCAGGTCTCCATGGCGCGTCGCGTTTTCCAAACCGGATTGCGGCGAGAAACCCATGGTGGTGTCGACAGACCGGCCCTCGAGGATGGCGCACATCGACGAACTGCCACCCAAGTGACAGCTGACCAGGCGCTTTACCGGACCACCCAGGATCTCCGGAACTCGGCCGGCCACATATTGATGCGAGGCGCCGTGGAAGCCGTAATGCTGCACTTCGCCTTCCGAATACCACCGCTTCGGTACGCCATAGCGGGTGGCGCATTCGGGCATGGTGGCGTGGAACTCCGTTTCAAAAGCAGCCACCAAGGTCGCCTGCGGCAACGCCTCCCGAAACGCCATGATGCCGTTCAAGTAGATCTTGTTGTGCGCGGGAGCGGCAGGAAGAAACCGCTTCATGGCTTCCATGACACCCGTATCAACCCGGAAGGTGCCGCGGTACTTCGCGCCCGCCAGTACGGCCTTGAAAGCTACTGCCTCCACCGGAAACTCACGAACAGGAATGCCCGCGATGGCCTCCTTATAATCGATCACCCGTTCGGCCCGGCCTCGAGCCAGGATACGTTCGGAAGGAAACTCAATGATCTGCCACTTGAGAGAAGTCGACCCGAGATTCGGGACGAGTATGTTCATTTCAATCCTCGATACTGTGTCCGCAGCACGGCCGCGTTCTTGGTGGCCGCGCCGGCGTTAGGACCCTTCACTGTGCTACACTGCTTAAAGAAGTTATACGCTTCCTGAATTTTGGGCACGCCGCCGCCTTTTTCTCCCATGCGGTGATTGGCCAACCCTAGCTGGAACAGCGCGTGGCTCATCAACAGGTCGTTCCCCTGGATCAGCGGAAGCGCTTCACGCAGCACCGTATCAGTCTGTGCCCAATCGCTCTTCGAAGCATAGGTCATGCCGACCATCCATAACGCAACCCCTGATGTGGTGTTCTTCTTCTTGGTCCATTCATCCGGGCCGACACCTTGGGGCGCCGCTTTGGTTTTCAATAGCTCAGCCGTGGCGGTGCCGTACTTGATGGTGTTGGCGGCGTCTTTCTTTTCGAAGGCGGCGTTCGCCAAAAGCAGCAGCATGTCTTCGTTCGCCTTATTCTCGGCCGCCAGTTTCTCGGCTACCGCAAAGGCCTTATCGTTCTGGTTGGTGGCGCGATACGCCAGGAAGTAGGTCTCGTCCAGTTGGCCGGCATACTCGCTTTTCGCATTCAGCGCCTTCAGCGCTTCGAACAACTGCAGTTTCTTGCCCCAGTCCTGTGCGCGCAGGGCCGCGGTATAGACCTCGTACTCGCACCGCTTCTGCACCTGGGTACCGAAATCGACCTTGTATTTCCAATGGGCGGCTTCGTCCTCGTCTTCGGGTTTGGAAGCAGCCACGGCCTTCTTGGCGGATTCGTTGGTGAGGTTGGCCCACTTCACGATCAGGTCGGGGTCCTGCTTGGCCACCGCCGCCTGCAGTCCACCATAGGCGATTTCAGAATCCGACGGATCGGCGGCCAGGAGTTTCTCCGCTACCGGAAAGACTTTGTCGTGCTGGTTTGCCTTGAGGTATAGCGGTTGCAATTGGCCCAACACCCACGGCAAGTTCGGATTCGACGCAAATCTGCTGGAGAACTCCTCAAGCAGCGCCAGTTTCTTGGCGCCGTCCTGTTCCTGCCCGATCGCCTGCAGCGCCTGCCCCTCCGGCGTTTCCGTATTGATGTCCACTTTATGGCGGCTCTGGGTAGCCGCAAAGGATGCGAAAGTCAGTGCTAGTACCAGCCCAAATCGCATGACGCACACTCCCGTTGACAAAGATGTTCCGTTACGGATTGGGTGTAGTATACAACAGGGATGATTCGTTCAACGCCCTAACCACGTTCGCAGCCCAAGGTAAGATGAAAGCATCCATGAGCAGTACCCGCGACTCCCGTCGTCTCTTTATCGGCAAGGTGGCTTCCGGCCTCGCCGGAACCATGGCCGCACCCTCGGCCGTTCTCGGCGCCAACGAACGGATTCGCGTTGGCATCATCGGTCCGGGCGACCGTGGCATGCAGCTTGTTCGTGAGGTAATGTCCTGTCCGAACACCGAGATGGCCGCATTCGCGGATATCTACACGCGGCGGCTCGAAGATGCCAGGCGGGTTGCTCCGGACGCCAAAACCTACCTGGACTATCGCTACCTGCTCGAAGACAAGAACGTCGATGCGGTGCTGATTGCGACCCCGCAGCATCTGCATTGTGAACACTTCGTCGCCGCGCTTGAGGCAGGCAAACACGTCTACCAGGAAAAGACGATGGCGTTCACCGTGGACCACGCCAAGCGGATGCGCGCCGCTTATAAGAAGCGCCAGAAACAAGTCGTGCAGATCGGCCATCAATCGTGCTCTTCCGGTATGGTTGCCGACTCGGTCGCGTTCGCCAATTCAGGCAAACTCGGCCGCATCACGGCGATCGAAGCGCATATGTTTCGCAATACACCGCATGGAAAGCCGCAGTGGTCGCGGCCCGTGTATCCGGACGTAACGCCCGAAAACGTGCTGTGGAACCAGTTCCTCGGCGAAGCGCCAAAGCGCGACTTTGACGCCAACCGCTATGTGAACTGGCGCTTTTTCTGGGACTACTCGGGCGGCAACGTCTACGAGAACATGTGCCACCAGCTTTCGTTCTGGTACAAGGTGCTCAATCTGCAAATCCCGAAAGCGGTCACGATGGTGGGTGGCGTCTATCTGTGGAAGGACGGCCGCGAGGTACCCGACACGATGCACGTCGCGATGGAACATCCGGAAGAGATTCTTTTCTCGTGGTCGTCGGGGTTCGGGAACAACCATCTGGGCGCCACCGAAGACGTGCTCGGTACCGACGGAACGATATCCAAGAACTCGCTCATTCGCTTTACACCTCAGAAAGTGAACCTGCCCAACGAGAAGGAGATGGTGGGCCAGGCGACCACGCCCAAGAACGCCCATATGCAGAACTTCTTCGATTCCATTCGATCAGGGAACGAGCCGAACTGCCCCTTCGACATCGGCTACCGCGTTTCAATCGCCTGCCGCATGGCGGTCGAGAGCTACCGCCAGGGCCGCACCATCAAGTGGGACACCACGCGCGAAGAGATCGTCTAAACGAACCATCTGTGGACTTCCGGCTCAGCGACGACCACGTTGAACTTCGCAAAGCCGTCCGCGAATTCGCGGAGGCGGAGATCGCTCCGCACGTCCTCGCCTGGGATGAAACCCAGGAATTCCCGCTCGACTGCATTAAGAAGCTGGGAGCGCTCGGCTACATGGGCGCGGTGTTTCCCGAGGAATACGGCGGCGCTGGGCTCGATTACATCAGCTACGCCATCATTGTCGAGGAGTTGGCACGCATCGATCCGTCTGTAGCCCTGATCGTGGCGGCACATACATCGCTGTGCTCCAATCACCTGTACCTGGCCGGAACAGACGAGCAGAAGCGGCGGTACCTGCCCAAGCTCACAACGGGCGAATGGATTGGCTGCTGGTCCCTTACGGAACCGGAGGCAGGTTCAGACGCCGGCGGCACGCGGAGTATGGCGGTTCACGACGGCCGGCGCTGGGTTCTGAACGGGTCGAAAACGTTCTGCACCAATGCGCACTACGCTCAGCTTTGTGTCGCGATGCTGGTGACCGACCGCGCGGCGTCTCAGCACGGTATATCCGCCTTCCTCATCGAAACCGATACGCCGGGATTCCGGTTGGGCAAGAAAGAAGACAAACTCGGCATGCGCGCCAGCGCCACGGGAGAAGTGATCTTCGAGGATCTTCACTTGGCCGGCACACAGTTATTGGGCAAGCCTGGTGAAGGTTTTGTCGACAGCTTGCGCATACTCGACGGTGGGCGCATCTCGATTGCCGCGCTGTCGATCGGCACCGCGCAAGGCGCATACGAAAAGGCGCTGAAATATTCCAAACACCGCCGCCAGTTTGGCCGCTTCATTTCGGAGTTCCAGGCGATTCAACACAAGCTGGTCGACATGGCAACCGGCATCGAGGCATCGCGGCTGCTGACCTATCGCGCGGCCGATATGCATCAGCGCAAAGAGAAGGTCACCAAGGAATCCGCAATGGCGAAGCTGTTCGCCTCTGAAGTCGCGGTTAAAGTGTGCGACGAAGCGGTCCAGATTCACGGGGGATACGGGTTCATTAAAGATTACGGCGTTGAGAAGTTCTATCGCGACGTGAAGCTGTGCACAATCGGCGAAGGCACCAGTGAGATTCAGCGCCTGGTGATCGCGCGTCAACTCCTCAAAGCATGACCGCTACGGCCGAACGCATCGTCGCAGGCGACCTGCGCACCCTCGCCCGCGCCGCCACCGACATCGAGAACGGCAGGCCCGAAGCACGCACGCTTCTCTCCGAGTTGGCTTCGCATACCGGCCGCGCACTCGTCGCCGGTTTCACTGGACCTGCCGGCGCGGGCAAGAGCACACTGCTCGATCAGTTAGTGGCCGAAGTGCGCCGAGACAACCGAACCGTGGCGGTGCTCGCAGTCGACCCCTCCAGTCCATATACGGGAGGCGCCATCCTCGGTGATCGCATACGGCTCGAACGCCACTACACGGACCCCGGTGTGTTCATCCGTTCGGTCGCGTCGCGTGGCACACTGGGTGGTGTCGCCGCGGCTACGTCCGATCTGATCTCGCTGTGCGACGCTGCCGGCCGCGATGTGATTTTCGTCGAAACGGTGGGAGTGGGCCAAGCGGAAACCGAGATCGCGCGGGTGGCGCAGATCGTTGTGGTCGTGCTCGTCCCTTCAATGGGCGACCACGTCCAGGCACTCAAAGCAGGCTTGCTCGAAACCGCGGATCTCTTCGTGATCAACAAGTCGGATCTTCCGGGAGCGGAGCAACTCGAGCGGGATCTCGAACAGATGCAGTCCCTGTCCAATGGCGCTAAGCCGCCCATTCTGCAAACTATCGCCCGCGATGGTACCGGCGTGCGTGCGCTGCTCGATACGCTTAACAGCCATCCTCGCCGCGAACGGCATCGGAAAAGCCGCATTCGCATCGCGGTGGCTAACTACAACTCGGTCGTCAGAGCCCTGCGCGCGCACGGCGTTCGCGTCATCGAAGAGTCCGATGGCCAAACGGTCGTCCCGCACGACGATGTCCTGTTAGAGTTGATAAAAGAACAGGAGTGCTAAAGGACTTTGAAAGCTGAAATCGGGATCATCGGCGGCAGTGGCTTGTATTCCATGCCGGGCTTCACCATCGAAGAAGAAGTCAAACTCGAAACGCCCTGGGGCGCGCCATCCGACGCTTACATGGCCGGCGAACTTTCCGGACGCAAAGTAGCGTTCCTCGCCCGTCACGGCCGCGGCCATCGCCTCTCCCCCTCGGAGTTGAACTTCCGCGCGAATATTTGGGGCATGAAGATGCTGGGCGTCGAATGGATCGTCTCCCTCAGCGCCGTCGGCAGCCTCAAGCAGGAACATAAACCCCTTGAATTCGTGATTCCGGACCAGTTTTTCGATCGCACGCGCGGACGTATTTCCACCTTCTTCGGCGAAGGCCTGGTGGCGCATGTCAGCTTTGCCGACCCGGTGTCGCATGAGTTGATGGACATCCTGGTTGAAGCCTGCAAAAAGGCCGGTGTTACGGCCAAGAAGGGCGGGACGTACCTCTGCATGGAAGGTCCGGCGTTCTCGACCAAGGCCGAATCGAACGTCTACCGATCGTGGGGCATGGATGTCATTGGGATGACCAACCTGCAGGAAGCGAAACTGGCCCGTGAAGCGGAAATCGACTATGCCACCATCGCGATGGTGACGGACTACGATTGCTGGCATCCGGATCACGACGCGGTGACTGTGAAGGAGATTATCCAAAATCTGATGCAGAACGCGGAGAGCGCCTGCAAGGTGGTGAAAGAAGCCGTAGCGCTAATACCCAAAGAGCGCGACACAAAGGCAGCGCACGCTCTGTCGCATGCGTTGATCACTGATCGTAAGACAGTGCCCGAGGAGACGCGCCAGAAACTCGCACTGCTGGTGTCGAAGTACCTGGGATAACTCAGCCTTTACCACTGCCTTTACCACTGCCTTTACCAATGGTGGATACGAGTTGGAAACGACAACTGCAGGGCAAACACTTGGTCCAACTCGTATCGTTCACGATTTCACCGACAGCTTATTTACGGGCATCACCGCGCATCGATAACGACTCAGAGAACAAGTTGTTGGTGCCCCAAACCACGTTGGTTCCCCAAACGACGTTGTAGCCGGCGAGCGAACTGGTACCCCAAACGACATTGGCGCCCCATACGACATTGGTGCCCCAGATTACGTTGGTTCCCCATACGACGTTCGACCCCCAAACGACGTTGGTGCCCCACACAACGTTCAGTCCCGAGAGGTTCTGAATCGTGACTTCGCCCGTCGCGGCATTCATAACAGCTTTGGGCGACAGCGCGGTGGTTGTAAGTCCGATCGACTCGCTGCTGTTCAGGGCATCCCAGACATTCACATATCCCGCGCCGACGGTGAAGATATCGTGCTGGCTCGTATAGGTGATTCCAGTGGCCGGATCGGTGTAGCCGACACTAGAGGGAAAGCTCTTGCCAGCCGTTTTCATCAACCGGGCCTTCACCTGATCGGGCGTCATCTTCGGCTCTTTCTGCAGCAGCAACGCAGCCGACCCGCTGACCATCGGGGTGGCCATGCTGGTTCCGCTGAGCCGGAAGTACATCGTAGAGTCGGCGCCATTGGAAGTGTTTTTGTAATAACTTAACGCCACGACATTGCCGGGATAGGTCTCGTCGATCGAGCCCGTGGAGGACAGATCCGCAATGATGGAGTTGCCTGGGGCTACAACATCGGGCTTCACGATCTGATCGAGCAGACTGGGCCCCTTGCTGCTGTAAGTGGCAATCACGTCATCCGCCCTTGATGTCGTCTCCATATCGCGCAGAGCTCCGACAGTGATCACGTAGGGGTCGTTTCCCGGTGAAGTGATCGTACTGTAGCCATTGGTCTTCATAGTGTTGTCGCGTCCGCCGTTGCCCGCGGCGACAACTACGACAATGCCGGCTTTCCAGGCGCGTTCAACGGCCTGGCACAACGGGTCCACCGTATAGCTTTCAGCGATGGGGCGGCCCAGGGATAAGTTGATGATCCGGATATTGTAGGTGGTCTTGAGTTCGATCGCCCGATCGATGGCGGCGATCACTGCGCTATCGGTTCCCTGCCCGGTCGCGCCCAGGACGCGCAGGTTGATGATGTTGGTTTGCGGAGCGATGCCCCGGAAGGTGCGGGTATACTGTGACCCTGTGGACGCGCTGCCATCACCGCCGACGATGCCCGCAACATGCGAACCGTGGCCGTACAGGTCGGCAGTAGTGCTTTCACCTTGCACGAAGTTCTCGGAATAGGCGACGCGGCCTTTCAGGTCGGGGTGGCTGGAATCGACGCCACTGTCCACGACAGCCACGCCGATGCCGCTACCGGTGTACCCGTAATCTTGCGCTATGTAGGCGCCCAGAGCAGGAGCTGCGTATTCGAGCGTGCGCCCTACTTTGCGGTCGGGAGAAACGTACCGGATATTTGCGTCTCCCGCAAGCGCCGATAGGGCGCCGGCTTTGAGTTGGTAGACGTTAGCCTTACCCCTGGTGAGTTGCTTCTTGAGGATTCCTCCGGCGGAAGTCACCTTGGATACGTCGCTCGAAGTGGGACTTTTTGCGTATTGGACGATGACGTCGACCGCAGCTGCCGACGAGGTTAACTGCAGTTCGCGCGAGAGCTTTGCGGTTTGTGCGGGAGCAATTGCGGCCGCCAGAAGCAGGACGGCGGAAAGAACTATTTGAGCCCGATGTTTTTCAGCTTGGATAAAGCTCATGACGCTCGAGTTAGTGCAGGCGGCGTGCCTTTGAGTTGAACTCTGTAAGCTATTGAATTCTAGGAAGTGTCTCGGAAGAATACCAGGACCGCTGCCCGACAAAGTGTCCGGACCAAACAGACAACCTGTCTATTCAAGGACCGGCAATGTCGCGTATCCTTTTGGCACGAACAGGCTACCTTCGGTGGTACCTTCGGGGGTGACGTGTTTGAGTTGTTGCGCCAACCACTTTCCGTCACGGCGCCCGGTGAGCGTCTGCGCAAACGCTTCTGCGACCTCGCGGACTTGCGCGGGCGACTCATGCGCGAACTCTATCCGGAAATGACGGATACCAGCTGACAGCCAGGTATCAAGATGAGCGCTCGCTTCCTGTGCTTCGGCGCCGAAAACCGTATTGCGGCAACCGACATCGGCCATCACGGGATGCGAACGGCCATTCGCGTCACGCAAAGCGACACGGTGCTTCTCGCAAGGATGGCCGCAATCTTCGAAACTGGTCCCTTCCGAAAGAAACCGGCAGAAGACGCAGTGTTCGGTATGGAAAATGGCGAGGTGCTGGTAAACAACAGCTTCGATCTTTTCAGGACTGACAGCTTGCGCCAGCTTTGCGATCTGGTCGGCGTTCAGGTCGTGCGTGGGTGTAAACGTCTCCAGACCAAGCTCTATCAGAGCAGCGGCGGAGATGGAGTTGGCGGCGTTGAGACTGAAGTCGCCAATCAAGGGCGGACGCGGACCTTGCTGAAAGGCATGCAGAAGCCCCGTGGAGCGGACCAGAACCGGACAGTCGAGTTTGCGGAGGAAATGAACGATGCGCTGTTCGCTGGGCTTGAGGATGCGTGGACTGGCGACGCGAGGCTCGATGCCCGCCTCACGGATGCGCGCAATCGAGGGCTGAAGACCGTAAAGGTCCAGGTAATCAAGCGTAATAGTAGCGGGGCGACAGAGGAGGGCGGCTTCCAGTTGGGCGGGTGTGCGGACCAGCAGGTGGAGCGCCGGCGCATGCGCCGATGGGACCGCAGCGTGGGCTGTCGAACGGCTGACAACCTGTTGCAGCACCTGCTGTGGATCGTGGGTTTGAATCGGCGGACGGTCCGTTTGCAGACGGGTTAGTTGCTGTACGGCATCGCGGCGTAATTGGTTCAGCAGCGACACCGGAACGAACGGACGGCCGGTGATCGTGCCGCTGACATGCCGAAGCTCATATGGCGTGTTTCCGAGACGGCCGAACTGCTGCTTTACGTGATCGAGGGACAACGCCTGGTTCGCCGACTCCCCAAGCGGGTTGGCTGACGTGACGAGGGCGCAGATTTCCGGCCGGTCGGCGAGGCGCCACTCGGCTTTCAGCGGCTGCCCGACTGCAGCCGTGACGTGCACCGTTACAGGCCGGCGATGAACCGGAGTGCCAGGTTGCGTAAAAACGGCAGCAGCCTTGTCGACGTCCGGATCGTGTGTGCGCCAGAGCAGATCGCCGGGGCGAATGCGCGTAGGGTTGATTGAGTTATACGCGAACGCAACTTCGACTTTGCCGCGCCCGGTGGGTGTCACCTCGTAAACGCGTCCACCTTCTTCCTTCTCCTCTGGCGATCGCCAATCAGCGGCATCGAATACCACGCCGTCGCCGGGTTTTAGCGGACTGACCTGGTTCGCCTCGGCGACGGAGATCTCAATCGTGCCACCTTTGACTTTTGTCACGCGGCCCATGAGAACTCCGCGGTGCCGCGGCGCCCGGCCGTTCACCACCGCTTGATGGTTGGTTCCAGCGATGAAATGCGGCCCCATCCCCCGGGAGAACACATGCGCAAGTTCCATCTCGCGCTCGGGAGTGACGGACACATCGAGCCCCTGCCAGGCGCGGTCAACGGCCTCGCGGTACGCTCGCGTCACCAGCGCTACATAGCCGGCGTCTTTGTATCGGCCTTCGATCTTCAGGCCATGAATGCCGATGGGCAAAATCTCAGGAATTTGGTGGATGGCGAAGAGATCTTCGGGAGAAAGCAGGTACCGTGCATCGCCCAGAGGCTTCGGCAGGCCGTCCACGATCAGCTCGTAAGGCAGGCGGCAGGCTTGCGCACACTGGCCGCGGTTGGCGGACCGGCCGCCCCAGGCTTCGGAGGAAAAACACTGGCCGGAGTAGGAAACACACAAGGCGCCGTGGACGAACAACTCCAGCTCGCAAGTGGTTTCGGCCCGAATCGCGCAAACGTCTTTGAGCGATAACTCTCGGGCAAGAACCACGCGCGACACGCCGGATTGCTGTGCGAGGTTGATGCCTTCGGCCGACGTCAGAGACATCTGTGTGCTGCCGTGGATCACGAGATCGGGTGCGATTTCGCGGGCCAGTTTGAGGACGGCAAAATCCTGCACGATGATCGCGTCCGCACCGGCCGCCGCGATCATCTCCAGCCCGCGAGCCGCTTCCGGCAGTTCGTGCTCGAATACGAGGGAGTTATAGGTGACGTAACCCTTGACGACGCGGGAATGAAGGGTTCGGATAACCTGTGGAAGGTCGTCCAGTGTAAAGCCGACTTTGGCGCGTGCGGTGAAATGCCGCAATCCAAAATACACGGCATCCGCACCCGCCTCAATTGCGGCCTGCAACTGCGGCCAGTATCCGGCCGGACTCATCACCTCTGGCTTTACGGGGAACTGCGGGAGCACTTCTCCTTTTAGGGTAACGCGGGTATCATAGATGCAACGCTCGGAGGAACTTGCGGCATTACGCGCACTGGCTTGCCATTGCGGTGGTAAGCAGTTTATTTACGATCCCGACAGCACTAGCGGGCTTCGACCCCGGAGACCGTATCCATCTCGCGTGGGCCCACCATTTCGTCTCGCAACTTATTGCAGGAGATCTACTTCCGCAATGGTTGACGGGTATGAACTCCGGCCTTGGCAGTCCCACTTTCTTCTTCTACGGACCGGTGGGCTACTATTTCACAACGCCGTTTGTGCTGATATTCGGTAAGTCTGCCGGCGGCTGGACGGCGGTCGGAATGGCAGCCTGGCTGGCGACGTTTCTGTCTGCGGTTTTCGCCTTTCTTTGGCTAAGGTGCATTTCATCACATATAGCCGCGGCATCGGCAGCGATGGTTTATGTGGTGCTTCCCTACCACTATAGGGTGGACTATCTGGAACGGTTCGCCTTTGCCGAGTATTGGCAGTTCGCCTGGATGCCGCTGCTGCTATGGGCGGTCGAAAAACGAAACATCGCGGCAATCGGCGGTGGCTACGCATTACTGCTGGCTACTCATCCTCCTACGGCGTTGCTGTTCGCTCCCGTGCCTCTGCTGTATGCGCTGGCGCGCCGGGTGCCGATCGGCCGAGCAGCGATTGGGTTCGTTTTGGGAATTTCGCTCGCAGCGGTTTATCTTTTGCCGGCGCTGTTCACGCAAGGTGACGCTTCTATTGAAGCCATGTTCCGCGGGAACGGCGATTTCTCCCGGCATTTCCTGTTCGGCGAAACCGGCGGAACAGACCCAATGGCGACCGGGCGCAAATACTTTCTGGGACGGATTGCCGATGTGATGGCCTATATGGCGTTGCTGATCGGATTGGCGTTCGCGGCGGGTTCGAAGGCGCAGATGGGGCAGCGGCTGTTCTGGCTGCTGATGGCCGGATCAGCAGGTTTCTTCTGTTTCCAAGTGTCAGAACCGTTGTGGCAACTGCTGCCAATGTTTCAGAAGGTGCAATTCCCGTGGCGGCTGTTGAGCGTAATCACGATCGCCGGAGTAGCCCTGCTGGCACTTGCGGTTGACGGGGCAATAGCTACGCGAAGCTACTGGCGGTTCGGGGTTGTCGCCTTGCTGGCTTTGCTGGTGGGCTGGGAGGTGGTGCTGGCCAAGCAATCGGTGGAATGGGCGATGGGTCGAACGAGAACGGTGCCGGCGCAGTACAACGAAATCGATTACGGCGAGTACCGGCCGAAGTGGGTGCCGCACGACCAGTTCACATTGGAAGGGGTGAGGCGGATTGTAGCGACAACACCTCAAGCCGGGGTGGTGGCTGGAAGGGGCACAGTCGTCGTGAAGAGTTGGACGCCGCGTTCCATAATTTTGGACGTGAACTCACTCGAAGGCGTCAAAGTGCAACTGAGGCACTACTACTACCCTTGCTGGATTGCTCTGTCGGGAGATACGACGCTCACGATCGAACCGGCGGCGACCACCGGCCTGATGGTGATCAACGTTCCGCCCGGCGATCGCGAAGTGGCGCTGCGGATGGACACCGTTCCGGTGGGGCAATATGGACGAGCCATTTCCGCCTCCGCGCTGGTTTTACTGCTTGCTTTCGGGTTCACCGCTACTGGACGCGTAAGTTATAAGTCTGCAAGATCGTCCCGACCGATTGTTGCAGCCGAGCCAGAGCCTTGTTTAGATCAGCCTGTGCAACCACCACACGATTCAGCGAGTCCGCGTACTCGTTCTGTCGCGTGAGGACCAGAAAGTTGGTGGATTCGCCCGTTTGAAACAGGCGCGTCTCCGATTCCATCTTTTCTTTGGCGGCGGCGGCTGAAGCCTCGGCGGCGACAATCCGCTGTCGAGCGGTCTCGATCGCCTGCAAGGAGTTGCGTACCTGAGCTTCAATCGCCTGTTCGGTTTGGGCTTGGACCAGCTTAATGCGCCGCTCGGCTAATACGGTTTGCGCGATGTTGGCGTCGGCGGTACGGTTGCGCGGGTTCCAGTCGAGTTGAAGGCCGACCTGCACAGACTGGTAGTTGCCGCCGAATAGGCCGGACAGGGTCTGCCCGTAACCGCCGATGAATTGGGGAGGGACACCGCCAAAGCTACCGCCGGTAAGCGGCGGCAGACCCTGCGTACCGGACAACTGGTTCACTCGCGCATAGAGTGCGGCGTTGGCGGCGGAGAAGGGGTTGTCGGTCGGATTGATCGTGCCGGCCAGTCCGGAGTTGATATAGTTCGCGACCAAGTTCACCTGGGGCTTACGCTCGTTTTCCGCCAGGACTTTCTGGATATCATTCGTTTCACGCCGGAGCAGCAATTGCCGCAATTCCGGGCGCTGTTTAAGCGCCGTACCGAGAGCGGCATTCACGTCGTCGGCCGCGCCGGCGTTCGGCGCTTTGTCGTCGGTTGGGACCAGAATGTCTTTCCAGATCTCATCGTGCCGTGAAGAGGCGAGTAAGGTTTTCAATGCGTTTTCAACTTCAGTGACGTGGCCGACGGCTGAATAATAGGTATCGAGGCGCCGTTCCAGTTCCGCGATTGCAGCCGACAACTCAACAGGCGCCAATGTACCGGCTTCGATCATACGTTTATTCCGGGCCACTTGTTCCCGCGCCCACTCGACAAACGCGCCTTTCACTTTGACGTCCTGACGCGCTTCAACCAAGTCCCAATAGGCGTAGAGCACGCGAGTGGCGATGTCGATGACACGCAGTTGAACATCCACTTCCGAGATACCGATTTGCTTGGATCGAATCTTGATTTCGGACCGCTGCCGGTCGTTCTCGCGGTTACGAAGCAGCGGCTGAGTAAATCCGACAACCAACTGGGAGGTGATGAAGGGATTCAGACCGACGAATGGGTTGTTTGTCGATTGACGGCCGTTCAAGAAGTCCACGTGCATCGAAGTTCCGTGCCAGGGCAACTGCTGAAGAAAGGAGAAGTTCTGATTATGAAAACGCTCGGCAATCTTACCGCTGGCCGCGGCAAGAACAGACGAGGTGGGGGTGTTACGCGACTCGATACCGGGCTGGTAGCGCAGGATGAAATCAAAGGCCCCCTGTGCGGCGCGCAATGCCTCGCGCGAAGTGGCGACGTTGGTACGCTCAATCTCAATCTCAAGATTGTTTTTGAGCGCCAGTTCTAATGCATCGGTGACGGACAACTTGCGTTCGATCACGCCGACGCCGACCCGTTGCGGCTCTTGGGCAGCCCACGCCATACCTACAAGACACAGTACGGCTGTCGTTTGCAATAACTTCTTCATATGCGTCAATCTCCCGCCGGCTGGGGCGCGACGCGCCGTCCGCCAAACAGCGCACGAACGCGCGAGAACAGGTGGAGGTTAGCCAGGTCGTCAAATATCGAATAGACAACCGGAGTTACTAATAAGGTAAGCAGCAGACATAAGGTCTGCCCGCCGATAACGGCGATGGCGACAGTACGGCGCGATCCGGCGCCGGCGCCGCCGCCGATGGCGAGCGGAATCATGCCTGCCACCAACGCCGCGGTGGTCATCAAAATGGGACGGAGCCGGTCTTCACAACCACGGAAGATAGCATCCAGCCGCGAGAGTCCCTCGTGCCGAAGATTCTTAATATGGTCGATTTGAAGAATCGAGTTCTTCTTCACGATGCCGAACAGCACGAGGATGCCGACCGAGGAGTAGATGATGCTGAACGGCTCGCGCGCGACAAGCAGCGACAGGAGCGCAAACGGGACCGAGAGCGGAAGCGACAGTAAGATAGTCACGGGGTCGATGAAGCTTTCAAACTGTGCCGCGAGAATCATGTACATCAGCACGATCGACAACAGCAGCGCGATGACATAATTCTTAGCCGCGCGGCCGAATTCCTTGGTCCGGCCGAGGGTACCGGTGCGGTATTCAGGCGGCATCTTGAGGGCAGCCACTTCATCATTGAGGATCTGAAGGACGTTCGAAAGCGACTGTCCAGGCGCAATATTCGCCATCAGCAATACCTGGCGCTGCCGGTTGTAACGAGCGATCTGCGCTGGTCCCGTTGAGTCTACTAACTGAGCTACGTTCGAAAGAGGAACATTACCGATCGAAGTGGACGGAACGAACAGGCGCTCGAGCGTAGAAGGCGAGTTACGGTATTGTTCCATCACGCGAAGCTGCACGTCATAGCGGTCGTCACCTTCGCGATAGGTGGTGGCCTGTTCGTCGCCGGCCACCAGCGTGCGCAGCGCCGTCGCGATTGAATTGACGTTTACACCCAGATCGGCGGCACGGTCGCGATTGATGATCACGCGCAGTTCCGGCTTGCCGGGTTCGTAGTTAGTATCGAAGTCCACCAAACCGGGTACTGTGGCTAACTTGGTTTTCAAGACGCGGACGTACTTATCCAACTGATTCAGGTCCGGACCCTGAATGTAGAACATCAACTCGCGGTTATCCGCACCGGAAATCAGGGATGGCAACTGAACGCCGATCGAAGCGTCTTTGAACTTCGCGAGGCGGCGGCGCGCCTCAACCATCAACTCATCCTGATCTAGTGCGCGCTCTTCGGGTGGAACAAGCTCAACAATCACCGACCCACGGTCGACCTGCTTGCGGATATCGGAACCGACCGTGGTAAGAAGGTTTCGCACACCCGGCAGAGTTTTTAGTTCGTTTTCGATGTTCGCCATGACGGCTTCGGTACCGTCGAGCGACGACCCTGGCGCCAGCTTCACGGTGACTTCGAATTCCGATTGGTCGTCGGTAGGCAGGAAGTTCTTACCGATGGCCATAAACAAGGGAACGGAGGAGAGCGTGACGAGAATGCTAAGAATCACGATGACCCAACGGTGGTTCATGGACCAGTGGAGCATGGCGCGATACGGACGGGCGAGCATCCGAAACAGGAAAGTATCTTTGGTCGACTGCGTGGCCGCGTCGTGCGACAGGAAGCGCGAGCACAGCATAGGCGTGAGCGTGAAGCTCACCAGCAATGAGACCATGATGGCGAACGCCGCGGTGAACCCGAACGACGACATGAAGCGGCCCACAATGCCCTGCATGAAAGCAACGGGCAGGAAGATAATCACCAGCGACAAAGTGGTGGCCATGACGGCGAGACCGATGTCTTGGGTGCCGCGAATGGCGGCCTCGATGGGCTTCATTTTCTTCTCTTCCATAAATCGGAAGATGTTTTCAAGCACCACGATTGCGTCGTCAATAACGATACCGACCATGAGCACCAAACCGAGCATCGTGATCTGGTTCAGCGTGAACCCCATCAGGTTCATCAGCGTGTAGGTTGAAATGATCGACGTCGGAATAGCAACCGCGGCGATCAGGGTCGAACGCCACGACCGGATAAAGGCGAGCACGATGATGCCCGCAAGAATGCCGCCCAGGATGAGGTGTTCCTGTACGGCTTTGAACGATTCGGAAATGAAGCCCGACTGGTCGCGGGTGTAAGCGATTTTGAAGTCAGGAGGCAGAAACCGGCGTAACTCGTTTACCCGTTCTTTAACCGCGCCGATCACTTCCAGTGTGTTGGTGCCGGATTGTTTTCGGATTTCGAGAACGACGGCAGGCCGGCTATCCAGCCGGGCGAGCGAACGCGGTTCTTCAATTCCATCGGACACGTAGCCGATGTCGGACACACGGACCGGAACGCCGCGCTGCGACGTGATCACGACCTTTTCGAAGTCCTTCGGTTGTTCGACACGGCCAAGAGTCCGCACCGCGACCTCACGGGGCCCCTGATCGATGCGGCCGCCAGGGACCTCGACGTTCTGCAATGCGACAGCCGCGCGCACCTGGTCGACATTGATGTTGTAGGCGAGCATCCGCTCGGGGTTCAGCCACACCTGAATCTGGCGTTGCCGGTCACCGACAAACCGGATCTGTCCGACGCCGGGCAGCGATTCAAGGTTCTTCTTGATACGGTCGTCAACGAGTTTGGTGGTTTCGCGCAACTGGCGAGGCGACGAGACGACCACGTTCAGGATAGGCGAAGCGTCGGTCGCGATTTTGTCGACAATGGGCGGGTCTGCGTCGCGAGGTAATTGTGCGACGATCTGGTTGATCTTGTCGCGAACTTCCTGGGCAGCTACATCAGGGTCCTTATCCAGCATGAACTGGATAGTCACCAACGAAATGCCTTCGGCCGACGTTGAGTTCAAGTCGTCGATGCCCGAGACGGTATTGACAGCCTCTTCAATACGCTTGGTGACCTGCGACTCCATCTCTTCCGGCGCCGCACCGCGCAGGGTGGTTTGAATCGTAACGATCGGGAATTCAATTTTCGGGAAGAAGTCGACCCCTAACTTGCGATAAGAATCGAGTCCCATCACCACCAGGAACAGAATGAGCATGGTGGCGAAGACGGGCCGCCGGATACAGATTTCGGCTAGCTTTTGCATATCTCCATAACTCCTGTGGAGGCGCTAGTTGGCGCGCACGTCCTGGTTATCAGTAAGCAGGTGCAGGTTCTCGATGGCCACCCGCTCGCCGGGGCGCACCAGTTCACCAGGCACCTCCACCCAATCGTCGCCGGTCTGACCGGGCGCAAAGCGGACCTCGTGCGCTTTGTTATCGCGGATCGCGAAGATCTTAGTTAATCCGGCAACGGTATAGACCGCCTGCTTGGGCACGACTGTGATGGACGCCTGCTTGTTGATCGTCACTCGAACCTGCACGAACATACCGGGCCGTAACCGGTTGTCGGCTTGGTTGAGGCGGGCCTCAGCGCTAAGCGAGCGCGAGCGCGCATCCAGGCCGGGATTCAACTGCCGCACCGTCGCCGTGAACTCCACACCGGGAACCGCTTCGGTGGTGAAGTGAAGGACATCGCCCAGGCGGACCCCCATTGTGGCGACTTCCGGGACATCGAGCCTCAAGCGAAGCGGCCAAGCTTTGACGATCGTGACGATGGTGTTGTTGTCTTTGACATAGGCGCCGGGTGAGACCGGCTTGTCGGAGATCGAGCCATCGAACGGGGCCCGCAGCACGGTGTCGGAAAGACGCTCTTCCGCCAGACGCAAATCCGCGCGTAGCGCATCGATGCTGGCCATTTGGGTGCGCAGATCATCGCGGGTCGCCTCAAACGCGGCACGGCGGGCTTCGAATTGTTTTTCGATTTCGGTAAAGCGCTCGCGGGCAATGTCACCGCTATCCACCAGCTTCTTTGCGCTTTCGTATTTGGTGCGCGCATCTTCAAGTTGCGCCCGGGCTTGGCGCATCGATGGCGTGTCTTTGGGCGTCACGCCGTCCTGACCGGGTTCGAGACCAACGCGGGCCATCGCCTGGGCTAGAGCCGCCTTTGCTCGATCGACCTGAAGACGGTACTCCTGCTTGTCGAGTTCGGCGATGATGTCGCCCTTTTTCACGAACTGGCCGAAGTCGTAGCGAATTGTGGCGAGCCGGCCGGGCACCTCAAACGAGAGGTTCACGGTCTCGTCGGGCAAGAGCGACCCCGTGACGTTCAGGTAGCGTTCGACCATCTTCGATTCGGCCGACGCAACCTTGACGGTGACTGGCTGCGCGGCAGTGGAAGCCGCTTGCGCCGCAGCCGGGTCCGTTTTGGCTTCCTTTTTATGAGAGCACGCGCCGACGGCGAGCAAAAGAGCAAGTGGGAGGAGGATTCGAAACGTCATGCAGAGATACCGCCTAAGAAAAGGTCAACGATCACTTCGACGATCTGGTCGGCCGGCGCGGCCAGATTTCCTGGGTGCAGTACAGAGAAGATCAAACCCTGATGCGAGAGCATGCCTGCGAAGCAGCGGGCCGCGATCAACGGGTCCACTGGCCGGAAAACGCCAGCATCGATCTGGCGCTGAATGTGCGCGGTGAGGAACTCATAAAAACAGGCAACGTGGCGTTCGTAGAAGATTTGCGAGAGTTCATGTCCTTCGAGCGACGAGAACATGAGCAGCCGGGGATATCTTGGATCGCGAAGGTAGAAGTCAATCAGCAATTGCGCCAGGCGGCGGAACAACGCACGGTTGTCGCCGGTCTCTGAAAGCGCTTTCATCTCTTCCGCGACTTCCTGGGACGGTTCCTGGGTTTGCGATTCGAGAATCGCGTCGTACAGGGCGCGTTTGGTCCGAAAGTGCTGGTAGAGGACAGGCTCACTGACGCCGACTGCCGCAGCGAGTTCGCGAGTGGTGGTTCCGCGAAACCCACGTTCGGAAAAGAGGTTGACCGCGGAATCGACAATCGCAGCGCGACGTTCCGGTCCGGACAGACGTTGACGGCCAGAAGGAGTGGGTAAAGCCATAGGTGAGAAGCGCGAGCCAAACTAGCGGATGCTAGCTTAGTGTGTACTAAGATAGCATCTACTAACTAATTGACGCAATTTCACCGGACCAAGTTCAGAATTTTTACGGGTTTATGCGGCGGGGCGCCTATGGATTTCAGAGAAGTTGTGGTTGCCGCGGGATGACCACACGTAGGCAAGGCGCGCGGTTTGAGCCTGAGCATTGTCGATGCGATTGCGGACGTGGAATTTCAAGCGCCCGAACTCATCGAAAATGAGGACGCCACCGCCCCAAAGTGTTACTTGATGATTATCCGGCATCCCATTTGGAACACGGATGTTCCAAGTTTTTAGATCTGCTGAACGGACGCAGGCATGTTGAACATACTCGGCGACTGTTTCGCGCAGCATAAACCCGTCAGACCCGACACGCAAGGCAGGGCGAACCGACTGAACGTAGGTTTCGGCGGCATCGCAGAGGCGCAAAGTACGCCGGTTTTCCCAAACGAAGCGAAAGACCTCGTCGGGATCGCGCTGCAGGGAATCGAGGTGAGACCGTTCGTAGCGGAGACGGCCATCGGGCGGCTCCCACATACCAAGTTCTCCTTTCGATGTGGGCCGGAAGCCGTACTTTCGGAAGGACTTAATCAGCGTTTCACGAAAGGCAAAACGGTTGTCGTCCGGCGACATCTCGTGATCGGCCGTAACCACGGCACTGAGGAAATCAGAGAACAGGATGTTGGTAGGGGGACAGAAATCGAGGGCACGGATGCACATGGTCAGCAGGCGGTCAGCCGTATCGGCTGCCTCGGCAGCGATTCGATCACGATCGAGAGTGCCCAGTTGTTTGATGCGGCGGAGCCATACGTCCAGCAATGCGTTCATCACGGCGGCAACCAGGATTTCGCCCCGGCGGTGCGGCTCGGCAAAAGCCGGGTCCGATTTCCATGCGGCCGAAGCCGGCAGTTCGATGGAGCGGCGAAGTGGTTGGCCGCGCATCTGGGAAAGCTCCTGTCCCATTTGCTTGGCCATGCCGAACAAAAGAGAGCGTTTCAGCGTTTCCGGACAAACCTGCTCCGGTTTCAACGTACTGGAACCAAGCACGGCGGCCACGACAGCAGGCAAGGACAAGACCGAGAGTAAAGCAATGATGTCCGCAAAGCCTTCGTGAAAAGCAGATTGGTCTGGAGACGAGGGGTCCAGGTAGCGGCGCCGCAACCCGTGAACGATGGCATGGGTGCCTTCATGCGCCACAATATCATGTGACAAGGCCGTGTAGACCGTACCGCTTCGACCGGGGAAGTAGCCAAACAGGATCGCCCGTTCCGTGGCAGAATAAAAAGCATTTGCCTGCTCAAACGCTTGGGGAACGATCCGAAGCTGGTGTCCGTGGAAACCCCACGAGACGCGGCGACCGAGGGCCTGTTCAAAACGGGCCAACGTTCGCATGAGTATGGCGTAGGAGTTCTGCGCCCGAAAGCGCGGATCGGAAATCAGTTTGTCATCGGGTGAGTTTTGAAAAGAGTCGTAATGAAGGGGGATCCGGCAGGGCCGGGTTTCGGTGAGGCCGGCTTCGACGCGCACGCGGTAGCCGCACGGGCCCGGCAACAGGCGTTCGGCGGGAATTTCTATTTCCGTGCGGAGGATGCGTCCATGAAGACGGACAGCCGGATCCTGGGCGATGATAGTGAGCTTTCGCGTGAGCCGGCGATTGGGTGATGGCATTGAAGCAAAAAGTAAGCAGCCTGAGTGTATTCTTCCCGGCCTACAATGATGCACCATCATTGCCGGGGCTGATCGGCAAAACCTTTGCGGTGCTTGCCGAGCACGTGATTGATTTCGAAGTAATTGTCGTTAACGACGGCAGTTACGATGACACCGGTGAGGTTTTGGCAAACCTCCAAAACCAGTACGGTCCACGTCTGCGGGTGATTACGCATCCGCAGAATCGTGGATATGGGGGTGCTCTCCGGTCGGGCTTTGCCGCCGCGACACGCGAGTTAGTTTTTTATACCGACGGGGACAGCCAGTACGATGTCAATGAGATTCCGAAACTGCTGGAGGCTATGGAGCCCAATGTCGGACTCGTAAACGGCTACAAACTCCAGCGGAACGATCCCTGGCATCGCATCTTCATCGGGAACGTCTATAACCGATTCGCCCGGTTCCTGTTCCGCATCAAAATCCGCGACGTCGATTGCGATTTCCGGCTCATCCGCCGCAAACTCCTGGATGAGATCCACCTGACTTCCACCAGCGGAACAATCTGTGTAGAACTTGTTCGAAAGCTCGAGTTGAGCCCATATCGGACCGTCGAAGTTGGCGTTCATCACTACCCTCGCCTTTATGGCCGGTCGCAGTTCTTTCGGTTACGGTCGTTGCTGACCACCTTTTACCAGCTGACACGGCTGTATATTCGTGTGGTGATCCTGGGCCGTTGGCGCGGTTAAGAACCCCTTCAAAACAGGGACCAGCCGCGACGAACCATGAAAAGCCGGCTGGTTTACAACCCGAAACACTCCAGCATCACCAACCAAACCCGTGCCCGGCCTCCAACGCTGTCGCGCGTCAAACCTCCTCGCCCAAATAAGGAGGGACACAGCCGATAAACGTGATGAGGCCGGGCGCCCCGATGCTTCGTCACGGGCCACCATTCCGTAACGAAGCGCCGCTAACTCTTCATCGATCGGTAAAAAAAAACCAGCCAGAGTTCCCCAACCCTGGCTGGCCGTCAGAAAGGAACAACCATGTCTACCGATCGAACAAACCTGCTGTTGCTGTCATCAAAAGCCGTGCCCGGCTCCGACCGCCGCCGCGCATCAACCTCCTCACAAGGAGGAGGGACGCAAGCTAAACTGCAATCGAAGCCGGGCGCCCCACAACGCTTCGTTGTCCGGTTCGCCCAAACCGCAACGAAGCTCGCCGCGAACTGTTTTCGGTGAGTGGCTGGGAAAAAGACCAGCCGGGGCCACCAAACCCCGGCTGGTATGAAAAGCACCCAACCACCAAACCACCGACAAAAACCGCGCCCGGCTGGCTGTCCTTTGAGTGCATCAACCTCAAATACAGGGACGCCTTCTCACGAACAGCCAGCCGGGCTCGCCCATTGCTTCGTCCGGGTCCCCACCCCGACGAAGCTCGCCGCGAAACCAACAAAATCCAGCCGGGACCGGCATCAACCGGTATGGGACGCACTGGTCCCGGCTGGCCCCCGGTTGCTGGATTCGATCGCCCAAATCGATTCCAGCTCGCCAAACTTGAATGCCCCGGAACGGCCGCACACACCTCCGCAACCAATCACTGTGCAGACCGTCCGGGGCGTCTCCCCAATATCGTTATTCCGCCCCGGACGTCCGCGGCGCATCAACCCCTCAGGGGACGCGTTCTGTGCGGACGACCGGGCTCCTCCGGAATTGCTTTCAACGCCTCCGGGCCGTTGAAAGCCGGCAAAACTCTTTTCAAGAGACAGGCCGAAACCCGAGTCAACCGGCCACCGTTCGAAAACAAAAAGGCCCAGCCGGTAAGGGCTGAGCCTTTTCAGAAATCGTATTCGGCGGCCGGTGAAGCTCGGATCGAGTAAACCCAAACTCTCTCACAGATCCAGGCGCCGCCGCCGTGCAGCGCCTTTCTGATTTGAGTACACCACACCGTGTCAACAAAAAGCGGGTTTTTGGGACGTCCCTCGGAGGCGACCGAAAGCTTAAGTTATTGATTATTCGATACAAACCTTCTTCGAAAATATTTTTGAATTGGTTGTTAACGGACTTTTGAGTCTGAAATTATTTCGGAGAGACTCCGCTAAACCACTCAAATCTCAGCGACTTATCGAAATAGAGAGATTTTACTCGTTTACCGCACCGGCGGCAAACCCGGGACGGCCAGTATCACTGTCCCGTCCGAACCGTTTCTAGATGTAGTTAAACGTGCATGCGGCGAATGCGCGTGGCATAATATCGGATCTAATGAGGCTCTATTTATGAAACTTGCTTTATCCGCCCTGTGGCTCACCATCGGTTTGTTGGTGGTCGCCACTCCTCAGAGCTTTGCCAAGCCTGAGTTCATGAAGAAAGAGAAAAAGGGTTGCACTTACTGCCACACCACGGCAAAGGGGCCGGACCTGAACGCGACGGGCAAATACTACAAGGAAAAGAAGACGCTCGACGGGGCTCCGAAGAAGTAAACCTTTCGCTCGTACCGAAACATCCGCCGGGTTGGCCACCTCATGTGCCCCCCGGCGATTTTTTGTTTGCACTGGCTATCGCGCCGTGCACCTGTCCAGAAAGTCGAATCCGGACCACGGAAGACGATAAATCCAGTCAGCCGCCTCATAGAGGACCACCTCGCCAATCTGTCCCTTACGCGCCAGCATGGCACAAAGCGCCTGCACGCGAGCCCGCCGTCCCGCTTCATCTTTTAAGCCGTACTGGCCTTCGAACATGATGGCTCGCGGTCTTCTGAAACTCGACCCGTGGTTCGCCCGCAAATCAGCAAGCGCCGTGTCCAAGTACTTCTCCAGCACCACCGGCGATACAAATGCACCTACTCCCAACAACACGGGCGCAACATCGGTACCCGTGAGATCCAGCCGAGTTACGCCTTCGCCGATGTTTTGAATGTAGTTGTACCGCCCTGAACTATAGGACACCGGCTGCCCTGCGAGACTGCGCTGAAATGCCGCCATGGCCGTTGCCACCGCTTCGCGCTCGGGCACCACCACGTGAATCGGCGTGGCCGGAAACGTCTGCTTCAAATCGAATACCAGCTTGCGAACCCCGCTGGCCACCGCGCGGACTCTCGCTGCGCGCCAGAGGTACGGACAATCCTCCGTCTGGCAGTAGCCCGACCATTCTCCCGAGCTGAAGCTCGAAAGCTCAGCAGCAGGCGCATTCAGTAGCGCAGGGTCGTTCGCAACGGCTTGTGGAGCATAGGCAAGATCGATGCCAAGATACGCGGTTGCGCGCCGTGGTGGATCGTAATAGGCGGCAGGTCGCACACCGTCCACGCCATCGCGACTATCGGCCGCAAGCTGGGTGTGCGATCGCGTATTCACGTAAATGAATCTAAAAGCCGGATATTTCAGGACGGCAGCGATTTCCCGCACCGCGTTCCGGCGTGCCGGCGCGAGATTGTAGTCCACCATCTCGCTTGAATACACCTCGCCCCGGTTCACAACCAACACGGCGTTGCGAAGTTCCTTCCAGCGACCCGCTTTGTAAGTCAGGCGCAGCGCGGTTTCGGTCGCAAAAAAGGCGGGATGAAACTCGCCGTCAACTGTTATCCCCGCAATATGCGTTTTCTTCGATTCAGCCGACCCGCCGGCGAGTGAGAAGTAATTGGCGGTGCGTCCTAACTCACCCCCCTTACGGGTGCGAAGCCGAACGGGACGGCCACTATCAAGCGCAAGCGGCGCCTCTCCGCTTGGGTTGTCGATCAGGAGGTATGGAAACTCAGTGGGCAGGCGAAGCCCCTTCACCCGAATCGTGGCGCCATCCTGGGAGAGTTGAAAGCCTGAGAGCACGATCCGTTGCGCCTCGGCACGCGCCTGCAGTTTTGCCCAAGGCATCAAATCGTAAGAACCCTGGGCCAGTCTGACCAACACGAACGAATCTGCCTGAATGGGCGGAAATCGCGAAGCTACGATTCGCAGGTTATCGCGCTTTTTGCGGTATCGCTCAAGAAAGGCGCCCGAGTTCTGAGCGCTCGAAAACTCCAGTTCGTACAGCTCGCCATCATCTTGACGACCCATCCGCCGCAGAACTTCACGATAATGCGCGAAACCCACGCGGTCCGGATGCATGTCGGTGGATGGGGTTGCGAGCGGGTGATAGAACCGCAAGAACTTACCGGTCGCATCGAACACAGGAACTTCGTAGTACTTACTCGCCGCATGCTCGAAGGGACGATAGCTGACACCGAGTGCGATCCCATGATCGACCGCGCTATCCGATAAGGCTTTGTGTAGGGAGGTGTCGAGCCGCAACACCATCAGATCCCGCAGCCAACCCCAAGACAGGTGTTTCTCAGCCTTCCTCACCAGCGCGCCGAGTTCCGGACTTCGGATGATAGCCAGGGCCTGTTGCTTGTACTCTTTCCAGTCTTGCGCGTCGTACGCGCTGTGGTCAGTAATGAAAGGAAATGGCATCAGCCAGAGAATCTCCTTCGCCACGCCCTGGCACTGCAGGCGACGGAAATACTGATCGAAGCCTTCTTTGTCATAGGCGATAACACCATCCGGCCCTCGCACTGGACTTGCACCTGAGGGGATTCCGCCTTCGCGCAGCTGGTGGTGCAGCCCTCCCCTCGCCCCTCCAAGACCGGCTCCGAAGATATTTATCAGGTCATCACCGAAATCGGCGTAGTAAGTGATTGGACGTGTTGGCGGAGCCGGGCGGATGTGCAAGGTCTGAGTTTCGACTACGCTTTCCCCCTTCAACACGTCCACCTGAATATCGGCGATGACACCCTCGCGGCCGTCGCTTGAAACAATCCGGAGTCTTCCCTGCCCCGTGGTTTCGATCCTGAAATTCCCTCTGTCGCCGGCAGCGACGCGCAGGATTGATCCGGCCGGAACGGTTGTACGGGTGATTGGCCAGGACCGCTCACCTCCCGGCACATAGCAGAACGGCGCCTCAAGATTCCGCTTCGTCAATATCTGCGAATAAGCACAACACCCGAGGGCGAGAGCAATAACAACATGTCTCATCTACTTACCAACCACCTGACGGACAATCGCCTTCGACACCCGGCAACCCACGGAATTGCCCCGTTCGTTCACGACCGACCCGATGTCATACCGTCCAGACGTCCCAATTACCACATGCGCCTCCTGCCTGTCCAACCCGAACTCGTTCGTCAACCAATGCACCATGTTCGCCGTCGCACGTTGGAAAGCAGTGTCCAGTGGATTGCCAACACCGATCGCAATATAGAATTCGTTGTTCTCCGCCCTAAGCGAAGGGATCGGCCTACCCGACTGCACTTCTACGCGAAAGGTCACGCCTAAGGGAGTCTCCACAGATCCGCCGTTCGGCTCGCCGTCGCCTTGAAACGCATGTCCGTCACCGAAATAGAAATAAGCCCCGTCGACACTCACCGGGAAATAGACAGTCGTGCCTTCCACGAGGCGGTTGTAATCGATGTTCCCCCCATGTGGACCTGCATAGAGCGAAGAGAGCGCCTCTTCTTCCGGCGGAGCCACGCCGATACACCCTGGGAATGGAGCGACTGGCATTTGTAACTTGGCCAACCGCGGAGTTACATCGGTGGTGGCAACACCGGCGTCGTGATTGTAAGTCCACTGGTAGCCCTTTGCGCCCGTCTGCCCTTTCACAAACTCGCGAGGGGTGATCGCCATATCCGATATGCGGGTCGAGGCCAGGCCCTGCTTGCTTGTCAACCTAATCTTCTCCAGGTGAACCACCAGTGTGTCGCCCCGTTTCGCACCCTCCACGTAGAAGGGGCCTGTTAACGCATTCCATTTCGGGCCAACGATCTTCCGATTCTCGTCACCGCCTTCGGAATCGACCGAGGTAGTGACGACCGTGTCTCCCGGGCGAACCTTCAGCGCGGGCTTCGCCTGCGATGAAAACGTTAACTGATAGCTCGCCGGGCGGTATTGATGAACCTCCGCCTGAGCCAATCCTGCCAAGGCGAGTAGGACTGAATATCGATAGGTCTGCATGCCGGTTGCCCCTAAGCCGCCTGATCGTTAAACACCTGTTTGTGGTTTGCCGGGTGTGGAGGACGCAACTGCGCTGCCGCGGCGGCCGGCAGTGATAACAGTGGATGAAGGCGTGAGAGGCTCATTCGGAGCCGATCATAGCATCCGCACAACGCAAGTGCCGCTTACGCTAACAGTTCGTTAACGACCTTACCGTGCACGTCTGTTAACCGGAAATGCCGCCCCTGGTACTTGAACGTCAACCGGAGATGGTCGATGCCCAGGCAATGCAGGATTGTTGCGTGTAAGTCGTGAACATGAACCGGATTCTCCGCGATGTTATACGAATAATCGTCGGTCGCGCCATAGGTGATGCCCGGCTTGATGCCGCCGCCGGCCATCCACATGGTGAAGCATCGTGGATGATGGTCGCGCCCGTAATCGGCCGGCGTGAGTTTACCCTGACAATATACTGTCCGTCCGAACTCGCCGCCCCAGACGACCAGCGTATCTTCCAGTAGTCCGCGTTCCTTCAGGTCGTTCAGCAGCGCCGCACAGGGCTGATCCACGTCGCGGGCCTGTCCAGGTATCTGTTCCGGCAGCTTATTGTGCTGATCCCAACCGCGGTGGAATAACTGCACAAACCGGACGCCGCGCTCAGTAAGCCGCCGCGCGAGCAGGCAATTCGCCGCAAACGTTCCCGGCTTGCGGGAATCCGGACCATAACTCTCGAACACCTTCGCCGGCTCTTTCGAAACGTCAATTAGCTCCGGCACGGAGGATTGCATCCGGTACGCCATCTCGTACTGCGCAATCCGCGTTTCAATCTCGGGATCGCCGATTTCTTCCAGCTTCATTTGGTTCAGCTTCACGACATCGTCGATAAAGCTCCGCCGTGCGCTCGAATCGAGGCCCTTTGGGTTGTTGATATGCAAAACGGGATCGCCGATCGACCGGAACTTTACGCCTTGATACCGCGTCGGCAAGAATCCCGAACCCCACAGCCGGTCGTACAACGGCTGGTCAGCCGGGTTACCGGAGCCCTGCGACACCATCACCACAAATGCCGGCAGGTCCTTGTTATCCGATCCGAGCCCGTATGCCAGCCAGGCGCCGATCGACGGCCGGCCGGCCAGTTGAAATCCCGTCTGGAAAAACGTCACCGCCGGATCGTGATTGATCGCCTCTGTGTGCATCGACTTGATGAAGCACACCCGATCCACCACATTTGCGAAATGCGGAAGTAACTCACTCACCCATGCGCCCGATTGGCCGTGCTGCGCAAACTTATACTTGGTTGGCGCCGTGGGGAACGACGCCTGCGTGGCGGTCATCCCCGTGAGCCGCTGCCCGCGCCGCACCGATTCCGGCAGTTCCGTACCGAACCGGTCCGACAGTTCCGGCTTATAGTCGAACAGGTCCAACTGTGAAGGTCCGCCGGACTGAAACAGGTAAATAACCCGCTTCGCCTTCGGAGCAAAGTGCGGCATTCCGGGTAGACCGCCGGCGGGCGAAGGCGTTGCCGTAGCCGCCACGCCCGACTCGCTCAACAACGAACCAAGGGCCGCCACACCCAAGCCGGACGCGGCTCGCCCGAAGAAGTAACGCCGGGTCATCTCAAGATTGTTCATCGGCACTTACTCCTTAGTCACCGTCTCGTCCAGGTTTAGAATCACACTGGCCACGGTCGCGTAGGCCGCTACTTCCGTCGCGTCGATCTGCTTATCTCGCTCTGACTCACCGGCCGTCAGAAACTTATCCGCCAGAGACGGATCCGTCTTGTAACGGTCGAGATTTCGGTGATAACTTGCGGTCAACACCTGCTGCTCTCGTTCCGACGGCGCTCGTGACATAGCCAGCGTAAACCCATACCGCACTCGTTCAACGGGAGTCGTACCACCTTCGCGAATCATCCGCTCCGCCATTTTCCGCGCTGCTTCCAGGTACGTCTCGTCGTTCATCAGCGTCAGCGCCTGCAGCGGCGTGTTCGTTCGATTCTCGCGGACAACACACGTCTCCCGTCCCGCCGAATCGAACGTCATCAGTCCCGGAGGCGGCACCGCCCGTTTCCAGAAGGTGTACATGCTGCGCCGATATAACTTGTCGCCGGTGTCCCGCTGGTAATCCGTCGAACCGGATAACTCCTTCCACAGCCCTACCGGTTGATACGGTTTCACCGAAGGTCCACCCAGATGTTCAACCAGTAAGCCGCTCGCCGCCAGCGCCTGGTCGCGGATCATCTCCGGGGCCATCCGGAATCGCGGTCCACGGGCCAGTAAACGGTTGTCCGGATCCTTTTGCACTAACTCCGGCGTTGCGCGCGATGACTGCCGGTAAGTCGCGCTCATCACGATCGTTTTCATGATGTGCTTCACGTCCCACCCCGATTTCACGAACTCCGTCGCCAGCCAGTCCAGTAACTCCGGATGCACGGGCCATTCACCTTGCGATCCAAAATCCTCAACGGTCTTGACGATCCCGGTCCCGAACAACATCTGCCAGAAACGGTTCACGGTTACTCGGGCGGTAAGCGGATTGTCCGGAGAAACAATCCACTGCGCCAGCCCCAACCGGTTCACCGGAGCGCCCTGCGGCAGCGGCGGCAACGACGCGGGCACCGCCCTGGTTACCTTGTCGCCCGGACGATCGTATGCCCCGCGAACCAGCACGTGTGTATCTCGCACATACGGCAGTTCCTGCATCACCATCACGGTGGGCACGTTGTCCAGAAATAGTTCGCGCATCCTGCGCGCTTCGTTCAGTTCCTTCCACGCCTTTCGAATCCCGTCCGGCCCAAACTCGTCGAGAAACGCCCACTCCAGTTTGTCCGCCTGGGCTTGTGTGCGTTTGTTCGCCGGAACCTTGGCGATCTCTGCGACCGGTGTCTTCAGCGCAACTACTGCCGCCTGCCGCGCCGTCAGCACGTCGTTATAGACACGGACATCCTCTATCTCACCGTGGAACCGCAACCCGTTTCCGCCGCCAATCCGCAGCGGTTCCTTCACCTGAAAATTCTGATTCAGGTCGTCTACCACGTAGCGCAGCTTCGCTGATTTGCCGTTCACATAGATCTTGACGCCATCCGCCACGCGCGACCCGTCGTAAGTCATCGCGACGTGCGTCCACTCGTTCATAGCGATGGGCTCTTCCGTTTCGACGCGCAGGCAGTCATCTAACCAGCGGACGACGAAGTTACCCTGTAACTTACCGTCGCGCAGATACAGCCCGTACCCGGCCTCTTCCTCGATATCCTTCGCCCGTGTGATGACGGCGCCGTTCGGCGAACCCGGTTTCACCCACGCCGCGAGTGAAAACCTGTTGTAGAACCCGTATGGTGCAACGTTGCCGGCGTCTTTCGCAGACTTGCCGTCGAACGGCCCACCCGGAGCCTGGAACAGCAGGTTTGTTTTCAACGTCCAATCGGCCGAAGGTCCCGCCGTTTCCCAATCGCGTTGAGCGCGCGCCCGTTCCGCGGTGGTGGCATCGAACGCCTCCGCAGCCGCTTTCAGCTTTGCCTCGATCTCGGCTAGCCGCCGCTCCTGCTCGCGGGTGGGCGCCGGCACCAGCGGCGGCGAATTTCCGTACTTGAATACCTTTCCTTTCTCAGGAATGTTATTGAAGAAGGCGTACAGGCTATAGAAATCTTTCTGCGTGAACGGATCGTACTTGTGGTTATGACACCGTGTACAACCCATCGTCAAACCTAACCAGACAGTGGACGTGGTTTCCACTCGATCGACGACATACTCCACCGCAAACTCCGCCGCGATCGATCCGCCCTCGCCATTCCCGCGATGGTTCCGATTGAAGCCGGTCGCGATAACCTGATCCCGGGTCGGATTCGGCAATAAATCCCCGGCGAGTTGCTCAACCGTGAACCGGTCGAACCGCATATTGCTATTGAACGCGTCGATCACCCAATCGCGCCATCGCCACATGAACCGTTCCGCATCCGTCTGGTATCCGTTTGTGTCGGCGTAACGGGCCGCATCCAGCCAACGCGCGGCCATTCGCTCACCGTATCGCGGCGATGC
This sequence comes from Bryobacterales bacterium, assembly GCA_020846745.1. Taxonomy (GTDB): domain Bacteria; phylum Acidobacteriota; class Terriglobia; order Bryobacterales; family Bryobacteraceae; genus JADLDI01. The sequence continues at coordinate 11,599 of JADLDI010000024.1, read as the reverse complement.
CAGCAACCGGTCCACTTCCGCTTCGTACGCCTTCGGCGAGTCGTTCTTCAGGAAGGCCTCCAGTTCGGCGGGGGTGGGCGGCAAACCGGTCAGGTCCAGCGACACTCGTCTCAGTTGCGTCGCCTTCGACGCTTCAGGCGTTGGGGGAAGGCCCTCGCGTTCCAACCGGGCCAGTACAAAATAGTCAATCGGATTGCGAGGCCAGTCTTTCTTTCCAACTGCGGGCAGCTCCGACTGCTTGGGAGGGAGGAATGACCAGTGCTTCTGCCATTGCGCTCCCTCGTCGATCCACTGTTTGATTAACCCAATTTCGCGATCCGTCAGCGTTAAACCGGTTTGCACCGGGGGCATCCGCAACCCCTTCGTCCCACTCGTAATGCGCTGATACATCACGCTCTTCGCCGAATCGCCCGGCACGATCGCGAAACGCCCGCCTAAGTCCTGCTTCGCCCCCGCCTCCTGGTCGAACCGCACCTTGGACCGGCGGTTGGTCGGGTCCGGCCCATGGCAGAAGAAACATTTGTCCGAAAGAATCGGCCGTATGTCGCGGTTGAACTCAACAGGCGCAGCGATAACAGTGGACGAAACGATGGCGAAGATACACGCTGAGCGCATAGGAGGTTGACCCGATTCTATCACTTGACGACCCTCCAGCTATGCCTCTGCTAGCCTTATTGCGATGCGCCGACTTCTTCTCATCGCCAGCCTCTTTGCCAGGCTGCTTGCTGCCCAGACCCAGCCCGATTGGAGCAAGTTCGACCCAGAGTCCCTCGGCCACTTCCAGGCGCTGTTGCGCATCGACACCTCAAGCCCCCCGGGCAATGAGATCCGGGCAGTCGAGTACCTTCGCAAAGCGCTTGAACGTGAGGGCCTTCCCGTTCGTACCTTTGCGCTCGATCCGCAGCGTCCCAACCTTGTCGCCCGCATCAAAGGCAACGGCAAGAAGCGCCCCCTGCTCATCATGGGACACACCGATGTCGTGAGCGTCGATCCGAAGAAGTGGACGTTTCCGCCTTTCAGCGCCACCGTCGACAAGGGCTATGTCTACGCTCGCGGCACGCTCGACGACAAAGACAACCTGACCGCGTGCCTGATGGTGACTCTTCTTCTCAAGCGCCTGAACGTTCCGCTCGACCGTGACGTGATCTTCATGGCCGAATCCGGCGAAGAGGGTGGCATGAAGTTCGGTATCGATTACATGGTGAACAATCACTACTCCGAAATCGACGCCGAAATCGCTTTGGCCGAAGGCGGCGGCGGTATCGTGCGCCGCGGCGGCAACACGCGCTACGCCACCATCGGCACGGCGGAAAAGGCCCGCAACGACGTCCGCCTTATCGCGCGCGGACCCGCCGGACACGGCTCCGTGCCCTTACGCACAAACCCCGTGGTCCACATCGCGCAAGCCGTCGCTAAGGTGGGCGCGTGGCAAACGCCCATGCGCCTGAACGACACCACGCGCGCTTACTTCGAGCGCTTAGCGACCATCAGCACGCCCGAGCAGGCGGCCCGCTACAACGGCATTTTCGACCCAGTCAAGGCTCCGGCCATACAGGAATACTTCGCTGTCAACGAACCGCGCCATTACAGCTTGCTCCGCACTTCCATCTCGCCGAACGTCATCAACGCCGGGTACCGCTACAACGTCATCCCCTCCGAAGCAGAGGCGATCCTCGACGTTCGCGCCGCGCCGGGCGAGGATATGCCCGCGCTCCTCGATGAACTCCGCCGCGTCATCAACGATCCAGCGGTTGAGGTCGTCAACAAGGGCGCCACACGGCCCTACGGCAAGCCGTCCCCCGTTGATAGCGAACCCTACCGAGCCCTCGAAAGGATGCTCCGCAAGCACTACAACGTCCCCGTTCTCCCCTTTATGATGACGGGCGCGAGCGACAGCGCCCAACTCCGAGCCAGGGGCGTGCTCGCCTATGGCATCGACCCTCTGGTCGACGAGGAAGACGGTCCCCTCGGTTTCGGCGCCCACTCCGATCAGGAGCGGATCCTCGTTGCCGAGTTACAACGATTCGTCCGCTTCCATTACGATGCCGTGGTCGAGATAGCGGCCGCTAAGTAGCGTTACGTGCCCGCTCCAGTGCCGCCGCCGTATAACTGAGTAAGTCTCCGCGCTGCTTGGCGATCTCCATCAAGCGGTCATAATCGCCCGCCATCCGGCAGATATCCATCGCCGCCGGACAACTCAACTCGCTTACCCGCAAATCGGACAGGAACTCGAGCGACAGATCAATCGCTTCCTCGAATCGTTCCAGCCTCACCAGCAATCGTACAAACGCCTGCACCAATCCCGTGCCGTACTCTTCCAGGTCCGACTCTGCAATCTTCTTTCGGAAGTAATCCAATGCTCCTACGCAGTCCACACCCAGCAGCGCGTCTATATACGCCCCATAGTCGTTGAACGTGTCCTCGAATGGGTATTGCCCGCGCAATTGCATCTGCGGCGATAACCGTCGCCCATATATACACAGTTCGCGCGCTTGCCGTAGCGCTGCCTCGGCGGTCAACTCCGGCGCATACTGTAACACCGACATCACATGCGAAGTGTCGATATAGGTGTCGTACTCCCCAAACATCCAGTCGCGTCCGGCAATCAACGTCTCGATTGACTCCGTCTCCGGCGGCCTACCTTCCACCGCTTCAATCGCCCGCTTCATGCGTTCAACAATTTCGGCATGTAAGTGGCCGAGCAGCAATGCAATGCACGCCTGCCGGTCCTTCTCCACCGCGTACATTCCAAACGCGGTAATCGCCCGGCACATGCCGTGCTGCGCCAGCATCAACTCCAGCCCTTTTCGCGGATGCAACCCTTCCTGGAAGGCGATGCCGATTACATCCTCCTGCCCTTCGGCCGGCGCCAACCTATCGATCGCCGCAAAAACCGGCCCCGTCTCCCCGATTGCCCGGAAATACGGCCAGGCGCGTTCAATCCTTCCGTCAGCCAGGTACGCCTCCGCGACTTCACGCGCTGCATCCAGAAACGTCGTTTCATACTCTTGCCGTTGCTCCGCGGGGAAACTGGAGAAACTCTCGGTCTGGATAACCGGCAACCCTAACTCGTGCCGGCACTTCATCAGCCGTGCTTCAAAGACTGCCGGATAGTTCTTCTCGCGCCGGAACTCTTCAATCAGATACTCCAGTGACGACACAGGCCGGCCGCCGCTTAGTAACCCATCGACAGACTGAAACAGATCGTCCATTTACTTCATCCCTACAGCGAGAATGCAACATACTCGTCGCCCGATGCCGTCTTCTGCCGGTTGCCGCCCCCGCACGCGACCACCACGTACTGCTTACCCCCAACCTCATAAGTCGATGGCGTCGCATATCCGCCGGCGGGCAACTTCGCCTCCCACAACACGGCGCCGCTATCGGAATCGATGGCCCGTATCTTTTCATCCGCCGTCGCCGCCATAAACACCAGCCCGCCCGCTGTCGCGATACACCCGCCCAAGTTATACGTCCCGGTCTTTCTTAGCCCTCGTGACGCCAGTGCCGGGTATTCGCCGACAGCCTCCCGCCAGACGAAATCCGCCGTATCCATGTTGATGGCCGTCAGATGTCCCCATGGCGGTTTCACACCCGGGTATCCATCCTGGTCGATCAACTTCTCATAACCTGTGATTCCGAACTTATACCCCTCGTCCGGCCGGGCATCGCGAATCGTAGCAATGCTCGGTAACTCGCTGGAATTGACAAACAGCCGCCTGGAGCGTGGATCGAACGCACATCCGCCCCACAACGCGCCGCCAAGTGTCCCCGGCGAATAGATCGTCCCCTGCTTTGACGGTGGCGCAAACGGCGTGCCGCCGCGCAGGCTCTTGAACCGCTTCATCACAAATTCGCGCGCTTCGGGCGAAATATCGGTGATCAGGTCTTCGTTCACCTCCATCCGCGACAGTGGCCGCGGCTTCACCGGAAACGGCTGTGTCGGCGACAACTTCTCGCCTTCCACATCGCTCGCCGGTACCGTGCGTTCTTCCACGGGAAACAGCGGTTTGCCCGTCTCCCGGTCCAGCACAAACACGAACGCCGTCTTCGTCACCTGCGCCACGGCGTCGCGTTCCCGGCCATTGACTCGAACCGTAATCAGCGCCGGTTGCGCCGGCAAATCGTAATCCCAAACGTCGTGATGCACCGTCTGGTAGTGCCAGATGCGCTTTCCGTTCCGCGCATCCAGTGCCAGCACGCAATCGCTGAACAGATTGTCGCCGTGCCGGTCGCCGCCCCAGAAATCGAACGAAGCCGACCCTGTCGAAACAAACACCCATCCGCGTTTCAGGTCGACACTCATCCCCGCCCAATTGTTCGCCGCCCCGTTCCGCTGCCACGAATCCTTCGGCCACGTTTCGTATCCAAGTTCGCCCGGATGCGGGATCGTGTGGAAAATCCATTTCCGCTTTCCGGTGTAGACGTCATATCCACGAATGTGGCCCGGACCCTCTGTGCGCGGCCCTTCCCCGCCGCCTCCGCCGACAATCACCGTATCTTCAAACACCACCGGCGGACTGGTAATCCGGAAGTTCAGGCCATTCATCTCCCGGTCGAACTGCGTCGTCAAATCGACGATGCCGTTGTCTCCGAAGCCTTTCTTCAACTCGCCGCTCTGCGGGTCGATACAGTACAGCTTGTCCTGGATGCCCGCGAACACTCGCCTGTCCTTGCCGTCCTCAAACCAGGTCACCCCACGGTTGACACCGGTCGCGCGGCGCGAGTTCTGCAGTGGATTGTAGTTCCAAAGGGGTTCGCCGGTTGAAGCCTTGATCGCTCGCACCTGCAGCCGGGCCGTCGTCAGGTACATCACGCCGTCAATCACAATGGGCGTGCACTCGATGGTAGTCGCCGGGCGCTGCATCGCGTCTCCGCATTTGTGCGACCATGCCACCCGCAACCTGCTTACATTGCCTCTCTTCAATTGGTCCAAAGGCGAATAGCGCGTCGCGCCCGAATCTCCTCCATAGAAGCGCCAATCGCCTCCGGAGCGCTCAGCACTCCAAGCCGGAGCCACGGCCAAAGGTGAAAATAAGAACTGACGACGGTCGAGCATCTTCTATAGCTTATTCGCTCGTGATATAACCAGACCACAATGCGTCACCCCAACCGCCGCGACCTGCTCAAAACCGCCGCCCTCGCCTCAGCCATCCCCACGCCGGCCGCCCCCAACGGAACGGTCGACTGGACGGCGGTCCGCAACGACTTCCCCTGGCTCAAGAACCGCCTTTGGATCACCGCCGCCGACTACCACCCGCTTAGCGTTCACTCCATGGCCGCCATGGAAGAGCATCTCCGCTATCGCGTGAACGGCGAAGGCGACTACTCCAGTTCGCCCTTCCACGCGCGTGAGGCCGAAACTAAGCAGTTGTTCGCCGATCTCATCAACGCCCGCCCTAGCGAAATCGCCTTTGTCCAAAGCACCACTGAGGGCGAGAATCTGGTTGTCGCCGGCCTCCGCCTCAACGGCGCCAAGGGTGCAAACGTCGTCATCGACGACCTCCACTATCAGGCTTCCAAGTACATGTACCGGATGCTTGAACGCGAGCACGGTGTCCAACTCCGCATCGCGCGACTGGCGGACCGCAACGGCTTTTGGAACGTCCGGCCCGATGACATGGAGAAATTGATCGACAAGAACACACGCCTCGTCTCCCTCGCCCTGGTATCGAACATCAACGGCTTCCTCCATGACATTAGACGAACGAGCGAAATCGCGCATTCGCGGGGCGCCTATGTCTATTGCGACATTATCCAGGGCGCCGGCGCCGTCCCCATCGACGTTCGCGGCATGGGCATCGACTTCGCGGCTTGCGGGGCATACAAGTGGCTCATGGGCGACTTCGGTTTCGGTTTCCTCTACGTGCGCGACGACCTTCAAGATAAATTGCAGCGCTCCCGCTATGGCGTCCGGCAGTACACCAGTTTGAACAACACACAAACCGATTCGGCGTTTAAACTGCGCGAGGGCGCTTCCAAGTTCGAAACCGGCAGCTTCTCGTACATCGGAGGCGCTGCCGTCCACGCCGCCCTGAAGTACATCAAGCAACTCGGTGTAACTAACATCCGCGACCACGCCAGGGAACTTACTTCGCGCCTTCAGGCCGAACTGCCGCGAATGGGCTATAAGCCACTTACTCCTCCGGGTAACGAGACTCCCATCGTGAGCTATCACCTGCCCGAATACGAGAAAACCGCCGCCAAACTCAAGAAAACCTTTGGCAAAACAGTCGTCGCCCTCCGCCGCTGGGAATTCGCCGATAACTCCGGTGAAGTACGGATAGTCCCGGGCATGCGCATTTCGCCGTCCGTCTATAACAACAAGGCTGACATCGATCGCCTTCTCGAAGTTCTCTCGTAAGCGCTCAAAACACTCCTTGCAAACGCCGCGGCCCGGAGAATAATAGTAGGGACATGCTCGTCCTCGCGTTTGCGGCTCTGGCCCTGCAGTCCGCCTCTCCTCAGGCGGCGGAGCTATTCGAAAAGCAGGTGCGGCCTGTGCTCACCAGGCGCTGCCATTCCTGTCATAGTGCCGCGCGCCAATTTGGCAATCTTCGTCTCGACACCCGCGACAACGCTCTCAAGGGCGGCGGGCGCGGCCCCGCGCTGGTCGCGGGCAACGCTGCCCAAAGCCTTCTGCTAACCGCTGTGAAGCGGACCGGCGCGCTGAAAATGCCACCTGACGAACCGCTCACCGCACCCGAAATCGCCGCCCTTGAACGTTGGATCGACGCCGGCGCGCCCTGGCCTGCTGACCTGGCAACCAAGCCTGCCCGAAGTCAAAAGCACTGGGCCTTCGAACCGGTCGCCCCCGTCCAAATTCCGGTCGTCCCCAACACCACCCATCCCATCGACCGCTTCCTGCGCCTCCGCCTCTTTAGCGAGGGGGTTTTCCCTGCTCCACCCGCAGACCGCGCCACCCTCGTTCGCCGTGTATCCCTGGTCCTAACCGGGCTGCCACCTACGCCCGCGGAGGTTGACGCTTTCCTCCGCGATCGCTCTCCCAAAGCGTTCGACACCCTCATGGATCGCCTCCTCCGATCGCCTCATTACGGCGAACACTGGGCCCGCCACTGGATGGATGTGGTTCGCTTCGGAGAAACCCTCGGTTATGAATGGAACTACGAAGTCCTCGGCGCTTGGCGCTACCGCGACTATCTCATCCGCGCCTTCAACAACGACGTCCCTTATGACCAGCTAGTAAGAGAGCACCTCGCCGGCGACCTCCTCCCTAACCCTCGGATTAACCCTGATTTGCAGCTGAACGAATCGATAATCGGTACCGCCTTCTTCCGGCTTGGCGAAGCAGGGCACGACGATTGCGTGGAATTCCGCGAGATTTGCCTCGATCAGGTTGACAACCAAATCGACACACTCGGCAAAGCCTTCCAGGGCCTCTCCGTCTCGTGCGCACGTTGCCACGACCATAAAGTCGACCCCATCCCCACCGCCGACTATTACGCTCTGCAAGGCGTCCTACTCAGTTCGCGCCCCGTCACCCATACCCTCGATACCGCCGCTCCGTTCCGCGCCCGTCGCGAACGCCTCGCCGCGCTTAAAGGCCAGCTCAAATCGGAACTCGCCACCGTTTGGCGTCGCCAAGCCGGTGAAATAGAATTGCAACCCTCGGCCGAGGCCCCGTTCGACTCTCCCCTCAAAGCACTGAGCGCAGATTGGGCTGCCACCGTGGCCGCCTTCCGCAAGGAAGAAGAATCTCGTCGTACTTTCAACAGCACCAATTTCGAAGCACTCTCCGATTGGTATCCGCACGGCCTCGCTCTCGATGCGAAGCCCAGTCCACCCGGTGAATTCGCGGTCAGCCCGGACGGCGACTCCATTGTCAGCGAAGTTTTCCCTTCCGGTTGGTACTCCCACACGATTTCGGAGAAGCTGAACGCCAGCCTTCGTTCAAGCGTGCTTCCGAAGGATAAGAAGTTTGTTACCCTCGAATTGCTCGGCGGCAAAGTGGGCGCAATCCGCACCGTGATCGACAACGGACAAATTGGCGAGGTGTATCAAACTATCGACAAGCCGCGCCTTGGCTATCTGCGCCTATCCACTCAGGACAAGGCTAAGAACCTCCCTGTCTATCTCGAGTTACTCACAAAGCACGATAACCCCCGCTTTCCAGACCGTCCCGGCCGGCTCAAGAAGAACGAGGTGTCGCTGCTCGATCAGCCTCGCTCGTTCGTCGGTCTCCGCCGCGCTTATCTTCATGACATCGAGGCGGAGCCTAAGCCCAACCTGTCCTGGCTCAACCGTCTCTACACAGACGAAAAGCCCGCCGATGTTCCTGCCCGTATCCGGCAGATCGCTCTGGACGTCATCGCGAAATGGCGCGACGGCACCGCCACCGATGACGATGTCCGCTGGCTTAACTGGCTTCTCGGCGAAGGTTTCATCAGCAATTGCAAGGACTCCACACCCGAAATCACCCAGTTACTTATTGCTTATCGAGAAGCCGAATCCAACCTGCCCGAACCGCGAACGATCAGCGGCCTCGGCGAAGACGCGCCTGGTTTCGACGTTCCCATTCTCCCCTACGGGAACTGGAAAAGCCCGGGCAAGACGGTCCACCGCGGATTTCTGCAGCTCGTCTCCACAGGCTCAGTCGAAGGGTCAGCCAGTGGCCGGCTCCAGATTGCTAACTGGATCGCCAGCGAGAAGAATCCCCTCACGGCCCGTCTTATGGTGAACCGGATCTGGCATCATCTCTTCGGCCAGGGTCTTGTAACTACCCCCGATAACTTCGGCCGCCTGGCGGAGCCGCCGTCCCATCCCGAGTTACTCGATTGGCTTGCAGCGGAATTTGCCGCCCACAACTGGAGCATCAAACATATCGTCCGGCTCATTGCCAGCTCGCAAGCCTTCCAGCAATCGAGCATCGCCAGCGGCCGTTCCCGCGAAGTCGACCCGCGCAACCGCCTGCTCCAACACTACCCGCTCCGACGGCTCGAAGCCGAGTCTATTCGCGACTCCATCCTCTCCGTTAGCGGCCGCCTCGACCGCACTCTGTATGGCGAAAGCATCCACCCCTATCGAGAGAAGCCCCAGGACTACCGCCGCCTTTTCTCCGGACCCCTCGATGGCGCAGGCCGCCGAAGCGTCTACCTCAAAGTAACTCGCATGGAAGGCACGCGCTTCCTCGATACTTTCGACTATCCTGCCCCGCTCGTCGCCCGCGGCGCGCGCGACGTCACCAACGTGCCCGCCCAAGCGCTCACCATGCTGAACGATCCATTCATCGTTCAGCAGTCGCGCTTGTGGGCTGAGAATGTAATCAAGCGCGAAAAGGACACGGTCGACTCTCGCCTGGACAGCATGTTCTTCACTGCCCTTTCGCGGCTCCCGTCCAAGGACGAGCGAGACCGGTTCTCTGCCCTGCTCTACCGCGTTGCCGACGACGTCGGCATCGCCCGCGTCGACATCCTCGCCGCCTGCGATGTTTGGAAGGAAGTTGCGCACGCCCTGTTCAACTTGAAAGAATTCTTGTACATCCAATGACATCGCGGCGAGAACTGCTCAAACGGGTTTCCATCGGCTTCCCCTCGCTCGCGTTTTCTTCGCTCGCGGCCTCGCCCACTCCGCACGCGCGCGCCAAAGCCAAGAACGTCCTGTTCCTGTTCATGCCCGGCGGTGTCTCGCACATGGACACCTTCGACCCAAAGCCTAAGCTGAACGAGATAAGCGGACAACTCTCCGGCCAAGGCAAGCGCAAGTGGCACGGCTGCCCCTGGAAATTTAGGCAGTACGGCCGCGCAGGGGTATCGATCAGCGAGATCTTCCCCCATATCACCGAGGTCGTTGACGAACTCGCCGTTGTTCGGAGCATGGTCTCGTCGTTCCCGCTCCACGCCCGTGGCAACGTCTTCCTACACACCGGGCGCAACGTCGGCGGATTCCCCTCTCTAGGGTCCTGGGTCACCTACGGACTCGGCAGTGAGAATCGGAACCTGCCCGGGTATGTCCTGCTCAGGGATGAGTACGTGCCACCCGGCGGCTTGGAAAACTTCTCGAACGGCTTTCTGCCGGCTACGCACCAAGCCACCCATCTGAAAGGCGACGACCCGCCTATCGATAACATCGTCCCGGCCGATGCAAACGCGCTCCAACAAGCGAAACTCGACGCCATCCTCGCCCAGGACCGTTCGTTCGCCAAATCCACCGGTGACGACGCGGTCGAGTCCGCCATCCGCAACTACGAGATGGCCTATCGGATGCAATCGCTGGTGCCCGATGTGCTGTACCTCGGCAAGGAATCTGAAGCCACCAAGAAGCTCTACGGTTTAGACTCTCCAGACAAATACAAGCGTCTTTACGGCCTGCAATGCCTGCGCGCCCGCCGCTTGCTCGAAGCCGGCGTCCGATTCGTGGAAGTGACCTCCCCCAACATCTTCGGGATGAACGGCACCTGGGACCAGCACGATCAGCTCAAGAAAGGTCACGAAACCAACGCCTTTGTCACCGATCAGGCCGTCACGGCTCTCATCAAAGACCTCCGCTCCCGCGGCCTGCTCGACGAAACCCTTGTCCTCTGGGCAGGCGAGTTCGGCCGCACGCCCGACACATCCAACGGCGATGGCCGCGACCATCACCCCGCGTGCTTCACGATTTGGTTGGCCGGAGCCGGCGTGAATCGCGGCAGTATCTTCGGAAGTACGGATGAACTAGGCAACAAGGTGGCGGAAAACCCCGTGGCCATCCACGACCTTCACGCCACCATGCTCCACCTGCTCGGCCTCGACCATCGCCGCCTTACCTACCGCTTCGGCAGCCGGGACGTTTCTCTTACCGACGTTCATGGTCGAGTGGTGCGTGAACTGCTAGCCTAGCCGGCTAAGCAGACCGCCGGGCTGGGCTACGGGCGAAAAACGTTCACCAGTCTTCCGACAAAACCCGCCTCTTTCTTCTGGATCCTCTCCAACTCGCCCTTGTCCAGCCACAGGCCTTCACAACTGAAGCATTTGTCTACGCGGACATCGCCAAAGCTAATCTCTTCCAAATCCATTCCGCACTTCGGGCATTTCATAAAGTGCAGAGCGCGCTTCTGCTGTTTTTCCTCCTCCCGCAGTTGCGCCTGGCGTTCCTCCGCCATCTTGCGCCTCTTCTCGGCTTCCTGCCGCGCAAAATACTCTTCTTCTGCGTCGCTAGGCTTTACAGGCATGTCTAATCGGTCCTCGTTCATTCATGATAACCATCCTCCAGTGCGAAGTCGCTGCAGCGGATTAACGCTTAACGCAATCGTAATTGGGTTCGTTCCGCACGGATTCCTGGAGGGCGGTCTGGTAGCCGATTTTGGCGTACTGGCTGATGAGGAAGTTGACGGAGATATCGAGGTTGGCAGCGTCGTCGCGGATTTCGGCGGCTACGGATGGGGGGAAGTGGGTGAGGATGTCTTCGGATGGCGCGGCGCTCCCTGACGGTCGCGGTTCCGTTTCGGGGGAGGTGCGAGGTGGGGGAGTTCGTTTCGCAAAGCGTTGAATTTTAAGGGCGTCGGCGAGGGGGAGCGACGGACGGGGAGCTTCGGGGTTGGCTTCTATTAGCTGACAGATGCGGTTCGTTTGGGAATCTTTGAGTTGTTTGTAGGCGCGGTTGA